>NZ_LZJK01000127.1 GCF_001667945.1 Mycolicibacter sinensis | reverse complement strand
GCTGGCACGGTATGGGCGAATGGGTGGTGCAGGGGGTGGCGACCCAGGACACCAACATCGTCGCGGCGATCACCGTGTTCTCCGGTGCGGTGGTGCTGTTGGCCGGACTGCTTTCCGACGTCATCTACGCGCTGCTCGACCCCCGGGTGCGGGTGTCATGAGCACCGAGATCGAATTCGCCTCCCGGCGCACCCTGGTGCTGCGCCGCTTCCTGCGCAGCCGCGCCGCAGTGGGTGCACTGGCGCTTTTGGCGGTGATGTTCGTCGGCTGCTACGCCCTGCCTGGCCTGCTGCCCTACTCCTACACCGACCTGGACTACGACGCGCTGCTGGTCCCGCCGGGCTCGCGGCATTGGCTGGGCACCAACGCATTGGGCCAGGACCTGTTGGCGCAGATCCTGCGCGGCATGCAGAAATCGATGCTGATCGGGGTGTGCGTGGCGCTGATCTCCACGGTGATCGCCGCGACGATGTTGGTGTCCTGGGTCGCCACCCCCTGCACCACCCATTCGCCCATACCGTGCCAGCCGAAGATCTTCTCCACGAACACCGCCCCGGTGACCAGCCCGGCCACCCCGTAGGCGAACAGGGTTGCCATCGGGATCAGCGCGGTGCGCAGCCCGTGTTTGAACAACGCACGCCGCCGGGTCAGGCCCTTGGCTCGTGCGGTGCGGATGAAATCCTGGCCGAGCACATCAAGCATCGCGTTGCGCTGATAGCGGCTGAAGCTGGCCGCGGCGCCCAGCGCCAGGGTCAGCGACGGCAACACCAGGTGCTGCACGCGGTCGGCCAGTCCCGGCCAGAAGCCGGTGACCAACCCGGGGGAGGTCTCCCCGGTGTAGTCGAACAGTTGCGCGCCCAGCGCCCAGTTCACCCGCAGCGCGCTCAGGATCACCAGGTTGGCCAGCACGAACGTGGGCACCGACAGCACCAGCAGCGCGGCCAGGGTGATGACCCGGTCGGAGAGCCGGTATTGGCGCACCGCCCCCCAGGCACCGGCCACCACGCCGATGAGGGTGCCGGCCAACGAGCCCACCACCAACAGGCGCAGGCTGACCCCGATGCGCCGGCCCAATTCCGCCGAGACCGGCTGCCCGGTGACGGTGACGCCGAAATCGCCGCGGACGGCGTGCGAGGCCCAGTGCGCGTAGCGCAGCGGAATGGGCTTGTCCAGGCCCAGTTCGGCGGCTTTGGCGTCGATGACGGCTTGCGGGGGACGTGGGTTGCGCTGCATCAGGCTGTCCAGCGGGGCGAACGCCAGCGAGGTCAGGCAGAACGTCAGAAACGAGGCCAGGCCCAGCAGCACCAGGTAGTTCAGCGCCCGGCCGGCCAGGAACCGCATCACGGCGCGGCCTCGCAGACGTGCGGCATCAGCACAGGGTAAAGGCCTGCCGGCTGAGAGTGCGCGTCCCCGGTCGACACGCCGAGGAAATCTCCGGATTCAGGCACTGCCGCAGCCCTTTGATCCGAATGATTTTTAACCGTGGATTCCGGTTGCTTCTTCACTAGGATCTGCCTGCGCACTGCGACAGATGGAGACGCCTGTGACCGTTACCGACGATTACCTGGCCAACAACGCCGAGTATGCGAAGACCTTCAAGGGCCCACTGCCGATGCCACCGAGCAAGCACGTCGCAATCGTCGCCTGTATGGACGCCCGGCTCGACGTCCATCGCGCGTTGGGCATCCACGAGGGCGAAGCGCACTGCATCCGCAACGCCGGCGGGGTGATCACCGACGACGCGATCCGTTCCTTGGCGATCAGCCAACGGCTGCTGGGAACCCGGGAGATCATCCTGATCCACCACAGTGACTGCGGGATGCTCACCTTCACCGACGACGAGTTCAAGCGCGCCGTCCTGGAGGAGACCGGGCTGCGGCCGCCGTGGGCCGCCGAGGCCTTCCCCGATGCCGAGGAAGACGTCCGCCACTCGTTGCGGAGGGTCCAAGCCAGCCCGTTCATCACCCAAACCACCTCACTGCGCGGGTTCGTCTTCGACGTCGCCACCGGCAAGCTCGGGGAAGTCACCCTGTAGCTCCTCCCCGCCCTCCTTGCGGCGAGGGCGCGGGTTTGCACGGCGACACGCCGAAAATCACGTACAACTGCGCGCCCTGGGGCGAGCGCGGGATCACGTTGACAGCCGCCCGGTCCGCCTGGTTACATAACCGCTTATAACCAATAAATCTGGTAAATCTCACCAAGATTATCGGGAAACTGTCCGAGGAAGTTATGACCAGCAACATCACCGCGCCCACGGCGCCGACCACGGCCGGGCACTATCAACTGACGCATCTGCGCACCCTGGAAGCCGAGGCCATCCACATCATCCGAGAGGTGGCCGCGGAGTTCGAGCGGCCAGTGCTGCTGTTCTCCGGCGGCAAGGACTCCATCGTCATGCTGCACCTGGCGGTCAAGGCGTTCGCGCCGGGCCGGCTGCCGTTCCCGGTGATGCATGTCGACACCGGCCACAACTTCGAAGAGGTCATCGCCGCACGTGACGAACTGGTCGAGAAGACCGGGGTGCGACTGGTGGTGGCCAGTGTGCAAGACGACATTGACGCCGGTCGGGTGATCGACGACGGGCCGTCGCGCAACCCGCTGCAGACCGTCACCTTGCTGCGGGCGATCGCCGAGAACAAGTTCGACGCGGCGTTCGGCGGCGCCCGGCGCGACGAGGAGAAGGCGCGCGCCAAGGAGCGGGTGTTCAGCTTCCGCGACGAGTTCGGCCAGTGGGACCCCAAGGCCCAGCGCCCCGAGCTGTGGAACCTCTACAACGGCCGGCACCGCGCCGGTGAGCACATCCGGGTCTTCCCGCTGTCGAACTGGACCGAATTCGACATCTGGTCCTACATCGGTGCCGAGGAAATCACCTTGCCCTCAATCTATTTCGCGCACCAGCGCAAAGTCTTCCGGCGCGACGGCATGCTGCTGGCCGACCACGAATTCCTGCGGCCCGGCGACGGCGAGGAGGTGTTCGAGACCTCGGTGCGCTTCCGCACCGTCGGCGACGTCACCTGCACCGGTTGTGTGGAGTCGACGGCGGCGTCCGTCGACGAGGTGATCGCTGAGACCGCGGTGTCGCGGCTGACCGAGCGCGGCGCGACCCGCGCTGATGACCGGATCTCCGAAGCAGGCATGGAAGACCGCAAGAGGCAGGGGTATTTCTGATGAGTGCGGCAACCACGCTGCTTCGTATCGCCACGGCCGGTTCGGTCGACGACGGCAAATCGACGCTGATCGGGCGGCTGCTGTTCGACTCCAAGGCCGTCATGGAGGACCAGCTGGCCTCGGTGGAGCGGACCTCGCGGGAGCGCGGTCATGACTACACCGACCTGGCGCTGGTCACCGACGGGCTGCGCGCCGAGCGTGAGCAGGGCATCACTATCGATGTCGCCTACCGCTACTTCGCCACGCCCAAGCGGAAATTCATCATCGCCGACACGCCCGGGCACATCCAGTACACCCGCAACATGGTGACCGGCGCTTCGACCGCCCAGCTGGCGATCGTGCTGGTCGATGCGCGGCACGGCCTGCAGGAGCAGTCCCGCCGGCACACCTTCCTGGCGTCGCTGCTGGGCATCCGCCACATTGTGCTCGCGGTCAACAAGATGGACCTGATCGACTGGGACGCCGAGCAATTCGAGGCGATCCGCGACGACTTCCACTCGTTCGCCACCCGCCTGGACGTGCACGACGTGACGACCATCCCGATCTCGGCGCTGCTCGGCGACAATGTAGTGACCAAGTCCGACAAAACCCCCTACTACGACGGCCCGGCGCTGCTGTCGCACCTGGAAGACGTCTACATCGCCGGTGACCGCAACCTGGTGGACGTGCGTTTCCCGGTGCAGTACGTGATCCGTCCCCAGACCCACGAACACGCCGACCACCGCAGCTACGCCGGCACGGTGGCCAGCGGGGTGCTGCGTCCCGGAGACGACGTGGTGGTGCTGCCGTCAGGCAAGCCGACCCGGATCGCGGCGATCGAAGGCCCCAATGGCGCCGTGGACGAAGCGTTCCCGCCGATGGCGGTGTCGGTCAGTCTCGATGACGACATCGACATCTCCCGCGGCGACATGATCGCCCGCACCAACAACCAGCCCCGCATCGCCCAGGACTTCGACGCCACGGTGTGCTGGATGGCAGACGGGGCGACGCTGCGGCCGGGCAACGACTACATCATCAAACACACCACCCGCACCACCCGGGTGAAGGTGATGGCGCTGGACTACCGCCTCGACGTCAACACCTTGCACCGGGACAAGGAAGCGAATTCGTTGCAGCTCAACGAGCTCGGCCGGGTGTCGCTGCGCGCTCAGGTGCCGCTGATGCTGGACGAATTCACCCGCAACGATGCGACCGGATCGTTCATCCTCATCGACCAGGCCACCAACGGCACGGTCGCGGCCGGCATGGTGCTGCGCGATGTGTCGGGCCGCGCCGCCAGCCCGAACACGGTGCGCCACGAGTCGCTGGTCACCGCCACCGACCGGTTGTCGAAGGGCCGCACGGTGTGGTTGACCGGACTGTCCGGCGCCGGTAAGTCGTCGGTGGCGATGCGGGTCGAGCAGCTGCTGCTCGAAAGAGGTACGCCGGCTTACGTTCTCGATGGCGACAACCTGCGGCACGGCCTCAACGCCGACCTCGGGTTCTCGATGGCCGACCGCGCCGAGAACCTGCGCCGGCTGGCGCACGTGGCGACCCTGCTGGCCGATTCCGGCCAGATCGTGCTGGTACCGGCGATCAGCCCGCTGATCGAACATCGCCAGCTGGCCCGCCAGGTGCACACCGACGCCGGGTTCGATTTCGTGGAGGTGTTCTGCGACACCCCGCTGGAGGAATGCGAGCAGCGAGACCCCAAGGGACTGTACGCAAAAGCCCGCGCCGGGCTGATCACGCACTTCACCGGCATCGACAGCCCGTACCAGCGGCCGCGCAACCCGGACGTGCGGCTGAGCCCGCAGGACAGCGTCGATGCGCAGGCCCGCCAGGTGATCGCCGCGATCGACGCCCGGAAATGAACGACCACCAGCTGGCCGCCCAGCTCGCCGCCGACGCGGGCCGGTTGCTGCTGAGCGTCCGCGAGGAACTGGCCGACGCGCCACAGGCCGAGCGGAAAGCCGCCGGCGACAAGCGCTCTCACGACTACCTGATGACGGCGCTGGCCACCGAGCGCCCGGACGACGCGGTGCTGTCGGAGGAGGGCGCCGACAACCCGGTCCGGCTGCACGCCGAGCGGGTGTGGATCGTCGACCCGCTGGACGGCACCCGGGAATTCTCCGAGCCGGAGCGCGACGACTGGGCCGTGCACGTTGCGCTGTGGCACGCCGGAGAACTGGTCGCTGGCGCCATCGCCTTGCCGGCACGCGGCATCACCTTGGCCACGCCGACCGTGGCCGCCCCGCCCGCACATCCCGGCCCGCCCCGCATCGCGGTGTCCCGCAGCCGCCCGCCGGCGGTCGCCGAAACCGTGCGGGAGCGCCTCGACGGGGTGCTGGTGCCGATGGGCTCGGCCGGGGTCAAGGTCGCCGCCGTCGTGCAGGGCACCGCTGATGTCTACGTGCACGCCGGTGGGCAGTACGAGTGGGACTCGGCCGCGCCGGTGGCCGTGGCCCGGGCCGCCGGCCTGCACACGTCGCGCATCGACGGCTCGCCGCTGGCCTACAACCGGCCGGACCCTTTGCTTCCTGACCTGGTGGTCTGTCGCCCGGAATATGCCCAAGCAGTGCTCGCCGCAATCGGGTGATGTCGCCGCAGATCGGTGAGATGGCAGAATCCCCAGGGTGCGGATGTCGGCCAAAGCGGAGTATGCGGTGCGGGCGATGGTCCAGCTCGCCACCGCCGAAGCCGGCACCCTGGTCAAGACCGACGAGATAGCCGCAGCTCAGGGCATCCCGGCGCAGTTTCTGGTCGACATCCTGTCGGATCTGCGCACCGACCGGCTGGTGCGCAGTCAGCGCGGCCGTGACGGCGGCTACGAGCTGGCCCGCGCGGCCACCGAGATCAGCGTCGCCGACGTGCTGCGCTGCATCGACGGGCCGCTGGCCAGCGTCCGCGACATCGGCATGGGCGATCTGCCCTATGCGGGACCGACCGCCGCACTGACCGACGTGTGGCGGGCGCTGCGGGCCAGCATGCGCTCGGTGCTCGAGCAGACCAGCCTGGCCGATGTGGCCTCAGGTGAGCTGCCCGCGCACGTCGCCGAGTTCGCCGCCACCTACCGCACCCAGGAACGCCAGCGCGGCCACGGCAGCTGAGCGCTACGCACCTGACCCATAGGGTCGGGTGAGGATCTCCATCGCATGACCGCTGGGGTCGCGGAAATATACGCCGCGGCCGCCGTCGCGGTGATTGATCTCGCCGGGGCGTTCGGCGCGCGGGTCGGCCCAATGGTCGATGCCGCGGGCGGAGATCTTGGCATAGATGGCGTCGAAGTCGTCGTCGGACACCAGGAATGCGTAGTGCTGCGGCGGGATCTCCTCGGTAGCCGGCACGTCGGCGTAATCGAGACTGGCGTCGTGGTCGAGCCCGACGACCATGAAGTGACCGAACGGCTGCGGTTCGGGTAGGCCGAACAGCTCCGCCAGAAACGCCGCGGAGGCCCGCTTGTCGTGGGCGGCGACGATGGTGTGATTGAAGGAAATACTCATTCCCCCAGTGTCAGTCGTGCCCGGCGCCCGTGCCACAATCGCGGGCATGCAGGTCGGAATGACCATGCCGGTGATGGAGCCGGATCTGGACGCAACGCTGCTGCGGGACTGGGCACGCGCGATAGACGAGGGACCGTTCTCGTCGCTGAGCTGGGGCGAGCGGATCGCCTTCACCAACCCCGACAGCCTGACGCTGCTGGGCGCGCTGTCGGCCTGGACCGAGCGGGTGCGGCTGGTGACCACCGTCATCGTTCCCCAACTGCATGATCCGGTGATGCTGGCCAAGGCGCTGGCCACCGCGGATCTGCTCAGTGGCGGGCGGCTCACCGTCGGTATCGGCGTGGGTGGCCGCCATGAGGACTATCGCGCCGTGGGCGCTGACCCGGCGTCGCAGACGATGCGGGAGATGGCCGAGCGGGTCGCGCTGATGAAGCGCGTCTGGGCGGGGGAGAAGCTCACCGAGTCGGTGCTGCCGGTCGGGCCGGCGCCGACGCAACCCGGCGGGCCGCCGCTGGTGGTCGGCTCCATCGGCCCGAAAACCGTGCGCAGCGCGGCGACCTGGGCCGAAGGTCTGGCCGGCATCACGATGGACCTCGACGTGGCCAAGCAGAATGAGCTGTTCGACGTCGCCCGCGATGCCTGGCAGCAGGCCGGGCGCGGCAAGCCGTATCTGGCGACGTCGTTCTGGTTCGCGCTGGGTGAGCGCGACGCCGCACGCAACCAGGTGCGCGAACATCTGCTGCGCTACATGAACTGGATTCCCGCCGAGTACGTCGAGGCGATCGCCCCGACTACCGGCTGGGCGGGCAACGAGGACGAGCTCCTCGAGGTGCTGCGCAGCTTCCAAGCGGTGGGCGCCGACGAGATCCACCTGATCCCAACCAGTTCCGATCGCGACCAGCTGCGGCGCGCCGCCGAGGTGGTCGCCGAGTTTCGCCGCTGAGGCCGATTAGCTGCCCGTGGTAGCCGTTGCGACACGGTCACGGAAGCGTTGCTATCAATCATGCGATAGTCACAATCGCCTCAACCGCCACTATCGTCACATCAGGCGAGGGGCCCGCAGGGGTCCTGAGAAAGGTGTGACATGTCGGCGACGCGTCGAATCGTCTCGGCGGCGATGGTGCCGGCGGTCGTGCTCGGGATGGTTCTGGCCACCGAGTTCGCCTCGCCGGCGATGGCAGCGACCTGCAATGCACCCGAGGCCAATATCGACCCACCGCCCGGTTCTCCGAGCACGCCGGCGGGCCAGCTGCCGACCGGGCGCCGTCCCCGCGGCACCAACGATCAAGCGCCGCTGCCCAAGCTGGGCCCGCTGATCGCCGCGCTGATCAACCCGAACGGCACGGTCAAGCAGCAGGCGGCGGTGGTGCCACCGGTGCCCAACCCGGCCGGTCAGGCCGTGCCGAATGCGGCTCAACCGGTGCAGCCCGTTCCGAACGCCGGCGCAGATCCGGGGCTGTCGACCGCCGACGCCGCTGGGGCGATCGCCGGATCGCAGACCTCGCTGGTGGAGTGGGTGACCGGGCCCAACAGCCCCAACCAAACCCTGCAGCGATTCGGCATCTCCGGCACCGACCTCGGAATCCCCTGGGATAACGGCGATCCCGCCAACCGTCAGGTGCTCTACGCATTCGGCGACACCTTCGGCTACTGCCGGATGCAGGGCCACCAGTGGCGGCACAATGTGCTGTTCCGCAGCGCGGACAACAACCTGGCCGACGGAATCACGGTGGGCCCAGGAGGAATCGGCAACAAATACTCGGGTTCGCCGCTGCGCCAAGCGAACTTCTCCAAGCAGATCCTTCCCGCCGTCCAACTGGCCCCGCACCAGGAGAGCATGATTCCCACCGCCGGCATCGGAATCGGCGGGAATCAGTACCTGAACTTCATGTCGGTCAAGCAGTGGGGCCGTGACGGTGAATGGTCCACCAACTACTCGGCGATCGCGGTGTCCAGCGACAACGGCGAGACCTGGGGGGTCTATCCCGGGACGGTGCGCTCGTCGGCGCCGGAGAACGTGCCCCGGGCACGCTATGTGCCCGGCAACGAGAACTTCCAGCAGGGCGCGTTCTTGCGCGGCGGTGACGGCTACCTGTACTCCTACGGAACCCCGGCCGCTCGCGGCGGCTCAGCGTACCTGTCGCGAGTGCCCGAGCGCGCCATCCCCGACGTCACCAAGTACCAGTACTGGAACGGCGAGAGCGGCTCCTGGGTGCCGAACAACCCGGCCGCGGCCACCCCGGTGATCCCCGGACCGGTGGGCGAGATGTCGGTGCAGTACAACACCTACCTGCGGCAGTATCTGGCGCTGTACGGCAACGGCGGCAACGACGTGGTGGCCCGATTCGCCCCCACGCCGCAGGGCCCGTGGAGCGCCGAGCAGACGCTGATCCCCACCGGCCAGATTCCCGGCGGCATCTACGCGCCCTACATGCACCCGTGGTCGACGGGCAAGGAGGTGTACTTCACGTTGTCGCTGTGGAACGCCTACGACGTGATGCTGATGCGCACGGTGCTGGGATGACGTTTGACTTCACTTAAGGCCGTAAGTGAAGTCAACGACGTCGGTTGACTTCACTTATCGTCAGGCGTCGAACACCTCGCGCAACGCGGCGCCGACCTCGGCGATCACCCCGGGGGTATAGCCGGGAATGTTCATGGTGACCCCGCCGACGCCGGCGTCGAGCACCTTGGTCTTGATCTGCTCGGCGATCGCTTCCGGACTGCCGGCCACCATCCGCTGGCTCATCGCGGCGGGGATCTGCTCGGCGGTGACGTTCTGGCCGGCCAGCGCGGTGAGCAACATGGTGGTTTCCAGCGTGGCCGGATCACGGCCGATCTCCTCGCAGCTGCGCCGCACCACGTCCATCTTCGCGCGGATCTGGTCGAATCCGGTGATGAGGTTGAGGTGATCGAAGTAGCGTGCCGCCAGCGGGATCGTCTTCTTCTCGCCGCTGCCGCCGATCAACAGTGGAATGTGGTCGCGGAAACGGGGTTCGGCCATCGCCTCCCAAGTGCGGTACCACTTGCCCTCGAACGTCGGCCGCTCACCCCTGATCATCGGCAGGATGATCTGCAGCGCCTCGTCGAGCCGGTTGAACCGGTCGGTGAAAGTGCCGAATTCGAAACCCAGCTGGTCGTGTTCGAGCTCGAACCACCCGGTGCCGATGCCCAGCACCGCGCGGCCGGCGCTGACGACGTCCAGGGTGGTGATGATCTTGGCCAACAGGGCCGGGTTGCGGTAGGTGTTGCCGGTGACCAGCGTGCCCAACTGCACGCGTTCGGTGGCGGTGGCCAGCGCGCCGAGGGTCGTGTAGGCCTCGAGCATCGGCTGGTCGGGGGAGCCCAGCATGGGCAGTTGGTAGAAGTGGTCCATCACGAACACCGCGTCGAACCCGGCCGCTTCGGCCTCTTGGGCTTGGGCGATGACGGTGGGGAACAGCTTCGAAACGTCGGTGCCGTAGGAGAAGTCGGGGATCTGGAAGCCAAGGCGAATCGTCACCCGGTTGAGACTAGGGGTGGTAGAGACTTATCCGTAGCGATTCCGCTCTCCGCGAAGACGGGGATCAGTCGGTCAACTTTCCGAACCGTTGCTGTGCGGCTTGCCGCGTGGTGCCCAGCGCAACGGCGATAGCGGTCCAGGAGTCGCCGCGCTTCCGGGCTTCCCGAACCGCGGCAGTCAGTTCGGCATCGGCCTCCCGGACAGACTCCACCGCGGCGACGATCCGGCGGAATGCCTTGGCGTCCCACGCCGGGTGAGTAGCAGAGCTGAGCTGTTCGAGTCCGGTGCTGTCGTCAGTCGCAATCATGTCATGCACGGGATATAAGGTCGGGCCTGGTGCGCAATAATCCAAGCTGTGGAGCGGGCCACGCTATTGATGATGCCACTGATGACGGCAGGGCTGATCGCGGCGGGCGTATCGGCGTGCTCCCGGTCGACGGCCGGCAGTGCCGTGCGTATCGGCGATGCCGGATGTCAGCACGTCTCGGCGCCGTTGACGCCGATCACGCCGCGCGACGATGTCGAACCGCTGCTGTGGGTGCCGTTGCCGGACGGCTGGAAAATCCAGGACCACCGCCTCCGAGACATTCGGCTCTCGATGTGGTCGGACAAACCCACCCACGACGGCCACCGCGCGCACGCCTGGCTGATCATGGACTCCGGGATCACCGTGGCGGAGACACCGGAAGCCGAGCTGGAAAGCCAAGGCCGGGCGATCATGATCGACGGTGGCGGCGCGTCGAATATGCGCCCGACGGCCCTGCAGGTGTGCGGTCACCCCGCGATGCTGTTTCGGTACCACCAGGCGGCATGGGCCAACGCCCGCGAGCATGACGCCGAAGTCCTGGCCGTGGCCGCGGAATCGGCCGGCACGGTGTATGTGGCCCGCCTGGCCCTGTCGGCCGACAACTGCGATGACCCGCAGTATCGCCGCGACGCCGACACCATCCTGCGCGGTTTCGAAATGGTGCTGCGTGGGGCGGTCAACGGCTGAAGCGCCGGCGACCGCCCGGATCAGAATGCCAGCTGCAGCGTGAGGTGTGGTGGCGCTGCAGGCGATAGCTACAGTTTGTGCCCACTCAGTGTAAAAAAGACATTGACAGCTCCCGTGTTACTTGAGTGAATGCCCGCCTGGCGATAGAGGGTCCCGACCGTTGTTCCTCGCGTGGTCCATTCATCGCTGTACATCTGCCACTGCTCAACAGCTGCGCAGCGTTCGAAAACCCCGGAGTCAGACCACATCTCGGCCGATGGGGGCGGTGGTTGTCGTACCGGAGTCTGTCCGCTCGGCGCCGGGGGACAGTCATTCGCGGGCCGCACCAGGGTGTAGTCCTTGCGCGCGTGCATGGCGGTCAGGTAGGTGTCGACGTCGGCTAGCGGCGCCTTGAAAGCCAGGCTGATGCTGGTGTCGGTCTCTATCGGAGCGGTGGTCTGATGAGCGGTGGCTTCCAACGGGACCAGCGATGCTGGAAGATGCGCCCATTTGGCGGCACCGTTGATCTTCCGCACGGCGTCGTCGATGGGAATGTCTTGGGTGGACACCTTCGTGACGTCGTCGAACCCGCAAGCGGCCGGGACCTGGGCAACGAGAAGCGTGACGGTGATGGTAAGCAGGCGTATGCGTGGCATTAGCGCACCGCGCTTTCGGCGTTGATCGGCGTGTAGTTGCTGGGATCAGGGATGGGGCTCCAAAGGTTCACCTTTCAGTGGCGCGGGGGGCCCGGCGTTCCATCGACTGCGCGCGTTGCAGCGGCCCGCGCTTGGCGAGGTAATAGGCGGTCAGATAGACCAGAGCGAAGGTGCCAACGGTGATGACCGACGCTACGCCGAACTGTACAAACTGCCTGCGTGCGACCGGATAACGCCAGCTCGCGTCCCCGTATCCGGTGCCGGCAGCCAGCAATGCGAGCAGTGCGGCCACCGTTATCGCGACCCAAACCTCCCCTTTGCCGACGGCGGAACCATATACGTTCCCCGCGGCGATTGCCGCTATCACGACGAGCATCCACCACATCGTCGCGGCCGTGAGGAGCCCGCTGTACGAACCCGGCGTCGGATCGGCTTCTGGCTCCGTGGAGACGCTTTCCCCCTGAGGCGCAACTTCAGCGTCCGGGCGCTGGGCGCCGGCCGTCAGGGAGTAAATCTTTCCGCCGATCTTGATATAGGGCGTGGCCACATACGCCATCACCACCATTGCCGCCACGGGCAGAATGCCCAGCGTGGCCGCGCCGTCCCACGTCGGATACGTCGACATGGCGCCAGCCACTCCTGCTGCGCATGCAAAACTCCAGTAGAGGCGCCTTTGCGTACTTCTGCTTATATTGAGGAACGAGAGCAGAAATCCCGCAACGAAACACAGGGCAACCACCCAGAAAAGCCAATCGCTCATTATTGACCACCTAGGCCCAACGTCACGAGCTTCTCCCCGCCAATACCGCCTGCGACCGCCCCGAGAAGTCCGACGATCAATGTCCCCTCCGGTCCCACCAACGAGCCCCACGCCGCGCCGGCAGCGAATCCTCCAGCGATTCCACCGAGGGTGCGTCCGCCAAGTTTGGCGATTTCTTCGCTTTTCGGAGCGCCATGCGCGATGTTGTCGAAAGTCAACAGGGTGTCGAGTCCGATGCCAGCGTAGCCAAGCTTTCGGCCGAACATCTCGAGGGCTTGGGCATCCGCTTTCGACCACACCTGAGCGCTCCCCCAATGCCTGCCGTTCGGCAGTGCCGCACCGTGGGTCTCCGCGCCGCCGCCCAACGCTCCGCCCCAGCCGGCTATTCCGGCTCCCGCCTCGCGGATCACCTGCCCGGGTGACTTTCCGCTTTGTACTTCGTCGAGCACCCGCTGGATCCCGGGCGGAGACACGCCCGCCGCTTCCAGTTGATCGGCGAAACCGCGAAGAACCGTTTCCCGGCCCTGGGCCTCGAGCCTGTCGACCATCTGGGTAGCTTGATCCGGCGTTAGGGGTGGGCGGTCTGAAAAGGCTTGCCCGGATTCCAAAAAATCTTGAAGCTGACGTCTGGCTTGGGCGCGGCTACGTGTGTCGCCTCCGAGAACCGGATCGATTGGCAAGTCACCGACGATTTGAGCGTTTCGCAAGTCGTCAAGGCGTTCCTGCGCTAACTGCCGCGCCGTCGGGTCCGCGTCGGGATCGTTGACGATTGCCAGATCACGTTGCTCCGCTGGATCAGCGGGATCGGAACTGGCACGCGGCGGCCCGCCGTTCTTTCCCGCCCAGCCGTCGGCGCCCTCGTCGCCGAAGCTGAACTGGTGCAACCCCGCGCTGGCTGTGGCGAGGTTGCGGGCGATGTCGTCCTCGTCGCCGACGAGCTTGTAGACCTTGGACATGAGGAACCTATGGTGGTCCTCGGCTGCCTGTTCGCGTTGTTCGAGTTCCGCGGCGGAGCTATACCAGGTGATGGTGTCGGTGACGGACCAGTCTTCACCGACGGCGAAGTTGTCACCCTCGATTCCATCGACGGTGTCGAGCACCGAACTCTTGTTGCCGTCCTGAGCGTCAGCGCCGCGCTCGGCGATCCCCGCGAGGGTGTCGGCGGTGTCAACGGGCGTGCGGATTTTCACCAAGTCGAGGTAGGAGCGGTCCCGGAAGGCTTCGGCACCCGCACCGGTCCAGTCGGCCCCGCCGGGGCACAGAGAGGATTGGTGCACCTCGGTGAACGCCGACTCCCAGGTGCGCCCGAGGTTTCGCCAGGCGGCGGCGTTGGTCCGCAGGTGATCCCAGCTGGCAGCGCGGACCTCGGACAGGGTGGGTAAACCAGACATCGGGGGCTAGCGGCCTATCCCGTACCCGCCGGCTGCGCCGCCATCGATGCCTGACCCGCGCGGCGCGAGCGGGGTGAAGCCCGGCGGTAGGCCGCCCGCACGGCCGTCGCCGCCCGATCCGGCGGCCGGGTGCGAGCCCACCGCGGTAAGGCGCCGCGCGGCGTGGTCGTCCTGGTTTTGGTATTCGCCCGCCGCTTTGGTGAGCTTGCCCCCGTTCGCGGTCATCCGGGACTTGCAGGCGGTGCCGATGGTGCTCATGCCGGCGTTCACCGCGCTCGTGGCTGCGCCGGTGGACTGCCAGCCGGAGATGGTCACGGTGGGCAGAGCCGGTGCGACCGCCCCCGCGAGGGCTTCACAACGTTGCGCCGCGGAGCGCAGCCCTTCGGGTGTGACCTTGAGGGTGGGGGAGGTCATGGGGGAACTGTATTTGAAGGAGGCGACACGGGCCACGTGCCCTCGTCCGCGCGCGTGCGGTAGCGCAGGGTTGCACGTAGACCGGCGGGAGCGCCGCGCTGAAAATACCTCTGTTGAAGGGCCGACTAGGCCGCTGGCGCCCTACCGAGTTCAGCGGATAGCTCCGACCGTGACTGGCTTGCCTTGGCAAGGATGTCCGCGGCACAGGCCGCGCAGTAGGTGGTTTGGCTCTGCGGTCCGTCCCGTACTACCAAAGATGTTTCACCCTTGAGAAATTTCGTGATCTTTGGTGCGGTGGCACTGGTGCTTGCGGCCGGCAATCGCAGTACTGAGATGCTTCAGGACAATCTTGACAGCGGCCATGAACCTATTCTCCTATCGCCATTTTGATGGTTTGAACGACCTGGTCGCCGATCTGGTCTAGCGAGTCGTAGGCGGCTTGGAGCTGGTCGATGGTCCAGGTATCCCGACTGTCGTCCGGTTCCCCGACGAAGCTGTTCATTTCGCGGTTCATTACGACGTAGAAGGCTTCGACATTGTTGCCGCGGACGCCCTCTATGGATCGGATGATGTCGTACCCAGTGCGCGAGATGTCGACGTCGGTCAGGATTCGCTGGTGAACAGTTGTTCCGACGGTTGACGCTAGATACCCTACGCCAGTGGTTGTGCAACGCCGCTAACTCGGACACGACGTCGCGTAATCCGATCTATTTCAACGACATCGTACGCGCGTACCCGTTTGGCTCGTCCAACTGCATGCCAGTTCTGAGAGACCTCATCGCCAGGCATCCGACCAGTACCCACGGCAGTGCATGGGTGAGTGCTGTTACCGCTCGCGACGCGCCGGACTCTCCTGGATACGCCGCCGGGATCATGCCCGACTCCCGAACGTGGCGGTAGCGGTGTCGATTTGCATGGCTGGCGTCATGGCCGCGGGCACGGCGCGGAGAGTAGCGGGGAGGGGTGACAGCAGCCGGCTGGAAAAGCCTCGGCATCCCGGTTTGGGGCGTAAGTTCGCTGCATGCCGCTGTGGGCCTGACCAGGCCAACCGGATTAGTAGTGCAGAGGTAAGCCGATTCTTGCGACCGCTGTAGCAATCTTGAAAAGATGCGGTGACGTGCCATCAAATGACATCTAGCAAAGTGCCCCCGGCAGGATTCGAACCTGCGGCCTTCTGCTCCGGAGGCAGACGCTCTATCCCCTGAGCTACGGGGGCGCACGTACTACGGCGCCATGTGGGCTTTGACAGACTAGCGCATGAAAGCCGGAGCCGATGAACCGGACGGATTCGGGTCCTGACCACGGAAGACTCTAGGATGGGGCACCGTGACCCCCGCCGATCTGGCCGAATTGCTCAAGACCACCGCCGCCGCGGTGCTGGCCGAGCACGACCTGGACACCGCCGCGCTGCCCGCGGCGGTCACCGTCGAGCGGCCGCGCAACCCCGAACACGGCGATTACGCCACCAATCTGGCCCTGCAGCTGGGCAAAAAGGTCGGCGTCAACCCCCGTGAGCTGGCCGGCTGGCTGGCCGATGCGCTGGCGCAAGCCGACGGGATCGCCTCGGCCGAGACCGCCGGCCCCGGCTTCGTCAATGTCCGCCTGGACGCCTCGGCGCAGGGCACCATCGTGGCCAACATCATCGACGCCGGCGCACAATACGGCCACTCCCAAGAGTTCGACGGCCTCAACGTCAACCTGGAGTTCGTCTCGGCCAACCCCACCGGCCCCATCCACATCGGCGGCACCCGCTGGGCCGCGGTCGGCGACGCGCTGGGCCGGTTGCTGTCCACCCAGGGGGCCGCGGTCACCCGCGAGTACTACTTCAACGACCACGGCGCCCAGATCGACCGTTTCGCCAACTCGTTGATCGCCGCCGCCAAGGGCGAGCCGGCCCCCGAGGACGGCTACGCCGGGGCCTACATCACCGACATCGCGGCACAGATCCAGGCGAAGGTCCCCAACGCCCTGAACAGTCCCGATGCCCAGGAGACGTTCCGCTCGATCGGTGTGGACCTGATGTTCACCCACATCAAAGAGTCGCTGCATGAGTTCGGCACCGACTTCGACGTCTACACCCACGAAGACTCGATGCACACCTCCGGCCGCGTCGACCAAGCCATCGAGCGGCTGCGCGCCAACGGCAACATCTACGAAAAAGACGGCGCCACCTGGCTGCGCACCAGCGCCTACGGCGATGACAAGGACCGCGTCGTGATCAAGAGCGACGGCAAACCCGCCTACATCGCCGGCGACCTGGCCTACTACCTGGACAAGCGCGAGCGCGGCTTCAACCTGTGCATCTACATGCTCGGCGCCGACCACCACGGCTACATCGCCCGGCTCAAGGCCGCCGCGGCGGCCTTCGGCGACGACCCGGCGACCGTCGAGGTGCTGATCGGCCAGATGGTCAACCTGGTGCGCGACGGCCAGCCGGTCAAGATGAGCAAGCGGGCCGGCACCGTGATCACCCTCGACGACCTGGTCGAGGCCATCGGCGTCGACGCCGCCCGCTACAGCCTGATCCGCTCCTCGGTGGACACCCCGATCGACATCGACCTGGCGCTGTGGTCCTCGGCCAGCAACGAAAACCCGGTCTACTACGTGCAATACGCGCATGCCCGGCTCTCGGCGCTGGCCCGCAACGCCGCCGAGCTCGGCATGAGCCCCGACACCGCCAACCTCGGGTTGCTGACCCACGACAAGGAAGGCGCGCTGATCCGCAGCCTGGGCGAGTTCCCCCGGGTGCTCAAAACCGCTGCCGCGCTGCGCGAACCGCACCGGGTATGCCGGTATCTGGAAGACCTCGCCGGTGACTACCACCGGTTCTACGACAGCTGCCGGGTGCTGCCCCAGGGCGACGAGCAGCCCAGCGAGCTGCACACCGCGCGGCTGGCGCTGTGTCAGGCCACCCGCCAGGTCGTCGCCAACGGTCTGGACATCCTGGGCGTGAGCGCACCGGAGCGAATGTGAACGTGCACCCCGCCGGGCCGCGCCACGCCGAGGAGATCCACCACGACGGGCTGCCGCCGCGGCCGCAAAACCCGCAGCAACTGCTGGAGCTGGCCCCGAACGTGTGGCCACGCAACACCGTTCGCGGTGACGACGGCCAGGTGAGCATCGCCGGGGTGAAGCTCACCGACCTGGCGCAGCAGTACGGCACCCCGCTGTTCGTCATCGACGAGGACGACTTCCGGGGCCGCTGCCGCGAGATCGCCGAGGCGTTCGGCGGCGGCGACAACGTGCACTACGCCGCCAAAGCCTTCCTGTGCAGCGAGATCGCCCGCTGGATCGACCAGGAGGGCCTGAACCTCGACGTCGCCACCGGCGGTGAGCTGGCCGTCGCCCTGCACGCCGGCTTCCCCGCGGCTCGGATCACCTTGCACGGCAACAACAAATCGGTTGCGGAGCTGGAAACCGCGGTCAACGCCGGCGTAGGCCACATCGTGCTGGACTCGCTGATCGAGGTCGACCGCCTCGAAGCGGTGGCCGCGAAAGCCGGGATCATGCAGGACGTGCTGGTGCGGGTCACCGTCGGCGTGGAGGCGCACACCCACGAATTCATCTCCACCGCCCACGAAGACCAGAAGTTCGGGCTGTCGCTGGCCAGCGGCGCAGCGATGGAGGCCATCAGAAAGGTTTTCGCCACCGAGCATCTGCGGCTGGTCGGGCTGCACAGTCACATCGGGTCGCAGATTTTCGATGTCGCCGGCTTCGAAATCGCCGCCCACCGGGTTATCGGCCTGCTGCGCGACGTGGTCGCCGAGTTCGGTGTCGACAAGACCGCCCAGCTGTCGGTCATCGATCTCGGTGGGGGACTGGGCATTTCTTATCTGCCGCAAGACGACCCGCCGCCGATGGCCGAGCTCGCGTCCAAACTGACCGCGATCGTGCGGGACGAGTCGGCGGCGGTCGGCTTGCCCGCCCCGCAGCTGGTAGTCGAACCCGGCCGCGCTATCGCCGGGCCGGGCACCATCACGCTCTATAAGGTCGGCACCGTCAAAGATGTCGACATCAGCGCCACCGCCCACCGCCGCTACGTCAGCGTCGACGGCGGCATGAGCGACAACATCCGCCCGGCGCTCTATGACGCGCACTATGACGTGCGGTTGGTGTCGCGGACCGGAAACGCCGGCCCGGTGCCGGCGCGCATCGTCGGCAAGCACTGCGAGACCGGCGACATCATCGTCCGCGACACCTGGGTACCCGAGGACCTGGTTCCCGGCGACCTGATTGCCGTGGCCGCCACCGGCGCCTACTGCTACTCGATGTCGAGCCGGTACAACCTGCTCACCCGTCCCGCGGTGGTGGCGGTGCGGGACGGGAAGGCTCGCCTTATGCTGCGCCGGGAAACCGTCGATGACCTGATCAGCCTGGAGGTGAGGTAAGCGTGTCCGATTCCGCAAGTCCGGTGGGCGTCGCCGTCCTCGGATTGGGCAACGTCGGCAGTGAAGTCGTCCGCATCCTCGAGGCCAGCGCCGATGACCTGGCCGCCCGGATCGGTGCTCCGCTGGTGCTGCGCGGCATCGGCGTGCGCCGGGTGGCGGCTGATCGCGGCGTGCCGGTCGAGTTGCTCACCGACGACATCGACAGCCTGGTGTCGCGCAGCGACGTCGACATCGTGGTGGAGTTGATGGGCCCGGTCGAGCCCGCCCGCAAGGCGATCCTGGGGGCGATCACCCACGGCAAGTCCGTCGTCACGGCCAACAAGGCCCTGCTGTCGCGCTCCACCGGCGAGTTGGCCGAGGCCGCCGAGACCGCCCGGGTGGACATGTACTTCGAGGCCAGCGTCGCCGGCGCCATCCCGGTGATCCGGCCGCTGACGCAATCACTGGCCGGCGACAGCGTGCTGCGGGTGGCTGGCATCGTCAACGGCACCACCAACTACATCCTGTCCGAAATGGACTCCACCGGCGCCGACTACACCAGCGCCCTGGCCGACGCGAGCGCACTGGGCTACGCCGAGGCCGACCCCACCGCCGACGTGGAGGGCTACGACGCAGCCGCCAAGGCCGCGATCCTCGCCTCGATCGCCTTCCACACCCGGGTCACCGCCGACGACGTCTACCGCGAGGGCATCACCAACATCACCCCGGAGGACTTCACCGCGGCACGCGCGCTGGGGTGCACGATCAAACTGCTGGCCATCTGCGAACGCATCACCACACGCGATGGGCAACAGCGGGTTTCGGCCCGGGTCTACCCGGCGCTGGTGCCGCTGGAGCATCCGTTGGCCACCGTCAACGGCGCCTTCAATGCGGTGGTGGTCGAGGCCGAAGCGGCCGGCCGGCTGATGTTCTACGGGCAGGGCGCCGGCGGTGCGCCGACCGCCTCGGCGGTCATGGGCGATCTGGTGATGGCCGCCCGCAACCGGGTGCAGGGCGGGCGCGGACCGCGCGAATCCAAGTACGCCCAACTGGCCATCGCGCCGATCGGCGATGTGCAGACCCGCTACTACGTCAGCATGGACGTCGCCGACAAGCCGGGCGTGTTGTCCACGGTGGCAGCCGAATTCGCCGCCCATGAGGTGAGCATCGCCGAGGTGCGCCAGGAAGGCGTGTCTGACGACGAGGGCCAACTTGTCGGTGCCCGGATCGTGGTAGTCACCCACCGGGCAGCTGAATCGGCGCTGTCGAAAACCGTTGCGGCGCTGGCCGAACTGGATGCCGTCCAGCGGGTCGCCAGCGTGCTCCGATTGGAAGGAACAGACCAGTGAGCTCCACCCGGACCTCGATCCATCAACCGTGGCCGGGTCTGATCGGCGCCTACCGCGACCGGCTTCCCGTCGCCGACGACTGGACGCCGATCACCCTGCACGAGGGCGGCACCCCGCTGGTCCACGCCAAGCGGATCTCCGAACAGACCGGCTGCACCGTCCACCTGAAGGTGGAGGGGCTAAACCCGACCGGTTCGTTCAAAGACCGCGGAATGACGATGGCCGTCACCGACGCGGTGGCCCGCGGCCAGCAGGTGGTGTTGTGCGCCTCGACCGGAAACACCTCGGCCTCGGCGGCGGCCTACGCCGCGCGGGCCGGCATCACCTGCGCGGTGCTGATCCCGCAGGGCAAGATCGCGATGGGCAAGCTGGCCCAGGCGGTCATGCACGGTGCCAAGATCATCCAGATCGACGGCAACTTCGACGACTGCCTGGAGCTGGCCCGCAAGATGGCCACCGACTTTCCGACCATCTCGCTGGTGAACTCGGTGAACCCGGTGCGCATCGAAGGCCAGAAGACCGCGGCGTTCGAGATCGTCGACGCGCTGGGCACCGCACCCGACATCCACTCGCTGCCGGTCGGCAACGCCGGCAACATCACCGCGTACTGGAAGGGCTACCGCGAATACCACGCCGACGGCCTGACCGAGAAGCTGCCGAAGATGCTGGGCACGCAGGCCGCCGGTGCGGCGCCGCTGGTGCTCGGTGAGCCGGTCAAGAACCCCGAGACCATCGCCACCGCGATCCGCATCGGCTCGCCGGCGTCGTGGTCGCAGGCCGTGGAAGCCCAGCAGGACTCCGGCGGGCGGTTCCTGGCCGCCACTGACGACGAGATTCTGGCCGCCTACCACCTGGTGGCCGAGTCCGAGGGCGTCTTCGTCGAGCCGGCCTCGGCGGCCAGCATCGCCGGGCTGCTCAAATCGGTGGCCGACGGCTGGGTGCCGCGCGGCTCGACCGTGGTGTGCACGGTCACCGGGAACGGGCTCAAGGACCCCGACACCGCGCTGCGAGACCTGCCCGAGGTCACCGCGGTTCCCGTCGACGCGGCCACGGTGGTCGCCGAATTGGGGCTGGCCTAGTGGTCGAACTGTTGCCGCCCGGGTTGACGGCCAGCGTCGCGGTGGCGGCGTCGAGCGCCAACCTGGGACCCGGCTTCGACAGCCTCGGCCTGGCGTTGGGCCTCTACGACGAGGTCATCGTAGAGACGGTTGACTCCGGCCTGGTGGTGCAGGTCGAGGGGGAGGGCGCCGGCCAGGTTCCGTTGACGTCGGATCACCTTGTGGTCCAAGGCATCCAGCGCGGGCTCCGAGAAGTCGGCGTCGAGGTTCCCGGGATGGTGGTGCGCTGCCGCAACGCTATCCCGCACCAGCGTGGGCTGGGATCGTCTGCGGCCGCGGTGGTCGGCGGCTTGGCTGTAGTCAACGGCCTTGTCGCGCAACTTGTTCGGCCGGGGCTATCCGAATCGCAGTTGATCCAACTCGCTTCGGAGTTCGAGGGCCACCCCGACAACGCCGCCGCTGCCGTGTTGGGCGGTGCGGTGGTTTCCTGGACCGCCAGTAAGGCCGATGGCAGCGGCGACGAGTATCGCGCGGCGGGCTTGCGGCTGCACCCTGACATCCATCTGTTCCCGGCGATACCGCAACTGCGGTCATCGACCGCGGAGACGCGGGCGCTGCTGCCCGAACAGGTCAGCCACCGCGACGCCCGGTTCAACGTCAGCCGCGCCGCGCTGCTGGTGGTCGCGCTGACCGAGCGGCCCGACCTGCTGCTGGCGGCGACCGAGGATCTGCTGCACCAGCCGCAGCGCGCTGCGGCGCAGCCCGAGTCGGCGCAGTTCCTGCAACTGCTGCGCGAGCACGGAATCGCCGCCGTGCTCTCCGGCGCCGGGCCGGCGGTAGTCGCGCTGAGCACCGCGGCGGGGTTGCCTGCTGAGGTACTTGAGGCTCCGGCGGCGCGTGGGTTCACTGTGACCGAGATGCGGGTCGGCGACGCCGTCAAATGGAACACCGGGGTTGTAGTGCCCGGTTGAGGCACGCCGCGCGCCACCTGTTGCGTCCGGCTCCGAAGCGGGCTATCCTCGGTCCCGTCCCGCATTCGCGGCATCAGCACCTGGATCAGACTGCGATGTCACTGGGATGCCACTAAATTCTTCCCGTAGCTGACGGCTTGCGATTTGACGCCGTCGATACGGGTATCACCGTTAAACAGTCGACGGTGACAGCACTCGGCGATTCCGCTGAATGCACCCAACCCCTCGCGTGACAAAACCGACGAGGGAAGAAAGGAAATCCGTGACCGAAACGGACCTCTTCACGGCTGAAGGCGGCGCCGGACAGGATTCGCTGTCGACCCCCCCGAGCGCTCTCGAGACCCCGAGCCAAGGCGCTTTGGCGCCCACCAATGCTGGCAGCGACGTCACTGCGGCGCCCGCCACCTCGGCGTCAGCCCCCGTCGCCGCGCCTGAGAACGGTGCCGCGACAACCATGCCGGAGTTGTCGGCGATGGTGCTGCCCGAGCTGCGGGCGCTGGCCAACCGCGTCGGCGTCAAAGGCTCCTCCGGGATGCGCAAGAGCGAGCTGATCGCTGCGATCCGCGAAGCCGGCGGCAACGGCGGCAACGGCGGCGCCGCGCAAGCCGATGCTCCGAACGCCGAGACGCCCGCGGCAAACGGCGCCGAGCCCGCCCAGGCCGAGCCCGCTCAAGCCGAGCCCGCGCGGGCCGAAGCCACCGAGGGCGAAGCCACCGACGCACCGCCTCGCCGCGAACGGCGTAGCGCCCGCCGGGAGACCGGTGCGCCGGCCGCCGATGCCGGCGAGCAGGACAAGGGTGAGGCTCGCAAGCAGGACAAACAGGACAAGCCCGACAAGCCCGACGAGAAAGCCGAGCAGGGCCGTCGCGACGGCGCCAAGTCCGAGGAATCGGCTCAGGCCAAGGGCGGAGACCAGGGCGGGGAGCAGAACCGCGGCCAGCAGGGCGGGCAGCAGAGTTCCGATGACGACGACGGGCGCGGGGGCCGGCGCGGCCGGCGGTTCCGCGACCGGCGCCGCCGTGGCGAACGCGGCGGTGAGGGCGGCGACACCGAACTGCGCGAGGACGACGTGGTGCAGCCGGTGGCCGGCATCCTCGACGTGCTGGACAACTACGCGTTCGTGCGCACCTCCGGCTACCTGGCCGGCCCCAACGACGTCTACGTGTCGATGAACATGGTCCGCAAGAACGGGCTGCGCCGCGGTGACGCGGTGACCGGTGCGGTGCGGGTGCCCCGCGATGGCGAGCAGCCCAACCAGCGGCAGAAGTTCAACCCGCTGGTGCGGTTGGACTCCGTCAACGGCGGACCCGTCGAGGACGCCAAGAAGCGTCCCGAGTTCTCCAAGCTGACCCCGCTGTACCCCAACCAGCGGCTGCGGCTGGAGACCTCGACCGAGAAGCTGACCACCCGCGTCATCGACCTGATCATGCCGATCGGCAAGGGGCAGCGCGCGCTGATCGTGTCACCGCCCAAGGCCGGTAAGACCACGATCATGCAGGACATCGCCAACGCGATCACCCGCAACAACCCGGAGTGCCACCTGATGGTGGTGCTGGTCGACGAACGGCCCGAGGAAGTCACCGACATGCAGCGCTCGGTCAAGGGGGAGGTCATCGCCTCCACCTTCGACCGGCCGCCGTCGGACCACACTCAGGCTGCCGAGCTGGCCATCGAGCGGGCCAAGCGCCTGGTCGAGCAGGGCAAGGACGTCGTGGTGCTGCTGGACTCGATCACCCGGCTGGGGCGCGCCTACAACAACGCCTCCCCGGCGTCGGGCCGCATCCTCTCCGGTGGTGTGGACTCCACCGCGCTGTACCCGCCCAAGCGGTTCCTGGGCGCGGCCCGCAACATCGAGGACGGCGGCTCGCTGACCATCATCGCCACCGCGATGGTGGAGACCGGGTCCACCGGTGACACGGTGATCTTCGAGGAGTTCAAGGGCACCGGCAACGCCGAGCTCAAGCTGGACCGCAAGATCGCCGAGCGTCGGGTGTTCCCGGCCGTCGACGTCAATCCCTCCGGCACCCGCAAGGACGAGCTGCTGCTCTCGCCGGATGAGTTCGCGATCGTGCACAAGCTGCGCCGGCTGCTCTCGGGGCTGGACTCGCATCAGGCGATCGACTTGCTGATGAGTCAGCTGCGCAAGACCAAGAACAACTACGAGTTCCTGGTCCAGGTCTCCAAGACCACGCCGGGCATGGACAACGACTGACCTGCTGGCGGACCGCAGCCGGAATGCACCGGGCCGTCCCGACGTTTTGGGAGCGGACAGCGCAGCTGGCATAATCGAACACCTCGGGTTCCGGTTCACGTCCAGCCCACAGGCGGGCGACCCGGCGACCCACGATCGAAGAGGACATCATGAAATCTGGCATTCACCCTGCCTACGTCGAGACCACCGTGGTCTGCGGTTGCGGCAACAGCTTCACCACCCGCAGCACCAAGGAGAGCGGCCACATCGTGGTCGAGGTGTGCTCGCAGTGCCACCCGTTCTACACCGGTAAGCAGAAGATTCTCGACAGCGGCGGCCGGGTCGCTCGCTTCGAGAAGCGCTACGGCAAGCGCAAGACCGGCGCCGCAGAAGCCGCCGACAAGTAGCGTCCTCACCGACGCCCGGAACGTGTCCGCACGTCGCCCGGGCGTCGGCTTGTGTTCGGGGATGGAGGTGAGATGACCCGCAGCATGCAGGCGATCGAGGCCCTGCTGGCCGAACACGCCGCGCTGGAAACTCAGCTCGCCGATCCCGAACTGCACAACAATCCGGTCGAGGCCCGCCGGGCCGGGCGCCGCTTCGCCCAGCTGGCGCCCATCGTCGCCACGCACCGCAAACTCGAGTCGGCCCGCGGCGACCTGGAGGCCGCCCGGGAGCTGGCCGCCGACGACGCGTCGTTCGCCGCCGAGGTGCCCGAGCTGGAGGCCCGCGTCGCCGAACTGGACACCGCGCTCACCGACATGCTCGCGCCCCGCGATCCCCACGACGCCGACGACATCGTGCTCGAGGTCAAATCCGGGGAGGGCGGCGAGGAATCGGCGCTGTTCGCCGCCGACCTGGCCCGGATGTACATCCGCTACGCCGAACGGCAGGGCTGGTCGGTGACGGTGCTCGACGAGACCACCTCCGATCTCGGCGGCTACAAAGACGCCACCATCACCATCGCCAGCAAGGGCGACAGCCCCGACGGCGTCTGGTCGAAGATGAAGTTCGAGGGCGGGGTGCACCGCGTGCAGCGGGTCCCGGTCACCGAATCCCAGGGGCGGGTCCACACGTCGGCCGCCGGCGTGCTCGTCTACCCCGAACCCGAAGAGGTCGGCGAGGTACAGATCGACGAGTCGGACCTGCGCATCGACGTCTACCGGTCCTCCGGCAAGGGCGGTCAGGGCGTCAACACCACCGACTCGGCGGTGCGCATCACCCACCTGCCGACCGGGATCGTGGTCACCTGCCAGAACGAGCGGTCTCAGCTGCAGAACAAGACCCGCGCCTTGCAGGTGCTGGCGGCCCGGCTGCAGGCGGTGGCCGAGGAACAGGCACTCGCGGACGCCTCCGCTGACCGCGCCAGCCAGATCCGCACGGTGGACCGCAGCGAGCGCATCCGCACCTACAACTTCCCGGAGAACCGGATCACCGACCACCGCATCGGCTACAAGGCGCACAACCTCGACCAGGTTCTCGACGGGGACCTCGACGCAATGTTCGACGCACTGGCCGCCGCCGACAAAGAATCCCGGTTACAGGGGACGTCGTGAGCGCACTCCGGGACGCGATCGACTCCGCAACTGCCGTCTTCGCCGATGCCGGAATCGACTCGGCCCGCTTCGACGCCGAAGAGCTCGCCGCCCACGTGGCCGGCGTCGACCGCGGCCGCCTGGTGCTGCTGGATCCCCCCGGCGACGTCTTCTTCGGGCGCTACCGGGAATTAGTGGCCGCTCGCCGATCCCGGATCCCGCTCCAGCATCTGATCGGGACCGCGGCGTTCGGTCCGGTGACGCTGCACGTCGGCTCCGGGGTGTTCATTCCGCGACCGGAGACCGAAGCCATGCTCGAATGGTCCTTGAAACAACTTGAGCGACAAGAGCTTCCTGGTTCGCCGGTGATCGTCGACGCCTGCACCGGTTCCGGTGCCCTGGCGATCGCATTGGCCCACAGTA
This sequence comes from Mycolicibacter sinensis, assembly GCF_001667945.1. Taxonomy (GTDB): domain Bacteria; phylum Actinomycetota; class Actinomycetes; order Mycobacteriales; family Mycobacteriaceae; genus Mycobacterium; species Mycobacterium sinense_B. The sequence continues at coordinate 12,958 of NZ_LZJK01000127.1, read as the reverse complement.
TTCCCGGCGCCCGAGTGCTCGCCGTCGACGACTCCGAAACCGCGCTGGGCTACGCGCGTCGCAACTGCGCGACCACGTCGGTGGAAGTGATCCGCGCCGATGTCACTGAGCCTGGTCTGCTCTCAGAGCTGGACGGCCGGGTCGACCTGCTGGTGGCCAACCCGCCCTACATCCCCGACGGCGCCGAGCTGGATCCCGAAGTGGGCCAGCATGACCCGGCGCATGCGCTGTTCGGCGGCCCGGATGGCATGGCGGTGATCACCCCGCTGGCTGCGTTGGCTGCGCGCCTGCTGCGCCCCGGCGGGTTGTTCGCCGTCGAACACGACGACACCACCGCGGCGCCCACCGTCGAAACCGTGCGCGGCACCGGGTCCTTCGACGACGTGGTGTCCCGATCGGACCTGGCCGGACGGCCCCGATTCGTGACGGCAGTCAGGAACGATCAACCATGACAGAGGTTTTCGACTGCGCCGATGTCGAGCAGCGTGCAGCGGGGATCGCGGCGGCGATCGACGCGGTTCGCGGCGGCCGATTGGCGGTGCTGCCCACCGACACCGTCTACGGCATCGGCGCTGATGCGTTCAACGTCGCCGGGGTGACCGCGCTCCTGGCAGCCAAAAGGCGCGGCCGCGACATGCCGGTGGGGGTGCTGGTCGGGTCGTGGAACTCCATCGACGGGCTGGCCCTGGTGGTGCCCGACACCGCCCGCGAGCTGATCCGGGCGTTCTGGCCGGGAGCCATCAGCCTGATCGTCACCCAGGCGCCGTCCCTGCAATGGGACCTGGGCGAAGCCCGCGGCACGGTCATGGTGCGCATGCCGCTGCACCCGGTGGCCCTCGAGGTACTCCAGGCCGTGGGCCCGATGGCGGTGTCGAGCGCCAACGTCTCCGGCAGCGCAGCGGCCGTCGACGCCGCGGAGGCACGCCGCCAACTCGGCGACGCCGTCGACGTCTACCTCGACGCTGGTCCGGCCGAGCAGGGGGAGGCCTCGACGATCGTCGATCTGACCGGTCCCGCCCCGCGCATCGTCCGGAGCGGGCCGATCTCGGCCGAGCAGATCGGGGCGGTGCTGGGGCTGGACCCGGCAGCGCTGACGGAGACGCCGTGACCAGCCTGCTCGCCCTGGCCGATCGTGGTGCCGGCGTGCCGCTGCGCGAGCTCGCGCTGGTCGGGTTGACCGCTGCGATCATCACCTACTTCAGCACCGGGCCGGTCCGCTGGCTGGCCACCCGGTTCGGGGCGGTCGCCTACCCGCGGGAACGCGACGTCCATGTGCAGCCGACCCCGCGGATGGGCGGGTTGGCGATGTACGTCGGCGTCGTCGCCGCGATCTTCCTGGCGTCCCAGCTGCCCGCACTCACCCGCGGCTTCGTCTACTCCACCGGCATGCCGGCGGTGGTGCTGGCCGGCGGGGTGATCATGGGCATCGGCCTGCTCGACGACAAGTGGGGCCTGGATGCACTGACCAAGTTCGCCGGCCAGATCACCGCGGCCAGCGTGCTGGTCACCATGGGGGTGGCCTGGAGTGTGCTCTACATCCCGATCGGCGGGGTCGGCACGGTGGTGCTCGATCAGGTGTCGTCGATCCTGCTCACGTTGGCGCTGACCGTGTCGGTGGTCAACGCGATGAACTTCGTCGACGGCCTCGACGGGCTTGCGGCCGGCCTCGGCCTGATCACCGCGCTGGCGATCTGCATGTTCTCGGTCGGCCTGCTCTCCGATCACGGCGGCGACGTGCTGTTCTACCCGCCGGCGCTGATCTCGGTGGTGCTGGCCGGGGCCTGTCTGGGCTTCCTGCCGCACAACTTCCACCCGGCCAAGATCTTCATGGGCGACTCCGGGTCGATGCTGATCGGGTTGATGCTGGCCGCCGCCTCCACGACCGCCGCGGGGCCGATCTCGCAGAGCGCCTACGGCGCCCGCGACGTCTTCGCACTGCTGTCGCCCTTCCTGCTGGTCGCCGCCGTGGTGTGTGTGCCCGCACTGGACATGCTGCTGGCGATCATCAGGCGCACCCGAGCCGGCCGCAGCCCGTTCAGCCCCGACAAGATGCACCTGCACCACCGGCTGCTGCAGATCGGCCACTCGCACCGCCGGGTGGTGTTGTTGATCTACTTGTGGGTGGCGATCGTCGCGTTCGGAACCGCCGGCACCATCTTCTTCGACCCGCGCTACACCGGGGCGGTGATGCTGGGTGCGATGCTCATCGCGATTGTCGTTACGCTCATCCCGCTGTTGCGTCGCGATGAGGGCCTGGAAGACAGCCCCTACGACGCGCGGTAGTAGCACCGTCTAGGATGGTGTTGTAGGTGGTTCCGCAGCGCGTTCGGGCATCCGATACGCTCGGCGGGCAACTTCACGACAGTGACACAGAGCAAGTCGAGATTGGGGTGAGGCGGTGACGACACCAGCGCAGGACGCGCCGTTGGTGTTTCCCTCCGTGGCCTTTCGGCCACTGCGCCTTTCCGTCATCTGCGCCGTGCTCGCCGCAGTGGCCACGCTGTTGGCCGGATACCTGGGCAACCCGCTCTTCGGAGTTTTCTTCGGAGGCGGCTTGGCGCTGGGCCTCGGCAACGCCTTGCTGGTACGTCGCTCGGTGGAGTCGATCACCGCGAAGGATCACCCGCTCAAATCGCAGATGGCGCTGAACTCCGCGACCCGGCTGCTGGTCATCAGTGTCGTGGGCTTGGGGATCGCCTACCTGTTCCGGCCGCTCGGTCTGGGTGTGCTGGCCGGGCTGGCACTGTTCGAGGTGCTGCTGGTGGCAACCACCGCGTTGCCGGTGTTGAAGGAACTTCGCCGCTCCGCAGCGGCTGATGCGTCAGAGGGCTTTGAGGGCACCGAAGGGACGGCACAGTAGTAATGATCGAGACCACCCTGGCCGAAGCCAAGATCGAGGTCGGCCACCACGAGACCGCCGTCTGGCCGTTGCTCGGGACGGTCAACGTCGACACCATCCTGGCGAGCGCGATCGCTGCCGTGATCGTCATCGCGCTGGCGTTCTACCTGCGGGCCAAGGTCACCTCCACCGGGGTTCCCGGCGGCGTGCAGTTGTTCTTCGAGGCCATCACCGTTCAGATGCGCAACCAGATCGAAGGCGCGATCGGCATGCGCATCGCGCCGTTCGTGCTGCCGGTGGCCGTCACGATCTTCGTGTTCATCCTCGTGTCGAACTGGCTGTCGGTGCTGCCCTTGCAGTTCTCGGACGAGTCCGGCGCCGCCAAAGAGCTGTTCGCGCCACCAGCGGCCGACATCAACTACGTGCTGGCGTTGGCGCTGTTCGTGTTCCTCTGCTACCACCTGGCCGGGTTCTGGCGCCGTGGCCTGCTGGGCCACCCGTGGCGGGTGCTCAAGGGACACGTCGCCTTCCTGGCGCCGATCAACCTGGTCGAGGAGATCGCGAAGCCGATCTCGCTGTCGCTGCGACTTTTCGGCAACATCTTCGCCGGCGGCATCCTGGTCGGCTTGATCGCGCTGTTCCCGCCCTATGTGCTGTGGGCCCCCAACGCGATATGGAAAGCGTTCGACTTGTTCGTCGGGCTGATCCAGGCGTTCATCTTCGCGCTGCTGACCATCTTGTACTTCTCGCAGGCGATGGAGCTAGAAGATCATGCAGACCACTAGCAAGCCCGACACCACAACAAAGACCTGGTAGAGAACTACCAGCTAGCAAGGAGGAATAAGGTATGGACCCCCAAATCGCAATGGGTGCCCTCATCGGCGGCGGTCTGATCATGGCCGGTGGCGCGATCGGTGCCGGTATCGGTGACGGCATCGCGGGCAATGCGCTGATCTCCGGAATCGCCCGGCAGCCCGAGGCTCAGGGCCGGCTGTTCACCCCGTTCTTCATCACGGTCGGTCTGGTCGAGGCGGCCTACTTCATCAACCTGGCGTTCATGGCGCTGTTCGTCTTCGCCACTCCGGTCAAGTAGTCCGCTCCTATGGGTGACATGAGCGCTGTCGTCCTGGCCGCGACCCGCCAGGTCGCCGAGGGAGGCGAGGGAGGCGAAACCAGCAACTTCCTCATCCCCAACGGCACCTTCTTCGTCGTGCTGGGCATTTTCTTGATCGTGCTCGGTGTGATCGGCACCTTCGTGGTGCCGCCGATCATGAGGGTGTTGCGGGAGCGCGACAACATGGTCACCAAGACCCTCGCCGACAACCGGGAGTCAGCCGAGCAGTTCGCGGCCGCCGACGCCGACTACGAAAAGCAGATGGCGGCTGCGCGGCTGGAGGCGTCAACGGTTCGGGACGAGGCTCGGGCCGAGGGCCGCAAGGCCATCGAGGAGCAGCGGTCGGCAGCGGAGGCGGAGGTGGCCTCGACATTGCAGGCCGCCACCGAGCAACTCAAGCAGGAAGGCGATGCGGTGAGTGAGCAGCTGCAGGCCCGGGTGGCAACCTTGTCGGCCACCCTGGCCAGTCGGATTCTCGGCGTGGACGCCGAGGCACTCTCCGCGGCGAGCACGGGGCGGTAGCAACAAAGATGTCGACATTCATCGGGCAGCTGGTCGGCTTTGCCGTCATCGTCTGGCTGTTGGTCAAGTTCGTCGTTCCACCGGTGCGCAAGCTGATGGCCGACCAGCAGGAGTCGGTGCGCCGGCAGCTGGAAGAGGCTGCGGCAGCGGCGGCCCGGCTGGCCGAGGCCGGCCAGGCGCACTCCACGGCGCTTGCCAACGCGGAGACCGAGGCGCAGCGGGTCAGGACCGAGGCCCGCACCGATGCGGAGCGGATCGCGGAGCAACTGCGCGGCCAAGCCGGCGTCGAGGCCGAACGCGTCAAGGCTGCCGGCGGCCAGCAGGTGGGTCTGATGCGTGCCCAGTTGGTCCGCGAGCTGCGCTCCGAGCTCGGCGCCGAAGCGGTGCAGCGGGCGGCCGAGCTGGTGCGCGACTACGTCGCCGACCCGCAACGGCAGGCCGGCACCGTCGACCGGTTCCTCGACGAACTCGACGCCATGGCGCCGAAGTCGGTCGACGTCGAATCGCCGATCCAGGCCCGCATGCGCTCCGCCAGCCGGGAGGCTCTGGCCGGCTTGTTGGACAAGTTCAGCGAGGTGGCAGGCGGCCTGGACGAGCAGGGCTTGTCCGCCCTGGCCGGTGACCTGACCGCGGTCGCCGAATTGCTGGCGCGCGAGACCGTGGTGACCCGCCACCTGACCGTGCCGACCGAAGACGCCGCGCCGAAGGTGCGCCTGGTGCAGCGGCTGTTCTCCGACAAGATCGGCGCTTCCGCCCTGACGCTGGTGACCGACGCCGCCTCGGCCCGGTGGTCCACCGAGGCCGACCTGATCGCTGCCGTCGAACACGTCGCCCGCCAGGCGCTGCTGCTCTCAGCCGAGCGCAACGGCACGGCCGATGAGGTGGAGGACCAGTTGTTCCGGTTCTCCCGCGTGCTCGACGCGCAACCCCGGCTCGACACCCTGCTCAGTGACACCGCGTCACCGGCGGCCGGCCGGGTCGGATTGCTGCGCAACGTCATCAGTGGTGGCAGTGGTGCCAACTCGATCACGACCGCGCTGCTCGAGCAGACCATCCGGTTGCTGCGCGCGCAGTCCGCGCACCAGGCCGTCACCGAGCTCGCCCAGATCGCGGTGGCACGGCGCGGCGAGGTGGTGGCGCACGTCGGCGCGGCCGCCGACCTCAGCGACGCCCAGCGCACCCGGCTCAACACCGTGCTGAGCCGGATCTACAACCACCCGGTGCGTGTGCAGGTCGGCATCGACCCCGCACTGCTGGGCGGGCTGGCGATCTCGGTCGGCGACGAGGTGATCGACGGGACGCTGTCGTCGCGCCTGGCCGCTGCAAAGACGCAATTGCCCGACTGACCCAAGACTGATCCCGGTCTAAGACCCACAACCCATAATTCGAGGCAGGAAGACGAAAAGCCATGGCAGAGTTGACAATCTCCTCTGACGACATTCAGGGGGCGATCGAGGAGTACGTGAGCTCCTTCAGCGCCGACACCGCGCGCGAGGAGGTCGGCACCGTCATCGACGCTGGCGACGGCATCGCACACGTCGAAGGCCTGCCGTCGGTGATGACCCAGGAGCTCCTGGAGTTCCCCGGCGGGGTGCTGGGCGTGGCCCTGAACCTCGACGAGCACAACGTCGGCGCGGTGATCCTGGGCGACTTCGAGAACATCGAAGAGGGCCAGCAGGTCAAGCGCACCGGTGAGGTGCTCTCGGTGCCGGTCGGCGACGGCTTCCTCGGTCGCGTGGTCAACCCGCTCGGCCAGCCGATCGACGCCCGCGGCGAGATCGAGTCCGAGACCCGTCGTCCGCTGGAGATGCAGGCGCCCTCGGTGGTGCAGCGCCAGAGCGTGTCCGAGCCGCTGCAGACCGGTATCAAGGCCGTCGACGCCATGACCCCGATCGGCCGCGGCCAGCGCCAGCTGATCATCGGCGACCGCAAGACCGGCAAGACCGCGCTGTGCGTGGACACCATCCTCAACCAGCGCCAGAACTGGGAGACCGGCGACCCCAACCAGCAGGTCCGCTGCGTGTACGTCGCGATCGGACAGAAGGGCACCACCATCGCCAGCGTGCGCCGCGCGCTGGAAGAGGGCGGCGCCATGGACTACACCACGATCGTCGCCGCGCCGGCGTCGGACTCCGCCGGCTTCAAGTGGCTGGCCCCTTACACCGGTTCGGCGATCGCCCAGCACTGGATGTACCAGGGCAAGCACGTGCTGATCGTGTTCGACGACCTGACCAAGCAGGCCGAGGCCTACCGCGCCATCTCGCTGCTGCTGCGCCGCCCGCCGGGCCGCGAGGCCTACCCGGGCGACGTGTTCTACCTGCACTCCCGGCTGCTGGAGCGCTGCGCGAAGCTCTCCGACGAACTGGGTGGTGGTTCGCTGACCGGCCTGCCGATCATCGAGACCAAGGCCAACGACATCTCGGCCTACATCCCGACCAACGTCATCTCGATCACCGACGGCCAGTGCTTCCTGGAGAGCGACCTGTTCAACCAGGGTGTCCGCCCGGCCATCAACGTCGGTGTGTCGGTGTCCCGCGTCGGTGGCGCCGCGCAGATCAAGGCGATGAAGGAGGTGGCCGGCTCGCTGCGTCTGGACCTGTCGCAGTACCGCGAGCTCGAGGCCTTCGCCGCCTTCGCCTCCGACCTGGACGCCACCAGCAAGGCGCAGCTGGACCGGGGTGCTCGGCTGGTGGAGCTGCTCAAGCAGCCCCAGTACGCGCCGATGCCGGTCGAGGAGCAGGTGGTCTCGATCTTCCTGGGCACCGAGGGGCACCTGGACTCGGTGCCGGTCGAGGACGTGGGTCGCTTCGAATCCGAACTGCTGGACCACATCCGGGCCTCCGAGAGCGGTCTGTTGAGCGGGATCCGCGAGTCGAAGAAGCTGTCCGAGGAAGCCAGCGAGAAGCTGGTCGAGGTCATCAACCAGTTCAAGAAGGGCTTCGCCGCCACTGATGGCAGCTCGGTGGTGCCCGACGAACACGTTGAGGCGCTCGACGAGGACAAGCTCGGCAAGGAAGCGGTGCAGGTCCGCAAGGCCGCGCCGGCGAAGAAGAAGTAACGCCGCTATGGCAGCCACACTTCGGGAACTACGCGGGCGGATCCGCTCGGCCGGGTCGATCAAGAAGATCACCAAGGCCCAGGAGCTGATCGCCACCTCGCGTATCGGTCGGGCGCAGGCCCGGCTCGAAACGGCGCGGCCGTACGCCACCGAGATCACCCGGATGCTCACGACATTGGCCGCCGAAGCGGCCCTGGACCACCCCCTGCTGGTCGAGCGCAGCCAGCCCAAGCGGGCGGGTGTCCTGGTGGTGTCGTCCGACCGTGGTCTGTGTGGCGGGTACAACGCCAACGTCTTCCGCCGGGCCGAGGAGCTGTTCGCCTTGCTGCGGTCGGAGGGCAAGGACCCGGTTCTCTACGTCGTCGGCCGTAAGGCGCTGGCTTACTACAGCTTCCGCAACTGGACGGTCACCGACTCGTGGACCGGCTTCTCCGAGCAGCCGACCTACGAGAACGCCGCCGAGATCGCCTCGACGCTGGTCGACGCGTTCATGTCCGGTGTCGACGACGACGGCAACGACCCGGGTGCGGACGGGGTGCTGGGCGTGGACGAGCTGCACATTGTGGCCACCGACTTCCGCTCGATGCTGTCGCAGTCGGCCGAGGCACGCCGGATCGCCCCGATGCTGGTGGAGTACGTCGGCGAGGAGAGCGGTCCGCGGACCCTGTACTCCTTCGAGCCGGACGCCACCACGCTGTTCGACTCGCTGCTGCCGCGGTATCTGACCACCCGCGTGTACGCGGCGCTGCTCGACTCGGCGGCATCGGAGCTGGCCTCGCGTCAGCGCGCCATGAAGTCGGCGACCGACAACGCCGACGACCTGATCAAAGCGCTGACGCTGGAGGCCAACCGCGAGCGCCAGGCCCAGATCACCCAGGAAATCAGCGAAATCGTCGGCGGTGCGAACGCCCTCGCCGACGCCGCCCGGTAAGCCCCCGCTAAGCCACTGAGGAAGCGAAGAAGATAATGACTGTTACCGCTGACAAGACAACCGCCGGCCGCGTGGTGCGCGTAACCGGCCCCGTCGTCGACGTCGAGTTCCCTCGGGGCGCGGTGCCCGAGCTGTTCAATGCGCTGCACGCCGAGATCACCTTCGAGGAGCTGGCGAAGACGCTGACCCTCGAGGTCGCCCAGCACCTGGGTGACAACCTGGTGCGCTGCATCTCGATGCAGCCCACCGACGGCCTGGTGCGTGGTGTCGAGGTGACCGACACCGGGGCGGCGATCTCGGTGCCCGTCGGCCATGACGTCAAGGGCCACGTGTTCAACGCCCTGGGCCACTGCTTGGACAAGCCCGGCTACGGCGAGGACTTCGAGCACTGGGCGATTCACCGCAAGCCACCGGCCTTCAACGAGCTGGAACCGCGCACCGAGATGCTCGAGACCGGTCTGAAGGTCGTCGACCTGCTCACCCCGTACGTGCGCGGCGGCAAGATCGCTCTGTTCGGCGGTGCCGGTGTGGGCAAGACGGTGCTGATCCAGGAGATGATCAACCGCATCGCCCGCAACTTCGGTGGTACCTCGGTGTTCGCCGGGGTGGGGGAGCGTACCCGTGAGGGCAACGACCTGTGGGTCGAGCTCGAGGACGCCAACGTGCTCAAGGACACCGCGCTGGTGTTCGGTCAGATGGACGAGCCGCCGGGCACTCGTATGCGGGTGGCGCTGTCGGCGCTGACCATGGCCGAGTGGTTCCGCGACGAGGCGGGCCAGGACGTGCTGCTGTTCATCGACAACATCTTCCGGTTCACCCAGGCCGGCTCCGAGGTCTCGACCCTGCTGGGCCGGATGCCCTCGGCCGTGGGTTACCAGCCCACCCTGGCCGACGAGATGGGTGAGCTGCAGGAGCGGATCACCTCGACGCGCGGTCGGTCCATCACCTCGATGCAGGCCGTGTACGTGCCCGCCGACGACTACACCGACCCGGCGCCGGCGACCACGTTCGCGCACCTGGACGCGACCACCGAGCTGAGCCGTGCGGTGTTCTCCAAGGGCATCTTCCCGGCGGTGGACCCGCTGGCGTCCAGCTCGACCATTCTGGACCCGGCCGTGGTCGGCGAGGAGCACTACCGGGTCGCCCAGGAGGTCATCCGGATCCTGCAGCGTTACAAGGACCTGCAGGACATCATCGCCATTCTGGGTATCGACGAGCTGTCCGAAGAGGACAAGCAGCTGGTTGGCCGGGCCCGGCGCATCGAGCGGTTCCTGAGCCAGAACATGATGGCGGCCGAGCAGTTCACCGGCCAGCCCGGTTCGACGGTGCCGCTCAAGGAGACCATCGAGGCCTTCGACCGCCTGACCAAGGGCGACTTCGACCACTTGCCCGAGCAGGCGTTCTTCCTGATCGGTGGTCTCGACGACCTGGCCAAGAAGGCCGAGAGCCTGGGCGCCAAGCTGTGACGACCCGGAATCTTGTGGCGGCGAAAGGCGGTGGGTAATGGCCGAGCTTGACGTCGACATCGTCGCGGTCGACCGCAAGGTGTGGTCGGGCAAGGCGACGTTCATCTTCACCAGGACCACCGTCGGTGAGATCGGCATCATGCCGGGGCACATCCCGCTGGTCGCCGAACTCGTCGATGACGCGATGGTGCGGGTGGACCGCGTGGAGGAGGGCGAGCTGCGGCTGGCCGTGCACGGCGGATTTCTGTCGGTCACCGATGAGGGCGTCAGCATTCTGGCCGAATCCGTCGACTTCGCCGCGGAGATCGACGAGGCGACTGCACGCCACGACGCCAACTCCAACGATCCGAAGTTGGCGGCACAGGGCCGGGCCAGGCTGCGCGCCCTGGGTGTGATCGATTAGCGGGGCATGAGTCGATGAGCACGCCCATGATGTGCATGGTCGTGCTCGTCGCCGTGCTCTTCGGCGCCGTGCTGGCGCTGAGCTACCGGCTGTGGAAGCTGCGTCAGGGCGGCACCGCGGCGATCATGCGCGACCTGCCGGCGGTCGGTGGACACGGTTGGCGTCACGGCGTGGTCCGTTATCGCGGCGGTGAAGCAGCCTTCTACCGGCTCTCCAGTGTGCGACTGTGGCCGGACCGCCGGCTGTCGCGCCGCGGCGTGGATGTGGTGTCGCGGCGCGCTCCCCGCGGTGATGAGTTCGACATCATGACTGACGAGATCGTGGTGCTCGAACTGTGCGACACCACCCAAGATCGTCGGGCCGGTTTCGAGATAGCGCTGGACCGCGGCGCCCGCACCGCGTTCTTATCCTGGCTGGAGGCCCGCCCGTCTCCGCGGTCCCGCCGGCACAGTTACTGAGCAGCCGAAACCGCTCGGCGCGGACTCACTTTTCGGGACGATCCTGACGATCGCCGCCGGGTTGCCAGAGCACGTCGCCATCGGGGTTGGCCACCCGGCACAGCACGAACATCAAGTCCGACAACCGATTCAGGTATTTCGCGGGCAGGATCGACACCCCGTCGGCATGGGTTTCGACGGCCGCCCACGCCGACCGCTCCGCGCGGCGCACCGCGGTGCGGGCCACGTGCAGCAACGTCGAGAGCGGAGAACCGCCCGGCAGGATGAACGAGTTCAACGCCGGCAGCGGCTCGTTGTATTCGTCGCACCACGCTTCGACGCGGTCGATGTAGTCGCCGGTGATCCGCAGCGGCGGATACTTGGGGTTCTCCACCACCGGAGTGGCCAGGTCGGCGCCGGTGTCGAACAGATCGTTCTGGATGTGCAGCAGTGTTGACCTGACCGGGTCGGCGGGCTTGCCCAGCGCGACCGCGACACCGATGGCGGCGTTGGCTTCCTCACAATCGGCGTAGGCCACCAGGCGGGGATCGGTCTTGGGGACCCGCGAGAAGTCGCTCAATCCGGTGGTGCCGTCGTCGCCGGTACGCGTGTAGACGCGGGTGATATGCACTGCCATGGTCCAAACCGTACCGGGGCCGGCAAGCGGGGCGAGGAGGGCCGGTCAGCGCCGGGTTTCATTCGGGATCAGGGTCGAATCCTCACTAGACTGACGCGCGTGGGTGAGCGTTTCGTGGTTACCGGCGGCAATCGGTTGTCCGGTGAAGTCGCCGTGGGCGGTGCTAAGAACAGCGTCCTCAAACTGATGGCTGCGGCGCTGCTGGCAGAGGGCACCAGCACCATCACCAACTGCCCCGACATTCTCGACGTGCCGCTGATGGCCGAGGTGCTGCGCGGCCTGGGCGCCAACGTCGAGCTCGACGGGACCACGGTGCGGATCACCTCGCCGGATGAACCCAAGTACGACGCGGACTTCGCCGCGGTGCGGCAGTTCCGGGCATCGGTATGCGTGCTCGGGCCGCTGGTGGGCCGCTGCCTACGCGCGAAGGTCGCACTGCCCGGCGGTGACGCGATCGGGTCCCGTCCACTCGATATGCATCAGGCCGGCCTGCGCCAGCTGGGCGCTACCTGCAATATCGAGCACGGCTGTGTGGTCGCCCACGCCGACGCACTGCGCGGCGCCGAGATTCAGCTGGAGTTTCCCTCGGTCGGCGCCACGGAGAACATCTTGATGGCCGCGGTGCTGGCCGAGGGCGTCACGACCATCCACAATGCTGCGCGCGAACCCGACGTGGTCGACCTGTGCACGATGCTGAACCAGATGGGGGCCCAGGTCGAAGGTGCCGGCTCGCCGACGCTGAGGATCACCGGGGTGCCGCGCTTGCACCCGACCCAACACGAGGTGATCGGCGACCGGATCGTCGCCGCCACCTGGGCGATCGCGGCGGTGATGACCCGCGGCGACATCTCGGTGACCGGTGTCGACCCGGCCCACCTGCAGCTCGTCCTGCACAAGTTGCACGACGCGGGGGCAACCGTGACCCAGTCCGACAACGGCTTCCGGGTGGTCCAGTACGAACGGCCCAAGGCGGTCAACGTCGCGACCCTGCCGTTCCCCGGTTTCCCCACCGACCTGCAGCCGATGGCGATCGGCCTGGCGGCGATCGCCGACGGCACATCGATGATCACCGAGAACGTCTTCGAGGCAAGGTTCCGATTCGTCGAGGAGATGATCCGCCTGGGCGCCGACGCCCGCACCGACGGACACCACGCGGTGGTGCGCGGGCTGCCGCAGCTCTCCAGCGCGCCGGTGTGGGCCTCCGACATCCGAGCCGGCGCCGGTCTGGTCCTTGCGGGCCTGGTCGCAGACGGTGACACCGAGGTCCACGACGTCTATCACATCGATCGCGGCTACCCGTTGTTCGTGGAGTACCTGGCCGGTCTCGGCGCCGAAATCGAGCGTGTAAGATAGGTCAGGCCGGCGCGCCGCACGCGGAACGCCGAGCCGTCTGGAAGACCTTCCGGTAGCCCCGAAAACGTCGGAGTTGACTCAGCTCCGGCTACCGAGTAGAGTAGCGGGGTTGCCTGAAACCGGGCGTGTTGTTTGAGAACTCAATAGTGTGTTTGGTGGTTTTTGTTTGTTGTTGTTTTGCCACATCCTTGGCGCCCC
>NZ_LZJK01000126.1 GCF_001667945.1 Mycolicibacter sinensis | reverse complement strand
ACGTGCCCTACCTGGCCTGGCTGACCAAGGCCGGCGCCGACGCCATGACGCTGGCCCGCCAGCACCAGACCGCCGCCACGGCCTACACCTCCGCGCTGGCCACGATGCCCACCCTGGCCGAGCTGGCCGCCAACCACGCCGTCCACGCGGTGCTGGTGGCGACGAACTTCTTTGGGGTCAACGCGATTCCGATCGCCGTCAACGAGGCCGACTACACCCGGATGTGGGTGCAGGCGGCCACCACGATGTCGACGTATCAGGCGGTGGCCGGTGCCGCGGTGGCCTCGTCCCCGGCGGCGGCGACCGCGCCGACGGTGCTCAACCCCGACACGCCACAGCATCGCGACCACCACCACCGCAACGACCAGGCGCCCACCCAGGACTTCGGCAACATCTACCAGGAGAGCTGGTGGACCACCCGCATCGCCGAGATCAACGAGGCCATTCAGGCCGACCTGTCCAGCAACAATCCGCTCACCAGTCTGATCAGCGACCCGGTGCTGATGACGATCGCCCCGCACTATGCCGGGGAGATCGTGCTCGGGATGGCGCCGACCGTGACGGCGCTGACCGAGACGATGCTCGCCCTGATCGCACCGGCCGCACCGCTGGCCGGCGTCGCCGGTGTCGCCGGACTGGCCGGCCTGACCGGCATCAACGTCCCCGCCGCACCGGCGCTGCCGGCCCCCAACCCGCCGGCGGTGGTCCCGGCCGCCGCGCCGGCCGCTGTAGCGGCCCCACCCGCGCCGGCCCCGGCGGCTCCCCCGGCGATGGCCCCGCCGACCCTGGCCCCCGCGGTCACCGCGGGCGGGGGCATCCCGGTGCTGCCGCCGCCGGTCACCGGAGCCGAGGGCGCGGCGTTGCCGTATCTGGTCGGTGGCGGTCCGTCCCTCGGGGCACCGGCCAAGATGCGCCTGCCCGCACCCGCGGCGAGCCAGCGGTCGCAGGCCCCCGCAGCCACCGCGACCGCCGCCGCCACGACGAGGCAGGCCCGCCGGCGGCGGCACCGTGAAACGTTGACCGATCCCGGCAACCGCTACGAGTACCTCGACTCGGATGCCGCCATGGCTGCCGAATCGGCCAGCGGGGCGGGCCCGCTGGGCTTCGCGGGCACCGCGGAACGTGAAAGCGATTCCGCAGTAACGGGATTGACCACCATGGTGGACACCACCACGGGCACCGGTCCGACGGTCCCGATGCTGCCGCACACCTGGGAGCCACCCCACTCGGCCGAGCCGGGCTGACCGCTCAGCGACCCAGCAGCCGCATCTTCTGCTCGTTGTACTCGTCGTTGGTGATCAATCCGCGGTCGCGCAGCTCGGCGAATTCGCGGATCTCCGCGGCGATGCCCATCATCGACGGCCCGGGCGTGCCGTCGCCGTCGGCCTCACCCGCGCCGGCGTCGGCGGGTGAGCCGGCGGCGCGTTGCGGCGTCTGGACCCGCGCCGCAGCGTCGGTGGCATCGGCACCGCCGCGCCCGCGACTGACCGACCCGGCCAGCGCGCTACCGCCCATGCCCGCCAGCGCCATCTGGCTGAACGCACTTCCGGCGCCGGCGAGCGAGGCCGCCGGAGCCCCGCCGAGGGCCGGGCCGGCCAGCGGCTTGGTGTAGGACAGGCTGCGGATCTCCGGGGCGTTGGCGGCCCAGTTGATCGGCACCGACAGGTTGCCGGCCGTGACCGCCTCACCCATGGCCGCCGACAGCGCCGCCGATACGCCGGGCACATTCGGCCGTGACGGGGTCAGCGGTGAGAACAGGTCGATGTTGTGCAGGATCTCGTACTCCACCATCCGGAGCTGATCCTGCTCATAGAGGATCTCGCGGGTGCTGGCGTCCGCCGCGATCCAGGCTCCCCCGGACAGCACCAGCGAGACCACCTGCGCCGCGCTGAGCCCCACGATGTCACTGATGCTGGGCAGCGTGATCAGGTCGGCCAGGCCCTGGGCCGGCCCGGCGACGGTCGCCGCTCCCACCCCGGCCTGGGCCAGCGAGTTGTTCTGGGTGCCCAGGATGCCCGAGGCCAGCTGGCTCAGCAGCGCCTGGATGTTCGACGACGACGAGTTCGCTTCGGCTGCGCCGGTCGCGGCGGCCTGACCGGCCGGGCCGGCCGGATTGCTGGTCTGCGGTGGCTCCGGAAACGGCGCCAGCCCGGCCGCGGCCGCCGACGCGGCGGCGTAGGCGTACATCGCGGCGGCGTCCTGCGCCCACATCTCGGCGTACTCGGCCTCGGTGGCGGCGATCGCCGCGGTGTTGGTCCCCAGCACGTTGGTGGCGACCAGCAGCATCAGCCGGGCGCGGTTGGCGGCCACCACCGTGGGCGGCACCGTTGCACTGAACGCCGCCTCGTAAGCCGCAGCCGCCGCGTTGGCCTGCGCCGCGGTCTGGTCGACCTGTGCCGCGGTGGCGGCCATCCATGCCGCGTATCGCGCGGCGGACCGGGTCAGCGCCACCGACGCCGGCCCCAGCCACGACTGGCCGGTCAGCTCGGCGATCACCGCTTCGTAGGAGGTGACCGCGGCATGCAGTTCGGCGGCCAGCCCGCTCCAGGCCGCGGCGGCCGCCCGCATCGGCGTGGAGCCGGGGCCGGTGTAGATCCGCAACGAATTGACCTCGGGCGGCAGGGCAGCGAAATTCATCCACTGACCCCTTCCCTGGGCAAACCGGCGTGTGTGTATTTCTAGCCGAAAACCACGCCGGTGGCCTGCGATTCCGGATTTGCGGAGGACGACCGGCCCCACCTGCCGAGATGGCGGTCACAGGCACACGCTGCGATAACATGCGCGCGTGCGGATGCTGATCACCGCCTTGCGGGACCTGCAGTGGCGGCTGCGTCGGTTCATCGTCGCCGCTGTCGGCACCGCGATGGTGTTCGCGCTGACCCTGGTGCTGGCCGGGCTGACCCACGGCTTCCGCGTCGAGGCGGAGCACGTGGTCGATTCGCTGGGTATCGACAGCTACCTGATTCAGACGGCCGCGGTCGGTCCGTTCATGGGATCATCGCGGTTTCCGCAGAAGGAGGCGGGCGATGTCGCCCGCATCGCCGGCGTCGAAGCGGCGCTGCCGGTGGTCTACGGCAACACCATCCTGCAGGACGGCGAGTCGCCGCAGAACGTCAACATCTACGGCGTCCCCAAGGCGGCGATGCCGCCGATCAGCTCGGGGCGCGCCCCGACCGAGCCCAACGAGATCGCGATGTCCACCACGCTCAAACGGGCCGTCGGCGACGAGGTGGAACTGGGCGCGGGCAAATTGCGGATCGTCGGGCTGGTCGAGAAGTCCACCACACTGGCCGGTCAACCCAATGCCTTCCTGACCGTGTCGGGCGCCCAGCGGCTGATGTACTCCGGGCAACCGGTGGCCTCGGCGATCGGCCTGCGGGGCACCCCGGCGACGGTGCCGGAGGGCTACCGGGTGGTGGACCGCGCCGCCGCCGTCGACGACATGGTGCGCCCGCTGGCCGGAGCACAGATGGCGCTGTCCTACATGTCGGTGCTGCTGTGGGGAGTGGCCGCACTGATCGTGGGCTCGCTGATCTACCTGTCGGCGCTGGAGCGCACCCGCGACTTCGCGGTGTTCAAGGCGCTGGGGGTCACGACATGGATGGTGTTGGCCGGGCTGGCGCTGCAGGCGGTGGCCGTGGCGGTGGCCGCGGCGGTGCTCGGCGGCGTGCTGGCGGTGGCGATCGGGCCGGCGTTTCCGATGCTGGTGGCGGTGACGACGTCGTCGTTCGCTTTGCTGGTGCTGACCGCGGTGGGCATCGGTCTGCTGGCCAGCCTGGCGGGCCTGCGCCACGCGGTGGCCATCGACCCGGTGCTGGCGTTCGGGGGTCCCTAAGCCATGGGCGACCTGCGGATCAAGGATCTGGTCATCGAATACGCCACCGGCGGCGGGGAACCGATCCGCCCGATTCACGGTCTGAGCCTGGAGATTCCGGCCGGATCGCTGGTGGTTGTGCTCGGCCCCAGCGGATGCGGCAAGACCACGCTGTTGTCCTGCCTGGGCGGCATCCTGAGCCCGACCAGCGGCGAGATCCGGTTCGGCGCCACCGATGTCACCGGACTGAGCCGCCGGGAGATCACCTCCTACCGTCGGCGCACCGTCGGGATCGTCTTCCAGGCGTTCAACCTGGTGCCGAGCCTGACCGCGCTGGAGAACGTGATGGTGCCGATGTGGGCGGCCGGGTGGACGCAGTGGTCCGCCCAGGAGCGGGCCCGGGATCTGCTCACCCGGGTCGGCCTGGCCGACCGGACCGATCACCGGCCCGGCCAGCTCAGCGGCGGCCAGCAGCAGCGGGTGGCGGTGGCCCGCGCGCTGGCCCTGGACCCGCCGCTGATCCTGGCCGACGAACCCACCGCACAACTCGATTTCGTCCGGGCCGGCGAAGTGGTGCAACTGCTGCGGGTGCTCGCCGCCGGTGACCGCGTCGTGGTGGTCGCCACCCACGACACCCGGATCGTGCCGCTCGCCGACATCGTCATCCAGCTGTCGCCGACCGCGGCGCCGGCCCCGGCACGCGCCCAGCAGGCCCCGGTGCGGTTGGGGCCCGGAGCGGTGCTGCTGGAGCAGGGCACCGTAGAGGATCTGATCTACGTCGTCACCGAGGGCGAGGTGGAGATCGCACCGGAGTCCTCGGACGCCGGCGGCGGCCTGCTCAAGATCGGCAAACCGGACCACTACCCGGGGCAGCTGGGGCCGATGGTCCGTATCCCGCGTTCGGCGACGGTCCGCGCGCCCCGGGAGGCGACCGTGGTGAGCTACACGGTGGAGGCGTTCCGCGAGCAGTTCGGCCAGCCCCCGGCACCGGAGGACCCCGGCGAGCCGGCAGCAACCTGACCGACGCTGCGGCGTGCCTGTCCAACCGCGGTGCGCGGGCACGAGATGATTGCTGTCATGGCTGATCTGACCCGCCGGGCTGCACTGCGCCTTGGGGTCGGTGCGGCGGGTCTGTTGGGAGCGGGCACGTTGCTGTCGGCGGAGGCCCGGGCGACCGGGAACGCCTACCCCACCCGCGAGTCCGGGTCGTTCGTGTCGGCGGCCCGCGGCGGGCTGGAGACCAACTGGATCATCGCCCGGCCACCGGGGCAGACCGCGCCGCTGCGGCCGGTGATCGCCCTGCACTGCAAGGACGGCGACGCGGCCTGGGTGATGGATCTGGGGGTCGAGGAGGAGCTGGCGAAACTGACCGCCTCGGGCCGGCCACCGTTCGCGGTGGTGGCGGTCGACGGCGGCAACACCTACTGGCGCCCGCACAGTTCCGGCCACGACTCCGGGGCGATGGTGCTCAACGAATTGCTTCCGATGCTGGCCGACAAGGGCATCGACACCTCGCGGGTCGCGTTCATGGGCTGGTCGATGGGCGGCTACGGCGCGATGCTGCTGGGCACCCGGCTGGGCCCGGCCCGCACCGCCGGCATCTGCGCGATCAGCCCGGCGATCTATATGACCTACTTCGGCGCGCCCGCCGGGGCATTCGACAGCGTCGATGACTGGCGGACGAATTCAGTTTTCAGCCTGGCGCCCCGGCTGGCGTCGATTCCGCTGCGGGTCGACTGCGGAACGTCGGACACCTTCTACTACGCGACCAATCACTTTGTCAGTCAGTTGAATCCGCGGCCGGCGGGCGGGTTCACCCAGGGCGGACACGACGTGACCTACTGGCGTGCGCAGCTGCCGGCCGAGTTGGCTTGGCTGGATTCCTGATTCGGGCCTATCCCGCTGCCGGCATCGTCAGCGGTTGTCGGATCAGGGCGTGTTCATCGGGTTCATCGGATTCATCGGATTCATCGGGCTGTCGATGTTGGCCGGGTTGTCGATGTTCATCGGGCTGTCGATGTTGGCCGGGTTCGCCGGATTCAGCGGGCTGTCGATGTTGGCCGGATTGGTCAGGCTGTTAGGGCCGTAGGGACCGACGTTGCAGACCGCACTCGCGTTGGCAATACAGTCGCTGGGGCTGAACGGGTCGGGGTTGGCCGGGTCAGCCAGGGCCGGTGCGGCGAGCACCACTGAACAAACGGCGATAGACGCCGACAAAACGATCCTCACCTTCAGACCTCCTCCGGTCTATCGAAACGCCCGCAGCCGCAGGCTGTTCGTCACCACCAGAACCGACGAGGCGGCCATCGCCGCGCCTGCGATCATCGGGTTGAGCAGCCCCGCCGCCGCCAGCGGTATCGCGGCGACGTTGTAACCGAACGCCCAGATGAGGTTCTGCCGGATGATTCGGAGCGTACGCGCCGAGAGCCGCAGTGCGGTCGGAACGGTGCAAAGATCACCCCGCACCAGGGTCAGATCACCGGCCTCGATGGCGGCGTCGGTACCGGTGCCCATCGCCATACCGATATCGGCGGTGGCCAGGGCCACCGAGTCGTTGACGCCGTCGCCGACCATGGCCACCCGGTGGCCCTGGGCCTGCAGGCTCTTGACGGCGTCGGCCTTGTCCGCGGGCAGCACATTGGCGATGACGTGGGCCGGGTCGATGCCGACCTCGCCGGCCACCTTGCGCGCCACCGCCGCGCCGTCGCCGGTGAGCAGCACCGGGGTGATGCCCATGGCCTTGAGTTCGGCCACCGCGGCCGCACTGCTGGGCCGCACCGTGTCGGTCAGCGTGATCGTGCCGCGCTCCCGGCCGTCCCAGGACACCTCGACCGCTGTCCCGGTCTGGTGCGCGGCAGCCGACCGGGTGATCTCCACCCGCACCCCGTCGACCACCCCGGTCACCCCGTGGCCGGGCCGGCTGGCGAAGTCGGTCACCCGGCCGATCGCAAGCCCGGCCGCTTTCGCCCCGGCGACGATGGCCGCGGCGATCGGGTGCTCAGACGCCGCTTCGACGGCGGCGGCGCGGGCCAGTACCGTGTCGGGATCCTCCCCGCGGTTGACCGCGAGGCCGGCGACGGCCATCACGCCGGTGGTGACCGTTCCGGTCTTGTCCAGCACCACGGTGTCGATGTCCTTGACGGCCTCCAGCACCTGCGGGTTCTTGATCAGGATGCCCAGCTGAGCGCCGCGGCCGGTGCCGACCAGGATCGCGGTCGGCGTGGCCAGCCCCAGTGCGCACGGGCAGGCGATGATCAGCACCGCGACCGCCGCCGTGAAGGCCGCCGCGGCGGATTGCCCGGCCAAAAGCCACCCGGCCAGCGTGAGCGCCGCGATCACCAGCACCACCGGTACGAACACCGCCGATACCCGGTCGGCCAGCCGCTGGATGGACGCCTTGCCGGCCTGGGCGTCGGTGACCAGCTTGGCCATCCGGGCCAGCTGGGTGTCGGCACCCACCTTGGTGGCGCGGACCAGCACCAGCCCGGTGGTGTTGAGCGAGCCGCCCAGCACCGGGTCGCCTTCGGTGACGTCGACGGGCAGCGACTCGCCGGTCATCGCCGAGGTGTCCAGCGCGGTGCTGCCGTCGATGACGACGCCGTCGGTGGCGACCCGCTCCCCGGGCCGGACCACGATCACGTCACCGACCCGCAGCTCGGCGATCGGCACCCGGGTCTCCTTGAGTCCGTCATCGCCGCGCCGCATCACCGCGGCGTCCTTGGCGCCCAGTTCCAGCAGTGCGCGCAGCGCCGCACCCGCCGAGCGTTTGGCGTGCGCCTCGGCGTAGCGGCCGGCCAGCAGGAAGACCGTGACCACCGCCGCCACCTCGAAATACAGGTGACCCGATCCGGTGACGACCGCGACCACCGACCACAGGTAGGCCGCCAGCGTGCCCAGCGAGACCAGGGTGTCCATGGTGGCGGCACCGTGGGCGGCGGTGCGCAGCGCGGCCCGGTGGAACGGATAGCCGCCCCACACCACGATCGGGGTGGTCAGCGCCAACGCCACCCAGCCCCAGCCGGCGAACTGCCAGGCCATCACCATCGACAGCGCGACGACGGGGACGGCCAGCAGCGCCGCGCCGATCAGCCGGGGGCGCAGTTGCGCGGCCGGCGTATCGCCATGTCCGGCGGCGTGGTCAGCCGAGTGCTCGTGGGCCGCGCCGAGCACCACGGCCTGGTAGCCGGCGGATTCCACGGCCAGCACGAGGTCGTCGGCCGAGACGCTCGAGTCGTGTTCGACGTGGGCGCGTTCGACCGCCAGGTTCACCGTGGCGTGCACCCCGTCGAGTGCGTTCAGGCCGCGCTCCACTCGCGCCGCACACGACGCACAGGTCATTCCACGCAGTTCGAGGTCAGTGGTGATCACCCCGCCGATGATACCCCCACGGGGTATATGGGCTCAGCGTGACGCTGAGCACGGCGTAGCCGGGCCGTGCCGATCACCGCCAGCACACCGGCGGCCGTCGCCAACAGCAGCACCAACAGCAACATCCGAGGGTGGTAGGTCACCGAGGTGGTGGCCGGTTCGCCGTCGATCACCGGCGCGACCAGCACCAGATAGCGCACGTTGAGCCAGCTCGCGGCGCAACCCACCGCCGCGGCCACGGCCAGGACGAGCTCGGCGAGCGCCCGCACGATCGGGGCCCTCACCACGACGATTCTTCGGCGTCGTCGTCGAGGTCCGGTTCGATGAGTGCGCCGGGCGGGACCGCCTCGGGAACCAGGTCGGTCAGCGCCGCTCGTAGCCTGCGGTGGTCCCGCGCCCAGGCCTGGACCGTGCGCCGCCCGGTCAGGCGCAGCCCGATCCCCACCCGGCGGCGCGGCACCCCACGCAACTCACCCAGCGCCCGGGCTTCCTGCCACTTCTCCGGTTGGGGCTTGCCCCAGCCGGTGGGCCGCTTGGCCTCGGGGTAGATCATGACGATGTCGGCGATCCGGAGCGTCTCGGTGCCCTGCCGCAGCGTGGTTGCGGTCAGCTCGACCGAGGTGTGGATGCGGGCCGCCTTCACCTGGATGGCCAACATGGTGGAGACCAGCACCATCAACACGGCGGGCATCAGCGGCTGGTATCCATAGCCGCCGGAGTTCTGGATCAACAGCAGCAGCCCCGCTGCGACCGGACCGAACAGCACCCACCACCAGCTGGCACCGCATTCGAAGAACAGCGGTGCCGGCTGGGCGGTCGGCGCGGGTTCAGACATGTCGGGTCAGCCTAACGCGGCGCTAGGCCGCCCGTCGCGGGACCACGACCCGGTGGTATTCGGGGCATCTTCAGCTAAGTCAGGCGGCGCGGCTAGGCGAAAAAGCGGCGGATCTTTCACCTGGACTCTCGGGCCGCCGCCCAGGCCAGCAGCTCCTCGGCCGGCCAGGTGTTGACGATCCGCTCGGCCGCAATCCCGGCGTCAAGCGCGCGCTGGGCGCCGAAGCCGAGGAAGTCGAGCTGGCCGGGGGCGTGTGCGTCGGTGTCGATGCTGAACAGACACCCCAACTCATGCGCCAGGTGCAGCAGTCGGGTTGGTGGGTCGCGTCGTTCCGGGCGGCAGTTGATCTCGACTGCGGTGTCCTGTTCGCGGCAGGCGGTGAACACCGCCTCCGCATCGAACTGCGACTCCGGCCGCTGGCCGCGTCCACCGGTGACCAGCCGCCCGGTGCAGTGCCCGAGCACGTTGACCCGCGGATTACAGACCGCGCGCACCATCCGCCGCGTCATCGCGCCCGACTCCATCGCCAGCTTGGAATGCACGCTGGCCACCACCACATCGAGGCGCTCCAGCAACTCCGGCTCCTGATCCAGGCTGCCGTCGTCGAGGATGTCGACCTCGATGCCGGTCAGGATCCGCAGCGGCGCAAAGCGCTCCCGCAGCCCGTCGATCACCTCCAGTTGGTGGCGTAGCCGCTGCGGTGAGAGCCCGTTGGCGATGGTCAGCCGCGGGGAATGGTCGGTCAATGCACAGTAGTCATGCCCCAGCGCCACCGCGGTGGCCATCATCTCCTCGATCGGCGCCGAGCCGTCCGACCAGTCCGAATGCAGGTGCAGGTCCCCGCGCAACGCCGCCCGCAACGCCCCGCCACCCAGATCCGCCGCCTCCTCGCGCAACCGCACCAGGGTGTCGGGTTCAGCGCCGGCCCAGGCCTGCGCGATCACCGCGGCGGTCTTCGGTCCGATGCCCGGCAGGGACTGCCAGCTCTCGGCCACGCCATGGCGGCGCCGCTCGTCGTCGTCCAGCGCCTCGACGACGTCGGCGGCGCGGCGGTAGGCCATCACCCGACGCGGGTCCTCGCGGGCCCGGTCCTTGTAGAACGCGATCTGGCGCAGTGCCTCAACCGGATCCATCACCCCAGTCTGCCGCGACCGCGCCCCCGCTTACCGGGTGAAGTACTCCTGGGCGTCGCCGCGGTGCAGCAGGAAGGTTCCCGCGGCGAGCAGCACCGAGCCCACGATGCCGGTGACGGCGAGGGTGACCGCGACCGCCGGCCGCGCGTCGGCGTGCGACAGCCCGCTCACCGCGTAGGCCACCGAGCCGATCGCACCGCCGGTCAATCCGGTGCGCGCCCAGCGGTACCCGGAGCGCATCAGCACCAGGAAGGTGGCCACCACCACGACCACCACCAGCGCGGTCAGCCCGACGATCGGGTAGGTCACCGGCATGTCGGCGATCTCCGGGGAGGCCAGCAGGCTCACCACGTAGCCGATCGTCATCAACGGCAGGGCGGCCAGCCACAGCCAGAACCCGGTGTCGACATCCGCCGGACGGGCGGGCGGGGCCGCCGCCGGTGGCTGCGACCCGATCTGCGGCCCGGTCACGTCAGCCAGCCGGCCGCTTCGGCCGCCCAGTAGCTCAGCACGATGTCAGCGCCCGCGCGCCGGATCCCGATCAGCGACTCCAGTGCGGCGGCCCGCCCGTCGACCCAGCCGTGGGCGGCCGCCGCCGCGATCATCGCGTACTCCCCCGACACCTGGTAGGCGGCCACCGGAACCGGTGACACCGCGGCCGCAGCGGCGATCACGTCCAGGTACCCCATGGCCGGCTTGACCATCACGATGTCGGCGCCTTCGGCCAGGTCCAGGGTGACCTCGCGCAGGGCCTCACGGGCGTTGCCGGGCTCCTGCTGATAGGTGCGGCGGTCCCCCTCCAGGCTGGAGGCGACGGCGTCGCGGAACGGACCGTAGAACGCCGAGGCGAACTTCGCCGCGTAGGCCAGGATCACCGTGTCGCTGTGCCCGGCGGCGTCGAGCCCGTCCCGGATCGCGGCGACCTGGCCGTCCATCATGCCGCTGGGGCTCACCACGTGAGCACCGGCATCTGCCTGTGCCACAGCAAGTTCGGTGTAGCGGGCCAGGGTGGTGTCATTGTCCACCCGGCCGCGGCCGTCGAGCACCCCGCAGTGGCCGTGGTCGGTGAATTCGTCCAGACAGGTGTCGGCCATCAGCACGGTGGCATCACCGAGTTCCGCGGCCAGGTCGCGCAGCGCGGTGTTGAGGATGCCGTCGGGGTCGATGCCCGCGGAACCGGTGCTGTCCTTGTCCGCCTCTGCCGGCACCCCGAACAGCATCAGACCGCCCACTCCGGCGGCCACCGCGTCAGCAGCCGCGGCGCGCAGCGAATCGCGGGTGTGCTGAACCACGCCGGGCATGGAGACGATCGGCCTGGGCTCGTCGATGCCGTCGGCGACGAACATCGGCAACACCAGATGCCTTGGCTCCAACGAGGTCTGCGCGACCAGGCGGCGCAGCGCGGGCGTGGAGCGCAGCCGGCGCGGACGCTCTCTCATACGTTGACTCTGCGCTGAGGGCGGGGGTTACTCGCACTTTTGCGCCGTGGGCGCAGAGTCAACGCGAGCTGGATCATCGCCTGCGGCTCTTCTTCCGCGGCGGTGGCAGGGCACCCTCGGCCCGCAGCCGGGCGGCGTGCTCGGCCAGCGCGTCGACCAGCGGGCCCACCGCGGCCGTCTCCGGCTGCACATCCACCCGCAGCCCGAATTCGGCTGCCGTCTCGGCGGTCTTGGGACCGATGCAGGCCACGATGGTGCGGGTGTGCGGCTTGCCGGCGATGCCGACCAGGTTGCGCACCGTGGAGCTCGAGGTGAAGCACACCGCGTCGAACCCACCGGTCTTGATCATCTCCCGGATGGTCGCGGGCGGCGGGGCGGCCCGCACCGTGCGGTAGGCGGTGACGTCCTCGATCTCCCAGCCACGCTCGCGCAGACCCTCGGCCAGCGTCTCGGTGGCGATATCGGCGCGCGGCAGCAATACCCGGTTGACCGGGTCGAAAACGTCGTCGTAGGGCGGGAATTCATCCAGCAGACCCAGCGAGGACTGCTCGCCGGAGGGCACCAGCTCGGGACTGATCCCGAACGCCCGGACCCGCTCGGCGGTGGCTTCGCCGACGCAGGCGATCTTCACCCCGGAGAATGCGCGGGCGTCCAGTCCGAACTCGCCGAACTTCTCCCACACCGCGCGCACCGCGTTGGTCGAGGTGAACACCACCCACTGGTAGCGGCCGTCCACCAAACCCTTGACGGCCCTTTCCATCTGGGCGGGGCTCCGCGGCGGCTCCACCGCGATGGTGGGCACCTCCACCGGCGAGGCGCCGTGGGAGACCAGCCGATCGCTCATCTCACCGGCCTGGTCCTTGGTGCGCGGCACCAGCACCGTCCAGCCGTACAGGGCGCGGCTCTCCCACCAGTTCAGCTTCGACCGGTGGCTGACGGTCTTGCCGATGGTCACCACCAGCGTGCCCGCGGTGGTCTCCTGACCGTTGGGCAGGATGACCGGGTCGATACTGGCCAGCGCCGCGGGCTCGGTCAGCCCGGCCAGGGTGGACTCGATCGAACGCTGCGCGCACGTGGTGCCGGACGTGGTGACCACGCACGGGGTGGCATCCGAGAGGCCGTACTCGATCAGGGTGCGGGCCGCCTCCGGCAGATGCGAGGTGGTGGCCTGCAGGATCAGCGGGCCCGGGGCGGCGGCCAGCGCGGCCCAATCCACCTGCGGGTCGCGAACATCGGCCACGGTGTGCGACGAGCCGAGCGGCAGGCCGGCGTAGGTCGGCACCGCGCTGGTGGCCGGCAGGCCGGGCACGATCTCGAATGCCACATTGGTGCGGGCCACCGCGTTGACCTCGGTGATGACGGCGTCGACCGAGAGCGGGTCGCCGGCTACCAGGCGCACCACGTCGGCGCCGGACCGCGCCTCGGCGGTCAGGATCTTGGCCACCTCGGCCGGCTCGCCCAGCGCCGGGCGGATGTCGGGTCCACCCGGGACGGTCGCAGCGGCCGCGTCGGCGTCGGTGCCGTCGACGTCGGTGCCGTCGGTGCCTTCAGCGCCGTCGGGGGCCGTGCCGTTCTTGTCGGCCTTGGGGTCCGGCGGCACCGGCCCGGCGATCGGGGGCAGGTCGGTACCGACCAGTCCCAGCACCGCCTCGGGCACGTCGGGGTCGATGAACACCAGCGCGGCGTTCGTCAGCGTCGTCCGCGCCCGCGTCGTCAACAGACCCGGGTCGCCGGGACCCGAGCCGACGAATACGATGCGGCCCGGCTTGGGCTTCTGCCCTCGCACGCTCACTTGGCGAGCCATTCCCTACTCCCAGTCACTTCAGCCACTTCCGAGCGCGGCTGTCTTCACCGCGCGTCCGACATCAGCTCGCGCGCACCCAGCTCGAACAGTTCCGCCGCGACCGACACGCCCAGTTCCCGGGCTCGGTCCGGACTGCCGATGCCGGACGCGCGGATCACGTCGGATCCGTCCAGCGCCGCCACGCACCCGCGCAGCGACAGCTCGTCGAAGACGCGGCCGTCCTCATCGATCGACTCGACCACCTCGGCGATCGCGCCCACCGGTGCGGAACAACCCGCCTCCAGTTCGGCGAGCAGGGTCCGCTCGGCGGTAACCGCGCGGCGGGTGTCGGTGTCATCCAACTCCGCCAGCAACGCCGCCAGCGCGGTATCGCCGGCGCGACACTCCACGGCCAGCGCACCTTGGGCCGGAGCCGGCAACATCTGCACCGGTTCCAGCGTCTCGGTGACCGCGTCGAGACGTCCCAGGCGGGCCAGACCCGCCCGGGCTACCACGATGGCGTCGAGTTCGCCGCTGCTTACCCTGTTCAACCTGGTATCTAGGTTGCCTCGTAGGGGGCGAATTTCCAAACCGAGACCCAATGCTCTAAGCTGCGCGGCCCGTCGCGGGCTTGACGTGCCCACCACGGCGCCCGCCGGCAACTCCCCCAGCACCAGCCCGTCACGCGCCACCAGCGCGTCCCGGGGGTCCTCCCGGGGCGGAATCGCGGCCAGCACGAAACGGGGATCGTCCGCGGTGGGCAGGTCCTTGTGCGAGTGCACCGCGGCGTCGACCCGGCCGTCGACGATGGCCTCGCGCAGCGCGGCGGTGAACACCCCCACCCCGAGTTCGGCGATCGGCCCCGATGAGCGGTCGCCGGTGGTGCTGATCTTGACCAGTTCCGCGGGGTGACCGGCGGCCACCAAGGCGTCACGAACGGTCCCCGCTTGAGTGGTGGCCAGCAAGCTGGCCCGGGTACCGATACGGATTACGTCACCCAAAACGGCTACCCGGCCGACCCGGTTTCGGCACCGACGTCGATCCCGTCCGGCACCACTGGCAATTCACCGGCGGTCGCGACCGCGTCCACGGCGGTCGGATCGAGCTCGAAGAGCTCGCGAAGCGCTTCGGCGTAGCTGTCGCCGCCGGGCGAGCTGGCCAGCTGCTTGACCCGCACCGTGGGGGCGTGCAGCAGCTTGTCGACGACGCGGCGCACGGTGCGCGCCACCTCCTCGCGCTGGGCGGTGTCCAGGTCCGGCAGCCGGTGATCGAGCCGCAGCAACTCGGCGGTGACCACGTCGGCGGCACGCTGGCGCAGCGCGGTCACCGTCGGGGTGACCTCGGCCATCCGCTGCCCGGCCAGGTAGGTGGCGACCTCGCGGGCCACGATGCTGTGGGCGGCGTCGGTGTCGGAGCTGGCGACCTGCGCCGACGGTTCGCGCTGGATCCGCTCCATGTCGATGACGTGCACCCCGGGCAGCCCGGCGACCGCGGCGTCGACGTCGCGCGGCATGCCCAGATCGCAGATCACCAGCGGCTGGGTCGCCTCGTCCCGGTTGCCGCCGGCCAGTGCGTGGTGCACGTCGGCCAGTGACACCACCGGGCTCACCGCCCCGGTGCAGCACACCGCGACGTCGGCGTCGGCCAACGTGGCCGTCATCCGGTCCAGGGCCACGGCGTCCGCGGCGACGCCACTGTCGCGGATCTTGCGCGCCAGCCGCTGGGCGCGTGACAGCGAGCGGTTGACCACGTGAATGCGTTGCACACCGGCGCGCGCCAGGTGCGCCGCCGACAGCGCGCCCATCGATCCGGCGCCGATCACCACCGCGGTCCGCCCCTGTAATCCCTTGTCGCCCAGTTGCTTATCGGCGATCCCCAGGGCGACTGACACCACCGAGGCGCCGGCGGCGTCGATCCCGGTTTCGGAGTGCACCCGCTTGCCCACCGACAGCGCACGCTGCGCCAGTTCGTGCAGCACCCGGCCGACGGTGTTGTTGGCCTCCGCGGAGGCGTAGGCGCGACGCACCTGGCCCAGCACCTGCTGCTCGCCGACGACGGCCGAGTCCAGACCGCTGGCCACCGAGAACAGATGCTCGACGGCGGCCTCGCTGTAGCGGACGTAGGCGTACTTGGTCAGGTCGGTCATCGACATGCCGGAGTGTTCGGAGAGCACCTGCCCGATCGCCGACAGCCCGGCGTGGAACGCCTCGACGACGGCGTAGATCTCGACCCGGTTGCAGGTCGACAGAATCATCGCCTCGGTGACGAGCGGCGATTCCAGCACCTGCTCGACGATCTTGACCTGATCGGGTTCGGCGGTGCTGAGCTGCTCGAGTACCGAGACCGGGGCGCTGCGATGCGAAACCCCGAAGAGCAGGACGCTCACGGCAATATCACCTGGTCCGCTCCTTGCTGTCACCAGTGAACAAACTTCACTCCACGGTAGAGGCTAAAGCGCTGGCCCACCAAATTCGGCGGTTCAGCGAGGCGCGACGGAGGAGAGGCGAAGCTGGGACCGCCGCATCAACCCGCCAGATCGGCGCGCAGCCTGGCCTCGTCGACCTCCCAGTAGCTGTGCTCGCGGCCGTCGAGCAGCACCACCGGCAGCCGGTCACCGAATTCCGCACGCCAGGCGCTGTCCCCGGCCGCGGCGGCCGCGTCGACGTCGACTGCGTGCAGGTCGAATCGCAGCTCGGCGGCCAGCTGCGTCAGCTGGTCGTACACCTGCACGCAGACCGGACAGCCGTCGCGGGTCAGCAGCTGCACCTGGGGGCGGGTCATGCGTTCAGTCTGGCCCAGGGTGGCTATGTTTTCGATATGTCCAGCGGAAGTGCGGTCCCCATCACGAACCTGCTGTACCGCTACGCCGAGTTGATGGACGCCGGCGATCTGGAATCGGCGGCCGCGTTATTCGCCCATGCCCGGATCAAGGCCGACGCCGAGGGCACCGCCATCCTGGACAGCGCCGGGCTGTTGCAGCTGTGGCAGAGCCTGGTCAAGATCCACCCGGACGGCACACCGCGCACCAAGCACGTCGTCACCAACCCGATCCTCGACATCGACGAGGAGTCCGGGACGGCGACGTGCCGGTCCTACTACACCGTGTTGCAGCAGACCGACGCCGTGCCGCTGCAGGTGGTCGCGGCCGGCCGCTATCACGACGAGTTCGAGCGGGTCGACGGCGTCTGGCGGTTCAGTTTCCGTGACTACTCGATGCTTGAGCTCACAGGTGATCTGCGCGATCACCTGAGGGTCTTCGGGGCCGGCGCCGGATAGGGTTGATGGCGGCCAGATGACCGGCCGCCCCTGCACAGCGGAAGGAGTCGGGTGATGGCTGTACCGGGCCCGACCGACGGGAAATCCGCCGCGGGCACCGACCTCGAGTCGCTGGCCGGCGGGGATTTCGCGGCCAGCGCCGACCGGGCGCTGGACGACGTGCTCGACACCGCCACGCCCGCACCGGTCGATCTGACCGCCGCCGCGTTCTTCGATGTCGACAACACCCTGGTGCAGGGCTCCTCGATGGTGCACTTCGGCCGTGGGCTGGCCGCCCGCAACTACTTCACCTACCGCGATGTCCTCGGGTTCCTCTACGCCCAAGCGAAGTTTCAGCTGACCGGCCGGGAGAACAGCGACGACGTCGCCGCCGGCCGGCGTAAGGCGCTGGCGTTCATCGAGGGCCGGCCGGTGTCGGAGCTGGTGGAACTGGGCGAGGAGATCTACGACGAGATCATCGCCGACAAGATCTGGCCCGGCACCCGGGAACTGGCGCAGATGCATCTCGACGCCGGCCAGCAGGTGTGGCTGGTCACTGCAACCCCCTATGAGCTGGCCGAGACCATCGCCCGCCGGCTCGGGCTGACCGGCGCGTTGGGCACCGTGGCCGAGTCGGTCGACGGGGTGTTCACCGGCCGGCTGGTCGGCGAGATCCTGCACGGGCCCGGCAAGGCGCACGCGGTGCGATCGCTGGCCATCCGCGAGGGGCTGAACCTGCGGCGCTGCACCGCCTACTCCGACAGCTTCAACGACGTGCCGATGCTGTCGCTGGTCGGTACCGCGGTCGCGATCAACCCGGATGCCGCGTTGCGGGAGATGGCACGCAAGCGGGGCTGGGAGATCCGCGACTTCCGCACCGCGCGCAAGGCGGCGCGTATCGGCGTGCCGTCGGCGCTGGCACTGGGGGCCGTCGGCGGGGCCCTGGCGGCAGCCGTGGCGCACCGGAACGAGCGCGGCTGACCTGCTCGCTGATAAGCTTCCGCCCGCCGACCACGGCGAGCGGAGGGGTAGACCGGCATGGCAGTACACACCGAGTCGCAGGGAATCATCGGTACCCACTACCGGTTCCCGGACTACTTCGAAGTCGGCCGGGAGAAGATCCGGGAATTCGCCCGCTCGGTCAAGGACGATCACCCCGCCCACTTCGACGAGTCCGCAGCCGCTGAGGCCGGGCACCCCGGCCTGGTGGCGTCGCTGACGTTCCTGGCCGTCGCCGGGCGTCAGGTCCAGATGGAGATCTTCGACAAATTCGACATCCCGATCAACATCTCGCGAGTGCTGCACCGCGACCAGAAGTTCACCTTCCACCGGCCGATCATGGCCGGCGACCGGCTGTACTTCGACACCTACCTGGACTCGGTGATCGAGTCCCACGGCACGGTGGTCAGCGAGGTCCGCAGTGAAGTCTCCGACGCCGAGGGCAATCCGGTGGTGACCAGCGTCGTCACCATGCTCGGCGAGTCGGTCAACCAGGACGCCGACACCGAGGCGGCGACGATCGCTGCCATCGCATCGATGCGCGACCGGGCGCTGGGCAAGAAATAGGCGCGCCCCGGCTCAGCCGAAGAACATGTTGCGGCGGCCGGCCAGCAGCCGGTACAGCGTCTGCTGGATCGTCTCGCGCACCTGGTCGGTCAGCTCGAAGGTGACCATCGGGTCGTCGGCGGCGCCGGCCTCGTAGTCGGTGGTCGGAATCGGCTCACCGAACGTGATGTGCCACTTCGACGGCAGCGGCACCAGGCCGGCAGGGCCGGCCAGCGGGAACAGCGGGGTGATCGGGAAGTACGGCACGCCGAGCAACCGGGCCAACAGCTTCACGTCGGCGATCATCGGGTAGATCTCCTCGGAGCCGACGATCGAGCACGGCACGATCGGCGCCTGGGTGTGCAGCGCTGCCGACACGAACCCGCCGCGACCGAACCGCTGCAGCTTGTAGCGGTCCTTGAACCGCTTGCCCAGGCCCTTGTAGCCCTCGGGGAACACCGCGGTGAGCTCACCGGCGGCCAGCAGCCGGTGGGCGTCGACCGTGCAGGCCATGGTGTGGCCCGCCTTGCGGGCGGCCGGTCCGATCAGCGGCAGGTCGAACACCAGGTCCGCCCCGAGCATCCGCAGGTCGCGATGCGACGGGTGGTGGTCGTGCACCGCCACCGAGAGCATCAGCGCGTCCATCGGCAGCACACCGGCGTGATTGGCCACTACCAGCGCCGGCCCCTCGGTCGGAAGGTTCTCGATGCCGCTGACCTCGACCCGGAACCATTCGTTGAAGAAGAACCGCAGCAGCGGCAGTGCAATGGCCTCGTTGAAGTGCGGGTCGAACCCGAACTCGTCGACCTGGTAGTCACCGGTGATCCGCTCCCGCAGGAACGCCACGACCGCGGCCACCCGCCGGGCAAACTCACCCGGGGTTGGTTCGGCCTGCGCGCCGGGTGCCCCCACGGCGGCGCGGCGCTCGTCGATCTCGCGGACGACGGCGCTGATCTGCTCGGACGAGGCCCGTCCGCTGAGGCCGCTCAGCGTCGACGAGTGCCGACGCGCGGATCCCGAATTCTTGTGCAGTGGAATGACTTTGGCCCTTGAATCACCGGCCATGGCGTTAACCTCCCCGCGCCCTGTCCATACTGATATCGCCCAGTCGTTGCGCCACGCTCACCGCGCGCCGCTCCACCGATTCCACCCATTTGGGGTCGATGATCGGAGTGAGACCTCGCCCCCGCACGTAGTCGTCAAATGCCTCGGCAGTAGTCCATTTGGTGCTGTACCCGAGGTCGGTTCGCATTCTAGTCGTATCCATCACCCGGCCAAAGCTGAGATAATTCAGCTGCTCGCGGTTGATCTCGGTGTAGTTGTTGGCCCGCCGCAGCGAATCCAGCGCCCACAGCCCTAAACCGGGTAGCGGCAAGGGAATCCGGCCCGAACGGCGGATCGCCTGCGACATCATGATGATGCCGTCGGCGCCGATGTTGAAGGTGCCCGCCTTGCCGGCCATGGTGGCCCGTTCCAGGGCGCCCAACGCGTCTTGCTCGTGCAACAGCTGCAGGCGCGCGTCGCGGCCCAGCACCATCGGAACCAGTGGGCCGCCGAGGTAGCGCGACAGCGCGGTGTCCATGGCCGGGCCGATCATGTTGGCCATCCGCAGGATGGTGACCGCGATGTCCGGCCGGCGCCGGCCCAGTCCGCGGGCGTAGCCCTCGATGTCGATGCTGTCGCGAGGGAAACCCTGGGTGGGCGGCCGGTGGCTGGTGCTGTCCTCGGTGAACAGGACCGGGTCACGCGAGCACGATCCGTAGACCTCCGAGGTCGACTTGAGCACCACCCGGCGCACCGAGGGCGCCTTTTGGCAGGCGGCGAACAACTGCATGGCGCCCATGACGTTGAGTTCTTTGAGCGCCGCCCCGCCGCCGGAGCGCGGCACATACGACGCCGCGGCCGCGTGCACCACGGTATCGACCTCGCTGTTTCGAATCACCTTGGCGATAAAGGGATTGCGAATGTCGGCGCGGACGAATTCGGCGCGTCCCATCCGGCGCAGCATGTCCTTGCTCGGCATGACCGCATCCACCGCGATCACCCGGTTGATCAAGGGATTCTGCGTGAGCCTGGCGGTCAGATAACCACCCAGGAAGCGGCATGCGCCGGTAACCAACACAACCTTGGGGTAGTGCCGGACGTCGCTTCGCGTGCTGTCGCTCGGGGGGCCGGCCTCGTCCACTCCGCAAGCGTAACGGCCACTGGAGAAAAGCAATACCGGCGATCGGCCGCCCGGCCAACGTGAAGGTGACTTCACGCTCGGCCCTCAGCGTGAGGCCAACTTCACGCTCGGCGCGACAATCGGGGCGGAGTTACTTACCGAGTTTTCTGCGCTGCACCCGGGTACGGCGAAGCAGCTTGCGGTGCTTCTTCTTCGACATGCGCTTGCGCCGCTTCTTGATGACTGAACCCATGAACTCCGCTATCTGCTTCTGCCCGCGCCGCCAGAGGGGCGCTGGGCGAACTTGCTCGACCCGGTTACTTTACCCGTAGGCAGGCGCGGGACAGAAAACCGGCACTGGCCGGCCCCACACGACAGCCGACCCCGGGCGTCGCCGTGCGGCGACGCCCGGGGGGCGCTTATCTGTCGACCGGCGGTCAGCCCGCGTCGAAGAAGGAGGTCTCCAGCAGGTCGTGCACCGCCTTGGCGTGCACCCGAAAAGACCGTCCCACCCGTACCGCGGGCAGCTCGCCGTTGTGCACCAGGCGGTACACCGTCATCTTGCTCACCCGCATCAACGCGGCCACCTCGGCCACGGTGAGAAATTGTGTCCGACCCGCGTCGGCAGCGCCGGCATCCCGTGCCGCTCTGCCGCCAGCGGAGTCTCGTGCCGAAGGCCCGTTCGCAGACGTCATCGTTACCCATTTCAATCAGGCACGTGCAGTCCCAGCGGCTTCCCCTCCGCTGCGCCCACACGCACAGACATAGAGGAGAATAGCGGGACGAATGGGGTTCCTGCGACGCCTGAGGGACAATATGTGAAAAATAAGTGAATTACTCTGTTGTAATTCTTAGCTGCTCAGAGCGGGTTTTTGCCGCCTGCACCGCCCGATCGACCGAGGTCCGCAGCCCGCCGGCCTCCAGCTCGCGTAGCGCCGCCGCGGTGGTTCCCCCGGGGGAGGTCACCATGGCTCTCAGCTGTGCCGGGGCGGTGTCGATGACCGCGTTGGCGGTCCCGTCCGTCTCGCTGCGCCCGTCCAGCAGCATCTGCGCCGCCCCCGCCATGGTCTGCACGGCCAGATCGGTGGCGCCCCGCCGGCTCAGCCCGGCCGCGACCCCGGCGTCCACCAGCGCCTCCACCATCAAGAAGAAGTAGGCCGGCCCCGACCCCGACACCGCGGTGACCGCATCCAGCTGGTCTTCCGGCACGATCGCCACCGTGCCGACGCACTCGAACAGCGCGGCAACCTGCTCGACCTGTTCGTTGCTGGGGAACCTGCCCTTGGCCAGCGCGCTGGCCCCGGCGCCGACCTTGACCGGGGTGTTGGGCATCACCCGGATCACCGCGGTACCGGCCGGCAGCTTGGACTCCACGTATGCGGTGGTGACACCGGCGACGATCGTCACCAGGACCTGCTCCGGGCTGTCGCCGGAGGCGGCGGTGACGTTCTTGGCGAACTCGGCGACAACGGTGTCCACGTCCTGCGGCTTTACCGCGACGATCACGATGGCGGCGTTCTCCACCGCATCGGCGACCGATGTCACCAGCACCGAATACTTCTCGGAGAGCTGCCGGGCCCGGTCACCGAACCGCTCGGCGACCACCAGGTCCTTGACCGGGCGTCCCGCCGCGAGCAAGCCCGCCAGCAGGGCTTCGCCCATGTTGCCGCCGCCGATGATCGCGATTCTGGCCATGGCGACAGCATGGCAGATATGACCCCTCGAGCACCCTCGGGGACGCGCTAGCGGGCGGGAACCATCGCCAGCTGGCGGGTCTGGACCACGATCCGGCCCTCGCAGTCGACCACGGTGTGGTCCTCGTCGAACCAGTCCTGGCCGATCTGCACGCAGCTGCAGATCACCCGCAGCCAGCCGTCCGCCGGAATGGCCCGCAGATATGCGGTGAGCTGCACGGTGGGCGCCCAGCCGGTGCGATTGACGGCGAAGGTCACCGGCGCCGACACATCGCCGCACAGCAGCGCGAACAGCACATCGGGTGCGGCGTCTTTGGGCCGCACCCACATCTCGATCACCGGCGGACCGCCATCCGAGCGCGGGCCGAGCGTGGTCAGCGCCGGCCGGATATCGCAGCCGTGGGCCAGGTGCACGATGTGTTCCATCGGGTGGCCGGGACCGATCGGCTCCAGCCCGGGCGGCGGCTCCGGTGTCATCAGCGGCACCACCGGGTTGACCGACAGCAGCGGCGGCGCATGGTGTTCGGGCTCGGCCAGGGTGACGACGGCGCGCACCGCGGTGCGCTCGCCCTGGTTGAGTTCGACCTCGACGAGGCTGACCCGGCGGCCGCGCTTGCGGATCGTGGCCACCAGCTGCATCGGGCCGGGGTCCGGTGCCCACAGATAGCTGGCCGACACCGCCACCGGTTGCAGGTGAGCACCACCGTGCTCGGAAAGGTCGGAAAGGGAGGTGCGGGCGGCGTTGGCGCACAACGCCAGCATCGCCCCACCGTGCACCTTGGGGCCGATCGTCCAATGCTCGTTCAGCGCGCCGGCGAACGTCTGAACCTCTTCGTCGCCATCGACCCGCACCAGCGTCATGGCGTCAGTGAACAGCGTGGATGAAGTCACGCAGGGCTCCTTGTGGGATCAGCGCAGCAGATGCGTGCGGGCGAACTGTAGTGACTCGATCAACAACGCCTCGCGCTCGTGCGGCGAGCGCGCTTGGGAGGTGGTTACCTCCAGCACCACGTGACCGGTGAAGTCACCGGCGGCCAGCAGGTGGCACACCTCGGCCGTGGGCTGGTCGCCGCGTCCAGGCACCAGGTGTTCATCGGCCGGCAGCCCGGTGCCGTCGCACAGGTGCAGGTGCGTCAGGCCCGAGCCCATCCGGCGGGCCATGTCCAAGGCGTCGGTGCCGGCGGTCGCGGTGTGCGACAGGTCCAGGGTGTAGTGCGCGTGGCCGCCGTCGAGCGGATCGTAGGACGGCGCGAACGCCGAAATCCCCGCACCGGGGCCACCGCC
Source organism: Mycolicibacter sinensis (assembly GCF_001667945.1). Taxonomy (GTDB): domain Bacteria; phylum Actinomycetota; class Actinomycetes; order Mycobacteriales; family Mycobacteriaceae; genus Mycobacterium; species Mycobacterium sinense_B. Next base: position 37,455 of record NZ_LZJK01000126.1, on the reverse strand, counting down.
ACGACGGCGCATCCGCTCACGGGACTGATCGGCACCAAAGAACCGGTCGGCCCGGAACGGGAACATGTTCTCCACCGCCACGGCCACGTCGCTTTTGGCCTCCAGCTCGGCGACCTGATCGCTGAACCCTTCGGCGTAGCGCCGCTGCCAGCGGAACGGCGGGTGCACCACCACCGTCTGGGCTTCGAGCTGTTCGGCGGCCCGGACGCTGCGTTCCAGCTTGTGGATCGGGTTAGCGCCCCAGACCCGTTGTGAGATCAGCAGACACGGCGCGTGCACCGACAGCACCGGGACCCGGTATTTCTGCGACAGCCGTCGCACCGCGCCGATGTCCTGGCTGACCGACTCCCCCCACACCATCAGCTCGACGCCGTCGTAGCCGAGCCGGGCCGCGTACTCGAAGGCGGCCTCGGCCCGCAAAGGGTAAACCGAAGCCGTCGACAATCCGACCTTGATGGCAGGGCGCACGGACTAATAGTGACCGGCTAATTGGCGTGCAGCGCCAGCGGCCCCAACGTCACCAGCAGTCCGACCGCGACCGCGATCAACGTACTGACCAGGTCGGGGGTCTTGCGCACGGCCTGCACCGCGGCCACCAGCCCCAGCGTGACCAGGCCGGTGAGCACCAGCGCCACGATGCTGTTCCACCGCCACAGCTGGTCGAACGCGATGAACAACCCGCCGCCGAACGCCACCGCCAGCATCGACTGCAGCACCACCAGCACCCCGCCGACCAGTCCCGGTCGGCCGACGTACTCCTCGACCGGCTCGGTTTCGGGGGCGTCGGCCTCCTCGGCGTCGGTGAAGGCGTCAGCATCGGCGAGATCGGCGGCGTCGGAGTCGAAATCCGACCGGACCGACCGCTCGGGGCTGCCGGCCTTGCTGAGGAAGGAACGCACGTAGGCGGAGTCGCTGACCGACAGATCGGCGTCACGGACGTCGGCGTCCATCACGTCGACTTCGATGTCGGTGTAGGTGTCGATCGGATCGGGGCGCATCCGTTCGGCGCCGGAGGCCGTCGGCCGGGCGGCCGGGCGGCCGTTCTCCGCGGCCGGCGCATCGGAGCGGCGCATCGGCCGCGGGTAAGCACTCGGCAGTGGACCGGTGCTGCGCGACGGCTGCGCCGGGGATTTGGGCCAGCGCGGCTCGGAGGCCGAGCGCAGGCCGGGCTCGATCCGCTCGACGGGGCGCGGGCCGGTGGCGGGCCGGGTGTCCCGCTCGACGGGGCGCGGCCCGGTCGCGGGCCGGTCGTCCTCGACGAACCCGGGGGCCGGGCCGATGAGCAGCCCGCCGCTGGGCTCGCCGTCGGAGCCGTCCGCGCTCTCCGACGGTTCAGCCGCGGCACTCTGCTCCGGCGGGTTCTCGTCGTCGCGGATGACCGGGATCTCGCCGGTCAGTTCGGCGACCGTGACGGCGTCGGCATTGCCGCGCCGGCGCCGACGGCGCCCGGTGACCGGCGGTGAGCCGATCGTCCCGTTCTTGGCGAGCAGTTCGGCAACCGAGATCGGCCGCGTCTCGATGTCACGCGGATCAGGCTTGGGTCCGGTCATCGGGAACCCCCTCCCTGCGGGACCATGCCCATCGACGAGGAGTGCAGGAAGGTGGCGCTGTCGGCTTCCCGGTCGAGGCGGCGCAGGATCAAGCCCTCCCGCAGTGCCCACGGGCAAATCTGAACCGTTTCGATCGACAGCGCTCGCATGCTCGCTTCCGCCACCAGGGCGCCCGCCACGATCTGCGGGGCCCGCTCGGCGCTCACCCCTTCCAATTCGGCACGATCTGCCGTGGTCATCCTAGAGATGAATGATATGAGCTGCCTAAGGCCGGCGGCGGTCAATGTGCGCCGGACGCGCGGTCCGGCGGCCGACGGCGCCGCGCCGGTGAGCCGGGCCAGCGAACGAAACGTCTTGGAGCTCGCCACCGCCAGATCGGGCGGTCCGGCGTCCAGGACGGTCGCGGCCGCACTCGCCAACTCGGTGTCGAGCCAGTCCCGCAGCATCGCCACCCGGCGGCGGCCGGGCGGGTCTTCGGGCAGCCATTCGCGGGTGAGCCGGCCGGCGCCCAGCGGCAGCGACAGCGCCACCTCCGGCTCCTCGTCAAGGCCGCTGGACAGCTCCAGTGAACCGCCGCCGATGTCGAGGTTGATGATTCGCCCGGCGCTCCAGCCGAACCAGCGGCGCACCGCCAGGAAGGTCAGCCGGGATTCGTCCTCGCCCTCCAGCACCTGCAGATCGACGCCGGTCTCGCTGCGCACCCGAGCCAGCACGTCCTCGGAGTTGGACGCGTCGCGCACCGCCGAGGTGGCGAACGCCATCAGCTCCGCGCAGCCGGAACTGGCGGCGATGGTGGCGAATTCGCCGATCGTGGACACCAGTTTGTCGGCACCGCGGCGGGTGATCTTGCCTGAGCTGTCGGTGGCCTCGGCCAGCCGCAGCGTGGCTTTGGTCGAGCTCATCGGGGTCGGATGACCGCCCCGGTGGGCATCGACCACCAGCAGATGGACGGTGTTGCTGCCGACGTCGAGCACGCCTAATCGCACTCAGCCAACTTAGTGGGGCGCGGCCCGGACCAAGGCAAGACAACGTGAGACGACGCGAATTTCTGGTCTAGCGTGGAGTTTTGTGACCCCCGCACAGCCTGCACCCCGTCGCCGTGAAGTTGGCCTGGACTTCCCCCGTGAATGGGTGGAGTTCTACGACCCGGACAATCCCGAACACCTGATCGCCGCCGATCTGACCTGGCTGCTGTCCCGTTGGACGTGCGTGTTCGGTACCCCGGCCTGCCGGGGCATCGTGGCCGGCCGGCCCGACGACGGGTGCTGTTCGCACGGTGCGTTCCTGTGCGACGACGACGACCGGGCCAAGCTCGACGACGCGGTCGCGCAGCTGACCGACGCCGACTGGCAGCTGCGTGAGAAGGGTTTGGGCCGCAAGGGCTACCTGGAGTACGACGAGAACGACGGCGAGGAGCAGCTGCGCACCCGGACCGTCAAGGGCGCCTGCATCTTCCTGAACCGGCCCGGGTTCGCCGGGGGTGCGGGCTGCGCGCTGCACATCAAGGCGGTCCGGTTGGGGGTGGAGCCGCTGACCATGAAGCCGGACGTGTGCTGGCAACTGCCGATCCGACGCAGCCAGGAGTGGGTCACCCGCCCCGACGACACCGAGATACTCAAGACCACGATCACCGAATTCGACCGGCGCGGCTGGGGCCCGGGCGGCGAGGATCTGCACTGGTACTGCACCGGCGATCCGGCGGCCCACGTCGGCACCAGGCAGGTGTGGCAGAGCCTCGCCCCGGAGCTCACCGAATTGCTGGGCCCCAAGGCCTACGCCGAGCTGGCGGCGATCTGCGAGCGGCGCAACGAACTCGGCCTGGTGGCCGTGCACCCGGCCACCAGCGCCGCCCGGGAAACGAAGCGGAGCGACGTGCACTTCGATGGCCCGCAGTCCATGAAGCAATAACTGCAGGTCAGCGCGAATCTCGCCGCGACACCGCCGCGACGGCGCCGCCCCGCGACCCCCGGAACCGCCGTCTACCAGGGCCGTCAACGGTGCGCGGGGTCACCGGTGAACGATTTTTGACAGGCGGCTCGGGTCGGTATGATCGGCACCGGGCTCCCCGGTAACGCAGCATCATCGGAGTGCTGCACTGAATTGAGAACCTCGCCCTACGCGGGCATGGTCGGCGTATTACACAAGCCCGCTGGAGATTCATGATCAGGACCGACATACACCCCGTGGAGCTCGACCATAACGGCCACACGCCGCCGGTCGTTCTCAGGCCTCCGGTAGTGCTGGAAGCGCGCAAACTCAACAAGCAGTTCGGTGCCGGCGATACGGCCACACCGGTTTTGCGGAACGTCGATATCCAGATAACCCGCGGGGAATTCGTCGCCCTGGTCGGGCCGTCAGGGTCGGGCAAGTCGACGCTGCTGAGCATCCTGGGCCTGCTGGACATGCCGACCAGCGGCGATGTCCTCATCAACGGTCACAGTGTCTCGGCGCTGTCGCGCAAGCAATTGGCCGCCGTCCGGTGTCAGACGCTCGGCTATGTCTTCCAGGCATTCAACCTTCTGGCGGGGCTGTCGGTCGTGGAGAACGTCATGCTCCCGGGGCTGCTGGCAGGCAAGTCCGGCCGCTCTGAGCACGCCCGCGCGATGAGCCTGCTGGACCAGGTCGGGCTGGCCGCCAAATCCAAGCGGGTGCCCTCGGAATTGTCCGGCGGTGAACAGCAGCGCGTGGCGGTGGCCCGAGCGCTATTCATGAAGCCGGACGTGATTCTCGCCGACGAACCGACCGGCAACCTGGACACACTTAACGGCCAACGGGTTATCGACGCACTGTATAACCTCAATGCGGCCGGCCAGACAATCGTTCTGGTGACGCACGACCGGAAAATAGCCGACGACGCTCCGCGCCTGGTTTCGCTGCTCGACGGTGAAATCGAGACCGACAGTGGAATGGTTCAGCCGCCCAACAATGTGACATGGCTCGCGGAACATTAGCCGCGACTTTCGGCCTCCTTCGGATTATCAATTTCCGGGCCGTTCGTAAACACGCCTTCCGGGCCGCACTGGCCGCTTTCTCCCTCGGCGGCGGCGTCGCAGTCGTCGTGGCCGTCATGATCGAAGTCACCAGCGTCTCCAAGGCCATCGACGACGTCGGCTACCAGATCGCCGGCCCGGCGCCGTTGCGCGTGGTCGGTGCGGCCACCCGCGGCGGCATCAGTCCCGCCGTCGTCGACGACGCCCGGTCGGTGCCCGGGGTGGCAGCCGTGGTGCCGGTCATCCGCGGGGTGACGATGATCCACGACGACGGCAAGGAGAGCTACGGGCTAGGCCTGGGCGTGGACTGCTCGGCGCAGTGGATCGTCGACCCGAAGGTCTGCCAGACCGGCCAGCAGGAACCCCCGCCGGCGATCTCGAAGTCGCTGGGCGACTCGCTGAACGCCGCGGCGACCTTGGTCACCGACGTCGGGCAACTGTCGGTGGAGAAGTTCCAGCGGGTAAGCGATCTCGACGAGGTCAACAACGGCCTGGTCGCGGTGCTCCCGCTGAGCATGGCCAAAGTGCAGTTCGCCCGCGGCGACCGGGTGGACATGCTCTACGTGACCCTGGACTCCGACGCCGACGCCGGCGAAGTGCAGCAGCGGCTGAAGACCACGCTCGGCCCCACCTACAGCGTGCAGCCCCGCAGCGAACCGGCGCGCGGCTACAACGTCAACGACGTGCTGCTGCCCCTGCTGGGCATCTTCGCCCTGATCTCGGTCGGGGTCGGGGTCATCCTGATCACCCAGATCACCCGACTGTCGGTCGAGGAACGCCGCCGCGAGATCGCGATCGCCTCCGCGCTGGGGGCGTCGCCGGCCTCGATCATGACCGGGTTCCTCAGCGAGGCCGCCCTGTTGGGCGCAGCGGGCTCGGCCATGGGCGTGCTGACCGGCATCGTGATCTCCGAACCCATCGTGGCCAGCGCCAGCGAGCTGACCGAACGGTTCGTCGGCGTCACCGTCCCGGTAGTCCTCAAGCCGGTGATCCTGATCCTCGGCGTCCTGGCCGGCATCGTGCTGGCGGTGGGTGCTGCGATCGGCCCCGCCCTGTCGGCGTCGAACACGCCGATCGCGGCCGAGCTGTCCGGGCGAGCGGCCCAGGAGCAGACCACCGGGCGCAAGATCTGGTCCAGGGCGTTGCTGCTGCTGGCGATCGGCCTGGCCGGGGTGATCGCGGCCCGGCTGGCCACGCTGTCCGGCGCGCTGGTCGCCTGGCAGGCGATCCTCGCCGACGCCGGTGCGGTCGTGGCACTCGTCGGTCTGCTGCTGGCTACCGCCTACCTCAGCGCGCAGGCGATCACCAGCCTGCGCCCGCGGCCGGACAAGTCCAACGGGGCGACGCTGACCATCGCCCTCAACGCGCTGCGGTCGGACCGGTCGCGCACCGCGGCGATCTCGGGAGCCATCGCGGTACCCGTCGTGGTTGCCATTCTGCTGTCGGGGTTCCTGGTGGCGATCCACATCGGGGCCACCAAGGTCGCCGAATCGCAGGCCGACGGGCGCATTGCGATCACGACGACGCAGTTCGCCGACTACGGGCCGATTGATGCCCGATTCGCCCCGCAGACGGTCAACAAGCTGGACGCGGTGACCGGGGTGGAGAAGACCGAGCGGATGGCCGAGATCGAGATCAGCCTCAAAGACGGGTCACTGGCGCATATCCAGGCGCAGGACCGGCCCACATTTCCGTTCGGGTTACTCGCCGGGCAGTCCCCGGAGGCAAGCCAGAAAGCCAATCAGGTTGTGATCGGCAGTGTCCTGGCCCGCGAGAAGGATCTCCGCATCGGTGACGTATTGGTGTTTGGAAGTGGACTCGACGCGCGCGCGATGAGTATCGGCACCATCGTGGCCACTCCCGAATACGGCGGCCGCCGGATCTACATGCCCTACTCGGTCGCCGAGCAGATCTACGGTCCGCAGCCCGCCGGCCTGATCTTCGCCACCCCGGCCTCGGGGTTCACCGCCGGTCAGGTCATCGAGAACATCCGGGCCACCCGGTTCGACCAGCCGGTGACCGCGGTGGACACCGCCGGCTACGCCTCCGAGATCGCGACCTCGATCGGCCGCTACCTCACGCCGCTGAACACCCTCAAGTACGGCCTCCTCGCGATCGCCTTCATCTCGGTGTTGTCGACGCTGTTGTTGGTCGGTATCCGGCGCAGGCGGGAGGTGGCCCTGATCCAGGCGCTGGGCGCCACCCGGGTGCGGGTGTTCTCCATCACCACCGTCGAGGCCGTCGTCGCCGGCGCGGCCGGCGGATTGTTCGGAGCGGTGCTGTCGATCGCCATCTCCGAAGCGGTGCGGCGGGCGGCCGTCGTCAACGTCGGCCTGATCACCCCGCTGGTGTTCCCCTGGACCGACGCGGTGGTCTACGCCGTGCTGGCCACCATCGCCGCGGTGTTCGCGGCCATCATTCCCGCCTGGAAGTCCACCCGCTCCACCCCTGCGACCGAACTTCGCGACGAGTGACATGAAGGATGCAATGACCGCGACCGTGCCGGGGTTCACCGGCGACGCCATCTACCCCGACGACGCCCGCTACGACACGGTGCGTCAGGTCTTCAACGGCATGATCGACAAGCGGCCACAGGTGGTGCTGCAGTGTCGCTCGCGCGAGGACATCGTCGCCGCGGTGCGCTACGCCGTGGACGTCGGCGCCGAGATCGCGGTGCGCGGCGGCGGCCACAGTGTGGCCGGCCACTCGACCACCGACGGCGGCGTCGTCATCGACCTGACGCAGATGCGCGGGGTACGCGTGGACGCGCAGGCGCGGGTCGCCTACGTCGACGCCGGTGCCACCTGGGGCGATGTCGACCCGGTCACCAGCCGCTACGGCCTGGCCTGCCCCGGCGGGGTGGTGTCGACGACCGGTGTCGGCGGCTTCTCGCTCGGCGGCGGTATCGGGTGGCTGTCCCGCGCCCACGGCATGACCTGCGACAACCTCATCGGCGCGGAGCTGGTGCTGGCCTCCGGCGAGGTGCTGACGGTCAGCGAGACCGAGAACGCCGACGTGCTGTGGGGCTTGCGCGGCGGGGGCGGCAATTTCGGCGTCGTCGCGCAGTTCGTGCTGCGGCTGCACCCGGTCGACGGCGTGGTGGCCGGCGTGCAGTCCTATGCCGACACCGACGCCGAGGCGGCGCTGAAGCATTTCCGGGCCCAGATGGACAACGCCCCGGATCACCTGGCGTCCATCCTCGACTTCTCCACCGACCTCAAGTCCGGTCAGTCGCTGGTCAACATCCTGGGCTGCTCGACGCGCACCGATGCGGTAGGCAGCGACGATGTCCGCGCCCTGCTCAACGTGCGCGGCGCGGCGAGTTCGCCGGTGCTGGCCCTGCAGCACAAGCTGGAATACCCGACCTGGCAGCAGGCCATCGACCAGACCGCGCCGTTCGGCTGGCTGAACTACTGGAAGTCGCTGTTCGTGACCGAGCTCACCGACGAGGCGATCCGCCGCATCGCCCTGCTCGGCCGCTCGCGGCCCTCGGCCCAGACCCGGCTGCACCTGATCCGGCTCGGCGGGTACGCCAGCCGGGTGCCGCCGGAGGCGACGGCCGTGCCCACCCGCGAGCACCCGTACATCATCCATCTGATGACGACCTGGACCGACCCGGCCGACACCGCGCGCTGCACGGCGTGGGCCGGTCAGGCCTTCGAGATCCTGCGGCCGCTCGGCCCAGCCGGCGCCTACCTGAACTTCGTCGGCGACGAAGGGCAGGACCGCATCCGCGCGACGTTCGGCGACGCCGGCTATAAACGCCTCGCCGAGCTCAAAGCGCGGCTGGACCCGCACAACCGGTTCACCCTCAACCACAACATCAAGCCCGCGGGCTGACGTTCACGGTCTTGCGTGTGTCGCCAACACCGACACACGTTTTGCGCAGCGCAGGGTCGGTATTGTTGTCCGCGGGGGAAAGGACGCAAGCATGCCGGGCGCGCACGATGATGGGTTGGCCTTCGCCGGCGTCGCGCGTCTGGCGCAGCTGGTGCGCGAGCGGGAGGTGTCGCCGCGCGAACTGGTGACGCTGTATCTCGATCGGATCGCCCGACTTGACCCGGTGCTGAACGCATTTCGCACGGTGCTCGGCGACCGGGCGATGGCCGAGGCCGCCCAGGTCGAGCGCCGGCTGGCCGCCGGTGAGGTGCTGCCGCTGGCCGGCGTCCCGATCGCGGTCAAGGACGACACCGACGTGGCGGGCGTTTCGTCGATGTGCGGCACCGGAATTGACGCCGGCCCGGCGAGCACCGACAGCGCCGCGGTGCGCCGATTGCGGGCCGCCGGAGCGGTGATCATCGGCAAGACCCACCTCTCGGAGTTCGGCGCCTACCCGGTGTGCGAATCGGCGACCTGGGGGGTGACCCGCAACCCGTGGGATCTCTACCGGACCCCGGGCGGGTCCAGTGGCGGCTCGGCTGCGGCCGTCGCTTCTGGCATGGTGCCCGGTGCCACCGGCAGTGACAGCGGCGGTTCGGTACGCATTCCGGCCGCCTGCTGCGGGCTGGTCGGCCTGAAGGGCCAGCGCGGACGGGTCAGCACCAAGGAGTCACCGGAACGGGCCTACCGGTTCCACGGCCTCAACCACATCGGCCCGCTGGCCCGCAGCGTCGTCGACGTGGCGCTGCTACACGATGCGATGACCGGGCCCGAACCCGACGACGAGATCCTCTCTCCCCCACCGGCACCGCCGCTGATGGACGCGCTGCTGGCGCCGCCGCGGCCGCTGCGGATCGCCATGTCGTTCAAGCCGGTGGTGCCGGTGCACGTCAGCGACGAGGTGCGCCGGCCGGTGCTGGAGACCGCGGAGTTGTTGCGTTCGCTGGGCCACGAGGTGATCGAGCGGGACCCGGTCTATCCGGTGGCGGGCATCGCCGCCGTGCTCGCACTGTTCATGAACGGGTTCGCCCACGAGATCGAACGACTGCCGAAAACCGAACTGCTGGAACGGCGTATGCAGGCCGAGGCCCGCACCAGCCGGCTGGTGCCGGACTGGCTGGCCCGGCGCGCGGTGGCCGCCGAGCCGGCGATCACCGCCCGCTCCCAGCGCCCGATCGCCGGCTTCGACATCCTGATGACGCCGGTAGTGGCGATCCCGCCGGTGCGGGTCGGCTACTTCGAGGGGTACGGCCCGACCCGCGCCATGCTGCGGATGCTGAAGTTCATCCCGTTCACCTTCCCGCAGTGCTACAGCGGCCAGCCGGCGATCTCGGTCCCGACCGGGCTGGCTGCCGACGGCGTACCGGAGGCGGTGCACCTGGTGGCGCGGGCCAACGACGAGGCGACCCTGATTTCGCTTGCCGCACAGATCGAGTCGGTGCGGCCGTGGATTCAGCGCCGGCCGCCGACCGAGGCGTTACTGTCCCAGGTCGGTTAGTTGGCCGGGTAGCGTGCACGCAGCCCCGTCAGCGTCGCCTCGATACCCGCGGCGTTGCTCTTGACCGCCCGTGTCAGTTCGTAGAACTTCCGTTGCAGCGCACCGCCGTTGCGGTAGTCGAACGTCTCGGTGACTCTGGTCAACCCCGGCGAGAGCGCCTCGAACTCCCATCGCCAACGATGGCCTGCCGGGTGGCGCCACTCGACCAGCTCGTCGGGCTGGAGCGCGGTCACGGTGCTGGTGATGCGGTAGGGCACCCCGAACATCCTCATGTTCGTCGAAAACCTCGACCCGACCGTGATGTCGGCCGGCGCCCTGGCGTTGTCGCGGACGGTTCCCGACCCGTCCAGTTCGCGATGGCGTCGGGGATCGGCAGCCAACGCGAACAGTTCAGCAGCCGGGGCCGCAACCTCTACTGACCGGCTGACCTGCCCGGGGCCGGCGTCGACGACGGTGACTGCCACGGTGTTCCCCTTTCGGTGATGGGGTTGTGGATCGACTCTACCGAGCGCGGAGAGCTGTTTTCCTCATGGTTTTCTTAGAGCTGGGTTGCTGGATCGGACCGGTTTTCTGTCGGAGGGTCGAACTAGTGTTCGAAGTATGGGTAGGGATGCGCTGGCGGATCGAGACACCATCATGGAGTGTCTCGATGTGGCTGAGGCGGCTCATGCCCAGTTGGCGCAGTGCTCGTTCGATGGGTTGAGCTCCGAAGAGTTGGTGGAGGTGCTGGCCCGTCGCGAAGCGTTGGCGTGGCAGGCGCCGGTGATCGATCACCAGATCCTGGCCCGGTTGGTGGCCGAGGGGCATTCGGATGTGTTGGCGGGGTGCTCGCTGGCCAAGGCGCTGTCGGAGCGGTTGCGGATCAGCACGAAAGAGGCCCGGCGGCGCATCGATGACGCCGCCGTATTGGGGCCGCGCACCGCGATCACCGGTGAGCCCCTGGAACCGGTGTTGCCGGCGCTGGCCGCGGCCCAGGCCGCCGGGCAGGTCGGCCCCGAGCAGGTGGCGATCGCCCGTAAGGCGATGGACAAGATCCCGGCCGGAGTCACTGTGGCCGATCGGGAGCGCGCCGAGCGTGACCTGGCGCAGCTGGGCACCTTGTTCGGCCCGGAAACCTTTCAACGCCTGGCCGCTCACCTGATCGCGGTACTGGACCCGGATGGCGACGAGCCCGACGACCGGCAACGCCAGGCCCGCCGCGGCCTGCGGCTGGGGCCTCAACGCCCCGACGGGATGAGCACCCTGTCCGGCACGATCACCCCGGAGCTGCGGGCCACCCTGGAACCGGTCCTGGCCAAACTCGCCGCACCCGGAATGTGCAATTCCGCTGATGAGCAGCCCTGCGTGTCGGGCACACCCTCGCAGGAGCAGATCCAGGCCGATCACCGCACCCGCGACCAACGCCAGCACGATGCGCTGTTGGCCGCCTTGCGGGCGACACTGTCGTGCGGGGATCTCGGGCAGCTCAACGGCCTGCCGGTCACGGTGATCGCCTCGGCCACCCTCGAGCAGTTGCAGACCGCCGCCGGCAAGGCCCACACCGCCGGCGGCAGCTTGTTGCCGATTCCGGACCTGCTGCGGATGGCATCGCACGCCCACAACTATCTGACGATCTTCGACGGCCAGGGCCGAGCGCTGTGGCTGGGCCGCACCAAGCGGATCGCCTCAGCCGATCAGCGCATCGTGCTGCACGCGCGCGATCGCGGCTGCACCCGACCCGGGTGCACGGTGCCGGGATATTTGACCCAGGCACACCATCTGGACCGGGACTGGGCCGACAACGGCCACACCGACATTGATTCCCTCGCCCTGGCATGCGCACCGGATAACCGGATGGCCAGCGAGCAGGGCTGGACCACCCGACTCGGCGAGTCCGGCCGCGTCGAATGGATCCCCCCACCCAAACTCGACCACGGCCAACCCCGGATCAACCCGTTCCACTTCATCGAAGCCGTCATCGACTACCACCGGCCCGCCCGATCTGATGACGACGCCGACGAGCCACCCGATCCCCAGCCGCCAGATCTCGACTACGACGACTTCGACTACGACGCCGCCCTCGAAGAACTTCACCGCACCTACGGCTACGACGCCGAGTGGGAACATGCCGGCTGACAACCGCTGTCGATGGAGGCGCGTCAGGTCACCCGTCGAGATATCCGTTGTCGCGGTACCACTGGTAGCCGCTGCGCAGCGCGGTGCGGAACGGCGTGAACGGTACGCCGAGTTCGGTGCGGGACTTGGTGGCGTCGCAGTAGATCTCCGCTTTCGACAGCCGCATCTGGTGGGCGCCGATCGGCAGCCGGGGCCCCACGACCGCGCGGGCGACGCTGATCCCGGCCGCCGCCACCGGTATCGTCCAGCGCGGCAGCACGATCGAGGGACCACGGCGTCCGATGACCTCGTTGGCGATCGCGAACGCCTCACGGAACAGCAGGTTTTCCCCTCCCAGGATGTAGCGTTCACCGATCCGGCCCCGTTCGGCCGCGGCGATATGGCCGGCCACCACGTCATCGACCGAGACGAAATTGGTGCCGCCCGGTGCGGCGACCCGCAACCGGCCGCGTTGCGCCTCGACGATCATCGCGCTGGCGATGCGGTTGACGTCGCGCGGTCCGATGACCACCGACGGGTTGACGATCACTGCGGGCAGGCCCGCCGCGACGGCCTCGCGCAATACCGCCTCGGCGAGATGCTTGCTGTGCCCGTAGGGGAATCGGCGCGGACGGATGTTGAACTCATCTGTCTCGACCAGCTCCTGGCCGCGCCGCGGAACGCCCAGGGCGGCAATGGAACTGGTGTAGACGAACCGCTTGACGCCGGCCCGCCGGGCGGCCTCCGCCATGTCGCGGGTGCCGTCGACGTTAGTGCGGTACAGCCGGGTCTGGGTGCGGTAACGCCAGTAGTCCGACACCGCCGCAGTGTGAAATACCCAGTCGCAGTCGGTCATCGCCTCGGTCAGCGCGTCGACACCGTCGAGGACGTCACCGATGCAGGTCTGAAAGTCGAGGCCTTCGAGGGCGGCCATCGGCGAGGTCGCACGTCGCAGCACCCGTACCTCGATGCCGCGATCGAGCAACGCTGCTACCAGGTTCGAGCCGACGAATCCGGTTCCCCCGGTGACGAATGCCCGCATCAGAACCGGTAGGTGGTGCAGCCGACCTCAACGCCGGAACCGACGGCCATGATCAGCGCGACATCGCCCGGCTTGACCAGCCCCCGCCGGCGAACGTCGGCGATCTGATAGGGCAGGGTCGAGGTGAACGGGTCACTGGCGTGGCCCTGCGTCTCCAGGTCGACGAACCGTGACCGGTCCACCCCGATCCGCGCGGCCAGGTCGTCCAGAGCGGCACCGGGCAGATACGGGGGCAACACCAGTGCGATGTCTTCGGGATCCAGCGCCTCGGCCGTCAGCAACTGCTTGACCGCGGACGGCAGGCAGCTCACATAGATCGCCGCCAGGTTTGGGTCGCGATCCACCCGCAGCCACATCCGGCCGTCGCGCTCCTGGGTGTGGGTGGCCAGCGCCCCGCGGTACTCCGGGTGGTGTTCGAAGACGAACCGGCCGAAGCCTTCCCGGCCGGGGCTGGGGCTCAGCATGATCGCCGAACCGGTCTCGGTGATGCCGTTGCGCGGGTAGCCGCTCTGCGGGGTGTTGTTCTCCACCTCGGAAGCCAGCACCATGGCGTGGCCGGTGCGGCCGGCGCCGATCATGCCGGCGGCGACATGGCAGCCGTTGAGGAAACCGACTGCGCCGTTGAGGATGTCGAACGCGAAGGTCTTGGGCGCATCCGCGGACTCCGGCTCGGCGTTGATCCCGACCTCGCCGGCCACCAGGGTGGCGACCGCCGGTTCGCTCAAGAAGTCGTCGCGGTAGATGCCGGTGTGGATCATCAGGCCGACCTGGGAAGAGTCCACTCCGCTGTCGTCCAGGCAGGCCCGGGCGGCGTCGGCGGCGAACGCGATGGAGCTCGGCGGGCCCTGGCCGTCCGGAGCGATGCCGATGCCGTCGATACGTACCCGCGGTGTCGCCGGCAGTTCCCGACGGCCGGCGGACCGTCCGGCGCGGACCGGGCGGCCGGAGTGGCCGGCCGCGGCACGCCGCATCCGGTCGGGAAGGTCGTCGAAGGTATACAGCCCGGTGCCGATGGTCTGGCCGGATCCGGTGATGGACAGCACCACGTTGTCGCCGGAGTTGATCCGGCCGGCGTTGATGTAGTCATACAGCGCGACGAAATGCGTCGTGGTGGCGGTGTTCCCGCGCTCGGCCAGGTTGCAGATGGTGTTGGCCCGACTGGCCGCGCCCGGCCCGAAGACCCGGTTGATGGTCAGGATCGCGTCGTTGATCGACGCCTCGGAGGTCTGGTGCATCAGCAGCTGATCGGCCGTCTCGGGCCGCCAGCCGTGCCGCTGCATCACCGCCGCGACGTAGGGCACCGAGTGCTTCACCGCGATCGCGGTCTGGGTGACCGAGTCGGTGACCATGATGGCGCCGCCGTGCGGGCCGTCGGTGGCCTTGGCGATGCACAGCTTGGCGAACTCGCTGTAGGTGGCCAGGTCGAGGTCGTGGAAGCCGACGCGGTCGCTTGCCCCGAGTTCGAGCACCACCGCCGCGCCGGCATCGCCGACGGTCAGGCAGGCCAGCCGCGGGTCCATCGGCCCGTCGATCTCCTTCTGCGCGGTTTCGGTGATGTGGCTGATGTACTCACCGCTGACCACCAGTGCGTTGCGCACCAAGTGAGTCTTGAGGAAGTCCTGAGCCACGCTGACGCCGGTGAACATGCCCGCGCAGGCGTTGTTGATGTCGAAGCAGACGGCGCCCGTCAGGCCGAGCTGGTCGCGCAGCTGGGAGGCGGTGCTGGGCTCGAAGGTGAACATGTGCTCCGGGCCGTCACACCGGGAGATGTTGCAGGCGATAACCAGGTCGATCTCTTCGGGGGCATAGCTCGACCGGGACAGGCAGTCGCTGATGGCCTTGCGGCCCAGGTCGATCGAGAACTCGTCGACCCCGGCCATCCGGCGGTTCTTGATGCCGGTGAGCCGCTCCAGCGGGATCTTCACCTCGTTGACGCAGTCGGCCAGCACCTGCTCGGTGGAGACCGACTGCGGCGGCAGGTACACGCCGAGGCTTTCGATCACGACGTTGCGTGCCGGACCGGTCTGCACCGGTTTGAGCACTGGCACCGCAACAGGTTTCGGGGCTGCGGGCGCCTGCTGAGCAACCGGGGCGACCGCGGCCGCCCCGGCGGCGTCATCGCGGACCGGGCCGAACTCCTGTGCCAGCTCGGCGATGGTGCCGTAGACGAACAGCGACTCCGGGCGCAGCTCCATACCGAGTTCGCCCGCCCGCACCGCGACCTCCAGGGCCTGGGTGGAAGCCCCGCCGAGAGCGAAGAAGTCGTCGGTGACCCCGACGCGGTCCGCGTCGAGCACGTCGCGCCAGATGGCAGCTAGCGCCTCTTCGGTGCGGTTGCGCGGGGCGACGAACTCCGTTGGCGCGCCATCAAGTTCCGCGTCGAGGGCCAGCAGCGCCCGCCGATCCACCTTGCCACTGGGCGACAGCGGAAGCAGGTCGCCTGCGCGGAACACGGCGGGCACCATTGCCGCGGGGACCAGGTCCAGCAGAAAGCGGCGCAGTTCGGCGGTGCCTGGCGCTGCCGCAACCGGCACGATATGGGCGATCAGCATCGTGTTGCCCGAGGCGTCTTTGCGGGCTACCACAGCGCATTCGGCGATCTCCGGGTGCTTGGCCAGCGCGGCCTCCACCTCGCCGAGCTCGATTCGGAAACCGTTGATCTTCACCTGGTCGTCGCGGCGGCCCAGGTATTCGATGTTGCCGTCCGGACGGTAGCGGGCCAGGTCGCCGGTGCGGTACAGCAGTGCGCCCGGAACAGAACTGAACGGGTCGTCGCCGAATGCGGCGGCGGTGGCCTCGGGCCGGTTCAGGTAGCCGCGGGCCACGCCGACACCGCCGATGCACAGCTCGCCGGGCACCCCCACCGGCACCGGGTTGCCGGCGGCGTCGAGCAGGTGGATCGCGATGTTGGCGATCGGCCGCCCGATCGGGATGATGGGGTCAGAAACCCCGCGCTCACAATGGAAGTGGGTGACGTCGATCGCGGCCTCGGTCGGACCGTAGAGGTTGTACAGCTCGGCGGGCAGCGCGGCGAAGAACGCATCGCGCAGGTCTGCAGTGAGTGCCTCACCGCTGCAGAACACCTGCCGCAGGCCGGTGCAGGACGCCGCCTCGGGTTCCGCTAGGAATCGGCGAAGCATCGACGGCACGAAATGCATTGTGGTGACGCGCTCTTCGATGATGGTGCGGGCCAGGTAGCCGGCGTCCTTGTGGCCCTCGGGTTTGGCGATCACCACCCGGGCACCGACGATCAGCGGCCAGAAGATCTCCCAGACGAACGGGTCGAAGTTGATCGGTGTCTTGTGCAGCACCCGGTCGTCGGCAGTCAGCGGGTAGGCGTCCTGCATCCAGGCCAGCCGGTTGCGGATGCCGGCGTGGCTGTTCAGCGCCCCCTTGGGTGCGCCGGTGGAACCGGAGGTGTACATCAGGTAGGCCAGGTCAGCCGAGCCGGCGTCGGGGGCCGAATCCTGTTCCGCGGGCGGCGTCTGATCCAGGCAGAGCCGGGCACCGGTGAAACCCGTTGGTACGTGGGTCAGGTGCTTTCGGTGGGTGACGCAGACCGGCGCATCGGGCACGTCGGCGAGCATCGCCTCCATCCGCCCGGTCGGCTGGGCGGGATCCAACGGCAGGAAGGCGCCCCCGGCCTTGAGCACACCGAGCAGTGCGATTACCAGGTCTTCGGAACGCTCCAGCAGCACCGGGACCACGGCAGCGTCGGCACCGACTCCGAGCTGACGCAGCCGGTGCGCCAGCCCATTGGCCCGCCGGTCCAGTTCGCCATAGCTGAGCTCGCGGCCGTCGTAGCTCACCGCGACGGCGTCGGGTGTGCCCGCCGCGGCGGCGGCCACCATCTCGTGCAGACCGGCCGGGACATCCGGGTAGTCGACCCGGGTTTGGTTCCAGGACTGCAGCTTTGCGCGCTCGCCGTCGGTGAGCAGCGGCAGCTGCGACACCTTGGTGTTCGGGTCAGCGGCGATCCCGGCCAGCAGCAGGCTGAAGCGCTGCGCCATCGTCGCCATGGTCGCGGCGTCGAACAGGTCGGTGTTGTACTGCAGCGCGACCTCAAGCCGATCCTCGTGCTCGCCGACCTGCATGGTGATGTCGAACGGTGAGCCGCCCTGCCCGATGTGCAGAGTTTCCAGCGACAGCACGCCATCACCCGCACCGGCGCCGTCTTCGAACAGCCGGACCTGCTGCCAGGCGAACGACACCTGGAACAGCGGGGTGCGTCCGGCATCACGGACCGGCCGCAGCCGCTCGACGAGCAGCGGCAGCGGATACTCTTGGTGCGCGATCGCGCCCAGCACGGTGTCTTTGACCTGACCCAGCAGCGCAGCGAAACTCGGGTCGTCGCGCACATCGACGCGCAACGGCAGCGGGTTGGTGACGTAGCCGACCATGCCCATCAGGCCGGCCCGGTCGCGGCACGCGAACGGCGAGCCGATGATCAGGTCGTCCTGGCCGCTGTAGCGGTGCAGCAGCACCGCGTAGGCGGCCAGCAGGGTCATGTAGGGCGTCGCGCCAACGCTGCGCCCCGCCTGTTTGAGGCCGGCGGTCACCTGGGCGTCGATGCTGAACCGGTGCAGCGCACCGGCGTAGGTCTGCACGGCCGGCCGCGGCCGATCGGTGGGCAACGCCAGCGTCGGCAACTCGCCGCTGAACTTCTCCCGCCAGTACTGCCAGAGCTGTTCGCCTGCGGGCCCGGCCAACATCCGGTTCTGCTGCTCGGCGTAGTCGACGTATCGGTCCGCGGTCAGCTCAGGTGCCGGGGCGCCGTGTTCATGCGCGTACAGCGCGCGCAGCTCGTCGAGGATGATGTCGATGGACCAGAAGTCGACGGCGATGTGGTGCACGGTCAGCAGCAGCACGTGATCGGCGGGGCGCTCTAATAGGGTCAGCCGCAGAACGGGCCCGGTGCTCAGGTCGAACGGCCGGTCCGTCTGCGTGCGGATCCACTGCTCGAGCTCGGCCGGGTCCGCACCGATGCGATGAGTGGCGATTCGCACCGGCCAGTGCGGGTGCACCAGCCCGACCGGCTGGCCGTCCCGCTCGGTGTAGGTGGTCCGCAACATCGGGTGCCGGTCCACCAGGGCCTGGGCGGCCCGCTCTAGGGCCGGCACGTCGAGCTGCCCGCTGATGCGTCCGGCGTAGGCGACGGTGTAGGCGGCGCTGGCGGGCGCGAGCCGGTGCACGAACCACATCGACCGCTGCCCGTAGGACAGCTCGTGTTCGGACGCCGCGTTCTGCGCTTTGGCCAACAGCAACTGGGCCAGCAGTTCACGCTTGCGCTCCGGCGACAGCGTGGAGATGTCGATGGGCGCCTCGGGTCGCTCCGTCACGGGCTAACCCCCGTCCTTGACGTGCTCACCGTCGGCGATCATCTTCGCCAGCAGTGCATCCACGGCGTCGTCGGAGAGATCGGACACTTGTGACAGCAGTTCCATCTCCTGCACCGGCGCCGCCGGAACGTCTTGCTGGGCAACGGTTTCGGGCACCACAGACCGTTCCGCCCCGGTGCCCAGCTGCGCACTGAGCCAGCCCGACAGGCTGACCACGCTCGGCCCATCCAACAGCCGGGCAACAGGAACGACGACCCCGAGTTCGCGTTCCACCTGGATGCGAAGCTCCAGGGTGATCAGCGAGTCCACTCCGAGACTGTTCAGCGGCGCCGCCACGTCCAGGACGGCCGGGGCCAGGCCCAGCTTGCCGGCGACCAGATCACGCAGGTAGGTCTCCAGCAGCCGCTGGCGTTCCTGCGGATCGGCGGCCTGCACCGCTTCGAACAGACCGCTTCCGGTCGCTGCCTCGGCCGGGCCGTCCGACACCTGCAGGTCGCGCAGCAACGGCGACTGCGCGCTGGGACGCCAGCGCGCCCAGTCGATGTCGAGCACCATGACCTGCGGCGCTCCCCCGCCGGAGCCGGCCAGCAGGTTCGCCAGCGCTGCGAAGTAGTCCTGCGCCGGCATGCCTTCCACGCCGTAGTGGGAGAAGTGCCGGTGCAGTTCGGAGTTGGTGAACATGCCCAACCCCGCCCACGGGCCGAAGTTGACGCTGAGCGCGGGCTGCCCGGCCGCGCGGCGGTGCCAGGCCAGCGCGTCCAGGAAGGCGTTCGCGGCCCCGTAGTTGGCGGCCCCCGGCGAACCCAGCACCGAGGCGGCCGAGGAGAACAGCACGAAGAAGTCCAACTGCGCATCGGCGGTCAGCGTGTGCAGGTTCCAGGCGCCCTGCACCTTGGGCGCCATCACCTCCCGCAGCTTCGGTGCGTCCAGGCGCGCCAGGATCGCGTCGTCGACGGTGCCGGCGGCGTGCACCACGCCGCGCAGCGGCGGCATCGACGCGCCGATGGCGGCGAGCACCGCAGCAACGTCGTCGGCCTTGGTGACATCGCCCTGGACGACCGTCACCTGCGCTCCGGCCGCGCGCAGCCCGTCCAGCGTCGCCTCCGCCGTCGCCGACGGGGCGCTGCGGCCCATCAGGACCAGGTGGCGCGCACCGCGCTCGACCAGCCAGCCGGCGACCTCGCCGCCGACCGCGCCGAGACCACCGGTGACCAGGTAGGTGGCGTCAGCGGAGAGCGCGAATTCGCCCGGCTGCCCGGCCCGGTAGGGCTCCAGGCGCGCCACGTAGCGCCGGTGGCCGCGCAGCGCCACGTCGGTCTCACGGTTGTCCGCCCAGATCTCGCTGAACAACCCGCGCAGTTCTTCGGGGCCGCCGTCGGTCGACAGATCGATTCCGGTGGCGCGCAGCTCCGGGTGCTCGTGGTCGATGCTGCGGCCCAACCCCCAGACCGGGGCCTGCCCGACCGACACGACGGCGGATTCGGCGCCGTCGTCCCAGCCGGCCGGCTGCGCCCCGCGGGTCACCCACCACAACCGCGGCGACTCCAGCCAGCCGGCCACCGTCAGCGCCTGGATCAGATGCACCACGCTCAGCGACCCCAGCGTCGTCGCCGTCTCCAGCGACTCGGTGTCGGCCAGCAGGTTCCACAGGTGCAGCACGCCGCGGCACGGCGGCCGGTCACCGCCGAACGCCGCGCGCAGCAGCTCGCCGAAGTGTTCGGGACGGCCCGGGTCGATGCGGTAGCTGTCGGCGCTCACCCGCTCGATCTCGGCGAGCCCGACGACCGGCTCCACCAGCACACAGGACTGGGCGTGGGCCTCGAGGTGGTCGCGCAGCGTGTCGGCCACCGGGCCGTCGGACAGGATCAGCCAGCTGCCAGGTTCCCCGGAGCGGCCCTCCCCGTCGGCCGCCAGCGACGCCGGCCGCCAGCGCAGCCGGTAGCTGTGCTCGGCCGGGTCCGCGGGGGCGGTGGTGATGGCCGGCGCGCCGGAGGGGCCGGTGACGATGCTGCCGGTGGCCAGCAGGGACCAGTCGGTACCGGCGGCGCTGCCGTAACACTCGAACGCGTCGTCGGTCAGGGCGAACTGCACGGTGCGTGCCTCGACCGGACCGGCACACAGGTTCAGCGCACCGACCGACCGGCTGCCCGGGCCGAAGGCCAGCTCGACCGCTTGGCCGGCGAGCTCACCGAGTTGCTCGGCCGACAGCGCCCCGGTGGTCACGTCGATCTCGGTGAGCACGGTGTTCTGGGTGGCCGACCGGATGGGCCCGCGCCAGCCGTTCCCACCGGCGCCGCTGTAGCGCGGCGCGGCGATGGACCCGGCGTCCAGCCAGGAGTGCACCCGCTGCCAGGGGTAGGTGGGGGCCGGGACGCACCGGCTGCCCTCGGGGTAGACCTGCTCCCAGGCCACCGGGTGTCCCAGGGTGTAGAGAGTGCCCAGGGAGCCGAGCATGGTCGAGCGGCCCCGGAAACCGTCGTCGTCGCGGCGCATCGACGGCAGCAGGGTGGCGCTGCGATGCAGGTGTTCGGCATCTTCGCGGGCCCCGGTCAGCAGGATCGGGTGCGGGCTGAGCTCGACGAACGTGTCGTGCCCGGTCTCCAGCAGCCGCCGCAGCGCCGGCGAGAACCGCACCGGCGAACACAGGTTCGCCACCCAGTAGTCGGCGTCGAGCAGCGTGGCGCCCACCAGCTCCCCGGTGACCGTCGAGTACATCGGCACCGTCGGCGCGGTCGGCTTGAGCTTGACCAGGCTGCCCCGCAGGCCGGCGGCGAGGGCCGCCATCTGCGGGCTGTGCGAGGCGACGTCGACCTCGATCCACCGGCAGAACCGGTCCCGCTGGGTCAGTTTGGCCATCAGCTCTTCGAGCACCGGGCGCTCCCCGGCAAGCACCGTCGAGCGGTGGCTGTTGCTGGCGGCGATGGCGACCTCGCGCTCGTGACCGGCGATGAGCTCCTGCGCTTCGGCCATCGTGGTCTCGGTGACCATCATCGCCCCGCGACCGCGCACGCCGCGGAGCATGCGGGCGCGAGCGCAGATCACCCGCGCGGCGTCTTCCAGGCTCAGTGCTCCGGCCACGTGGGCGGCCGCCACCTCGCCGAGGCTGTGGCCGACCACCGCGGCCGGCTCGACGCCCCAAGAACGCCACAACGCCGCCAGCGCCACCTGAATCGCGAAGATCGTGGGCTGCAGGATGCCGATGTCGGTGAGCCTGGATTCGTCCTCACCCCGCGCCAGCTCCTCGAGGATCGAGTGCCCCAGGTGCGGGAACAGGGCCTGATCGCAGGAGGCCAGGGCGTCGGCGAAGACGGGCTCATCGGCCTGCAGCTGCTGGGCCATGCCGTGCCATTGCGAGCCCTGTCCGGAGAAGATGAACGTCACGCCGGGGCCGGGCCGACTCGGCGCGCAGTGCCCGACCGACAGGCCCGGCCGCGACTCACCCAGGCGGTAGGCCGACAACGACTCGAACAGCGCCGCTGGGGAGTCACCGACCACCGCAAGCCGGTAGTCATGGTGGCCGCGCCGGGCACCGGCGGTGTAGCACAGGTCCGTCAG
This sequence comes from Mycolicibacter sinensis, assembly GCF_001667945.1. Taxonomy (GTDB): domain Bacteria; phylum Actinomycetota; class Actinomycetes; order Mycobacteriales; family Mycobacteriaceae; genus Mycobacterium; species Mycobacterium sinense_B. The sequence continues at coordinate 15,508 of NZ_LZJK01000126.1, read as the reverse complement.
GAAACGTCCGCCGTCCAGACCACCGGAAAACAGCGCCATCTCGTACTCGCCGACCAGCGCGGTCAGTGCCTCCGGGGACCGGGCGGACAGCGCCAGCAGCTCGGCGCGCCGCGGCGCGGCGTCGTCGGAATAGGGGTCCGGGTGGCTGCTACGCACCTGCGGGGCCTCGGTGAGCACCACGTGGGCGTTGGTGCCGCCGAAGCCGAACGAGCTCACCCCGGCGACGGCGCGGCTGCCCGCCGGCCACGGCGTCAGCGTCTGCACCACTTCCAGCGGCAGGCGGTCGAAGCCGATGTGCGGGTTGGGTTCGGTGTAGTTCAGGCTGGCCGGGATGGCCCGATGCTGCAGCGACAGCGCCACTTTGATCAGGCCGGCGATGCCGGCCGCCGCCTCCAGGTGGCCGATGTTGGTCTTGACCGAACCCACCAGGCAGCGACTGCCCTGCGGGCGGCCCTCGGCCAGCACGGCGCCCAGCGCGTTGGCCTCGATGGCGTCGCCGATCGACGTCCCGGTGCCGTGCGCCTCGATGTATTGGACCGCACCGGCGGGCAGGCCCGCCCGACGGAACGCCTCGGTGAGCACGCTCTCCTGGGCCCGGCCGCTGGGCGCGATCAGCCCGTTGGTGCGGCCATCGGAGTTGGTGGCGCTGCCCCGGATCACCGCGTAGATCGGGTCGCGATCCTCCAGCGCCTTACTCAGCGGCTTGAGCACCACCACACCGGCGCCCTCGCCGCGCACATAGCCGTCGGCGTCGGCGTCGAACGTCTTGCAGCGGCCGTCGGGGGCCATCACCCGGGCCTTGGAAAAGTTGATCGCCAGGGCCGGCGACAGGATCACGTTCACACCGGCGGCCAGCGCCATGTCGCACTCACCGTCGCGCAGGCTGCGGCAGGCCAGGTCGACGGCGACCAGCGACGACGAACAGGCGGTGTCGACCGACAGGCTCGGCCCGTGGAAATCGAAGGTATAGGACAGCCGGTTGGCGGCGATGCTCAGGGCGTTGCCGGTGCCGGTGTAGGCGTCGACGAGCTGGGGCTGGCCCAGCCGCAGGAAGCCGTAGTCGTTGGTGGAGATCCCGACGAACACCCCGGTGTGGCTGCCGGCCAGGGCGTCGGGCACCTGCCCGGCGTCCTCGAGGGCCTCCCACGCCACCTCGAGCAGCAGCCGCTGCTGTGGGTCCATCTGCGCCGACTCGCGCGGCGAGATGCCGAAGAACTGGAAGTCGAACTGGTCGACCTGACCCAGGAACCCGCCGCGGCGGGTGACCGCGGTGCCCGGCACCGACGGGTCGGGGCTGTAGAACGCGTCGACGTCCCAGCGGTCGGCCGGGACCTCGCTGGTGGCGTCCACCGCGCCGGACAGCAGCCGCCAGAACTCCTCGGGGCCGTCGGCGCCCGGGAACCGGCAACCGATTCCGACGATCGCGATCGGCTCGTCGGCGGCGCGCCGTTCGGGATGTTGGAGGGTCTGCTCGGCGGCCGGCGTTTTCGCGGCGGCGCGGGCCAGGTGCGCCGACAGGATGTCGATCGACGGGTATTCGTAGGCGATGGTCGGGGCCAGCTCGCAGCCCAGCCACTGTTCCAGGGCGGTCGACAGGCGCACCGCGTGGATGGAGTCCAAGCCGTAGTAGGCGAACGGCTTGGCCGGGTCCACCTCGGCGACCGGAAGCTCGAGTTCCTGCGACAACCGGTCGACGAGCCAGGCGCTGATCTCCGCTGCGCTGCGTGTGCCCGCTGCTGCCTCGGCCACCGGCACCGGGGTGGGTTCGGGTGCGGCCGGCGCCGGCGGCTGGGCCGCGGGCTCGGGCGCGGCCGGGGGCCAGGCCGCCACCACCGGCAGCGCGCCGTCGAGATAGCGCTGCTTGCAGGCGCTGCGCTGGATCTTGCCGCTGGAGGTCGTCGGCAGCTGCAGCGGCTGCACCAGCACGACCGCGTAGGTGCGAACCGAGTGGTTCTCGGTGACCGCGGTCCGGATGACCTGCATGGCCGCGTCGGCCTGCTCCCCGCCCAAGCGGCTCGGGTCCACCTCTTGCACCACAACCAGTTGCTCGGCCGCGCCCGGCTCCGGGGCGATCGAGAACACCGCCCCGCGGCCGCGCAGCAGCGCCGGGTTGGTGTTCTGGACGGTCAGTTCGATGTCGTTGGGGTAGTGGTTGGTGCCCCGGATGATGATCAGGTCTTTACGGCGGCCGGTGACGAACAGCTCGCCGGAATGGATGAACCCCAGGTCTCCGGTGCGCAGGAACGGACCCTCACCGCTGTCGGACAGCGTGGCGGCGAACGTCTCGGCGGACAGTTCCGGGGCCCCCCAGTAGCCGTGGGCGACGCTTCCCCCGGCCACCCAGATCTCGCCGACGCGATCGGCGGCGCATTCCCGGCGGGTCTCCGGGTCGACGATGATCACCCGCTGACCACCGCGCGGCTTGCCGCAGCCGACCAGCGGTGCGACGTTGGGATCGTCGGCGGAGACGCCGACAACCCGGTTGTCGCCCAGGGCGACCCGGTCGACGTTATGCACCACCGGCAGCGGCGAGTCCGATCCGCCGGAGACCAGCAAGGTGCCCTCGGCCAGCCCGTAGACCGGATAGAACGACTCGGCCCGGAAACCCGCGGGCGCGAACGCCTCGGCGAACCCCGCCAAGGTGGCGGTGCGCACCGGTTCGGCGCCGCACAGCGCCACCGTCCAGTTGGACAGGTCCAGCGCCGCGCGCTCCTGCGGGCTGGACAGCTCCACGCACATGTCGAAGGCGAAGTTCGGTGCGGCGGTGATCATGGCGCGGTGCCGCGAGATCGCCTCCAGCCACCGCATCGGCCGCTTGATGAAGGCCGTGGGCGGCATCAGGATCGAATGCCCCCCGACGTACAGGGTCTCGAGCAGGCCGCCGATCAGCCCCATGTCGTGGTACGGCGGGAGCCAGAACACGCCGGTCACATGCGGCATGTCGGTGTTGGCGTCCCAGGCTTCGGCAATGGTCTTCAGGTTGTGCACCAGGTTGCCGTGGGTCAGCACGACGCCCTTGGGCGCGCTGGTGGACCCGGAGGTGTACTGCAGCATCGCGATGCTGTCGCCGTCGATCTGCGGCGCCACCCAGGCCGCCTCGGTGCCGGGCGGGTAGGAGTCGGTGATCGACCACTGCAGCGCCTGCCCGCCGGGCAGCCCGTCGATGGCGGGCTTGATTCTGGGCTCGATCTCGGCGGTGGTGAGGGCGAAGCCAGGCTGGACGTCGGCGATGATCGACTCGACACGCGGGAGAAGGTGCTCGCGCATCGGTGGGTGCACGGGGATCGCGATCGCACCGGCGTACAAGCAGCCGAAGAAGCTGGCGATGAAGTCCAGGCCCGGCGGGCACAGCACCAGCACCCGCTCTCCGGTGGCCCCCTGGCGCTGCAGGTCGGCGGCGATCTGGCGGGCGCGCAGGTCCAGCTGCCGGTAGCTGACCTGGCTGGTTTCGTGCTCGTCGCCGTCACGGGAGAAGGTGAACGCCGGCCGGTCGCCGCGCAGCCCGGCACGCTGCGTCAGCAGGTCCACCAACGTGCGGAGGGTATGCACCGTTTCGTCCGGCCCGCTCATCGATCGCGTCTCCCGTATGGCTAACGAAAATTGGTTTTAGATTGGGCCCAAGCGTCCGTAGGCAACCTTCATTAAGGCTACATTAAGAACGAGGACGTCAATTCCGTGATTTTCGGCGACGACGACCGCAACGAGCAAGTTAGGTCACCCATCAGCCACCGGCTGCGGGCTCAGCCCTCCAGCTTGTATCCGAGGCCGCGCACGGTAACCAGGTGCACCGGGTTGGCCGGATCGGCCTCGATCTTGGACCGGAGTCGTTTGACGTGGACATCCAGGGTTTTGGTGTCGCCGACGTAGTCGGCGCCCCACACCCGGTCGATCAGCTGGCCGCGGGTGAGCACCCGGCCGGTGTTGCGCATCAGGTATTCCAGCAGGTCGAACTCCTTGAGCGGCAAGGTGATCTGCTCACCGTTGACCATGACCACATGCCGTTCGACGTCCATGCGGACGGGGCCGGATTCCAGTACGCCCTCGCCCACGCCGCCCTCGTCGTCGCCGCCGCGGCGCAGCACCGCGCGGATCCGGGCGATCAGTTCGCGGGCCGAATACGGCTTGGTCACGTAGTCGTCGGCACCGAGCTCCAGCCCGACGACCTTGTCGATCTCGCTGTCGCGGGCAGTGACCATAATCACCGGCACGCTGGAGCGGGCCCGCAGCGCCTTGCAGACGTCGGTGCCCGACATCCCCGGAAGCATCAGGTCCAGCAGGACGATGTCGGCGCCGGCCCGGTCGAACTCGGCCAGGGCCGCGGTTCCGTCGGTGACCACGGTCGCCTCGAACCCCTCTTTGCGCAGCAGGAACGCCAGCGGATCGGCCAGCGACTCCTCGTCCTCAACGATCAACACGTGTGTCATCGCTGCTGCTCCTCCTCATCGCTCCGCACGCTCCGCTCTGCATCGTCGACAGCAGATGTCATCGCTGCTGCTCCTCCTCATCGCTCCGCACGCTCCGCTCTGCATCGTCGACAGCAGGTGTCATCGCTGCTGCTCCTCCTCATCGCTCCGCACGCTCCGCTCTGCATCGTCGACAGCAGATGTCATCGCTGCTCTTCATCCCTTCGCTCCGAATCGGCTTGGTAGGCGGGAATTGCCAGAGTGAACGTCGAACCGGTGCCCGGCTGGCTCCACAGCGTGATGGTGCCGTTGTGGTTGGCCGCCACGTGCTTGACGATCGCCAACCCGAGCCCGCTGCCACCGGTGGCCCGCGAGCGCGCCTTGTCACTGCGGAAGAACCGCTCGAAGACCCGCTGTTGGTCCTTGCGCGCGATTCCGATGCCGCGGTCGGTGACCGCGATCTCCACGAAACCGTCCCGGCTGCGGCGACTGATCGACACCGGCGAGCCGTGCGGTGAGTAGGCGATCGCGTTCGACACCAGGTTAGCCAGCGCGGTGACCAGCAGCGGCTCGTCGCCGAGCACCCGAAAGCCGCTCGGGGCGTCGGTGGTGATGGTGATCTCCGCGTTGTCGGCGGCCACCTTGTGCCGGGAGATCGCCTCGTTGACCACGCTGTCGACGTCCACGGCGCCCAGGTCCGGCAGCGGATCGGCGCCCTGCAGCCGGGACAGCTCGATCAGCTCGCCGATCATGCTGGCCAGCCGGTTCGCCTCCAGCAGCACCTTCTCCGCGAACGGGCGGACCGCCTCGGGGTCGTCGGCTGAGGCCAGCAGTGCCTCGGCGAGCAGGCCCATCGCCCCGACCGGCGTTTTGAGTTCGTGGCTGACGTTGGCCACGAAGTCGCGCCGGCTGGCTTCCATTCGGGCCTGTTCGGATTGATCGTCGACGATCACCACCGCAAACCGGCGATCCTCGTCGGACAGCAACCGGGCGTACCCGCGCACCGCCGACAGTTCTGATCGGGTAGCCCCGGCCGCCCGCTTGGCCGCCGAGAGGTCGAACACCACCTCTTCTTCACCGGCCAGGGCCCGCTGTGCGGCCTCCCAGGCGACATCGTCGAGCAGCCGGTCATGCACCAGCCCCAACTCGGAGGCGCGCTCGTTGAGGTAGACGACATCGCGGTGGGTGTCGACGACGGCGATCCCCAACGAGGCATGCGCGACGATCCGCTGCAGCATCTGCGAGACGGTGATCCCCGCCCGTTCGGTGACCACCCGGCGGCGCCGCTCGGCCAGCCGCGGCGCCAGCCAGAAACCAGCCGCCACGCCGGCCGCGAGCGCCGGTAGTGCCGACACCGCAGCGAGCGTCAGCGCCGAGGTCGCAGCCACGGCAAAATCGTACGCAGTTTGACCGCCCTATCTGACCAGCGCTCGACCACGACGTGCGCCGAGTGTGAATTCAGGGGGAAGATTTCACCCCGTTTCCACCCGGAATTCACACTGGAGGGCCAGCTAGGGCTACTTGGCGCCCTGGCTGGCCACCGCAGCGGCCCCCGCTGCGGCTGCCTCGGGGTCCAGGTACACACCGCCGGCGACCTGCGGACGTAGGTCGGCGTCCAGGTCATAACGCAGCGGGATGCCGGTGGGGATGTTCAAGCCAACCACCTCGTCGTCGGTCATCCGATCGAGGTACTTCACCAGCGCCCGCAACGAGTTGCCGTGCGCCGCGATCAGCACCGTCTTGCCGCACCGCAGGTCCGGGATGACGACGTCGGTGTAGTACGGCAGGAAGCGCGCCACCACGTCGGCCAGGCACTCGGTCAGCGGGCCGCCGCCGATGTCGGCGTAGCGGGCGTCGGTGTCCTGGCTGTAGCGGCTGCCGGCCTCGATCGGCGGCGGCGGGGTGTCGTAGCTGCGCCGCCACGTCATGAACTGGTCATCGCCGTAGCGGGCCTTGGTTGCGGCCTTGTCCAGACCCTGCAGCGCGCCGTAGTGGCGTTCGTTGAGCCGCCAGGTGCGCCGGACCGGGATCCAGTGCCGGTCGGCGGCGTCCAGCGCCAGGTTCGCGGTGGTGATCGCCCGCCGCAGCAGCGAGGTGTAGGCCACGTCCGGCAGCAGGTCGTGCTCGACAAGCAGCTGACCGGCGCGGACCGCCTCGGCGCGGCCCTTGTCGGTGAGGTTGACATCCATCCAGCCGGTGAACTGGTTGCTGGCGTTCCATTCGCTCTCTCCGTGGCGCAGCAGCACCAGCGTGGCAGTGTCAGACATGGGCGTCAGTGTCTCAGTCGTCGTCCTTGTCAATCAAATGCTCGAAGGCCCGCAGGTTCTTCAGCGACTGCCCGGTGGACACCCGCCACTCCCATTCCTTCTGGATGGAGGAGGCAAATCCCAACTCCAGCAACGTGTTGAAGTCGAAGTCGACGGCTTCGAGCACCTGCCCGAGCACCCGGTCGATCTCCTCGGCGGTCACCGACGCCAGCGCCATCCGGCCGATGAGGTAGATGTCGCCGACGTTGTCGAGGGTGTAGGCCACCCCGTAGAGCCGGCGGTTGCGCTTGAGCAGATACCGGTACACCCCGGCATGGTTCTCGTCGGGTTTGCGGCAGACGAACGCCTCGACGCGCACCGAGTGCTCGCCCACGCTGAGCATGGTGTTGGTCTTGAGCTTGCGCTCGCCCGGCAACTCGACGACCAGACCCGGCAGCCCGCCGTGCGCGCCCGGGAACTCCGAGTAGGTCAGCTCGGCCGCCTTGAGGGTGTCCTCGATGAGCTGACGGACGTCGTCGGGGTTCACGCCCGCGCCCCGCGTCGCGCCGGCCAGCGCCGGGGCCGCCGCGCCGACCCGACCACCCGCATCCGCGCCCCGCGGGCCGCGGCGAAGTCCTCGATCGCGCTGGTGTAACTGCTCAGCTGGGCATCCACGGTGCGCTCCCAGGAGAACGTCGCCGCGTGGGCGGCGGCGGCCCGCCGCATCGCCCAGCCGCGGGGCCCGGAGCCCAGGCGCAGCAGGTCGTCGATGGCGGTCGCCCATGCCTCGATGCCGTGTCCGGCCACCAGCTTCCCGGTCACCCCGTCGCGCACCGCCACCGGCAGCCCGCCGACGGCCGCGGCGACCACCGGCGTTCCGCAGGCCTGCGCCTCCAGAGCTACTAGGCCGAACGATTCGGAGTAGCTCGGCACCGCCACCAAATCGGCCGCCCGGAACAGGGTGGCCAGCTCCTCCCGGGACTGCGGCGGCAAGAACGTCACCCGGTCGCTGATACCCAGTTCGCCGGCCAGCCGAACCAGGCCGCCGGGAGCGGCCAGCCCGCTGCTGCCCGACGGCCCCCCGGCCACCACCACGCGCACCCCGGGCAGCTTGGCGACGGCCCGCAGCAGGACGTCGGGCGCCTTGAGTGGCTGGATGCGGCCGACGAAGGCCACGATCGGCTCGTCGGGCGACAGGCCCAGGCCGGCCCGGGCCTGCTGCTTGTCGCCCGGGCGGAAGACCTCCAGGTCGACGCCCGGGTGGGCCACATCGATGCGGCCGCGGTCGGCGCCGTGCAGCGCGACGAGTTGGCGCGCTTCGTCGTCGGTGTTGACGATCAGCCGGTCCGCCTCGTCGACGACCTGCTGTTCGCCGACCGTGCGCAGCGGCGGTTCGGGGGTGTCACCGGCGGCCAGGGCGGCGTTTTTGACCCCGGCCAGGGTGTGCGCGGTGTGCACCAGCGGCACCGCCCACCGATCCGCGGCCAGCCAGCCGACCTGGCCGGAGAGCCAGTAGTGCGAATGCACCACGTCGTAGTAGCCGGGCTCATGGGCGGCCTCGGCGCGCAGCACCCCGGCGGCGAACGCGCACAGCTGGGTGGGCAGATCGTTCTTGTCCAGGCCTTCGAACGGCCCGGCCACCACGTTGCGCACCAGCACACCGGGTGCGACGTGTTGCACCGGCGGATCGGCCGAGGACGTGGCGCGGGTGAAGACCTCCACGGCCACCCCGCGGCGGGCCAGGTGCAGCGCGCTCTGCAGCACATAGACGTTCATGCCGCCGGCATCGCCGGTGCCGGGCTGGGCCAGCGGCGAGGTGTGAACCGACAGCACCGCTACCCGGCGCACATCGGATCCGACGCCACTCGCCACCCCGCCATCTTTACAGGTCCGGTCAGGCCGACACTTCCGGGACCGCTCGGGCCACCGACCCGCGGGAGCGGCGCATCGCCCCGACCGGATCGGCGTAGAGCCCGCCCAGCGACACCGTGCCGGCGCCGGCCTCCTGGACCCGGTTGCCGAATGCGGTGACCCGGATCGTGCGCCCGGCCAGCACCGAACGCTCCGCGAACGCCCGCTCCACCTCGGCCATGCCCTCCGGGTATTCGGTGAAGCCCTGGCCGCCGACCACCAGGTCGTCGGGGTTGAGCACGTCCCGCAGCAGCGCCACCGCTTCGCCGAGCACCCGGGCGCGTTCGGTGAGCAGCGCGCCGGCCCGTTCGTTGCCGGCCCGGGCCTCGCGCACCAGGCCGGTCACCGCCGCCGATGCCGCGCCGCTGCCGTCCGGCAGAATCCGCAGCCGACGGGCGGCGGCCAGCACCGCCTCGTCGCTGACGGTGGATTCCAGCTGTCCAGAGCCGCCGAGCAGGTCCGAGGACACCGGCAGGCCGGCGATGGTGCCGGGACCGCTGGTCGGGCTGTGCACCCGCCCGCCGATCACCAGGGCGTAGCCGACCGTCTCCCGGGCGTAGACGTAGAGGCTGGTGGAGCTGCCGGCCACCGGCCGGCGCACCCCCAGCAGCAGTTCGGCACCGGCCATCGCGTCGACGTGGGAGGCCACCGACACCGGCAGCCGCAGCTCCTCGGCCAGCACCGGCCCGACCGGGGCGGCGGTCCAGCCCAGTCGGGGGTGGTCGACGTGGCCAGTGCTGCTGTCGACGGCGCCGCCGGTCGCCACCCCGACCCACAGCGGCCGGCGCTTCTGCCAGCGGGTCAGATACCGGCTGGCGCTGGCGGCCAGCGAGGCCAGCGCCGGCGCCGCCCCGTTGGCCGGGGTGGGTGTCTCGACGACGTCGAGGGTGCGTCCGAGCAGGTCGGTGGCCACGATGCTGGTGGTTTTGGCCCCGATGTGCAGACCCAGAACCAGGAACGGCTCGTGGTTGACCACCACCGGCCGCCGCGGGCGCCCGATCGCGCCGGAGGTCGCCAGATCCGCGCGCTCCAGCAGCAGACCCGCCTGCAGCAGCGCGCTGACCTGGCGGTTGACCGTGGCCACACTCAGCGAGGTGGCGCCGGCGATGGCTTCCCGGGCGATCGGGCCGCGCTGGCGCACCGCGGCGAAGACGGCGGCGCCGGCGGTCTCGGGCAGCTGCAGTGACGGCGGCACGACGCGCGGGTGCGCGCGGAGAGCGCCGTTGCGGTGAGTGGAGCGGTGGGTGGTGAGAGAGGTGGTGCGCACGCTGTGTCCTTGTCTGGAAAGTCCGAATGGGGCCTGGCCGCAGCTACGACCCGGCGAACTCTCCGATCAGGGAGCGCTATTCGCAGCAGGTCAAGCGCGGCAACATGCGCAGCGACAACAGGCGCCGTCGGCGAGGAGACAGACCGCTGTCAGATAGCGGGCACTGCGGTACATAACGGAGAAATGTATCACGGTCACTAAAGTTGGGTCGATGACGACACCTGCGCAGCATCAGCGCACCGGGCAACCGGTCGCCGTGGTCACCGGGGCCAGCTCGGGTATCGGCGAGGCGACCGCGAGAACCCTTGCCGGGCAAGGCTTTCACGTGATCGCCGTGGCTCGCCGCGCCGACCGGATCTCCGCACTGGCCCGCGAGATCGGCGGCACCGCCGTCGTGGCGGACGTCACCGACGCCGCCGCGGTCGCGGCGCTGGCCGAAACCTGCGACCGGGTCGCCGATTCGATACATGTGCTGGTCAACAACGCCGGCGGGGCCAAGGGCCTGGCTCCGGTCGGCGAGGCCGACCTTGAGCACTGGCGGTGGATGTGGGAGACCAACGTGCTGGGCACGCTGCAGGTGACCCGTGCGCTGCTGCCGAAGCTGATTGCCTCCGGTGACGGCCTGGTCGTCACTGTGACCTCGATCGCGGCGTTCGAGATCTATGACGGCGGCGCCGGTTACACGTCGGCCAAGCACGCCCAGAGCGCGCTGCACCGCACGCTGCGCGGCGAGCTGTTGGGAAAACCGGTGCGGCTCACCGAGATCGCGCCCGGCATGGTGGACACCGAGTTCTCTCTGGTGCGCTTCGACGGTGACCGCGAGCGCTCCGACGCCGTCTATGCCGGACTGACTCCGTTGACGGCGGCCGACATCGCCGAGGTGATCGGGTTCGTCGCTTCCCGGCCCCCGCACGTCGACCTGGACCAGATCGTGATCCGCCCCCGCGACCAGGCCAGCGCCACGCGGGCTAACCGCCGGGTTTGATGCGGCGGTCCAGCTTCGGCTCTCCTTCGTCGAGCTTCGCTAACCGCCGGGTTTGATGCGGCGGTCCAGCTTCGGCTCTCCTTCGTCGAGCTTCGCTAACCGCCGGATCGTGTAGCGCTCGGCGACGGCGTCGTCGGGGTGCCCGAGAGCGTCGGCGCGTCGGTCGGGGTGGCCGGCGCGGTGCTGGGCAGCGAGGTCCGGGGCGACGGCGGCGCCGACGAGTCCGCTTGCACGGCCGACATGGACCGCCAGGTGTCCCAGTCCACCGCCCAGTCCCAGATGTCGCCGTCGGCGTAGGACAGTTCGATCGAGCTGCCGGTCACCTCAACCGGGTCGCCGTAGATCGCGCTGTGGAAGTACTGCTCGGCGTCCTCGGTCGACAAGTTGATGCAGCCGTTGGTGACGTTGGTGTTGCCCTGGGCACCGGAGCTGGCCGGGTTGGCGTGGATGAATTCGCCGTTGTTGGAGATGCGGACCGCCCAGCGCTCGTGGATGTTGCTGTAGCCGGCGGCCGGGTTGGACATGTAGAAGTCGGCGTACTTCTCGCTGACCACATGGATGCCGTTGCGGGTGATGTTGCGCGGCTTGTCGGCCTGGCCGTAGCTGCACGGGAAGTCCATGATCACGCCTTCGTCGCGGATCACCTGGATGCGGTGCGAGGAGACTTCGGCCTTCACCACCTGCCGGCGCCCGATCGAGAATTCCAGCGACATGTCCTGGGCGCCGTAGGCGCCGTCACCGAAGGCCAGGCCGTACAGCTTGGCGTCGACGCGAACGGTGGTTCCGGCCGGGAAGTAGTCGCGGCTACGCCAGTGCACCCGGGCGCCCTGCACCTCATCGGGCAGCCAGGCCCAACCGCCCTCCACCGGTGGTTCGGTGGTGACGGTCAGCGCCGCCTCGACGGCCGCCTTGTCCGCGATCGGCGCGTCGAACTGCAGGATCACCGGCGCCGCGACACCGACGGTCTGCCCGTCGGCCAGCTGAAATCCACCATCGATCACGGTGGTGGGTGTGACCGTGGTGACGGTGCCGGCGACCGGCACGGCGTTGCCGTCGTGTCCCACCACCGAGCCGCTCCAGGTGTAGACGGCGTCGTAGCCCAGCGGCTCGGTGACGGTGTAGCGGGTGCGGTCCCGGTTGAACGTCCCGGACAGCACCTTGCCGGCCGGGCTGGTCAGCGCCACCCGCTGAAACCAGCCGTCGGTGACGGTGACGGCGACTTCGGCGGTGGGCAACACGTCGGTCTGGCCGACCGGGGGCTCGAAGTTCAGGGCGGGCGCGGCCGGCGGCGCCTTGTCGGCGCTCTTGCCGGCGCGGCTGGAGCAGCCCGCCAACGCCTGCGGCGCCAGCACCCCGGCCGCCAGCGCGGCCAGAGCCCTTCGCCGGTTCAGGTTCACGGCATCCCAAGATACCGGCCGGTGTGGGTGACCACCTGCGATGTTCGTTACAGCGTGCAGCCCACCAGCACCGGTTCGGGGTGCAAGGTGATGCCGAACGCCGCGCGCACCCCGTCGCGCACAGTGCGCGCCAGCGCCAGCACGTCGGCGGTGGTGGCGCCGCCCCGGTTGGTCAGCGCCAGCGCATGCTTGGTCGATAACCGGGCGACCGCGTGCCCGTCGCTTGGATAGCCCTTACCGAAGCCGGACCGCTCCACCAGCCAGCCGGCCGCCAGCTTCACACCGCCGGCAGCGTCCCAGTGCGGCACCGGACCATCCTCCCGGTCGGCGATCTCCCGGTAGAGACCGTGCGGCACAACCGGATTGGTGAAGAACGAGCCCACACTCCAGGTGTCGTGATCATCGGCGTCGAGCACCATGCCCTTGGCTGAGCGCAGCGTGAGCACTGCGGCGCGCACCGCGGCCGGGTCGGCGCGGTCGCCGTCGGAGGCCTGCAATGCAGTGGCCAGTTCACCGTAGCGCAGCGGCGCGCTGCGCCCGGCGGGGTCCAGGGCGAATTCCACCTCCAACACCACGGCCGCATCCGAGTACTTCAGCACGCTGGTGCGGTAGCCGAAGCCCAACTCCGCACCCGATACCCAGCGCACGGTGCCAGTGCGACGGTCCAGCAGCCGCACCCGGGTCAAGGTGTCGGCGACCTCCGCGCCGTACGCCCCGACGTTCTGTACCGGGGTCGCCCCGGCCGAACCGGGAATGCCCGACAGGCACTCCAGCCCGCCCAGGCCCGCGGCGACCGCACGGGCGACCACGTCGTCCCAGATCGCGCCGGCCTGGGCCCGCAGCAGGTTGCCGTCGATCTCGATGCCGTCGTTGGCCAGCAGTACCACGGTCAGGTCGGCCAGGTCGTCGGCGATCACCACGTTGGAGCCACCCGACAGCAGCAGCGGGCGGACCCCGGCCCGGTCGAGTTCACCCACGGTGGCCACGATCTGCTCGGCGTCGGCGCAGGTGATGACCCGCTGGGCGACCGGCCCGACCCGCAACGTGGTCAACGGCGCCAGCGGCACCGCCTCGGCGACACGCGCGCCCGCGAACTCGGAACCCGCCACGGCCGGTAACGGTAGCCTGACCAGCTATGCCGCGTACATTCACGCTGTCCGAGCACTATCCGGCAAGCGTCGAGCAGGTGTATGCCGCATTCGCCGACGAGCAATACTGGCTGGCCAGGCTGGCCGATTCGGGCGCCGACACCGCCACCCTGGACGCGATGAGCGTCGGGACCGACGGCGGTGTCGACGTCGCCACCACCCAGGGCATTCACCGCGACAAGCTGCCGGCGCTGGCCGCCCAGTTCCATCCCGGCGACCTGGAGGTGGCACGCCACGAGCGGTGGCGTCCGATCCGCGACGGGCGGGCACACGCCGAGGTCACCGGCAAGATCGTCGGCGCCCCGGCCAAGCTGTCCGGGGATGCGGTGCTCGAACCGGCGGCCGGCGGCTGCGCGCTGCGCCTGACCGCGACGGTGCAGGTCGACATCCCGCTGGTGGGCGGCAAGATCGAGAACTTCATCGGCAGCCAGCTGACCGAGCTGATGACCGCCGAGCAACGGTTCACCTCGATGTGGCTGCAGCAGGGCGGTTAACCGACGCCGGATTAGTCTGAACCCATGCGGATTGCGTTGGCGCAGATCCTCAGCGGCACCGACCCGGCCGACAACCTGCAGCTGGTGGCCGATTACACCGAGCGGGCCGCGGCCCAGGGCGCCCAGCTGGTGGTGTTCCCGGAGGCCGCCATGTGCCGGTTCGGGGTGCCGCTGGGCCCGGTCGCCGAACCGCTCGACGGGCCATGGGCGGATCGGGTGCGGCAGATCGCGGCGCAGCACAACATCACCGTCGTCGCGGGCATGTTCACCCCGGCCGACGACGCGCGGGTGCGAAACACCCTGCTGGCAGCCGGGCCCGCAGCCGAGGCGCACTACCACAAGATCCATCTGTATGACGCGTTCGGCTTCACCGAATCCCGTACCGTCGCACCAGGATTCGATCCGGTGGTGATCGATGTCGACGGCGTCGGTGTCGGTTTGTCCACCTGCTATGACATCCGGTTCCCGAAGCTGTACACCGAGCTGGCCGACCGCGGCGCCCAGCTGATCGCGGTGTGCGCCTCGTGGGGCGCCGGGCCGGGCAAGTTGCGGCAGTGGGAACTGCTGGCCTGCGCGCGGGCGCTGGACTCGACGAGCTACCTCCTCGCCGCCGGGCAGGCCGAACCCGGTGGCCCCGACCCGGCGAACTCGTCGGGTGCACCGACTGGGGTCGGCCACAGCCTGGTCGCCTCACCGTGGGGTGAGGTGCTGGCAGCGGCCGGCCCGCAACCGCAGCTGCTGGTCTGCGACCTCGACCTCGACGCGGTCGCCACCGCCCGCCGAACGCTGGCGGTGTTGAGCAATCGTGCGGACTTTGTTCAGGTCGGTAAGGCAGAATCGCGCGGGTGAGCAATCCGCCCGGACCTTCCCACGGCGACCAGTCACCTTGGGCGCGCCCCACCGGCCAGCCCGACCAGCCCACCGAGGGCATCACGCCACCTCGGCCGGAGCCGTCCGCGTCGCCGACCCGGCAGATGCCGGTCAGCGGCCCGCACCGCGACGAGCCGACCACCCGGATTCCCAGCCCACCCGCGGCTCCCGCGCCGTCGACCACCTCCGGCTTGACCACCACGGTGGCCAGGCCGAACGCCCCATTGAGTTCGACGGTGCCGTCCTTGGCGTTGGTCTTCAGATCCGAGACCAGGTTGCCCAGGATCGGCACCATCGACTGGACGGTCTCCTTGATGCCGGCCGCCGGCCAGGTCAAGGTGGCGTCCAGGGCGCCGATGGTGCCCTTGGAGTCACCGGTGCCGTGCAGATCGACGTCGGAGATGTTCAGGTCTGCGGTCATCTGCTGGGCGTCTTTGACCTGGTTGCCCGCGGTGTGGATGGAGATGTTGGTGTAGTTGCCGGTGAAGTGCTGCCACAGGAACGGCGGCGTCACCCCAAACGACACTTTGGCCTTGTCGTGCACCACGCATTCGGTGGCCTTGGCCACCTTGTTGTCGGCGATCCGGCGGGCGATCAGCTCGGCGCCGATCAAACCGGCCAGCGCCAGCGCGATCACCGTGACGAAGATCAGCACCAGGGCCAGCGGGTCCCGCAGCACCGAGGCCGACCGCGCCCGGGTGGGCGGGGCTTCGATCACGGTGGTGGGTGCCACCGTGGTGACGGTGCCGGCGACCGGCACGGCGTTGCCGTCGTGTCCCACCACCGA
>NZ_LZJK01000125.1 GCF_001667945.1 Mycolicibacter sinensis | reverse complement strand
GAGCGGCGCAGTTCGTCGGTGCGCATCACGGCGTCGGCCCTCCCCGCTTCGACCGCCAATTCCTCCTGGCGTACCAGTCCCGCGGCCTGCCGCGCCACCACCGACAGCACCCGGCGGTCCCGGGAGGCCAACTGGCGGCCGGCCATCAACATCCAAAACTCGTTGTCGCCGACATCGATCGCGGTGTCGGCGAGAGCCACCGACATGCAGGGGTTCTCGCCGACCGAAGCGACGACCTCGGGCTGTTCGGGGGCCGCGGCTCCGCTCGGCACCCGTACCAGGCTCACCGAGCGTTGCGTGTAGGTCTCGCGCACCCGTTCCAGCAGGCTGTCCAGATCCGCTCCGCGCAGCACCGATCCGGCGAACAGTGTCATCAACTCGGCTTCCCGCGAGGCGCGGCCGGCCTCGCGGGATCGTTTGGCCGTGCTGTCGACCAGTGCCGCCACCGCGACCGCCACCAGCAGCAGCACCACCTCGGTCACCGCGGCGTCGTGTTCGGCGATGGCGAAATCGCCGCGCGGCGCGAGCAGGAAATAGTTGAGCAGCACACCCGACAGCAATGCCGACAGCACGGCCGGCGCGATACCGCCGAGCAGTGCCACCACCAGCACCCCGACCACGAACAGGGCGCTTTGCCCGCTGTTGAGGTAGTGATCCAGCCAGCCGACCACGATCGCGCAGACCAGGCACGGGACGGCGATCGCGGCCAGCCAGGACGCCGCGCGCCGCTCCCGCGGGGAGATCGACACCGCCCGGAAGTTCGGCTTGGTGTCCTCGTCGGTGACGATGTGCACGTCGATATCGCCGGATTGCTGCACCACCGCCGCACCGACGCCCTCGTCGAGGATGCGGGCCCAGCGCGAACGCCGCGAGCTGCCGATCACCAGTTGGGTGGCGTTGACGTCACGGGCGAAGTCGAGCAACGCGGCTGGCACGTCATCGCCGATCACGGTGTGCAGGGACGCGCCCAGGCTGACCGCCAGTTGGCGGATCTGGCCCACGCGCGGCGCCGGCGCAACGGAATCGCCGTCGCGCAGCACGTGCAGCACCAGCAGTTCGCCGCCGGCCTTGGATGCGATCCGGGAGGCCCGCCGCACCAGTGTCTCGGACTCCGGGCCTCCGGTGACGGCCGCCACGATGCGTTCGCGCGCCTCCCAGGT
>NZ_LZJK01000124.1 GCF_001667945.1 Mycolicibacter sinensis | reverse complement strand
CGGTGGCCGCTTTACGTCCATCACCGACACGATGACGAACCCAGCAACCGCGCTACACCACTATGCGGGACTCAACTCCGCCGGGCTTCTTTCGTGCTGATCCGCAACCGCTCACTCAAGGCCTTGATCAGCGAACACCCCGCCAACACCTCCCCATGGCCCTCCGCCACCAATCGGGCCAAGATCTGATGATCGATCACCGGCGCCTGCCACGCCAACGCCTCCCGGCGGGCCAGCACCTCCACCAACTCCTCGGGAGTCAACGCATCAAACGAACACTGCGCCAACCGGGCAGCAATCGCCTCCTGCTCATCGAGACATCCCATGATGGTGTCCCGATCGGCGAACGCATCCCTACCCACAATTCGAACACTAGTGCGAATCACCGACAAAAAACGGGCTCCGACCCGGCCCCGATTATTAAGGAACCAGTGAGAAATCCGGGCCGCGACAGGACGCCCCGCTGTCCGCCGCCGGGGCGGCCCAATCGATGACGGCGGCAATCGCCCAGCCCAGAACTCCGGCGACCAAGCCGAATCCCAGATGAAACAGCGCCTTTTCGCCGATCCCAGCCAGCGCGTGGCTGCCGATGAGCCACATCGCGAGCGGAACCCCAAGTGCGACAAGGTGAATCGGTGCCGCGGCCATTGCAACGAGCCACCGGCGCGCGCGCACCGCAGGGCTCGTCGTCAGCAGGCACAGCAGTGCCGCGGCCCCCAGATAGCGAAGGCCCGCCCACGGCCCGGGGCCCGACTGCAACCACATGGTCGCCACCGTCGATGCCGCCCCCACCGCGAGCACGGTCTGGGGCCGGCGAGCGGTCAGGGCGACCGCAACCAGCAACGTCAGCCACACCAGGCCGCGGTGCCCGGGCAGCCCCAGCGGCATCCGGACATCAGCGGAGAGGGCGATGACGGCGGCGGCGGCGGCCGGGAAGAGCACGTCACGGGCGAGCGTCAAGCCGGCTGCGTTACGGGTGGGCACGGGCATCACGGTCATCGCCTCAAGGTAGGCGCGACGGCCGTACCGCACAACCTCACCTGCGGACCGGATCGACCGTGTCCCGGCTTGAATGCGCCTCGGCGGCTTTGCCTAGCGTCATGCATATGCGGCATCTGCTCCAACTGGCTCTGGCGGTCCTGCTGATCATGGTCGGCGGGTGTGCCGGCGATTCCGAGAACCAGCACCACCTGGTCGTGCAGCAGGACGGCCGCGTGCTGGGTGAGTTCGATCTGGCGCGGCTGGCTGAGCTGCCCCAGATCGAGATCAGCACGCCGCAGTCGCACGGGAACGCGGTGCAGCGCGGCCCGGCGGTGCGCTCGGTCC
Organism: Mycolicibacter sinensis; assembly: GCF_001667945.1. GTDB lineage: Bacteria > Actinomycetota > Actinomycetes > Mycobacteriales > Mycobacteriaceae > Mycobacterium > Mycobacterium sinense_B. The sequence goes on along the minus strand of NZ_LZJK01000124.1, from coordinate 3,260 downwards.
TCGAGGCTGCCGGGGCCACCGCGATCAGCAGCATCCGCGTCGAGGGGCGGGATCCGGCGCAGACGCTGACCGCTGCCGAACTCACCGACCGGGTCGTGTTGAGCTTCACCAAACGCGACACCGTCAAACTGGCCGGGGCCGACCTCGCCCGCGACCGCTGGGTCCGCGATGTCAGCACCGTGGTCGTCAACCCGTGACCGTCTTCGCGGGCGTCGACCTGCTGATCGGGATCGACGACACCGACGACCAATTCAGCCCCGGCACCGGCCGGCGCGCCCGCGCGCTGCTACGCGAACTGGCCGCCGCCGGACTGGGCAGCGAGGCCGGCGCCACCCGTCACCAACTGCTCGTCGACGACCGCGTCCCCTACACCTCGCACAACTCCAGCGCCTGCCTGGCCTGGCGGAGCCCGGACGGCGACCCGCACGCGGTGCGCGACAAGATCATCGAATTCGTCGCCCGGTTCCTCGAACGCGTCTGCCCTCCCGCGGCCGATCCCGGCCTGGCCGTGGCCGTCCCGGGCGATCTGACCGACGCCGGGCCGCTGGTGGACTTCGGCCGCCGAGCCAAATGCGAAGTGCTGCAACGCGCCCAGGCCCGGCGGCTGGCCGACGAACTCGGTCTGCATCTGTCCGGGCACGGCGGCACCCACGACGGGGTGCTGGGCGCGTTGGCGGCGGTGGGCCTGCAGCTGTCCGGAGACGACGGCCTGTTCATCACGCTGCCCGGCCTCGGTGACCTGCCCCTCGAGGCGACCGTCGAGGAACTGCTGGCCAGCGTGCCCATCGACGACGCCCGCGACGCCAGTAACCGTCGGCCGGCGCCCGGGGAGCTCATCGAGTTGGGTGGCTGGGTCCGCCCGGTGCTGCTGGACGGGCGTGCCGTGCTGCTGCTGGACCCGCCGCGCCGGCACCCCGACGGCCGTCGTAGCTGGCGGACGGCGCCGCGGGCGGTCGTCAAAAAGCACTGAGCTGCTTCCGCAATTACGGGGGCGTGAGTAAAGTCAAGTGGCATATCGTGACGGTCAGCCGTCGAATGTGCCGCAGGTAAGGTCAGCGGCGATGTTCGGCGCACCGCAGTCCGGAAGGGGTCTCGCCATGGTGCTGCACGTCGTCCCGGAAGGCTTGGCTGCGACCAGCGCGGCGATCGAGGCGATCACCGCCTCGCTGGCGGCAGCCCACGCGACCGCGGCCCCCCTGATCACGGCGGTGGCACCCCCGGCCGTCGACCCGGTGTCGCTGCAGGCCGCGGCCGAACTCAGCATGCAGGGCAGCCAGCACGAGGCGGTCACCGCGCACGGCACCGAGGTGCTGGGGCGGGCCGGAATCGGGGTGGCCCAGGCCGGCATGAGCTACCGGGCGGCGGACACGCTGGCCGCCGTGACCTTCCCGCAGTAGTGATCATGACGGCCCCCGGGTGGATGGCGGCCCCGCCGGAGGTGCATTCAGCCATGCTGAGCACCGGGCCGGGACCCGGGCCGCTGCTGGCAGCATCGGCGGCCTGGGCGGCGCTCAGCGCCGAATACGACAGCGCCGCAGCCCAGCTCGGCGCGGTACTGGCCGACTCCCAGGGGGTGTGGGCCGGCCCGACCGCCGAGGCCTATGCCGCCGCGCACCTGCCCTACCTGGCCTGGCTGCAGCTGGCCGGCACGCTCAGTGCCCGCACCGCCACGCAGCACGAGGTGATTGCGGCGGCCTACAGCAGCGCCCTGGCGGCGATGCCCACCCTTGCGGAGTTGGCCGCCAACCATGCCACCCACGCGGTCCTGCTCGCGACCAATTTCTTCGGGGTCAACACCGTGCCGATCGCCGCCAATGAGGTCGACTACGCCCGGATGTGGACCCAGGCGGCCACCGTCATGAGCACCTACCAAGCCACCACCGAGACCGCGCGCAGCCTGGGCCACTCCAGCGGCAGCGCCCAGGCCGGCTCGGCTACCACCGGAAACGGCGGCGGCGGTGGCGGAGGTGGCAACGGCGGCGGCGGGGGTGGTGGCAATGGCGGTGGTGGCTCCTTCGATCTGCCGACGCCGGCCGAGATCTGGCAGATGCTGTTCGGCTCGGACGGCCAGCAGGTGCCCGGGCAGGGCCAGCCCAACTGGAGCCCGGCGGAATTCCTGCAGAACCTGTCCAACTTCTTCAATGGCAATGAGAAGGCGCTGGCCTGGTTGCAGCAGAACTTGTTTCAAGGCCCGTTGACTCCCGCCCAGTGGTGGCAGCTGGCGACCTACTTCATTTCCTGGCAGACCTACCGCGTCGTCAATTGGACGCTGCGCAGCCTGCGTTTCCTGGTGCAGATTTCCCCGCTGTTGGCCGGGGTCGGGGTGAACCTGTCGATCGCCAACCTGGCGGCCCTGGCACCCCTCGGTGGTCTGTCCGGGCTCAGCGGGCTGTCCGGGCTGGCCGGCGTCGCGGCGCCGCCGGTGATGCCGGCGCCGCCCGCGGTGGCGCCGGTCCTGCCCGGCGCCGTGACACCGTCTGCGCCGGCCCCGGCCGCGGTGGCCGGGTCAGCGGCGCCATCCGCCTCGGCGGCGACGCTGCCTGCGCCGGCCGCCCCCGCGGGTGCCCCACCGCCGCCGGCGGCGCCTCCGGCTATCGGTACCGAGGGCACGTTCCACAGCTATCTGGTGGGGTGGCTTCCGTCGTCGCAGGGCGTCGCCGGCAGCGCTGGCGCCAAGGCGGCCCGGCCTGCGACTGCCGCGGCGGCGGCGACGGCTGCCGCCGAGCCGCGGCACGGGGCCGCACGGAACACCGGCCGGCGGCGCGGCACCTTGATCGACCCCGGCTACCGCTACGAATACCTCGACGGCCATGACCCGGGCGCGACGCCGCGGGTCCAACAGGGTACGGCCGGCTTCGCGGGCACCCTCGGCAAGGCCGGCGTCATGAGCGCCACCGGCCTTGCGGAGCTGACCCGCGACAAATTCGGCGGCGGCCCCACGGTCCCGATGCTGCCCGACTCCTGGGGAGATGCCTGGCCGGCCGAGCCGACCTAGATTCCGCAATCGCGGATGTCAAAGGCGATATCGGTGGGTAGATCCTGTTAAATCTCGGACAATCAGTCCTCAGTTATTGACCGGACCGGCTCCCGCGGGCGTACCGTCAGGGCGTGCCGAAGCGGCCGGGGAACCGGACCGGCGTGGTTCGCGACTAACCGGTAGTGGAGAAAGACTAACCGGTAGTGGAGAAAGGAGTGCGGTGATGAGTTTGTTGGATGCCCATATTCCGCAGTTGGTGGCCTCGGAGTCGGCGTTTGGGGCG
>NZ_LZJK01000123.1 GCF_001667945.1 Mycolicibacter sinensis | reverse complement strand
TCTTTCAACGCCAGCAACCACCGGCGACAATGCCCCACGCGTGGCCGCATGACTTGACACGACCCACAGCCAGCTAAACCACTCGGTTCATCCGGCGGTTCCAGCTTCGCCTCTCCTCCGTCGAGCCTCGCTAAACCGCCGGTAACTGTTACCGGACCACGGAGTTTGCTGGACCGGGCCGTATTATCTATGACGTCTAGTGAATGGGAACCCGCGATAGTGGCAGAGCAGCTTCGGGCCGGGGTCGCTAAGACTGATGGTCGTAAGCGGCGCTGGCACCAACATAAGGTCGACCGGCGAAATGACCTGATCGACGGAACGATCGACGCGATTCGGCACCGCGGCCGGTACGTGAGCATGGATGAGATCGCCGCGGAGATCGGCGTATCCAAGACGGTGCTCTACCGCTACTTCGTCGACAAGAACGACCTGACCACCGCGGTGATGATGCGCTTCGCGCAGACCACGCTGATCCCCAACATGGCGGCGGCGCTGTCGTCGAACCTGGACGGCTTCGATCTGGTCCGCGAGATCATCCGGGTGTACGTGCAGACGGTGGCCCAAGAGCCCGAGCCCTATCGGTTCGTGATGGCCAACAGCTCGGCGTCCAAGAGCAAGGTGATCGCCGATTCCGAACGCATCATCGCCCGGATGCTCGCGGTGATGCTGCGCCGCCGGATGAGCGTGGTCGGGATGGACACCAGCGGGGTCGAGCCGTGGGCGTACATGATCGTCGGCGGGGTGCAGCTGGCCACCCACTCCTGGCTGCTGGACCCGCGGATGAGCGCCGATGACCTGATCGACTACCTGACGATGCTGAGCTGGAATGCGCTGTGCGGCATCGTCGAGGTGGGCGGGTCGCTGGAGAAGTTCAACGCCGGGCCGCACCCGCCGCCGATGCTGCCCTGGCGACGGGCGGCCCAGGCTCAGTAGGTGTAGAAGCCCCGGCCGGACTTCTTGCCCAGCTGGCCGGCTTCGACCATGCGCAGCAACAGCGGCGGCGCGGCGTAGAGCGGCTCCTTGAACTCCTCGTACATCTTGTCCGCGATCAGCTTGAGGGTGTCCAGGCCGACCAGGTCCGACAGCCGCAGCGGGCCCATCGGGTGCGACAACCCGGCGACAATGGCCTTGTCGATGTCCTCGACGGTGGCGAACCCGGACTCGAGCATGCGCACCGCCGACAGCAGGTAGGGCACCAGCAGCGCGTTCACCACGAAACCGGAGCGGTCGCTGCAGCGCACCACCTGCTTGCCCAGCACCGCGCCGGCGAACTCCTCGGTGCGGGCGGCGGCGGCTTCGTCGGTGACCAGCGTGCTGACCAACTCGACCAGCGGCAGCACCGGCACCGGGTTGAAGAAGTGCAGGCCCAGCACCCGCTGCGGGTTCTTGGTGGCAGCGGCGATCTTCATGATCGGGATGGACGAGGTGTTCGACGCCAGCACCGCGTCCGGGTCGGTGATCACCCGGTCCAGTTCGGCGAAGATCTTCGATTTGACGGTGTCGTCTTCGATGACGGCCTCGATGACGAGCTGCCGGTCGGCCAGGTCGGCCAGATCGCTGGTGAAGGTCAGATTGGCCACGGCGTCGTCGCGCTCGCGTTCGGTGATCTTGCCCGCGCTCACCCCGCGCTCCAGCGACTTGACGATCCGGTTGCGCCCCGCGGTGATCAGCGCATCGGTGGTCTCGAAGACCTTCACCTCGACGCCGGCACGCGCGGACACCTCGGCGATTCCGGCGCCCATCTGCCCGGCTCCGATGACACCTACTCGTTGGATCGACACTGTGTTCCTCTCAGTCTTGGCACGGCAGCAACAGGCCCCGCCCAGGCTGGCTGGGCGGGGCCTGCGCTGTCAACTCCCCCGCGGCACAATCCGACAAGCACCGCGGAAGTCTTCTCCTTGCGCGAGCGCGCGTGTCTGTACGCCGACACGCCGTGTCAGGGCGTACCACTGCGCACATTCACCCCCGGAAGGGTCAGTGGAACTGACCCTCCTCGGTCGAGCCGGCCAGCGCCGTGGTCGACGACGTCGGGTCGACGGTGGTGGCGATCCGGTCGAAGTAGCCGGCACCGACCTCGCGCTGGTGCTTGGTGGCGGTGTAGCCGCGGGACTCGGCGGCGAACTCGCGCTCCTGCAGCTCCACATACGCGCTCATCTGGTTGCGGGCGTAGCCGTGAGCCAGGTCGAACATCGAGTAGTTCAGCGCGTGGAAGCCGGCCAGCGTGATGAACTGGAACTTGAAGCCCATCGCCCCCAGCTCGTTCTGGAACTTGGCGATGGTCGCGTCGTCCAGGTGGGCCTTCCAGTTGAACGACGGCGAGCAGTTGTAGGCCAGCATCTGGTCGGGGAACTCGGCCTTGACGCCCTCGGCGAACTTTCGGGCCAGCTCCAGGTCCGGCGTGCCGGTCTCCATCCAGATCAGGTCGGCGTAGGGGGCGTAGGCCTTGGCCCGGGCGATGCACGGCTCCAGGCCGTTCTTCACCCGGTAGAAGCCCTCCGCGGTCCGCTCACCGGTGATGAACGGCTGGTCGCGCTCGTCGACATCCGAGGTGATCAAGGTGGCCGCCTCGGCGTCGGTGCGCGCGATCACCACGGTCGGCACGCCGGCCACGTCGGCAGCCAGGCGAGCCGACGTCAGGGTGCGGATGTGCTGCTGGGTGGGGATCAGCACCTTGCCGCCCAGGTGGCCACACTTCTTCTCCGAGGCCAGCTGGTCCTCCCAGTGCGAGCCCGCGACGCCGGCGGCGATCATCGCCTTCTGCAGCTCGTAGACGTTGAGCGCGCCACCGAAGCCGGCCTCGCCGTCGGCCACGATCGGGGCCAGCCAGTTCTCGACCGAGGTGTCGCCCTCGACCTTGGCGATCTCGTCGGCGCGCAGCAGCGCGTTGTTGATCCGGCGCACCACCTGCGGCACCGAGTTGGCCGGGTAGAGGCTCTGGTCGGGGTAGGTGTGCCCGGACAGGTTGGCGTCGCCGGCGACCTGCCAGCCGGACAGGTAGATGGCCTTCAGACCGGCCCGGACCTGCTGGACGGCCATGTTGCCGGTCAGCGCACCGAGGGCGTTGATGTAGTCCAGCTCGTGCAGCTGCTCCCAGAGCACCTCGGCGCCGCGGCGGGCCAGGGTGTGCTCCTCGACGACGTGGCCCTGCAGCGCGACAACGTCCTCGGCGGTGTAGGTGCGGGTGACGCCCTTCCAGCGCGGGTTGTGGTCCCAGTCGTGCTGGATCTGCTCGGGGCTCTTCGGCGTGCCAACGGTCGACATGGCAACTCCTTCGTGTTCGCGCGATCGCCGGGCCGCTTATCGGACTTGCTAACACCCCGACGAATTCACTGGTGTGTTAACGCGACCTTGGCACACCACATCGGCCCAGGTCCACTGGTTTTCGTTGCCAAGTTTGGCTAAACAGTACGGTCGTTATGCGAAGTTTGCGAAGAATATGCTGGACGCCCTCTCGTGATCCGGACAGGCCAAGCTACCAGCCGGTAACATATCTGCACAGGTCAACGCCGGTATTAGCAGTACGCCCGTACTGACTAGAACGTGTTACAACGCAAAGATCGCGGCGATCGCCTTGACTTCTTCGCCCACCAGGTATGTGAGCGTTCTAACAGCGCGATCAGCCAACTCGGACCCGAACCGATCCGTGGATCCGGCCGGGTGAACATGCGAGACGATCTCTAGTTTGTCGCCGAGCGCGACCGCGGCGTCGTGTTCGAGCGTGACCCGAAGCGGCGCGGCGAGCAGGTCCGGATAGCTCGACAGGTAGTCCTCGACCACGCTCCAGTACACCGCGTTGTTCATGTGGTCGAACAGGTCGATGTCGGTGAAGCGGACCGGATACTCGTGGATCTCGGCCGCATCCTCGCGGCCACCGGCTTTCAGGTACGCCTTCCAGCGCAACCGGTCGACACTGGTGGTGCGTTTGAGGCCGGCCAGGAAGTCCTCGGAGATCCGCGCCGGCCCCTGGGTCTCGCGGTTGATGTTGATCCAGAACGCCTCGGACTCGATGAGGCCACCACTGCGCTTGCCGTCGATGCGGACCCGCATCTCGCACCAGCGGTTGGAGGTGCCCGAGCACCAGCGCCGCACCCGCAGCATGTCCTGGAATTGGACGGGTGCGATCAGGTCCATCATGGTGCGCCGGACGATCCACAGCGGGTGGGTGGCCTCGTATCCCATCTCCCGCAGCTGATCCTGGCCGATGTCCTGGATGTGCCGGGCGGCCGCGTCCATCCGCAGCCGGCCCCGCCGGTCGATGTCGGCCACCCGCAGCGGCCACTGCCGGTCGAACACGTCGGGGTGTGGGTCCGGCACCGGCATCAAAACCTTCGCCAGACCGGTCGGCTGATCTGTCTGCTGCATCGACGCTCCCCGTTGGTTTTCCCCGAGCGATCATGCCATGCCAATAATGCGAATGCGGCCTTCGCAGCAGGTAGGCTCGGCGAAGTGGCCAAAACGTACGTCGGCTCCCGGGTGCGCCAGCTGCGCAGCGAGCGCGGGTTCAGCCAGGCCGCCCTGGCGCAGATGTTGGAGATCTCACCGAGTTACCTCAACCAGATCGAGCACGACGTCCGGCCGCTGACGGTGGCGGTGCTGCTGCGCATCACCGAGGTCTTCGGGGTCGACGCCACCTTCTTCGCCTCCCAGGACGACACCCGGTTGGTCGCCGAGTTGCGCGAGGTCACCATGGACCGCGACCTGGACGTCGACGTCGCGCTGACCGAGGTGGCCGAATTGGTCAGTGCCCACCCCAAACTGGCCCGGGCGATGGTCAACCTGCACCGCCGCTACCGAATCACCACGGCGCAACTGGCCGCGGCCACCGAGGAGCGCTACACCGACGGCAGCGGCACCGGCGCGATCACCATGCCGCACGAAGAGGTGCGCGACTACTTCTACCAGCGCCAGAACTACCTGCACGAACTCGACACCGCCGCCGAGGAGCTGGCCACCCGGATGCGCCGGCACCAGGGCGAGTTGGCCGTCGAGTTGGCCAACCGGCTCACCGAGGTCCACGGCGTGCACATCAACCGCCGTATCGACCTCGGCGATACCGTGCTGCACCGCTACGACGCGGCCACCAAGATGCTGGACATGGGCCACCATCTGTCCTGGGGCCAGCGGGTGTTCAAGATGGCCGCCGAGCTGGCCTACCTGGAATTCGACGACCAGATCTCGGCGATGGTGGAAGAGGGCAAGTTCACCTCGAAGGACTCTCGCACGCTGGCCCGGCTGGGACTGGCCAACTACTTCGCGGCGGCGATCGTGCTGCCCTACGGGCAGTTCCACGACAGCGCCGAGACGTTCCGCTACGACATCGAACGGCTGTCGGCGTTCTACCGGGTCAGCTACGAGACCATCGCCCATCGGCTGTCCACCCTGCAGCGGCCGTCGATGCGGGGGGTGCCGTTCTCGTTCGTGCGCGTCGATCGGGCGGGAAACATGTCAAAACGCCAGTCGGCGACCGGTTTTCACTTCTCCTCGTCCGGCGGTACCTGCCCGCTGTGGAACGTCTACGAGACTTTCGGCAATCCGGGAAAGATCGGCGTGCAGATCGCCGAGATGCCCGACGGCCGCAAATACCTGTGGGTGGCGCGCACCGTCGAACGCCGCGCCGCGCGGTGGGGCCAGCCGGGCAAGACGTTCGCGATCGGGCTGGGCTGCGAGCTGCGGCACGCCCACCGGCTGGTCTACTCCGAGGGCCTGGATCTGCACGGCGAGAACGCCACCCCGATCGGGGCGGGCTGCCGGGTCTGTGAACGCGACAACTGCCCGCAGCGGGCGTTCCCGGCGCTGGGCCGCGACCTCGATCTCAACGAACACCGCAGCACGGTGTCGCCGTATCTGGTAAAGCAACACCGGTGACAGCTCGCATCCCCGAAGCCCCCGGCCTGCGCGACCTCGGTCTCGCCAACTGGCTGGTCTGCAAAGTCGTCGCCGCCCGGCAGCGGGTGCCGCGCGCGCACCTGTTCACCACGCTGGGCCAGCACAAGCGGTTGATGTGGTCCTGGCTGCCGTTCGGCGGGGTGCTGATGCGCGGCGGCAAGCTGTCCACCCGCGACACCGAGTTGGTGATCCTGCGGGTGGGCCACCTGCGGGACAGCCAGTACGAACTGCAGCACCACCGCCGGATGGCCCGGGCGGCGGGCTTGGACGACGCCACCCAGGACCTGATCTTCGAAGGCCCCGGCGCGGCCGGCCTGGACGACCGTCAGCGCACCATGCTCACCGCGATCGACGAGCTCGTGGGAACCCGCACGTTGTCGGATGGCACGTGGGCGGCGTTAGCGGAGCACCTGGACCGCCCCCGGCTGATCGAATTCGTCATGCTCACATCGCAATACGACGCGCTGGCCGCGACGCTGAGCGCACTGCGGGTGCCGCTGGACTTCGACGAGTAGCGCTGCGTGAGCGCTACCGTTAGCCATGACCTGGCGGTCGCCGGGGGCGGGATCCTGCTGATCGCGGCCGTGCTGATCGTCGTCGGGCGGGTGCTGGTGCGTCGGGGTGCCGACCCGCTGGTCACCCGCAAGGTTCCGCACGCGCTGTGCGGGCTGTTCGCCGCCGTGGCCGCGTTCCAGCTGTCGCACGGGGCGGTGGTGGCCGGGGTGTTGGCCGCCGCGACGCTGGCGTTGGCGGTCATGGTGGAGCGGGGTCTGGTTCCGGTGCCCGGCGTGTTCGACGGCACCCGGTCCCGCGACTACGGGCTGGTCGGGTTCGCCGCCGGGGCGCTGGTCGCGGTGCTGGCGTTCTGGCCAGATCGGGTGGCGATCGCCGCAGGTGTGGTGGTGCTGGGTCTGGCCGACGCGGGTGCGGCACTGATCGGACACCGCTTCGGGCGCCACCCGGTGACGGCCGGTGGTGGCGTGCGAACCCTTGAGGGCTCGATGGCGTTCGTCGTGATCGCCTTCGCGGTGTCATGGGGGTTTTGCCGCCTCGGGCTCGAATTGAATTCGTTTATGGCGGTAACGGTTTCAGTCTTCGTCGCGTTGACGACGGCGGCCGTGGAACTGCTGGTGGCCCCGGCGGCGGACAACCTGCTGATCACTCCGTGGGTGGCGCTGCTGCTGCACGCGGCGCGCGAGCTGTCGACCGACGACGCGCTGCGCTGGCTGGCGGCGGCCGTATTCGGCTGCGCCATCGTGCCGTTCATGCTCCGGATGCACTGGCTGGATCTGCCGGGCGCGCTGTGCGGTGGCCTGATCGCCGGTGTCGCCGTCGGTCTCGGCGGGTGGGCGTGGATCATCCCGGCCGCCGTCTTCTTCTCACTGACCAGCCTGCTCACCGGCTATCGCCGGCCCGGCCGGTCGCAGGGCATGCGCCGCCTGAGTCAGGTCGCGGTCAACGCCGGCCTTCCAGTGCTGATCCCGGTGATCGGCTATGCGTTCACCGGCGATCCGGTCTGGTACGCGGTGTCCATCGGCGGGATCGCCGCCGGCATCGCCGACTCGTGGGCATCCGAGATCGGCCGGTTCTCCCACCGGGAGCCGGTGTCACTGCGGGCCTTTCGCCGGGTCCCCAAGGGCAGCTCGGGGGCGGTCTCTCCGCTCGGTTCGGGGGCGACCGTGCTGGGAGCGTTATCGGTCGGAAGTTTCGGCGCGCTGTTCGGTGGGCTGGCGATGGTGCCGGTCGGCTTGGCGGCCGGGATCACCGGCTCCCTGGTGGACACCCTGATCGGCGCCAGCGTCCAGGCCCGCTTCCGGTGCGCCGGATGCGGCGCCACCGTGGAGGACCGCCTGCACTGCGGGTCGCCGACGCAGCCGTCGTCGGGGTGGCGGTGGGTGGACAACGACGTCGTCAACGCCTGCGCGAACCTCAGCGGCATGGCGGTGGGGTTCGGAGTCTTCGAATTGCTGCAGTAGCGCCGAGCCTGTCGTTAGCGCGGAAAAGTTCGAGAAGACTCTCCGCTAACGACAGTCGCGCGTTGAACTCGAAGGACTCAGAAGTTGATCATGTGACCGGTCAGCCCGTGGAAACACTCCTGCAGCGCCTCGGACATGGTCGGGTGGGTGTGCACGTTGCGGGCCAACTCACCTGCGGTCAGATCCCATTTCTGCGCCAGAGTCAGCTCCGGCAGCAACTCGGAGACATCGTGGCCGATCAGGTGCCCACCGAGCAGTTCGCCGTAGCGGGCGTCGGCGATCAGCTTGACGAACCCGCTGGGATCGCCGGCACCGTGCGCTTTACCGTTGGCGGTGAACGGAAACTTGGCCACCTTGACGTCGTAGCCCTCGTCGCGGGCCTGCTGCTCGGTGAGCCCGAAGCTGGCCACCTGCGGCTGGCAGAACGTGGCCCGCGGCATCATCCGGTAGTCGCCCAGCGGCATCGTCTCCGCACCGGCGATGGTCTCGGCGGCCACCACGCCCTGAGCCTCGGCGACGTGGGCGAGCTGCAGCAGACCGGTGACGTCGCCGATCGCGTAGATGTGCGGCACCGACGTCTGCAGGTACTCCCCGACGCCGATCGCGCCCCGATCGGTCAGCGCCACCCCGGCAGCCTCCAGGCCGTAGCCCTCGACGTTGGGCGCGAAACCGATGGCCTGCAAGACTTTCTCGGCCTTCAGCGTCTCGCTGTTGCCGTCCTTGCTGACGACGACGGCGACCGTCGACCCGTCGTCTTCAATGCTTTCCACCTTGGTTCCGGTGCGGATGGTGACGCCCAGTTTCTTGAACTGCTTCTCGATCTCCTTGGACACCTCGGCGTCCTCGTTGGGCAGCGCCCGCGGCAGGAACTCGACGATGGTTACCTCGACGCCGTAGTTGGCCAGCACGTAACCGAACTCCATGCCGATCGCGCCGGCGCCGGCGATGACGATCGACTTGGGTAGTTCCCGGGTGAGGATCAGCTGCTCATAGGTGACGACGTTGTCCGACAGCGACGTGCCGGGCACCAGCCGGGTGCTGGAGCCGGTGGCGATGATGGCGTGGTCGAAGGTCACCGATTCGGTGCCACCCTCGTTGAGGGCCACCGACAGGGTGTGTGCGTCGGTGAAGGTGCCGTAGCCGTGGATCTCGGTGATCTTGTTCTTCTTCATCAGGAAGTGCACCCCGGCCACCCGGCCCTCGGCGACCTTGCGGCTGCGGTCGAAGGCCGCCCCGTAGTCGAAGGTGGCCTCGCCGGTTATGCCGAAGGTTTTGGCTTCCTTGGTGAAGATGTGCGCCAGTTCCGCGTTGCGCAGCAGCGCCTTGGACGGGATGCAGCCGACGTTGAGACAGACGCCACCCCAGTATTTGGGCTCGACGATGGCGGTGTTGAGGCCCAATTGGGCGGCACGAATGGCCGCGACATATCCGCCGGGGCCGGCTCCGAGAACAACGACGTCATAGTGGGTCACGGATTCACCCTAGCGGCGTTCGGAAGCGCGGCGGCCCGCAGCCATCCGTCGCTGAGCATCAGTACGGGATGATCCCGCCGACGCAGCGGCTCACGTGCTGGCAGAAGTAGTGGCCGTACAGCGGCGCCGCGGCGACGGCCGAGGCGAACACCGCCGACATCAGCGCTATCGCCACCGCCGCCACCAGCGGTTTCTCGCCCACCATCGCCGTGATCAGCCCGGCGACGATGCACACGGCCGCGTAGACCACCACCACGAACACGGCCGGGGTCTTGTCGGCCAGCGAATACCACCAGGAGAACAATCCCAGCCCGATACCGGCCGCCGGGATCCAGACCGCAACCAGAACCAGCGCCAGCTGCCACCATTTGAGGAAGCGGTATTGCCCCTCGACCACGACCGGCTTGGGCGGCTTGACCGGTGCCGGCCCGACCTTCGACTCGGGCTCGCCCGGCTCAGGTTCCAACACCGCCTCCGACTGGGACGCCGGCCCGGGCAGCGGCGTCGGATGCGGGCCGGTGTCAAACGCCGGCGGCCAGTGCGGTTCCGTCATCGGCAGCGCCCCGGTGTCAGTGGTCTCAGACACCCGAGACCGCCTGAATCGCCGCCAGGGCCCCGAACCAGCCGACCGCCAGCGCGAGCAGAAACGCACCCACTGCGGTTACCCAGCGGCGCGAGGACACCAACACCAGCACCAGGCCCGCGACGCTGGGCACTCCGAGCACCAACGCGATGACGGCGTCCGGGCGCACGTGAGCGGTGATCAGCAGCGTCGTCCCGACTCCGGTCAGCACACCGACGGCGGTCCCGACCAGCATGATGCTGCTCAACAGCCAGGGGCGCGGCAGCGGAATCACACCAGCAGATTTTACGACCGCAGCGCCGCTTAGCGCGGTAGCGACCCGGTGATCACCGGGACTTGCCCCAGCACAGCGTTCTCGCGGTCGGTGAAAGCCCGACCACGGGACAAAAATCGCATGCCCTCCGGCGCTTCCAGGCTGAACCCGGCACCGCGGCCGGGCACCACATCGATGATCAGCTGGGTGTGCTTCCACGCCCCGAACTGCGGCCCGGAGATCCACACCGGGACGTCGCCGGCCCCGCTCACATCGAGCACCCCCAGTAGCACGTCGTGGTCGCCAACGATGAAGTCGCCGTCGGGATAGCACATCGGCGCCGAGCCGTCGCAGCAGCCGCCGGACTGGTGGAACATCACCGGGCCATGCCGGGCGACCAGTCGCGCCACCAGGTCGGCCGCGGCGTCGGTGATCAGCACCCGGGCCGGCGCGTCCATCAGAACAGGCCCATCAAAAAAGACCCTGTGCCGTCTGGGAGTAGGACACCAGCAGGTTCTTGGTCTGCTGGTAGTGGCTGAGTACCATTTTGTGGTTCTCCCGGCCGATGCCGGACTGCTTGTACCCGCCGAACGCGGCGTGCGCGGGATAGGCGTGGTAGCAGTTGATCCACACCCGGCCGGCCTGGATGTCGCGGCCGGCCCGGTAGGCGGTGTTGCCGTCGCGGCTCCACACCCCGGCGGCCAGCCCGTACAGGGTGTCGTTGGCGATCGCAATGGCATCGTCGTAGTCGGTGAACGACGTCACCGACACCACCGGGCCGAAGATCTCCTCCTGGAAGATCCGCATCTTGTTGTCTCCGGCGAAGATCGTCGGCTGCACGTAGTAGCCACCGGACAGATCGCCGCCCAACTCGGCGCGCTCTCCGCCGGTGATCACTTTGGCGCCCTCACCCTTACCGATCTCGATGTAGGACAGGATCTTCTCCAGCTGGTCGTTGGAGGCCTGCGCGCCGATCATGGTCGCGGGGTCCAGCGGGTCGCCTTGGCGGATCGCCTTGGTGCGGATCGCGGCCAGCTCCAGGAACTCGTCGTAGATGTCGGCCTGGATCAGCGACCGCGACGGGCAGGTGCACACTTCGCCTTGATTGAGCGCGAACCCGGCGAAGCCCTCCAAGGCCTTGCCCTGGAATTCGTCGTTGGCGGCCAGCACATCGGAGAAGAAGATGTTGGGGCTCTTGCCGCCCAGCTCCAGGGTGACCGGAATGATGTTGTGGCTGGCGTACTGCATGATCAGCCGGCCGGTGGTGGTCTCCCCGGTGAAGCCGATCTTGGCGATCCGGTTGCTCGATGCCAGTGGCTTGCCGGCCTCCACCCCGAATCCGTTGACCACGTTGATGACACCGTCGGGCAGCAGGTCACCGATCAGGCTCATCAGGAACAGGATCGAGGCGGGGGTCTGCTCGGCCGGCTTGAGCACCACCGCGTTACCGGCGGCCAGTGCCGGCGCCAGCTTCCAGGCCGCCATCAGCAGCGGGAAGTTCCACGGGATGATCTGGCCGACGACGCCCAACGGCTCGTGGAAGTGGTAGGCGACGGTGTCGTCGTCGAGCTGGCTCAGCGAGCCCTCCTGGGCCCGGATCGCCGCGGCGAAATAGCGGAAGTGGTCGACGGCCAGCGGAATGTCGGCGGCCAGCGCCTCCCGGATCGGTTTGCCGTTGTCCCACACCTCGGCGACCGCGAGCTGCTGACTGTGCTCTTCGATACGGTCGGCGATCTTGTTGAGGACCTGTGCCCGCTGGGCCGGCGCGGTCTTGCCCCACGCCGGAGCCGCCGCGTGCGCGGCATCCAGGGCCTTGTCGATGTCGGCCGCCGTGGAGCGCGGGATCTCGCAGAACACCTCGCCGGTGACCGGCGTGGCGTTCTCGAAGTACTCACCGGAGACCGGTGCCTCCCACTGCCCACCGATGAAGTTGCCGTAGCGGGACTCGTAGCTCATCAGCGCCCCGGCGGAACCCGGACGTGCGAATACGGTCATCGGTGGGTGCTCCTTTCGGGTGTTGCACAACTCACATTACCGCCGCCGTCACAATGGCTTCCATGGCTTCCCAGGCTTCCCAGGCTGCCGACCACGTCGACGATCCGTACCTCTGGCTGGAGGACATCACCGGCGAGCCATCGCTGGACTGGGTGCGCGCCCACAACGCCCCGACCGTCGACGAGTTCGCCGGCGACGACTTCGAGGCGATGCGCACCGCGGCACTGGACGTGCTCGACACCGACGCCCGCATCCCGTATGTGCGCCGCCGCGGGGAGTTTCTCTACAACTTCTGGCGCGATGCCGCCAATCCGCGCGGGCTGTGGCGGCGCACCACGTTGGACAGCTACCGCAGCGCCGCCCCGGAGTGGGACGTGCTCATCGATGTCGATGAACTGGGCCGAACTGACGACACCAACTGGGTGTGGGCCGGTGCCACAGTGATCGAGCCCGAGCTCACCCGGGCGCTGGTGTCGCTGTCCCGCGGCGGCTCGGACGCCGTGGTGGTCCGCGAGTTCGACATGGCCACCCGGGAATTCATCTCCCCTGCTGCTGGCGGCTTTCAGCTACCCGAGGCCAAGACCCGGATCGGCTGGGAGGACGAGGACACCGTGCTGGTGGGCACCGACTTCGGACCCGATTCGCTCACCGAGTCGGGCTATCCGCGGATCGTCAAGCGGTGGCGGCGCGGCCGGCCGCTCGCCGACGCCGAGCTGGTGTTCGCCGGGGAGACAACCGATGTGGTGGTGGCCGCGGGCCGCGACCGCACCCCCGGATTCGAACGCACCCTGGTCTCGCGGGCGGTCGACTTCTTCAACGACGAGGTCTATGAGCTGCGCGGCGATCCCGGTCAGCAGGAGCTGATCCGCATCGACGCACCCACCGACGCGACGGTGTCGGTGCATCGGCAGTGGATCCTGATCGATCTGCGCACCGACTGGGACACCGGCACCGCGTCCTACCGGGCGGGTTCACTGCTGGCCGCCGACTACGAGGACTTCCTGGCCGGCACCGCGCAGTGCCGCGTCGTCTTCGAACCCGATGCCCACACCGCCCTGCACCACTACGCGTGGACCCGCGACCGGCTGATCCTGGTCACCCTGCACGACGTGGCCAGCCGGGTGGAGGTGGTGACGCCCGGCGACTGGCGGCGGCGTCCGATTGCCGAAGTGCCGGCCAACACCAACACCGTGATCGCGGCCGCCGACGACACCGGCGACGAGATCTTCTTGGACTCCAGTGGATTCGACCGCCCGTCGCGACTGTTGCACGGCCCGGTCGACGGTGAGCTGACCGAGATCAAATCCGCCCCCGCCTTTTTCGATGCCGACGGCCTGCAGGTCACCCAGTACTTCGCCACGTCGAAAGACGGCACCGCCATCCCGTACTTCGTGGTGCGCCCGGAAGGGGCCACCGGCCCGACACTGCTGGGCGGCTACGGCGGATTCGAGGTGGCGCGCACCCCCGGCTACGACGGGGTGCTGGGCCGGCTGTGGCTGGCGCGCGGCGGCACCTACGTGCTGGCCAACATCCGCGGCGGCGGCGAATACGGCCCGGGTTGGCACACCCAGGCGATGCGCGCGGGCCGCCACCTGGTGGCCGAGGATTTCGCCGCGGTGGCAACCGATCTGGTGGACCGCGAGATCACCACGGTGGCACAACTCGGGGCGATCGGAGGCAGCAACGGCGGGCTGCTGATGGGCATCATGCTCACCGCCTACCCGCAACACTTCGGCGCGCTGGTCTGCCAGGTGCCGCTGCTGGACATGCGCCGCTACCACTTGCTGTTGGCCGGCGCGTCCTGGGTCGCCGAGTACGGCGACCCCGACAACGCAGAAGACTGGGAATTCATCAGCAAATACTCGCCTTACCAGAACATTTCGGCTGACGCGACATACCCACCGGTGCTGATCACCACCTCGACCCGCGACGACCGGGTGCACCCGGGCCATGCCCGCAAGATGACCGCGGCGCTGCAGGACGCCGGGCACCGCGTCTGGTACTACGAGAACATCGAGGGCGGCCACGGCGGGGCCGCCGACAACGCGCAGGCGGCGTTCAAGTCCGCGCTGAGCTTCGCGTTCCTGTGGCGGATGCTCGGCAGCCGGCGCTGAGAATCAGGCTTTGCGCAGTCCGCCCAGCAGCGCGACGGCCACCCCGACCAACACCAGCACCGCCCCGGCGGCCAGGGTCAGATTGAGCCAGAGGTGCAGGTTGTTCTCGGCCAGATCCACGACGGCATCGGCGATCCGGCGGATGTCGCCGGTCGCCTGGTTGAGCACCTGGCTCAGATAGCGCCGCGCCACCTCGATCCCCGACCAGCCCGCCGCACCCACCACCAGCCCGGAAACACCGAGGGCGGCCAATGCCCGGCCGCGATGCCGCGCCGCGGCCAGCGTCAGGATCGCGCACAATCCGGTCAGCGCGACCAGCACCAGAGTCAGCCACGGCCCCCACACCGCCAGGCGGTGCAATCCGCCGGGACGCGCCACCTCCGTCGACGTCGGCGTCAGCGGAATGGTCATCGACGCCGGCAGCGCAATGTGATAGTCCGACAGCAGTTGCGCAAATGCCTTGTCCCGCAACATCGGTACCACGTCGATTTGCCACGGGCCGGTGTCGGCGCCGCCGAACAGCCAATCATGGCCGTCGGAGTTCACCTGCACGAACTGCTGAGGAAACGACGGCCCGGCGGTGTATTCGGCGGCGGCCTCGCGCACCGGGGACGGGTCGAGCGGGAAACCCTGTGCACGGACCAGCCGGACCGTCTGCGAGGTGAGTTCAGCGGCAACCGCGTCCTGCAGGGCCGGCTGGTCCGCGGCGCGCGCCGCCAGCCGCGCGTAGCCGTCGGCGTCGATCAGATTGCACTGCGCCCATGCCGCCGGCAACGTCACCGCAAGGGTCGCGGTGGTCAGCAACCAGAACAGCGCCGCCGTGAGGAAGCGCACTACTTCGCCGTGCGGCGCGGTCGCGCCAGCGCCATCCGGGTCATCAGTCCGTTCATCCGGGCCAGCGCCTTGAGCGAATTGTGGTAGTAGTTTCCGCCGGCACCGACGTTGGTGCGCGGCGCCACGACGACCTCCTGCCGGCAGAACTTGCGGATCCCGTCGACGCCGCCGAAACGCGCCCCGATCCCCGAAGTCTTCCAGCCGCCCATCGGCGCCGTCGTGCACATCAGGTTCGAGATCACGTCGTTGATATTCACCGCACCGCAATCCAATTGGACCGCGATGTCTTTGGCCCGGGCCACATCGCGGGAGAAGACCGAGGCACTCAGCCCGTAGGGGCTGTCGTTGGCGAGCCGGATCGCCTCGTCGACGCTGGCGACCTTCATGATCGGCAGGGTCGGGCCGAAGGTCTCCTCGGTCATGCAGGCCATCGAGTGGTCGACGTCGACGAGCACGGTCGGCTGGTAGAAGCTGCCCGGGCCGGTGGCGCGTTCACCGCCGGTCAGCGCGCGCGCTCCCGCGGCCACCGCCTCCTTGACGTGACGCTCGGTGACAGCCAGTTGCGCGTCGTTGATCAGCGCCCCGAAGTGCTTGCCCTCACCGGTGCCCATCTGCAGCGCTTCCACGTCCCGGACCACTGCCGCCACGAACTTGTCGTAAACGGGTTCCAGCACATACACCCGCTCGACCGACACACAGGTCTGCCCGGCGTTGAACATCGCGCCCCACACCGCGGCGTGCGCGGCCAGGTCGATGTCGGCGTCCTCGCAGACGATCATCGGGTCCTTGCCGCCCAGTTCCAGGCTGCACGGAATCAGTCGGCCTGCGGCCCGCTCGGCCACCTTGCGTCCGGTGCCGGTGGAGCCGGTGAACTGGACGTAGTCGGCGTTGTCGATCACGGCTTCGGCCACCTCGCGGGCGCCCTGAACCACGGCGAACACGTCCGGGCCACCGCTGGCCTGCCAGCCGTCACGCAACAGCTCCGCGGTCAGCGGAGTCTGCTCGGACGGCTTGAGCAGCACCGCGCAGCCGGCCGCCAGCGCCCCGATGGCGTCCATCAACGCGTTGGCCACCGGGTAGTTCCACGGCGCGATCACCCCGACCACCGGGCGCGGCCGGTAGTGCACGGAGATCTTCTTGACCGCCATCAGCGGCAGCGCCGCCGGCCGGGCCTCCGGGGCCACGGCCTTGTCCATCACCTTGATCACGTACGACAGGATCATGATCAGCAACGGCACCTCTTGGGCCGCGTCGGTGCTGGACTTGCCGGTCTCGGCGATCAGCAGCCGCTCGATCTCGTCCCGGTGCTCGCCGAGCCACACCGCGAAGCGGGCCATCACCTTGGCCCGCCCCTTGGCGCCGCGGCGTTCCCATTCCTGCTGGGCGGTGCGCAGGCCGGCGGCGATCGCTTCGACGTCGGACGGATCGGTCCAGCGCACCTCCCCGGCAACCGCCCCGGTGGCGGGGCTGAGCACGGTGTCGGTGCCGGACAGTGCAGTGGTGGGGGCGGGCGTGGTGGTGGTCATGGCGCCATGTTAGTCCCGGTTGTGATCCCCGTCGCACCCGCCTTCGACAGGTGTCAAGTTCAGCTGGGTGCGATCCCCCGCAGGTACGCGGCTTGCCCCAAGTGCTGGGCGCAGTCGTCGAGGATGCTGACCAGCCGCACACCTGCGGTGACCGGCGGATCCCAGTGTTTGTCGACGACCCGGGCCAGTTCGGCGGCGGTGACGCCGTCGAGGTAGTCCAAGGTCAGCTGGTGCACGGCGTGGTAGTAGCCGGCCAGCAGTTGTGCCGGGGCGCGGACCTTGGCGACGTCGGCGGCGCTGTGGCCGTACCCGGTGTCGTCACGCGGCAGATCGAGGCCGAACCGGTCCACCCAGCCGTCGCGGGTCCATACCTGCTCGAGTCCGGCGACCTGCGCGAGCTGGATGTCCTGCACCCGCGCGCTGTGCCAGAGCAGCCACGCGATGCTGTTGGCCTCCGCCGTCGGCCGATAGTCGGCCACCTCATCGGTGAGGCCGTCGGTGAGTTCGTCGGCGTGCTCGATCAACCGGGTGAACGCGTCGCGGAGCAAGGCCCGCAGCGCGGCGGCTGTGTCGTTCTCCGTCATACCGCCCGACGCTACGCCTGGTGGCAGACCGCCTCGACGTTGTTGCCGTCCGGATCGCGGACGAACGCCCCGAAGTAGCCGGGGTGGTACTCGGGCCACAGTCGCGGCGCGTGCAGCGACTCGGCACCGAGTTGCACGGCGGTGTCGTAGAACCTCTGGACTTGGTCGCGGTCGGCGGCGCTGAACGCGACGTGGACCTCGCGGTTGGGACCGTTGGCCTCGCCCGCACTGGCATCGGCGATCCAGAAGTCGGGGGCGCGCTCGCCACTGCCGTAGCCGATGGCCACACCGACATCCATCTTCCGGCTGTAGCCGAGGACGCCGAGCACCGCGTCGTAAAACTTCTGCGACCTGGCGTAGTCAGTGCAGTTGATGCCCAAGTGGTCGATCACAAACACATCCTGGCATGAGACCCCGACGCGGTCGTAGATTGACTAGATGAGCCTCGACGTCGTGGTCCGCAACGGCACGATTGTCGACGGACTGGGCGGGCAACCCTACGTCGGCGACGTAGCGGTCCGCGACGGCGTCATCACCCAGATCGGCGAGATATCCGGGGACGCGCACCGTGTGATCGACGCGACCGGCCTGCTGGTCACACCGGGTTTCGTGGACCTGCACACGCACTACGACGGGCAGTCGATCTGGTCGGATCGGCTCAATCCCTCGTCGGCGCACGGAGTGACGACCGCGTTGATGGGCAACTGCGGGGTGGGTTTCGCGCCGTGCCGGATCGCCGACCATGAGGTGCTGGTCGATCTGATGGCCGGCGTGGAAGACATTCCCGGCGTGGTGATGACCGACGGCCTGCCCTGGACGTGGGAGACCTTCCCGGAGTTCATGGATGCCCTCGACGCGCGGCCGCGCGACATCGACGTCGCGGCATTCCTGCCGCATTCACCACTGCGGGTCTACGTGATGGGACAGCGCGGTGTCGACCGCGAGCCGGCCACCCCCGCGGACCTGGCACGGATGCGCGAGCTGGCCCGGGAGGCCGCCGAGGCTGGCGCACTGGGCTTTTCGTCGTCTCGGCTGACCACGCACCGCACCCGGACCGGAGCCCAGATCCCCAGCTACAACGCCGCCTACACCGAGATCCTCGAGATCGGGCGCGGCGTCGCCGCCGGTGGCGGAGGCTTGATCCAGTTCGTTCCGGACCTTCCCGATGGCACGTATCAGCCTGTGCTGCAGCAGGTTTTCGACGCCGCTACCGACGCGGGCCTGCCGGTCACCTTCACTTTGCTGATCGGCAACGCCGGCGAGCCGCTGTGGCGCGACGCGATCGCCATGGTGGAGAAGGCCAACAGCTCCGGCGCCGAGATCACCGCCCAGGTGTTCCCCCGTCCGGTGGGGCTCATGGTCGGTTTGGACCTGAGCATCAACCCGTTCGTGTTGTACCCGAGCTACCGGGAGATCGCGCACCTGCCGCTGGCGGAGCGGGTCGCCGAGATGCGGAAACCCGAGGTGCGGAAACGGATTCTGGCTGATCAGCCCAACATCGTCCCGACGAATCCGATCGCTTACCTGGCCCAGTCCTGGGACTGGACCTACCCGCTCGGCGATGACGCCGACTACGAACCGGATCCGACGAACAGCATTGCGGCGCGCGCCAAGGCACGTGGCGTCTCCCCCGCCGAGGAAGCATACGACCGGCTGCTTGATGACGACGGGCACGCCATCCTGCTGGATGCGCTGGCCAACTTCGAGCACAATTCGCTGGACACCGTCGGTGCGCTGATGCGCCGCGACGACGTGGTGCTGGGCCTGGGCGACGGTGGCGCCCACTATGGAATGATCTGCGACTCAAGCTTTCCCACCTATGTGCTGACGCACTGGGCCCGCGATCGCGAATCCGGCCGGCTCAGCGTTGCCGAGGCGATCCGCGAACTGACCTCCGTACCGGCCCGGACCGCCGGGCTCAACGACCGGGGCCGCATCGCTGTCGGCTACAAGGCGGACCTCAACGTCATCGACCACGAGCGGCTGCGGCTACACAAGCCGGTGGTCACCTATGACCTGCCCGCCGGTGGGCGACGGCTCGACCAGACCGCCGACGGTTATGTGGCGACGGTCGTCTCCGGCGAGATCATCGCTGAGCACGGCAAACCCACCGCGGCCCGGCCCGGCAAGCTGGTGCGCGGCCGTCAGGCGGCGCCGGCCTGATCAGCCTCGTCCCACGCTCGGCCCTTTCGCCCGCCGTGCGGTTTCATTCGCGACACGCCGTGGGTTGGGTATGAGACCGCACGCTCACCACGTCCTCGGGCAGCCGCGGTCGATCAATGCCGCGCCCACCTGGTCGAGGAAGGCCCACGGCCGCTTGTGCAGCGTCCCGGCGGCCAACCTGATGTCCAGCCAACCGCGTTCGGCGATCAGGGCAGAACGCTCCGCGTCCCACTCACGCTGCTTGGGGTCGGTCCAATGATGCGCGCCCTCGAAGTCGACCCCGACCAGGAATTCCGGCCAGCCCAGATCGATGCGCGCGAACACGTGACCGTACGCGTCGTATACCGGAATCTGAGTCTGCAGTGGCGGGAATCCGTTTTGCACGAGCAAAAGGCGGGTCAATGACTCCTAGGGAGAATCGGCACCGGCATCGACGAACCGCAGCGTCTCCGCCAACTGGCGCAGTCCGGGTATGCCGCGGTGGCTCGCCATGACGGCCTGGATGTCGACCACCTTGACGTCGGTCGCATTCATCAACGCATCAACTCGCTGCACGCCCTCTTGGAACGGAAGCCTTCGGCCGATGTCAAAGGCGGTGCGGGCGGGCGTGGTCAAGGGAAGGCCGTCAAGCAATTGGGTCTCGCCTGGCAGCAGCGAGTCGGAGTGCACACGGATCAGCTTGGGGGGCCGGCGATTGGTATGCACGAGTTCTGCGGGTAAGTCCGGCTCGATCCACTTGGTTCCCAAGAGCGCAGCTGCTGACAGCCCGGCTAGGACACCTCGGCGGCGCGACCACAGCCACGCGGCGACAGCGCGTCGCTGCGGCGACAGGTCCGCTTCCCGGGGTGCCCACACCCCCGGTAGATAGCGGCGTGAAAGCGACGGAGCTCGCGGAACGTCAGCGCACCGGATTCAAGCGCCTCCGCCGCCCGAAAGGGCCACTCAATTGCCTGCTGTGCCGGGGTGGACTTGGCCACCACCGCCGGGTCTGAGGTGACGACATCACCCAGCACCTCGTCGATGCGGGCGAGCAGCTCGGCCGGGATGCGCACCCCGGAAGCCTTGACGTTCTCGCTCACCTGCTCGGGCCGGGACGCCCCGACCAAAGCGGCGGCGACGTTGTCGTTCTGCAGCACCCAGGCGATCGCCAGCTGCGCCGTGGTGAGACCCAACTCGTCGGCGATCGGGCGCAGCTGCTGCACCCGGGTCAGCACGTCGTCGGTCATGAACCGCTTGACGAAGTTGGCCCCGCCCTTCTCGTCGGTGGCGCGCGATCCGGCCGGCGGCGGCTGCCCGGGCAGGTACTTGCCGGACAGCACCCCCTGGGCCATCGGCGACCAGACGATCTGGCTCAGGCCCAGCTCCCGGCAGACCGGAATCACCTCGGGTTCGATCACCCGCCACAGCATCGAATACTGCGGCTGGCTGGAGATCAGCGAGACCCCCAGCTGGCGGGCCATCCCGTGGGCCTGGCGGATCTGGTCGGCGGTCCACTCACTGACACCGATGTAGAGCGCCTTGCCCGCCCGGACGATGTCGGCGAAGGCCTGCATGGTCTCCTCCAGCGGCGTGAAGGAGTCATAGCGGTGTGCCTGATACAAGTCGACGTAGTCGGTGCCGAGCCGGCGCAGCGACCCGTTGATGGCCTCCATCATGTGCTTGCGGGACAGGCCGGTGTCGTTGCGGCCCAACGGGGCCGGCCCGATCGGCCAATAGACCTTGGTGAAGATCTCCACCGATTCGCGCCGACGGCCGCGCAACGCGGCCCCGAGAACTTCCTCGGCCCGACCGTTGGCATACACGTCCGCGGTGTCGAACGTGGTGATGCCGGCATCGAGCGCGGCCTGCACGCACGCGGTGGCGACATCGTTTTCGACCTGCGAGCCGTGGGTGAGCCAGTTGCCGTAGGTGATCTCGGAGATCTGCAGGCCGGAGTTGCCCAGATAGCGGAATTCCATACCGCCATCTTGGCGCACGGCGGGCGGGGTGTCTGCGGCGAATCACTATTCTCGATTTCATGGCCAATTCCGTCGACCTCGCTCGCCTGGCCGAACTGCTGCCCGGCTACCGCTTCGCCTATCTGGTGACTGTCGGCGACGACTACCGGGTCCGCATCACCGCGGTCACCCCGACCTTCGACGGCGCCCGGGTGAATGTCGGTCCGGTCGGCACCCACGGCCGGGAGAACATGGCGGCCCGGGCCGGCGTCACGCTGGTCTGGCCCGCACGTGCGGTGACCGACTACTCACTGTTCGTCGACGGCCTCGCCGAGCTGCCCGACGACCCGGCCGCGCCGGTCCTGGTCACCCCGACCAAAGCCCTGCTGCACCGGCCGGTGTTCGAGGAGGGCAGCGAACGGGCTGTCGGCACCGTCCACGACTGCGTGCAGCTCCGCACGGGCAACTAGGCTCGCCCCATGTGCTCCAACGTGGATTTCGACCGCCTCGCCGAGAAGCTCGTGGGTTATGACTACGCCTACCTGATCACCGTCGATGCCGAGAACCGTCCGCATCCGGTGCCGGTGATGCCGACACTGGACGGCGACATCGTGCGCATCGGCGCGCTCGGCGGGCGGCGCAGCCGGGCGAACCTGGCGCGCAGCAGCGATGTGACAGTGATGTGGCCGCCGCCGGTCCCGGGCGGCTACACCGTCATCGTCGACGGCACCGCCGAGGTCTCCGACGCCGGCGAGCTGGCCCGCGTAGCGATCTCCCCCAGCCGCGCGGTGCTGATCCGGGTCGCTACCCCGGAGTCACCGGGCGAAACCCCCTGCTACAGCGACTGCGTCGACCTGAAGCTCACTGCGCAGGGAGCCTGAGCGGCCGACCTGCCACCATCAGCACCACCTCGTCGGACGCGGCGGCGATCCGCGCGTTGAGCACACCGAGCAGGTCACGGAACAGCCGGCCGGACCCGGTGGCCGGCACCACCCCGCTACCGACCTCGTTGCTGACCGCCACCGCCCGCACCGGGCAGGCCCGCCAAGCTGCCACCAGCTCGTCGATGTCGGTGTGCACGCCGTCCAGTGCGCCGCCGTCCCACACGCCGTGCAGATCCATCCGGGCGGTGAGCCAGGTGCCCAAACAGTCCAGCAGCAGCGGGGTTTCGGCCGCCCGCAGCATATCGGCGGCATCGCTGGTCTCCACGGTTCGCCACGACGCCGGACGCCGGGACCGGTGCAACCGTACCCGCTCGGCCCACTCCGGGTCGCCCTCGCGCACCCCGCCGGTGGCCACGTAGGTCACCGCAGCCTGTCCAGCCAGCAGCGCTTCGGCGTGCGCAGACTTGCCCGACCGGGCTCCACCGAGAACCAGGACCCGGGTCGGCGCCGCGCCCACGATCTCCCCGTCACGCCCGGCACGCGCACCCGAATCTGCTAGTACTGCAACCAATTCCGCTTCCGCAGGGTTGTGGTGACTCAGGTGGACGGCGATGACATCGGTCGTGGCCACGGCAGCACCGGAGCTTCGCAACGCCGAGACGGTCGCCGCGAACGCGGGCAGATCATGGTGTTCGGTGCCGTGCCCGGTGTGCATCCCGAACGTCTCTTCCAGAAACACCGCATCGAAGGCGGCGCCCGCCACCGCGGCGTGCGTCTGTTCGGGCAGCGGGCCGGTGTCGGTGGCCCAGAGAATCCGACCCCCAACGGTTTCCAGGTCGTAGAGCACCGCGTCACCGCCGAGGTCCGCCCCGTGCGCGGCCGCCAGCACGCGCACCCGGTAGTCACCCAACCGCACGTCGTCGCCGGGCCCGACCTCGACAAAGCGCACCGGATCGTCGGGGCCGACCCAGTGCCGGCACTGGTCGAGAGCGCTGGCCGGCCCGACCACATCGAGGCGCTCGCCGGCCCCGGTCCAGTGCCGCATCAGCAGCGCTGCCGGCCCGACATGATCCCAATGGCCGTGGGTGAACAGGATATGGCGCACCGAAGCCAGCGATCGCCCGAAGCGTGCGGCGGCGCGCGGCGCCTCCGGCCCGCAATCGAGCAGCAGCACGTCGTCGACCAGCGCGGCGGTCTGCCCGCGAACCTCGGTCGCCGATCGGCAGGAGGCGCACCGGCAGAACGGGTTCGGCCAGCCGTCGGCGCTGCCGGTGCCCAGCAGCAGGATCTCCATACCGCCATCCTTGCGCACGGCCGGCACAGCTACGAAAAAGCCCGGCCCCCACCGCGGGGAGCCGGGCTCTTTCGTGCAACCAGACTTAGAAGTCCATGCCGCCCATGCCACCGGTCGGGTCGCCCGCGGGTGCGGCCGCCTTCTCCGGCTTGTCGGCGACAACCGCCTCGGTGGTCAGGAACAGGGCCGCGATCGAGGCTGCGTTCTGCAGCGCCGAGCGGGTCACCTTCACCGGGTCGGCGACGCCGGCCTTCAGCAGGTCCTCGTACTCACCGGTGGCGGCGTTGAGGCCGCTGCCGGCGGGCGAGTTGCGGACCTTCTCGGCCACCACGCCCGGCTCCAGGCCGGCGTTGAAGGCGATCTGCTTCAGCGGGGCCTCCAGCGCGACCTTGACGATGTTGGCGCCGGTGGCCTCGTCGCCCGAGAGCTTCAGCTCGTCCAGCGACGGCGCGACCTGCAGCAGGGTCACGCCACCACCGGCGACGATGCCCTCCTCCACGGCGGCCTTGGCGTTGCGCACCGCGTCCTCGATGCGGTGCTTGCGCTCCTTGAGCTCCACCTCGGTGGCAGCCCCGGCCTTGATGACCGCGACGCCGCCGGCCAGCTTGGCCAGCCGCTCCTGCAGCTTCTCCCGGTCGTAGTCGGAGTCGCTGTTCTCGATCTCGGCGCGGATCTGCGACACCCGACCGGCGATGGCGTCGGAGTCACCGGCACCCTCGACGATGGTGGTCTCGTCCTTGGTGACGACGACCTTGCGCGCCTTGCCCAGCAGCGAGATGTCGGCGGTCTCCAGCGACAGGCCGACCTCTTCGCTGATGACCTGGCCACCGGTGAGGATCGCCATGTCCTGCAGCATCGCCTTGCGGCGGTCACCGAAGCCGGGGGCCTTGACGGCCACCGACTTGAAGGTGCCGCGGATCTTGTTGACGACCAGGGTGCTCAAAGCCTCACCCTCGACGTCCTCGGCGATGATCAGCAGCGGCTTGCCGCCCTGGATGACCTTCTCCAGCAGCGGGAGCAGGTCCTTGACCGTCGACACCTTGGAGCTGACCAGCAGGATGTAGGGGTCCTCCAGGACCGCTTCCTGACGGTCGGCGTCGGTGACGAAGTAGCCCGAGATGTAGCCCTTGTCGAAGCGCATGCCCTCGGTGAGCTCCAGCTGCAGGCCGAAGGTGTTGGACTCCTCGACGGTGATGACACCCTCGTTGCCCACCTTGTCCATCGCCTCGGCGATCAGGTCACCGATGGACTGGTCGCCCGCGGAGATCCCGGCGGTCGCCGCGATCTGCTCCTTGGTCTCGACCTCCTTGGCGTCCTTCAGCAGGGTCTCGGAGACCTTCTCGACGGCCTTCTCGATGCCGCGCTTGAGGGCCAGCGGGTTGGCGCCGGCCGCCACGTTGCGCAGGCCTTCCTTGACCAGCGCCTGGGCCAGCACGGTGGCGGTGGTGGTGCCGTCACCGGCGACGTCGTCGGTCTTCTTGGCGACCTCTTTGACCAGCTCGGCGCCGATCTTCTCGTAGGGGTCCTCCAGCTCGATCTCCTTGGCGATGGACACACCATCGTTGGTGATCGTGGGGGCGCCCCACTTCTTCTCCAGGACGACGTTGCGGCCCTTGGGGCCCAGCGTCACCTTGACCGCGTCGGCGAGGGCGTTCAGGCCCCGCTCGAGGCCGCGACGGGCCTCTTCGTCATACGCAATTTGCTTAGCCATTGCGAAGTGATTCCTCCGGTTAGGGGATGCACGTCTTGTCGGTCGGGTCAGTGCCCGCGACGGACGGCTGTGGGTGTGCTCCGCAGGTGCGGCCCCGTACCTCACCGTCCCGACCTAGCACTCACCGGTCGCGAGTGCCAACGTCATTCTTAGCACTCGCCCATGGAGAGTGCAAGATCACCGCCGCCCTATTGCGGCGCGCGCAAACCGTCCATGACGACGTCGGTCACGCGCTCGGCCAAGGCGGAGTTATAGGACTGCATCGCCTGGCATCCGACCAGGATCGCCTTCACCTCAGGTACGTCGAGGTCGTGACGCACGGTGCCGGCCTGCTGGGCGGCGCGCAGCAGTTCGCCGAGCACCGCCAGGAATGCCTGCTCGGACTCCGGCGCGGCTTGCGCGATATCGATGCCGAGGCCGGCCAGCGCTTCGGCCAGACCCCGATCCGTCGCGCCCCACTGCAACACCACCGACCGCAGGAAAGTGAAGATCGCCGCCCCGGGTTCGTCGGATTCCAGCAGGGCATAGCCGCCGTCGACGACGCGCTGCATACGGTCTTTGATGACGGCCCGAAACAGCTCGTCCTTGGTCGGGAAGTGCCGGTAGATGGTGCCGGCTCCCACTCCGGCGCGCCGGGCGATCTCGTCGATCGGTACCGACAAGCCTTCGGCCGCAAAGGTTTCGTAGGCGACTTCCAGAACACGCGCGCGGTTGCGCGCGGCATCGGCACGCAACGGGCGTGCTGATCGAGCCACCAGAATCCCCAATCGATTGACAAAACGGGGCGCGCGTTCCGTATAGTTGAACCAACCGGAGCGCCCGCCCCGTTTACCCTACCGCTTCAGGAGTCTCCCGTGGCCAAGTGGACAACCGCCGACATCCCCGACCAGAGCGGCCGGGTCGCCGTCATCACCGGGGCCAACACCGGCCTCGGCTTCGAAACCGCCGCCGCGCTCGCCGAACGGGGCGCCCAGGTGGTGCTCGCGGTGCGCAATCTCGAGAAGGGCAAGGACGCCGAGTCGCTCATCCGCCGGCGCAGCCCCGGCGCCGACGTGGCGCTGCAGGAGCTCGACCTGACGTCGCTGGACTCGATCCGCGCCGCTGCCGATCAGGTGCGCGCCGCCCACGACCGCATCGACCTGCTGATCAACAACGCCGGAGTGATGTACCCGCCCAAGTCGACCACCAAGGACGGCTTCGAGCTCCAGTTCGGCACCAACCACCTGGGCCACTTCGCCTTCACCGGTCTACTGCTGGACCGGCTGCTGCCGGTCCCCGGGTCCCGGGTCGTGACGGTCAGCAGCCTCGGCCACCGCATCCGCGCCGACATCCACTTCGACGACTTGCAGTCCGAGCGCGGCTACAGCCGGGTCCGGGCCTACGGGCAATCCAAGCTCGCCAATCTGCTGTTCACCTATGAGCTGCAGCGCCGGCTGGCGGCGCATGGGACGACGATCGCCACGGCCGCCCACCCCGGCGGCTCGGACACCGAGCTGATGCGCCACCTGCCGCGCTGGGCTGCGGCCGCCTACCCCCTGATCAAACCGCTCTTCCAGGGTGCGGACATGGGCGCGCTGCCGACGCTGCGCGCCGCCACCGACCCCGGCGTACTCGGCGGGCAGTACTACGGCCCGGACGGTTTCGGCGAACAACGCGGTTACCCCACGCTGGTGAAGTCCAGCCGTAAATCCCACGACGCCGACACGCAGCAGCGGCTCTGGACCGTCTCGGAGGAACTGACCGGGGTGGTCTATCCCGTATAGCCGGGCTCAACCCACGTCGAGCAGTTCCTCATAGAAGCCGCCGAACCCGCGATCCGGGTTGACCAGGTGCACTTCGAGGATCCAGTGGCAGACCCGGCCGGTGCGGTCGGTGCGGCGCATCGGCTTGTCCGAGCCGGGGGTGATGTAGAACTGGGCGTCGTCGCCGGAGATCTTCTTGTGCGGGAACTCACCCAGCAGGTGCCCGGCGATCGGTGCGCCGAACTCGAAGCCCCGCCCGCGCGCCAATCCCACCACGTGGTCGTAGAGCTGGGCGCCGGTGATCTCGGCGTGCGCGTCGAAGAACGCCCGCCCGGACTGCCACACTCCCGGCAGCGCGTCACGCAACGCCAGCTTGTCCGGGTCGTCGCCGAGCACGAAGGTGCGGCCGAAGTCGGCCTCCCACGCCTCGAAGATCGGTCCCAGGTCGAGGTAGACGATGTCGTCGTCGGCCATGACGCGATCGGGCGGGTCGGCGCGGAACGGCTGCAGGGTGTTCTCGCCGGCGCGCACCACCCGCTTGTGCCAGTGCCGGGTCACCCCGAACATGTGGGCGGCCAGGTCGGCGATCTCATCGGACAACTGGCGCTCGCCGACACCGGGGCGGACCATGCCGCGGCGCTCGATCTCGTCGAACAGCGCAGCGGCTCTGGTCTGCGCGTCGAGCAATCGCTCGACACGCACGGATTCCGGCTCGCCCGGGGTGGACACGCCTGCGATGCTATCGGCTTGCCCTAGACTGCATTCCGATCAGATAGGAGACCGGGTGCGGGCTGACGCAGCGCCCAGCACCCGGGCTTTGCGGGGCTGGCAACGGCGGGCTCTGGTGCGGTACCTAACCGCCAAGCCGCGAGATTTCCTGATGGTGGCCACCCCCGGCGCCGGCAAAACGACCTTCGCGCTGCGCATCGTCGCCGAACTGCTCGCCGACCGCACCGTCGAGCGCATCACGATCGTGGTGCCCACCGAGCACCTGAAGGTGCAATGGGCGGCGGCCGCCGCGGAACACGGCGTCGCACTGGACCCGCGGTTTTCCAACTCCGCCGCCCAGACCAGCTCCGAGTACCACGGTGTCGTCGTCACCTACGCGCAGGTCGCCAGCCACCCCGCCCGGCACCGGGTGCGCACCGAGGCCGCCAAAACGCTGGTGATCTTCGACGAGATCCACCACGGCGGCGACGCCAAGAGCTGGGGTGACGGCATCCGGGAGGCGTTCTCCGATGCCACTCGCCGGCTGGCGCTGACCGGCACGCCGTTCCGCAGCGACGACAGTCCCATCCCCTTCGTCAACTACGAGCCCGATGGCGCCGGCCACCTCCGATCGGTGGCCGACGACAGCTACGGCTACCCGGAGGCGCTGGCCGACGGCGTGGTGCGCCCGGTGATGTTCATGGCGTATTCGGGCGAGGCCCGCTGGCGTGACAGCGCCGGCGAAGAGTACTCGGCCCGGCTCGGCGAGCCGCTGACCGCCGAACACACCGCCCGGGCGTGGCGCACAGCGCTGGACCCGGCCGGGGAATGGATGCCGGCGGTCATCACGGCTGCGGACAAGCGGCTGCGCCAGCTGCGTGACGGTGGCATGGCTGACGCCGGCGGGATGATCATCGCCTCGGATCAGAAGGCCGCCCGGGCCTACGCCAAACTGCTGACGAACCTCACCGGCGAGGCCCCGACCGTGGTGCTCTCCGACGACGCCGGTGCCTCCGACAAGATCGCGCAGTTCTCCGCGGGGACCAGTCGCTGGCTGGTGGCGGTGCGGATGGTCTCCGAGGGTGTCGACGTGCCGCGGCTGGCGGTCGGGGTGTACGCCACCAGCGCGTCCACTCCGTTGTTCTTCGCGCAGGTGATCGGCCGGTTCGTGCGGTCGCGGCGGCCCGGCGAGACCGCCAGCATCTTCCTGCCGTCGGTGCCGTCGCTGCTGGGCCTGGCCAGCGAGCTGGAACAGCAGCGCAATCACGTGTTGGGCAAGCCGCACCGGGAGTCCGAACGCGACGAGCTCGCCGAGGCCGAGCGCCGGCGCGACGAGCCCTCGGAGCTGGAGAACAAGTTCGAATCGCTGGGCGCCGACGCCGAGCTCGATCAGGTGATCTTCGACGGCGCCTCATTCGGCACCGCCACCCCGGCCGGCAGCGAGGAGGAGGCCGACTATCTGGGCATCCCCGGGCTGCTCGACGCCGACCAGATGCGGGACCTGTTGCGGCGCAGGCAGGAAGAGCAGCTCGACCGGCGGTCCAAGGCGGTCAACGACGGCGGGGTTCCGGTGCCGGTGACCACCCATGGCCAGTTGCGGGCGCTGCGTCACGAACTCAACGCGCTGGTCTCGGCGGCGCATCACCGCCTCGGCAAGCCGCACGGCTGGATCCATAACGAGTTGCGCCGAATCTGCGGCGGCCCGCCGGTGGCGGCAGCGACGTCAGATCAGCTGCGGGCGCGCATCGAGGCCATCCGGCAGCTGTAGCGCTTTTGCCGCTTCGCCGAGCGTGTACCTGCTGCGAAAAATCGGGCGAAATTTCGCAGCAGGTACACGCTCGGCGAACGTCAACCAAGGATCAGGGCTGACCAGCCGCGCCGCCTTGGCCGGCGGTGCCGTCGGTGCCCTGGGCGCCGCCTTGGCCTTCCGAGCCGTCGCTGCCGTCGATGATGGTGTTGCCCTGCGCAACCTGACCGGCAGCGCCGCCGGAACCGCCGTCACCGCCCGCGGCGCCCGTCCCGGCGGTACCCGCCGCACCACCAGCACCGGCAGTGCCCGCGCCGTCGGCGCCGTGGCCGGCGTTCCCGCCGTTGCCGCCGTTGCCGCCGTCACCGCCGTTGCCGCCGTTGCCGCCGTCACCGCCGTCACCGCCGTCGCCAGCGGTGGCCACGTTTCCGTTGCTGACCGCGCCGCCGGTGCCGCCGTTACCTCCGGCACCGCCGACGTCACCGTCCGCGCCGTTACCGCCGCTGCCACCGGCGCCGCCGTCACCGCCGACACCACTCACGGTGCCGCCAGCTCCGCCGGCACCACCGGCGCCCCCATTGCTGCCGCTGGTGCCGCTGGCGCCGTCGCCGCCGTTACCGCCGTGACCACCGGCACCGCCGGAGGCATCGCCGGTGCCATCGCTGTCGCCGTAGCCGCCGTTGCCGCCGTTGCCGCCGGCCGCCCCGGTGCCGCCGGTGCCGCCGTTGCCGCCGTCGCCGCCGGTACCGTTGCCGGCGCCGACGTCGCCGTTGCCGCCGTTGCCGCCGTTGCCTCCCGCTCCGCCGGGGCCGCCATCACCACCGGTGCCGCCGGTGCCGCCGGTGCCGTTGGCCTCGCCGCCGAATACGGTGCCGCCCATCCCGCCGTCACCACCGGGCGCCCCGAGCCCACCGGTGCCGCCGGTCCCGCCGTTACCGCCGGTGGCGTCTGCGGTGGGGCTGGCGAAGCCGCCGCCGATCCCACCGTTACCGCCGGCCTGGCCGACTGCCGTGC
The DNA here is from genome assembly GCF_001667945.1 of Mycolicibacter sinensis. Lineage (GTDB taxonomy): Bacteria > Actinomycetota > Actinomycetes > Mycobacteriales > Mycobacteriaceae > Mycobacterium > Mycobacterium sinense_B. Next base: position 1,249 of record NZ_LZJK01000123.1, on the reverse strand, counting down.
CGGGGTCGCCGGCACCGCCGTCGGCCCCGATGCCGCCGGGGCCCTGTTCGATTACGGGTGCATCGGTACCGTTTCCAGCCGCCGGCGGGATGTTCTGCGCCGGCGGGTTGCCGCCGGTGCCGTCCACACCGTTGCCGCCGGCACCGCCCCGACCGCCGTTGCCGACCGCCCCGGCCGCCCCGCCGGCGCCGCCGTTGCCGCCGTCCTGGGCGATGGTGCCGTTGCCGGTGGTGACGACTTGGCCGTGAGCGCCGGCCCCGCCGTTGCCGCCGTTGCCGACGCCGGTCGCCGCGGCACCGGCGGTGCCGTCGGCGGCTGTGGTGCTGCCGTCACCGCTGGCGCCCCCGGTGCCGCCGTTACCGGCGCTACCGGCGTCGCCGGCATTGCCGCCGTTGCCGCCGCTGCCGGCCGTGGTTCCGGTTCCACCCGCAGCGCCGGCTCCGCCGTCACCGCCATCACCGGCGTTGCCGGCTGCTCCGCCGTTGCCGCCGACCCCGCCGGCACCTGCGGCACCGTCGCTGTAGCCGTCGGCCTGTGCCACGCCACCGGCACCACCCACACCGCCGTTGGCGCCGGCACCGCCGTTGCCGCCGCTGCCGCCGTCGGTACCGTCACCGCCATTGCCGCCGCTGCCGGCTTCGGCGTCGGCGCCGTTGGTCCCCTCAACACCGTTCCCGCCGGCACCGCCGTTACCACCGGCCCCGCCGGCGCCGCCATTGCCGGCGTTACCGGCGTTGGTTCCGCCGGCCCCGCCGTCACCACCCCGGCCGCCGGTGCCGCCATCGGTGCCGTTACCGCCGTCGAGGTTGGTGGCCGTGCCCGCGGTGCCCGCGGCACCGTTCGCGCCGTTGCCGCCGGCGCCGCCGTTGCCGCCGTTGCCGTAGGCCCCACCGTTGCCACCGGCGCCCCCGTTGCCGCCGGCCGCACCGGCTAACGCATTGGCGTCGGTGGCCGCGTCATAACCATCACCGCCGTCACCGCCGTTGCCGCCGCCACCGCGGGCGCCATCGCTGCCACTGCCCCCGAACAAGCTCGCACCCACGCCGCCCTTGCCACCGGTGCCCGGAGCCGCGCCATTGCCGCCCGCGCCGCCGTTGACATTGGCAGCGGTGCCGGTCGCGCCGTCGCCACCGTTGCCGGCCGCACCCCCAGCACCACCGTTGCCGCCAAGACCCAGGATCGACGAACCCGCACCACCATTGCCGCCATTACCACCGTTGCTGCCGTTACCACCGTTGCCATCACCACC
>NZ_LZJK01000122.1 GCF_001667945.1 Mycolicibacter sinensis | reverse complement strand
CCTGGGCTTGTCGGTTGCGCGAGGGTTCGTCGAGGCGATGGGCGGAAGCCTTCAACCCACCGAAACCCCAGGCGGCGGGCTCACCATGGTGGTGGATCTAGCCGCGCCGCCGGGGGTTTCACGGTGACGGGGAACCGTCACTGCTTCCAGACGACCTTGTCGACGCCGGCGGCGTCGCGGTAGACGACGCTGTCGGGCGCAGTGCCGTTCTTGACATCGAAGTACAGCCGCCCGCTGGTCTGGCTGCCCTGTGCGATCGGACCGTTGGGCAGGCCGTCGACCTCATTGCCCTTCATAACGGCATACGTCGAACTGTTGACGGCGCGGGCATTGAAGTCAGCAATGTTCGGGGTAGGAGAACCGTTTACCGCCGTGGCAGTCACATCGGAGTACCAGATACCGTCGTTGTGGCCGCTGGGTTGCAGGTTTTTGACGGTGTAGTCGATGGCCCCGCCTGGACTCTGAATCTCCTGTGTTTGACCGAACCCGACGACCGTTGGATCCGCAGAAGCCGGTGCCACCGCCAGCATTCCTGCCGTCGTTAGGCCGACCGCTGTCACCGCCGTCTTTTTGGCGATCTGGGAGAACGTCACGGTAAAACTCCTTCCGCTAGGTCTCCAAATACATATCCGCGTTGACGGTTTTCAAACCTCGAAGCGGTAACCCATGCCCGCTTCGGTCAGCAAATGCTTGGGATTTGACGGATCGTCTTCGAGTTTGCGCCGCAACTGCGCCAGGTAAACCCGCAGGTACTGCGTTTCCTTGGCGTAGGCCGGCCCCCACACCTGGGTGAGCAGCTCATCGCGGCCGACCAGCTTGCCGCGGTTGCGCACCAGCATCTCCAACATGCCCCACTCGGTGGGGGTCAGATGTACCTCGCCGTCGTTTTTGGTGACCTTCTTGGCGGCGAGGTCAACGGTGAACGAGGAGGTTTCGACGATCGGTTGGTCGATTTCGGCGGTGGCGGCATTGCGGCGCACCGCGGCACGTAGCCGGGCCAAAAATTCGTCCATCCCGAACGGCTTGGTCACGTAGTCGTCGGCGCCGGCGTCGAGGGCCTCCACCTTGTCCGCGGAATCGGTGCGGGCCGACAACACGATGACCGGCACCGTCAGCCAGCCCCGCAGCCCGTCCAGCACCTCGATGCCGGAGATGTCGGGTAGCCCCAGATCCAGGATCACCACGTCGGGACGTTGTTCGGCGGCGGCTCGCAGCGCACCGGCGCCGGTTGCCGCGGTGACGACCTCATAGCCGCGCACCGACAGATTGATTTTCAGTGCACGTAAGATCTGCGGCTCGTCGTCGACTACCAGCACCCGTGTGCTCATCAGCTCTCTCCCGACGGTGCGGCCAGGTCCACCACCATGGTCAACCCGCCACCTGGTGTCTCCGTCGCCGAGATGGTGCCCCCCATCGCCTCG
>NZ_LZJK01000121.1 GCF_001667945.1 Mycolicibacter sinensis | reverse complement strand
TGCCTCTCGCTACGATTCGCACATGCATTCGAACAGTCGGAAAGAGATCGTCGAAGTCTTCGACGCGCTGGCGGCTGAGCTGGATCGGGCGCTGGAGCTGGACTTCTCGGCGCTGACACCGCGGGAGTGTGTGGCGCTGTTGCAGCGCTGCGAGCGATTGCGCCGCCGGCTGCCGGCGGTGGAGCATCCGCTGGTCAACCAGGTTGCCGCCACCGACCCGGCCGAACTGGGCGGCAAGCCACGCTGGGTGCTGGCCGACGAACTGCATCTAAGCCGCGGGGAGGCCGGTCGCCGCCTCGCCGAGGCCGCCGAACTGGGCCCGCGCCGCACCCTGACCGGCGAACCGTTGGAACCGGTGTTGCCTGCCGTGGCCGCCGCCCAACGCGCCGGAGCGATCGGGGCCGCCCACATCGAAGTGATCCGCAAATTCTTCGACTACCTGCCCGACGGTCTCGACACCGCGACGTTGGTGCAGGCCGAAACAGAGCTCTCCGAGCTGGCCGGCCAGTACCGGCCTGAGCAGCTGGCCAAACTCGCCGGGCGCATGGCCGATCACCTGCACCCCGACGGCAACTACACCGACGCCGACCGCGCCAAACGCCGCAGCCTGGTATTGGGCCCCCAAGACCGCGACGGCATGACCCCGATCAAAGGCCACCTCGACCCTCAGGCCCGCGCCACCCTCGACGCCGTGCTGGCCCGCTGGGCCGGCCCCGGCATGTGCAACCCCG
>NZ_LZJK01000120.1 GCF_001667945.1 Mycolicibacter sinensis | reverse complement strand
GGAGCCGATGACATGCCCGCCCTAACTGCCTAACCCATCGGATCACGCAGCACTACACCACTTCCCGGGACTTGACCCGACCATCGTTATCAAAATGCTGTCTTCGCCAGGCTGTCTTTACCGGGCTGTAGTGCCCGCGCTGCTGCCGCGCGCGTCTCGTTATGCCGGCCGACACAAGACCACCCCTTCGGAATCGCCGAACAACGCAGTGACTAACTCGCCGCTTGGCGCTCGCCGGGGTGTTTGCGCGCGCTCCGCACTTTCCCCGCATTAACGCGCCGAATCTGGCACGGACTTACCTGTACCTCGCGGTACCAAAAAACCGAATGACGGCGCCCCACAACACTTTGGGAAACTTGCACGTACTCCGATTGTCGAGCAGTCGCCAAGCTGAGAACGCGGGTTCGATTCCCGTCATCGGCTCCACGTCGCCCAGCGATGCACAATCAACACCATGCGCCTGTTCCCCAAGTCGCACATCACCCTCACCGACGCCGAGGTCGCCGACGCGCTGGGTCGCGCGGTGGCAATCATCAACCCGCTGCTCGACCTGCTCGCCCAAGCCGACCCGATCGGTCTGCGGGAGCGCACCCATCGGCTGCTGACCGCGCCCCGCGGTCTGACCCAGCGGATCCGCCGTATCCAGCTGAGGCGGCGCCGCCGGGAAGCCGGCCGCGGGCCCAGCAACGCCGAGCGGGCCCGCAACGCCGGAGCGCGATTGATGAACGCCGCCGACTTGCCCGGCACCGCGGCCTGGGAGCAGATGAGCAGTGAGCAGCGCGTCCATTGGTGGGTGCACCGGGTCGGCGCGCTGAACACCGTCGTGGTGGCCACCCCGCGGATCTTCGGGTGGCTGGCCCGGGTGGTGCCGGTCGGTGAGCTGGCTGGATTCGTCAACCAGGCGATCGTGCTGTGCGCGCTGGCCCGCGAGTACGGCGTCACCGACCGGCGCGAGCAGGCCCGGCTGCTCGCCGCGGTGCTGTGCCGGCGCGAACTGCCCGACGACGTCCACGTGCCGACACCGCCCGAAGCCGAGTCCCTGCCGCAACGCCGGGGCGTCGCCCGAACCCTGTGGCAGCTGGCCGGGATCCTGCGGGCGACCTTCGAGGAGGCCGCCAAGCGGCCGCACCCGAACAAGCTCTACCAGCGCCTGAGTGTCCTGCCCGGGATCGGGGCGATCGCCGGTTATTTCGGTGAGCGCGGCGCGCTGTTCCGATCAGCCGCAGAAGGTGTGGCCTGGCTCGACGAGCACACCGCCGGCTAGGACACCCGGATCCAGTCGACGAGCATCTCCGCGGGGTAGCTGCCCGGCCCGGGATCGCCACCGCCGGAGCCGGCGACGGCCAGATTCAACACCGAAAACACTTGGTAGCCGGGGTCATTGAACGGCCAGTCGGCGATCGAGTTCGCCGGTACGGTGAAGTACGGCGCCGCGCCGTCGACGTAGTCACGCCAGAACCGGATGCCGTCGGAATCCCACCGGCACCGCCAGGTGTGCCAGGCGCTGTCCATCGCGATCTGGTGGGTCGCCCATTCGGCCCCGTTGGCTTTGGTGTGGACGGTGGTCGCCGACGGCCAGTTGCCGTTGCCGTACCACTCCAGCACGTCGATCTCGCCGCGATCCTCATTGCCCATCCACCAGGCGGGCCAGGCGCCGGGGGTCAGGCAGTTGAGTTTGATGCGGGCTTCCCAGGTGTGGCCGATGCCGCCGGTCCAGCGGCTTTGGACCTTGCCGCTGTAGTAGGTGTTGCCGTCTTTGGCGGCGCGCAGCACCAGGTTGGACTTGCCGTCGAGGAACACGTTCTGGCGATCGTCGCGGTACTGCCCGACGTTTTCGGGCCGCTCCCAGAACGTCGGGTCCTTCATCGATTCGCGCGCTCGCGCCACCGTCCACTTCGCCGGATCGGGGGCCGAACCGGCGGGACCGTCGAACTCGTCACTGAACAGGTAGCTCTGGGCCGGGGCAGTGGGCAGCGGACCGGTGGGCGCCGGCTGCGCCCAGGCCTCCGGCACGCGCATCGCGGTGGCGAGCATCCCGATCCCGGTGGTCAACATCATGCTGCGGCGATTCATCTCGGGCACCTTCGCATGGTCGCATTGATGACCGCCCGGCGCGAGGCTAGAAGACCCGCACCCAGTCGATCAGCATGTCCGCCGGGTAGGACCCCTGCCGGGCATCCCCGCCCCCGGACCCGCCGACGGCCAGGTTCAGGATCGGGAACACCGTGTAGCCGGGGTCGTTGAACGGCCACTCGCGGCCGGGTTCCTCGATGTTCTCGATGCCCACCGCCGGGACGGAGAAGTAGGGCTCCATGCCCTCGGCGTAGTCCTGCCAGAAGTACATGCCGCTGGAGTTCCAGGTGACCCGCCAGGTGTGCCAGTTGCCGTCGACCGGAAACGCGAACGTTTCGAACGCGGTGCCGTAGGGGTTGGCGTGCACAGTGGTGCCGGACGGCCACTCGCCGTTGCCGTACCACTCCATCATGTCGATCTCGCCTTCGCGGCCAGGATCGTCGTTGGACAACCACCAGGCGGGCCAGCAGCCGGCGGTCTGGCAGTTCAGTTTGATCCGGGCTTCCCAGGTGGTGCCGATGCCGCCGCGCCAGTTGCCGTGGACCAGGCCGCCGAAGTAGGTGTTGCCCTCCTGGGTGGCCCGGATGACCAGATTGGACTTGCCGTCGACGAAGACGTTTTTGCGGTCGTCGCGGTACTGGTAGAAGTACTCCGGCCGGTCCCAGCCGACCGGGCGGCGGATCGGGGTGCGGTGGTTGGAGATCGTCCACTTGGACGGGTCGGGGGCCGAACCGGCCGGGCCGTCGAATTCGTCATGCCAGAGGAAGGCGCCGGGCTTGGCGGCGGCCGGCGGGGCGGCGGGATCGGCCGGCGCGGCGGGAGGCTGCGCCGGGTCGCCAGGCGCTCCGGGAGGCGCGGGAACGGCTCTGGCCAGCGGGTTCGGGGCGGCAGCGGCCAGCGCCCCGGCACCCAGCATCAACATGACTTGGCGGCGGTTCATCTCGGGCACGGTGGGAATGTAACCCACCCCGGAACGGTGTCAAACCAACCGCGCCCCGCCTGTCAGTGGGCTAGCTCACTCGTTTTCGCCGGCGCTGTCGTCGAGCACACCGACCGCTATTCCATACGGCAAAAACCGTACTTTTCGTTTGGGATCGGGGTTGCGCTGACTGGCCCGCAGGGCGTCGAGCTCGGTGGCGTACACCTGCTCCACGCGCGCCGCCCCGTCGTCGCCGACGGTGTAGATGGCCCACACGCCATCACCGGTCTCGCCGGTGGTCGGTGGCCCGGAACGCGCCGCTTGGGCCAGGTCGGCGAAGATCGCGCCCCAGCCCGCCCGGCCTCCCGCCGAGGCGACTCCGCCGGCGAAGCGGTCGAAAGCCGCGCGCAGGCCCTCGCCCGCCTCGCGGATCATCCGGTCCAAGTCCTCGGAATCGAATCCGAAGGCGCCGTCGTCACTCATGGCTCGCTCCTTACCGGCCCCACCTCGGTGGCCACACCCCAGTGTGCCTGCGGCGGCAGGGTCCGGCCAGCGTCAAGCAGCCGGCACCGGCGATCGGACGCTAGTTCTCCGGAACGGTGATCGGAATCGGTATCGGCACCAACGGAATCCGCAGGTACTCCGTCGTCATCGGCACCGTGGTGGTGGTCGGGGGAACTGTGGTGCTCGGGGGAACCGTGGTCGTCGGCGGCGCGGTCGTGGTGGGCGGCGCCGTGGTGGTGGGGGGCGCCGTTGTCGTCGTGGTGCTCGGTGGCGCGGTGGTGGTGGTGGGCGGCACCGTCGTGGTGGTGGTGACCGGCGGCTCGGTGGTGGTCACCGGGGGCGGCGCCGTGGTGGTGGCCGCCGGCGGCGGTGGCGGGACAACGGGCGCGGGCGACGGCGGCACGGCGCTGGACGACGGGGCCGGCGGCACCACCACGGCGCTGGTGTCCGGCTGCACCGGCGCCTCTTTCTCGGAGGTGCGGGCCAGGCTGTAGAGGGCGCCCGCGACGGCGATCAGCGCCACCAGGATGCCGATACCAAGCGCGTAGCGCGGCCACTGCGACGGGTGCCGCCGGGCCGGGACCGGCGGCGGGGGCGGTGGCGCGACGGGGCGGCGGCCGGTGCCCGGCGTCTGGTCGTAGAACTCGTCGACGTAGGGCACCGGTTCGGCGCTGGCGTTGCCGTCCTCCTGCGACCAGGCCAAGGCGCCCACGACCGAACCGGTCCCGGGGGCAGACGTCACCGTGGGCGCCAGCTCGGTTGCTTCGATTGCGTCGGCTTCCCGGGTGACCTCGTCGTCCTGCGGGTCGTACATATGCGGCTTACCTTGGATCGACAACGGCGGGGAATCGTCACCACGTTAGAGGCCGGGCGCGGTGCGCCGCCACCGCCGAGACCACACGTTTATACAACTGTTAGCGGCAGTGACCTGCGGGGGCGGAACACGAAGTTCGCCCCGCCGCTGACCTTGGTGACCATCACCTCGGGCAGTTCGGCGGCCGGGGTGTCGCTCTCGGTCAACCGGGCGGTCCAGTCGGTGTCCGACCCGTCGACCGTCACCCGCAGCTGCGGGTTGACCGCGGTCGCGATGGCCTGCAGCGGGTTGACCTCGGCCGGCGTGCACAACGTGATCCAGGCGCCGTCGTCGTGCGCGGGCGAGTGCCGCACCGTGATCTGGCCATCGCCAACCTCGGCGCGCAGGTAGCCGATCGGATTGAGCAGCGGGTGCAACTCGAAGGTGCGCAGCGCCCCGGCGATGTCGTCGGAGAGCCGCAGGGCGTTCTTGATGCGCATCGCGCCCAGCCCGGCCAGCCCGGTGAGCTGGCGTCGGCCCACCGAGGCGGCCACCTCGTCGGTGGCGGCCCGGGCGCGAACCGCCAGCGCAAAGGACAGGTACAGCAGGTGCATCTGCAGGCACACCTCGTCGGCCATGCGCACCAGCGCCGAATGGGAGAACGCGGTGAAGTCGACGTCGGACAGCAGCGGCCCGCTGTAGTCGGCCAGGCCGTCGTCGGAGCGATCGATGTCAGCGAGTTCCCATGTGGCGGCGCGGGTTTGACTGATCACCTCCAGCGCGGGGATCGGCTGGGCCGGCGGATAGGACTCGTCGATGATGACGGTCCAACAGCAGTGCGGTTGGCGGTCGGCCGGGGTGCGGGGCGGCCGGTGCACCGGACGGCACTGCGCGTGGACGTTGGTCGCCACCGCGGTAGCGTCGAACGTCGGGTCTTCGATGGTGTGGCACATCCCGAAGACGTAGTCGTCACCCATGGGCTCGACATCCAGCAGCGCACCGCAGCTGGCCAGCTCGAACTCCCCGTGCCAGCGGTCGTGCACGGTGAAGCGGAAGTCCATGAACTGCGGCGGTGACCCGATGTCGAACTGCAGGCCCTTGAAGATGGTGGGCACGTCATCACCGACGTAACCCAGCGCGCGCTGCATGCGCCGGGTGTAGACGGGACTGGAGCCAGCCCACTCTTCGATGGCGATCTGAAGCATCTCCTCGCGGCCGAATTCCTGGATGCACCAGGCCATTCCGGAGCGGTCGATCATGTGCCCGATCAACAACAGCTCGGGCACCAGCACGGCCAACTCGTCGCGGGAGAGCGACGCATACCTGGAAGTGGTCACAGACGAAAAAATAGACGTGACTATGTTATAAAGTCAACAATGACTGTTCCCGCCGGCACCGGCCGGCCAACGCGGCGAACCAGCGCGCCCCGCAAGCGCGGCGACGACACACGGGCCCGCATCATCGACGAGACGGTGCATTGCATCCTCGAGGAGGGGTTCGGCGCGGCGAACGCCAAACACGTCGCCGAACGGGCCGGGGTGACGTGGGGCGTCATCCAGTACCACTTCGGTGACCGCAACGGCCTGCTGATGGCCGTCGTCGACGAAGGCGTGGCCCAATTGCTGGCCAGCTTGTCGGCGGTCGAGGTCGATGACCTGGAACTGCGGCAGCGCATCGAGGTCGTCGTCGACACCGCCTGGCGCTGCTATGCCAGCCCGACGTCGCTGGCGGCGTTCGAGATCCTGCGGGCCACCCGCGGCAGCCTCGGCGAGCAGTCCCACGAGCACCTGCTGCAGATGAACTCCGCCATCAACCGGCTGGGCCGGCTGGTCTCCGATGACCCGGCGGATTCTGGTGTGGCCGAGGTGATCTGGGCAGCGCTACGAGGAATCGTGTTGGCGCAGATGATCATCGGTGGCGCCTTCGACTGGCAATCCGAGCGGCGGACACTGATCGAGATGGTCTCGCATTATCTGCAGCGCGAGCGCGACTGAACTACCCGGTCCGCCAGTGCGCCGGAAGCGGCTGGGATTCCCGCGGCCGGTTGTGATACGCCCACGACGACGCCAGCCAGCCGTTGCCGTTGGTCAGCGTGGTGACCGGTTGCCCGTCTTGCTCGTCGTTCTTCTTTCCGGTCTTCTGGCCGCGACGGCTGGTGGTGTCGGTCGTTGCGCCCTGGCCCGCGGTCGTGCCCATCATCGCCTCCTGGAACGCCGCCCCCGGCGGCAGACCGACCGCGGCCGGCAATCGGGTCTCGGCGGCAGCCAGGGTGAATGCGGTCGGCTGCATCTCCGGTGCCGCGGTGGCCCAAGTCGGCGGCACCGACAGCCCCCCGACCGGGATGGCCCGGCCCAGCCCCGCCCCCACTGTCGGCGTGGTGGCAGCCGACAGCACGCCCCGCGGGCCCAGCCCCTCGAAGGTCAACGCGCCCTCGACACCCCCGCGGACGAACAACAGCCGGCCCCAGCCGGCGCCGTTGCTCACCACGGTGTACATGCTCGAATCGAAACTGATCCCGCTGGCAGCGACGCTGGTGTAGGGCGTCAGCGGGTTCAGCAGGTCGGCCAACGACGCCGGCGGGGTGTCGGAGGAGCCGGTCGGTGCCAATAAGTGTTGCAGCACAGCCTGTAGCGAGCTGTTCAGCTGGGTCTGGCCGCTGGTGCCCGCCGCCTGAGATGCCGCAGCGGACTGGGCACTGACCCCGGCCGGGTTGGTGGTCTGCGGCGGCTGATGGAACTGCGGCAGGGCGCCGGCGGGCGCCGCGGCCGCGGCGTAGGCGTACATCGCCGCGGCGTCCTGCGCCCACATCTCGGCGTACTGCGCTTCGGTGGCGGCGATCGCCGGGGTGTTCTGCCCGAGGAAATTGGTCGCGACCAGGGTCGCGAGCAGCGTCCGATTGGCGGCCACGACCGCCGGCGGCACCGTCGCAGCGAACGCGGTCTCATAGGCCGCGGCCACCGTCTGGGCCTGCAGCGCGGTCTGTTCGGCCTTGGCGCAGCTTTCCTGCAGCCATGCCACGTAGGGAGCCGCCGCCGTGGCCATCGCCGCCGACGCCGGTCCGGACCATTGGTGGCCGATCAGGCCGGCGATCACCTCGGAGTAGCCAACGGCGGCCGTCTCGAGGTCGGCGGCCAGGGCGTCCCAGGCGGCCGCCGCCGCGAGCATCGGTGCCGCCCCCGGGCCGGTATACATCCGCCCGGAGTTGATCTCTGGGGGAAGTAGCGCAAAGTCCATGTCGGTTCGGATCAGCCTGCGGCCGGCGGTCGCGGGACAACGGTGCGCCGGTTCGACGCGGCGCGGGCCGTCGCGGCCCCCAAGCCCCGGCCGGCCAGGGTGCCGAGCATGGTCTCGCCGAAGGCCGTTCCCGGCATGCCGCCCGGGACGGCCGGTCCCACCGGCGCGCCGGACGCCGGTATCGCCATCCCGGCCGGGGTGACGTTCGAGGCGAGGGTGGCCGGCATCGCCCAGCCGTGCGGCACCGACAGCCCGCCGATCTTGAGGGCGTTGCCCGCGCTTGCCGACAAGCCCGCACCGCCCAGACCCGCACCGCCCGGGTTCAGCGCGCCCAGGCCCAGGCCGGCCGGTCCGAGAAACGGCGGATTGAGGATTTCGCCCAGGCCGCCCGGGTTTTCGGCGGTGAACGCGGTCAGACCGATGCCGTTGTTGATGTTGCTGAGCATGTTCGCGGTGCCGGACCACCCCGTCATGGTGGCGCTCATACCTTGGGTCGCCAGCCCGGTGAACGGCGAGATCTGACCGATGATCGAGGTCAGCGACGACAACGCCGTCGTGGTGTCGTTGGCGGCCGCTGCGGCGCCGGCCTGAGCGACCGCGGCGGACTGGGCGGCCTGACCGGAGGCTTTCGTGGTCTGCGGCGGTTGGCTGAACGCGGTCAGCGCTGACGCGGCGGCCGAGGAACCGGCGTAGCGGTACATGGCGGCGGCGTCTTGGGCCCACATCTCGGCGTACTGACGCTCGGCCTCACCGATCGCCGGGGAGTTCTGCCCGAAGAAGTTCGTGGCTACCAGCTGCTTGAGCAGGACGCGGTTGGCGGTGATCACCGCCGGGGGCACCACGGACGCCACCGCGACCGCATAGGCCTCCGCGGCGGCCGAGGCCTGCCGCGCCGTCTGCTCCGCCTGGGCGCCGGTACCGCGCAGCCAGGCCACGTACGGCTGTGCGGCAGCGGCCATCGCCGTCGCCGCCGGGCCGGTCCAGGGCCCGGTGGCCAATCCGGAAGTCACCGAGTCATATGCGGCCGCGGCGGTGTGCAGTTCGGCGGCCAACTTCTCCCACTCGGCGGCGGCGGTCAGCATCGATCCGGATCCGGGGCCGGTGTACATGCGTCCGGAGTTGATCTCCGGAGGCAGTACCCCGTAGTCCAGGTACACGGCGTCTCCTCGCTCAGCTCCTGTGGTGTCGGCACTCATTGGTTATGCGGGGATTAACGAAACGCGGTTCAGGTGAACCGGAGGTTACGGCGAAGTGGTCAACACGGTGGCTTGTCGATGAACTGTTGAGGGCGCGGACATCAGTAGGACGCAATGGTCGCGTACCGGACCGGTGGTGTTCATCTGGCATTCATTTTTCGGCTGCTGTTGATTAATGCGGGGCAGCGATGCTAATTGCACTGTGAAGCACCCACGATGGATCCTGACCGCGGTCGCGGCCGCCGCATTGGCCGGCCTGGCCGCACCTGCGCACGCCGAGATCGACCCCGACGCCGCGTTTCTCTCCGCGGTCGACCAGGCGGGCATCGAGTACACCGACCCCCAGGAGGCCGTCGCGGTCGGCCGGCAGGTCTGCGATTACCTGCATGCCGGGCATGGGCCGGATGCGGCCGCGCGGGCTCTGAAGATCTCCAACCGCAGCCTGTCGGTGAAGAACGCCGCCCGATTCGTGGCGTTTTCCCGAAGCGCCTTCTGCCCTAACTAGTTTCACGGAGGAAACCATGAAGGTTGGCACCCCTTTGTTGGCCGCCGTCGCGGCGGCGGGTCTGCTGGGTCTGGCCGCGCCCGCGGCCGCCGAGCCTTCCGACACCGGTTTCCTGGGCGCTCTCGACCAGATGGGCATCTCCTACCCCAACCCCGCCGACGCGGTGGCCGGTGGCCACACGGTATGCGAGTACCTCGCGTCGGGTCACAGCACCAATCAGGCCGCCAAGGGCGTGAAGAACGCCAACCCGGGCCTGACCCTGACCAAGGCGCACCAGTTCGTCGGGATCGCCCGGTCGATGTATTGCGCCGAGGCCTGATAGGGCCTATTGCGCGATAGCCATCACCGCGCCGGGGCGCAGCCACTGAATGATCTGCACCAGCTTGGCATCGTCGATAGCCACGCAGCCTGCGGTCGGGCCACCGTCGGTGGTGTGAAAGAAGAACGCCGCCCCGTCGCCTGGTGTGCGAGCGGTGTTGACGCCCATCACCACGGCGTGCTTGTACTGCGGGATCTGGAGGTTCTCGCTCTCGTTGGTGTCGAACGGACACTGCGCCTTTTTGCAGACCTGCATGGTGTTGAAGGTCGGGCTGTGGTCGTCGCCATCCCACCAGTGGTCCGGCCCGACCTGGACATACTGCAGTCCGCCACCGGGATTCGGTGCGGTGCCGAACGCGTACGGCAAGGTGAAGACACCCATCGGCGTCGCCGGATGGCCACTCTTGGCCTTCTGCGCCATCCCGGCCGAGCCGACGTGGGCGGGGATACCTGCGGCAACCGGCTGCCATCCCGACGCACCGCGCTGGTAGACATCCATCTTGGCGTCCGAACCACCCACGCCGACAACGGAAATCACCTGGCTTGCGTTGCCGACCGACCGCGCGAACCACGGGGTCAGATCGGCTTGGGCGCCCGGCGACGCGGCGAGCGTCGCACCGGCGGTGCACACCGCAGCGCTGAACAGGCTCAGCAGTCGGCGCATTGACTCATCATCGGGGCACGCCGGGGGCGGGTCAAACACCGGCCACGGCGTGCCGGGCTTCAGGATTCGGCGCGACGCGCAAGCACTTCGACCGGCGCCTCGCCCTTGAGCAGGCCGCGCGACGACAAATAGTCGCGGAAGTACTCCCGGTGCTCGGGACAGGTCAGCCAGACTTTACGACGTTGCGGGGTGTGCAGCTTGGGGTTGTTCCACAGCATGCCGAAGGTCGCGTCGGCGGTGCAGCCTTTGCGCGAGCAGACAAGCGCCCCGACCGGGTCGGGTTCACAGCTGGTCATCAAGATCATCCTGCCACGGTCGCAGCAGCACCGCCCAGACCACCAGATAGGCCCAGCCCAGCGCCCAGCCGGCCAACACGTCGGAGGGATGGTGCACGTTGAGCGCCACCCGGGCGACGCCGACCGCGGCCACCACCAGCACGCCGACACCCACCGCCACCAGCCGGGCCCGGTGCCGCAGCAACGGCAGGGTCAGGATCAGCAGCGCGCCGACCCCTACCGTCACCCCCAGCGCGTGCCCGGACGGAAACGACGACGACGTCGCCGCGGCCAACGCGGTCACCGGGCGGGGCCGGTCGACCGACCCCTTGGCCAAGACGGTGAGCATGCCGCTCAGTTCGACGGCCACCAAGAGGAACAGCGCCGGCCGCAACCGGCGCCGCACCACCTCGACCACCACCGCCACCATGGCCAGCAGCCGGAACACCGCCGGTTCGAAGACCGTCGACAGCCCGTCCCAGAACCGCACCCAGCCCTGGTGTTTGATCCCGATGGCATAGCTGGCGTCCAGCGCGGCGGCGTCGGCGGCGGCGAGCCAGCCCCAGCCCTGCCAGTAGCCCACCAGCATCACGACATAGACCGCGGCGGCGGCCGCCACCGAGGCCAACGCGGTCACCCGCAAGCTCGAAGCCCTCATGAGGCGCCGTCGCGGGGAGCACCGATGGCCCGCAGGTCCGGCCACGGCGGGCGGCGCAGCACCGCCAGCGAGGCGATCACCGCGGACAGCAAGCCGGTGAGCACCCCCACCAACGCGATGCGGTCCGCATTGACAGCGGCCACCCACCGGGCGTTGTCACCGCGGATCACCATGGCGCCCAGCGGCGTGGCCCGCACCGAGGAGCCGTCGCGTCCCGCCTGGACCCGGGCGGCGGTGATGACCGTGGTGCCGTCGGGGGTCTGGTGCGGTTCGCCGTAGACCAGGCTTCCGGCGGAATCGGTGGACAGCTGGTCGAGCAATTCTGACCGTTTCATGGCGGGCCTCCCTTCGTGTGGCTCCTAGCATGATCGCGTGGCTGATCCTTCCTTCACCGCCCAGGAGCGCCAAGCCGTATACCGGGTGATCGCCGAGCGCCGGGACATGCGCCGGTTTCTTCCCGACAGCACCGTCGACCCCGACGTGCTGGCACGCCTGCTGGCCGCTGCACACGCTGCCCCCAGTGTGGGGCTCATGCAGCCGTGGCGCTTCGTCCGGATCACCGAGGACAGCCTGCGGCATCGCATCCACGCCCTGGTCGACGCGGAGCGCCACCGCACCGCCCGCGCGCTGGGTGAGCGCGAACAGGAATTCTTGGCGCTGAAGGTGGAAGGCATCCGCGACTGCGCCGAACTGTTCGTGGTGGCATTGCGCGAGGGCAGGCAGGCCCACATCTTCGGACGCCGCACCTTGCCGCAGATGGATCTGGCATCGGTGTCGTGCGCCATCCAGAACCTCTGGCTGGCCGCGCGGGCCGAAGGTCTGGGCATGGGGTGGGTGTCACTGTTCGAACCGCAACCGCTGGCAGCGCTGTTGGGCATGCCGGCCGACGCCGAGCCGGTGGCGATCCTGTGCCTGGGCCCGGTCCCGGAGTTTCCCGACCGGCCGGCGCTGGAACTGGACGACTGGGCCTACCGGCGCCCGCTGGATGAGTTCGTCTCGGAGAACCGCTGGGAGCGCGCATGACCCACGACGACGAAGCCGCTGCGGTGCGGCGGATCTGGTCTCAGCTCGGACTGCCGGGGATCATCGACGTGCACACCCATTTCATGCCGAAGTCGGTGCTGGACAAGGTATGGAACTACTTCGACTCGGCCGGCCCGATGGTGGGACGCAGCTGGCCCAGCACCTACCGCACCGATGAGGCCCACCGGCTCGACACGCTGCGGGCGTTCGGGGTGCGCCGATTCACCTCACTGGTCTATCCGCACAAGCCACAGATGGCCGAGTGGCTCAACCAGTGGGCTGCCGAATTCGCCCGCCAGGCACCGGATTGCCTGGCCACCGCGACGTTCTACCCCGAACCCGGTGCGGCCGACTACGTCGATGCGGCGATCCGTGCCGGAGCCCGGGTCTTCAAGGCGCACATCCAGGTCGGCGACTACGACCCGAATGACCCACTGCTCGACGAGGTTTGGGGTGCGATCGAGGATTCCGGCATCCCGGTCGTCATCCACTGCGGCTCCGGACCGCAGCCCGGGCGGTTCACCGGGCCGGACCCGATTCGGCGGCTGCTGCGGCGACATCCGCGGCTGGCCTTGATCATCGCGCACATGGGCATGCCGGAATACGGTGATTTCCTCGACATCTGCCTGAATTCGTCCGCCGTACACCTGGACACCACGATGGCATTCACCGCGTTTGTCGACGAACTCATGCCGTTTCCGGCCGGCGAACGGCCACGACTACGCGCTGCCGCCGAGCGGATCGTATTCGGCAGCGACTTTCCGAACATCCCGTACGGCTACCGTGACGCACTGACTGCCCTCGCCGCAGTCCCCGGCATCGACGATGCCTGGCTGGCCGGCGTTCTGCACGACAATGCCGCGCGGCTGTTCGCGATCGCGCTAC
Source organism: Mycolicibacter sinensis (assembly GCF_001667945.1). Lineage (GTDB taxonomy): Bacteria > Actinomycetota > Actinomycetes > Mycobacteriales > Mycobacteriaceae > Mycobacterium > Mycobacterium sinense_B. The sequence continues at coordinate 6,162 of NZ_LZJK01000120.1, read as the reverse complement.
CATCCGGTTGACGGTGCCCCGCGGGGCGACCGGACCCGAGAAAGGCCGGCGACTGTGACCTCTGACGCCACCCCGCTGACTCCGCCTCTCCCGATGCCCGACGTTCCGGGCGAGGACGCCGGCGCGCACGGCCTGCCGCTCCGCAGCGACTTGTCGTTGCGGGACAAGCTGATCGTCGATGCCTCGGCGTGGGCGGATATCGGCTTACGCACCACGGTCGCGTCCATGGTCGCGGCGGCGATAATCCCGTCGGTGCTGACCACGGCGGTCGGGCGTGAGCAGTCGCGGCGGGAACGCGAACGATTGGCGTTCTACGCCGAGGTGGCCGCCGAACACGACCCGGTCCGCGCATTTCCCGCCCCGACCGCACTGCCCCGGATCTCGTCGCGGCGGGCCAATCCGCTTGCCGAGCGGGTGGCCCGCGGGGTGGTGGAAAACGTGGCGTTCCGCAGTGGTTTCGAAGCGGTCAACCCGGCCCTGCGGGACTCCTGGAGTGCGCTGACCCAGAACAACACCGCCCGATTCCAGCATTGGCGCCACGACGACGGGCCGCGGCCGACACTGTGTGTGATCCACGGATTCATGGGGTCGGCCTATCTGTTCAACGGGCTGTTCTTCTCGCTGCCCTGGTTCTACCGGTCCGGTTACGACGTCGTGTTGTTCACCCTGCCGTTCCACGGTCGGCGGGCCGAAAAGTATTCGCCGTTCAGCGGATACGGCATCTTCTCGCACGGCATGTCGGGCTTCGCCGAGGCCATGGCCCAAGCCGTTCACGACTTCCGTTCGGTGGTCGACTATCTGGAGTCCACCGGTGTCGACCGCATCGCACTGACCGGCCTGTCACTGGGCGGTTACACCAGCGCGCTGCTGGCCGCCGTCGAACCCCGCCTGGAGGCGGTGATCCCGAACGTTCCGGTGGTCTCGGTGGACTCGGAGATCCGGGACTGGTTCCCGGCCAACATGGTGGTGCGCGCCGGGCAGCGGCTAGGCCGGGTCGACTATGACGACTTCACCGCCGCCACGGCGTATCACTCCCCGCTGAACTATCCGCCGCTGGTGGCCAAGGACCGGCGGCTGATCATCACCGGCCTCGGTGACCGGCTGGCACCACCGGAGCAGGCCGAAATGCTGTGGCAGCACTGGGATCGTTGCGCACTGCACTGGTTCCCCGGCAACCACATCCTGCACGTCAGCCAGCCGGCCTACCTGCGCCGAATGACCGCCTTCCTGAGGGAGTTCATGTTCTAACGCGCGGCCACTCCGGCTGCCGTTACCGGCCAGCGCAGTCCGGCGAGTTCACCGTCCGACAGCGCGGTGTGCCCGTCGAGGCGACTCCCCGACAGCGGATGCAAGCCAGACAGCGCGCCGTAGTGGTTGCCCTGCTCGGGCACCAGACCGGCCAGGGGAGCCGCTCCATCGGGCGCCGACCCGGTGCGCAGGGCGCACGCCGCGGCGACGGTCAGCTGACCGCCGTCGTCGGCGAATTCCACTGCCGTCCAGGTCTCCCCGGCGTTGGCAGCCCGGATCCGGCTCAGGGTGTCTGCCAGCGCCGCATCGATAGCGACCTGGTAGGCGGCGACATGCTCACCCGAGCCGTCCACAACCGACCGCCAGGTTTCCCGCGCACCCGCGTCGAACAGCGCGGGGATCTCGTCGCCGGCGACCAGTGCGGTGTCCCAGCCGATCTCACGAAGATGGTCAGCCAGACGCCGGACTGCGATGTCAGCGGTGCGCTGCAGCGGGATCTCCGGCGAACGGGCCTGCAGCGCCGCCAGATTCGGTGCGGCCGAATAGGTCAGGCCGATCCAGGTGTCGGAGGTGGCGGTAGCACCGTCGGGCCGGGTACCGCGGCTGGTGATGCGCACGGCGTCGGCCCGCAACCCGTATCGGTTCAGGTAGCCGGCGATCAGCGACAGCGGCAACGCATCTCCGGCCGCCGAAGCCGAGATCCGCAGCGCGGCGGTGGCCCGCGCACCGGAGGCGGATCGCCGGTCGGTGTGCACGCCGCGGCGTGAGCGCGACATGGCGAGCCGGCGGCGCACGATCGTGGTGAGATACAGCCCCTGCCACCAGCTCAGCAGCAGGATCGCTATGGCGACACCCACGCCGAGCACCCAGCGGTCCCGGGTGCTCGGCCACGGGTAGGCCATCAGCGCCGGCACGACAGCCAGCAACACCAGGGTGATTCTTCCCGGCCCGGGCCGGGGAATGGTCGAACGGAGCGGGCTCACAGCTGGTTTTCCTTTCGTCGGCGGGCGGCAGCCGCTGCGCCGACGGCGACGGCGGCGACCAGCCCGGCCAGCAGCGCGGTTCCGGCGAAGGCCACGATCCGCGGGGCCGGGTCCTCGGGTTGGGGGGCCGGCGGCGGCGAGAGCTTCTTCGACGGGGGGTTGGCCGGATCGGCGGTAGGCGGCAGTTCCCAAGTCAGGGCGGCCACCGGGTCGATGGTGCCGGCGCCCACCACATCCGAGGGCGCGCGGGCGCCGTTGTGGGCGGTGGAGACGATCCGGTGCGCCACCTGCATGGCGTTCAGCTCGGGGTAGCGGCTGCGGACCAGCGCGGCCACCCCCGCGACGTAGCCGGCCGCGTAGCCGGTGCCGGTGAGCGGCACCAGCCTGCCCTGGTTACCGGGCAGCCCGTTGGCCAGACCCCCGTCGTCGCGGTTGCTGACCGAGACGATGCCCTCGCCCGGGGCGGCGACGCCGACCCAGGGACCGGCCATGGTGAACGCCGACGGCTGGCCCGTCGGGGACAGCGACGCCACCGACAGCACGTAGGGATGCCACCACGACGGCACCGACAGCGAGGTGACACCCGTCCAGTTGCGCGGGTCGTGCGGCCGGCTGAGGTCGGTGAGCGGATTGGACTCGCACGCTTCGCCGCCGCCGCCGACCGATCCGGTCTGGCCGCTGTCGCCGGCGGCCGCCACGATCAGCACGTCCTTCTCCACCGCCGCATAACGCAGCGCCGCACCCAGGGCGGTCTGGTCGACGTTGCGGTCAGCGGGCAGGCAGGTCGTGGTGGAGATCGTGATGACCCGCGCCCCGAGGTCGGCGGCGTGCACGATGGCCCGCGACAGCGCGGTGATATCGGTGACCACGCGGGTGGTCCGGGGGTCATCCCCCGCCAGCCGCGGCGAGATGGTCGCCGAGGCGGTTCGCAGTGACAGCAGCCGCGCTGCCGGGGCCACCCCGGTGAAACCGTCCTGGCCGTCCGGTGCGGGCTGACCGGCGATGATCCCGGCGACCAGCGTTCCGTGGCCGTCGCAGTCGGTCAGCCCGTCGGTTGTGCCCAGGTAGTCCCCGCCCGGGTCCACCGCCGGCAGCCGCGGGCCGGGCCGGACGCCGGTGTCGATGACGGCCACCGTCTGGCCCTCGCCGCGGGAGAACTGCCAGGCGGTGGGCAGGTCGAGCATCCGCTGCCCGCCGGTTGCGGTGCTGAGGTCGCTGCCGGGCAGCAGGCCCGAACTGGCGCAGTCGGCACGTTGTTCCATCGCGGCGACGGGGCCCGGCGCTCCACTGGGCGGCGGCACCGTCGGGTCGATCTTCGGCGGGGTGATCGCCGAGGCCGGTGCACTGGTCAGCAGCGCGACCAGCGCCGCGATTCCGACCCCACGCGCCGTGGTTCCCCGGCGAGTGTGCGGTTCTGTCCGCGACACGCCGGGCGGGACGGACAAAACCGCACACTCGCGGGTGTCAGGTGACGTCATCGAGACAGGACCCAGGCGAAAATGCCGACCAGGTAGGCCATGACCGGGATCAGAGTGGCGTCGACGCCGGAAGCCAAAAAGCCCACCAGCCGCCGCACCGGCAGCGAGTAGCTCTCCGGCGACGCCACCGTCGGGCTCAGGGCGACCACCGCCCACACGGCCACCAGGGCGGCCAGCACCAGCACCGCGCCGAACGCGGCCGCGTAGCGGCCCGTCGCGGCGTAGCAGGCCAGCAGTACGACCGCCGTCAGGTGCGGCTGAGCCAGCAGCCAGGCCTTGCACCACGCCGAATCCCACACCCGGGCACGCAGCACCGAGGCCACCGCGATGCCGGCGACCACATACCAGGCCCACCCCGAAAGCCCCTCGGGCACAGCGGCGATGGCCACCGAGCCGAGCACGGCAAGCAGCACGGCGCCGGCGACGAAGCCGGTCTGGTGGGCGTCGGTGACGCGAACACGGCGCGGCAGGTCTTCCAGCACGCTCTGCGGCAGCGCCGACGGGGTCGGGTCGCCGGGCGCCGGAATCACCGGCAGCGGCAGCCGCGCCCACAACGCCGAGATCTGCGGAGCGGCCACGGTGAGCAGCAACGAGGCGGTGATCAGCCCGCAGCCGAGGCTGAGAGGCGGCAGTTCCCAGAAGGATTTGACGGCAGCCGCAGCCAGCACACCGACCCCGGCGACCATGGCCGCGGTGAAGAAGGCGATGCCGCGTTCACCGCCCGGCGGCAGGATCAGGCAGATCAACGACCATGCGCTGACCGCGGCCGCGCCCAGCACCACGTGCGCCGGGCTGAACAGGCCGGGCACCGCCAGGGTGCCGGCGGCTGCGACGGGTACCAGTGCCGCGATCGCCAGGGTCAGGGCGGCGTCGGCTGAACGTGCCCGGGTCGCCAGCGCCGCCAGCACGCTGACCAGCGCGATGGCGGCCACCGCGAACAGGCCGGCCGGTTCGCCGGTGAGTGCGCGATGGGCGGTGGCCAGACCGGTGGCCGCGACCATCAACGCGACCCCGGCAGCCAGCGCGGCGCGCCGAATGTGCGTGGCTCCCCAGGGTTTACGGCGCGACGCCGAGAAGATGACGGCGGCGTCGGCGATGTCCTCGACAATGCCGGGAGCCGCCGGTCCGACCGGCACCGGCCGCAGTGCCAGCAGGTCGCCGTCCACCACGCCGACGGTGTCCAGGCTGGCATCCAGACTGAACGGCGCGCCGCCGACGGGCGCCAGGCTCAGACGGGTCGCCGCACCGACGGTGGGTTCGGTGTCGTCACCGGCGTCGGGGGCCACCAGGCGTTGCACCGCAGGCAGGATTTCGCGCAGCGGCAACTCCGCGGGCACGGCGATCTCGGTCAGCCGACTGTCGGCCAGGACCGCAATGCGGACGATCGGCATGGCAGCGCTGGTCAGCACCGGGGCTTCGGTCATTGATGTTCCCTGTTCTTTTCTCTGCGAGGACGTTCTTTTCGCTGCTTACGTCAGCTGGGTGGTGAAATCTCGGGACAGGCGCTGACCGGGGAACCACTGCCCGTCGGGCAGCGTGGCGGTCAGCTGTTCGATCGCGACGGCGGTCGCGAAATCGGTTCCGGGCCGGAAGGTCGATACCCATTCGCCGTCGAATGCCTGCGACGGGGTGACCAGGATCCGGCCCTTGTCGGTGTCGACCAGGCTCATCCCCACCTCGGTGGTGGAGTGGCGGCCATTGTGGGCACAGCCCGCGACAACTTCGACGTAGCTGCGTGGACCGCAGAACACCGATTCCACGACCGGTCGCGCCGAGGCTGGGATACCCAGGTAGTCAAGGACTTCGGCGAGCGGGGCGCCGGCGCGCAGCCGTTCGTCGGCGCGCACTCCGACCCGGGCGGGCAGGGTGAACTCGTCGAACTTCGCCGGCGGGCGCTGCCGCAGCCCGGCCCCGAGCACCGGGACCAGCAGCCGCGGGTCGTCGATGTCCATTGCGGTGAAGGTGACCAGTTGGGCATTGCGCAGCGCGACCACCGTCCGGGTCGGTTTCCCGGCGCCCCGGTCGCGGCGAGCCACGATGCCGCGCAACATCTCGGTGGGCCCGCCGGACGGTGAACCCACATAACGCAGGTCCAGCCAACGGTCCGGGAAGCACACCACCCGGATCCATTCGGCCACAGCCGGATTGACTGTGCCGTCCGGCGAGACGACACCCATCCGAGTGAGTTCGTCGCGCTGGCGGGCCATGAATGCACCGCGTTCCCCGGCGTCGGTGTAGGGCATGGTGATCGCCAATACCCACGGGAAGGACCCGGCGCCAACGGTTTCCGCGATGAACCAGGCTTGCTCGACGGTCAGTTCGGCAGCGTTGGGTTCAGTCCCCATCGCGGCCTTCCTTCGTCGAGCGGATCACCTGGCTCAGCCCCACTTGGCCGCTTCGGCGGTGTCGCGGGCGTTCATCATCAACGTGTTGGTCTCATGGGTGGCCGCCAT
>NZ_LZJK01000119.1 GCF_001667945.1 Mycolicibacter sinensis | reverse complement strand
CTCGTCAACGTGCCGCCCAGGTGGCGCGGGTCCGCCGTCATAACCGCGCCCGGCGTGCCGCCAATGAGCGCGACTGCGGCATCGCTGCGGCAGCGGACGCTGGACAGTGAGGCTCAGCGCGTCGGCAAGTTCGGGAATGACATCGGCGCTTCCGGGTTTGGTTTCAAAGCTCACCCCGGTTGGGCTCGTCCAGATCACGGTTCCGTCGGGCGACTGCCGATCCGACCACCCGCCGAAGGTCTTCATGCGGTGATGAAACCGGCACATGCACTTGAGGTTGCTCACAAGTTCTTAAACTACCCCTAGCAGCGCGGCCCTGGTGCTGGCCAAGGCGGGCGGTGGGAGGTGACGCAGACGCGGGCTTGTTCGTGGGTGTCGCTGCCGCCGGCACTGAGGCACAACACGGGCGGCGCGGCCGACGTCGGGACTGGGCCGGTGAGGTGAACAGTTGTCCAGCGGGAGCATCTGAGGGTATCCGTGCGCCCATGCGGTCGTAGTCCGTGGGTCGAGGTCCGCGGCGCTGATGTGCCCCAGCTCGGAGGTGTGTGCGCCCGCCGGCGAGCAGCAGTTCGGCGGTAGCGGCGTGCCGGATCCGGCATGTTCGCCGAACATGCCGGATCAGGGCGGCCTCGTCGTCGGACAGCGCGCGCCGCGCCGAGGATCGGCGGGCGTGAATGTCGATGTCGGTGGTGGGTCATCGAGGGTCAAGTGCATCCGGCGGGCGGTTCGATAAGACGCGCGCAGTATGGCGCGGCGGTTTGTGCATCGGCACGATGGCCGCCTCGGATACGACATCGCGGCGGGTGCAGCGGGCGGTGAGTGAGTTCCCGGACGAGCGCGGCGGCCTTTAGCCGGCCCGGCGGGTTAGAGCTTGCTGAAGCAGTCCAGGCCGGACTGCGACTGCGACGACGCCGGGATGGTGGCGTTACTGCTCGAGAACGTGGCCTCCACACCGCTATCGGTCACCTTCACACCGTCGGCGTGGATGCCCAACGGGTAGTTCTTGGTAGCCTTCGAAGTGAGGTCGTCGAGGTGCTGCTGCACCGACTGGGTGGACATGCTGGAGCCCAGCGCACTCAGGGCGATCACCTGCAGCGACAGCCCGTTGTCAACGATCTGCGGTTTGAGGGTGGCGCTATCCAGCAGACCTGTCAATTTGATGGTGCCGTCGTTGGGGTTGGTTTCGACCTTGCTGGAAACTAGGTCGCCAATCGCCGGGATGGCATCCTGGATCGACTGCTTGATGCCGTCCGCCGACCAGGTGATGCTGCCGTTCAGGGAGCCGATCGTGCCCTTGGAGTCGCTGGTCTTGTCCACCCGGATGCCCTGAATATCGATGCTGACCTGCATGCCCTTGGCGCTGCGCACCTGATTGCCCGCGGTCTGCACGGAGATGTTGGGGTAGTGACCGGTGAGGTACTGCCACAGCACTGGGGGCGTCGTGCTGAACGACACGCTGGCGCTGTCTTCTACCTCGCACTGCATCGCATCGGCCACCACACTGCCCGCGTAATGCCGGGCGTAGAACTCGCTGCCGGTCAGCACTGCGACGACGATCGCCAGCCCGATGGCAACGACCAATACGATGGATTCCGGGCCGCGGAAGAAACGCCGGTTCGACGATGCTGTCATCTGCACGATTTTGCCGGATCAATCTGAACGGAGCCCCAACGGCTCCGGATTGCTGTTCGGCAGAGGGTAGCGAAGCGCGGCTATTGCCCTGTGCGACGGACGGTGGCGTTGCGCGTCGACTACTTGGCCACCACGCCGGAGTCGGCGACGGCCCTTCTGTCGGGGGTGAATACCCAGCGCGGCATTTGCTGGCCGGTTCGTTGGTGAAGGTGTCAGGCGGGCTGAATGTTGTCCTTGGTCAACGCCACGAACATCCCGGCCGGCCCGGACATGCTGACCACGTGCAGCGACAGCGCGTCGTTTCCCGCCTTGGGCTCAACCGTGGCGCCGCCGAGCGCACCCTGATTCAGCAGTTCTTCGCCCACATTGCCTCGACGGCGGCCCCGCGCCCGACCCGACCAGCCGCCCAACTGGTGATCCGCCGACAGGTCCAAAACTGATCATCCGGCGACCGGGTCACGAATGGACCATGGTGCCACATCAGCAGCGTCTACTGTGCGCAATAGGGCCGGTCGTCGGGCACCCGCCGTATTCGCTTTGCTACCTATGGTTGGTCGGTTCAACGAGCAGTGTCGAGCGGTCAGCAGCGCGGCGAGCGCGCCGGCGGATGATGAAGACCGTCGCGGCGGCGATGAGCACGGAGCTGGTCGCGGCGATGATGAGAGCGGTGGGCGAGTGCAATGAGTGGGCCGCGGCCCGCCAGTTGGCGCCGATCGCGTAGCCGGCTGCGGCCAGTGCAGTGGTCCAGGGCAGGCAGCCGAGCAGGGTGTAGACGCCGAAGCGTAGCGGTCGCATGCCGGCGAGTCCGGCGGGCAGTGAGATGAAGCTGCGGATGACCGGCAGCAGGCGTCCGTAGAACACCGAGGCGGCGCCGTGGCGGGTGAACCAGCGCTGGGCCCGGTCGAGGTGGGTCTCGTTGAACCACCAGTGGTGGCCCCAGCGGCGCAGCGCGGCCCGGCCACCGTAGTGGCCCGCCGCCCAGCCCAGATAGCTGCCGACCAGGTTGCCGGCGGTGCCGGCCCCGATCACCAGGGGAAGGTCCATGTGTACGCCCGCCACCGCGCCGCCGGCCAGCGCCCCACCGAGCAGCATGGTGACCTCGGAGGAAATCGGGATGCCGGCCCCCTCGGCCACCATCAGCGCAAAGACCGCGACCAGCCCGAAGCTGATAATGAACTGCTGCATGGGTCCTCTTTCTGGGCGACCCCCTACGGCTGTACGGGGTGAGTCATTTGTCGGGGTGGTGTCACGTGCCGACCAGACTCATATCCAACAATATATGTTGATATTGCAATGGTTAGATGTTAGCGTCAACGGGCGGAGAACGAAACGGCTTTGCCATCTGGGGCAGAGCGGGAATGAAAGGTGCTGGTCGCAATGTATGCGTTGTTGGGTAAGGCGGGGGCCGCGGTGGTCACCGGGCTGGTCGGGGTGAGCGCCTATGAGCTGTTGAAGAAGGCGCTCGGGAAGGCGCCGGTTCGGCGGGCTGCGGTGGTGACGACGGAGTTGGGTTTGCGCGGGACGCGCTGCGCCGAGGTCGCCGCGGAGTCGGCGCGGCTGAAGATGTCCGATGTGTTCGCCGAGGCCCGCGAGCGTATCGGCGAAGAGGTTCAGCCTCCGGCTGCCGCTGACGTGCACGACCACGACCACTGATCGCCAACATGACTGTTGCTGTTGCTAGCGACCCTGCGCTGACGCTCGTTTCGGATGCGGGAGCCGATGATCCCGCCCTCAGGGTTGTGTCTGATGCGGCCGGGCGGATGCGGGTCACGGTTGGGTGGGTCTGTTCAAATTCGCGTCGCGCCGTAGCGGTGGAGGAGTCGGTGGGCCGGCTGCCCGGGGTGCGGGCGGTACACGCCTATCCGCACACCGGATCGGTGGTGGTGTGGTATTCGCCGCGGCGCGCCGACCGCTCGGCGCTGCTGGCGGCGATCGCCGCAGCCGCGCATGTGGCCGACGAGCTGATCCCGGCGCGCACGCCGCGCTCAGCGGATGTCCGCAACACCGATGTGCTGCGCATGGTGATCGGCGGGGTGGCCCTGTTTTTATTGGGTGTTCGCCGCTACGGCTTCCGGCGGCCGCCGATGCTGGGCCCGAGCGGGCAGCTGGTCGCCACCGGGGCAACCATCTTCATGGGCTATCCGTTCCTGCGCGGTGCGCTGCGGTCGCTGCGCTCGGGTCGCGCCGGCACCGACACGCTGGTCACCGCGGCGATCATCGCCAGCCTGGTGCTGCGGGAGAACGTGGTCGCGCTCACCGTGCTGTGGCTGCTCAACATCGGTGAGTATCTGCAGGATCTCACCGTGCGGCGCACCCGGCGGGCGATCTCGGAGTTGCTGCGCGGCACCGCCGACACCGCCTGGATCCGTACCGCGGACGGCACCGAGGTCCAGGTGCCGATCGACACGGTGGAGATCGGTGACGAGGTGATCGTGCACGATCATGTGGCGATCCCGGTCGATGGCGAGGTGATCGACGGGGAGGCGATCGTCGATCAGGCCGCGATCACCGGGGAAAACCTGCCGGTCAGCATCGGAGTCGGATCGCCGGTGCATGCCGGGTCGGTGGTGGTGCGCGGCCGGCTGGTGGTGCGCGCCAGCGCGGTGGGTAAGGAAACGGTTATCGGCCGCATCGTTACCCGCGTCGAGGAGGCCCAACTCGATCGGGCGCCGATCCAGACCGTTGGGGAGAACTTCTCGCGGCGCTTCGTGCCCGCCTCGTTCATCTTGTCCGGACTCACCTTGCTGCTTACCGGGGATGTCCGCCGGGCGATGACCATGCTGCTGATCGCGTGTCCGTGCGCGGTGGGATTGTCCACGCCGACGGCGATCAGTGCGGCGATCGGCAATGGGGCCCGTCGGGGCATCCTGATCAAGGGCGGGTCGCATCTGGAGCGGGCCGGGCAGGTGGACGCGATGGTGTTCGACAAGACCGGCACACTCACGGTGGGGCGCCCGGTGGTGACGAATATCGTCGCGTTGCATAAGGACTGGCAGCCAGAAGAGGTACTGGCCTATGCGGCCAGCTCCGAGATCCACTCCCGCCACCCGCTGGCCGAGGCGGTGATCCGCTCGACCGAGGAACGCCATATCAGCATTCCGCCGCACGAGGAGTGCGAGGTGCTGGTCGGTTTGGGCATGCGCACCTGGGCCGACGGGCGGGTCCTGCTGTTGGGTAGCCCGTCGCTGCTGCGCAGCGAAAAGGTTCGGGTGTCGAAGAAGGCCACCGAGTGGGTCGACAAGCTGCGTCGGCAGGCCGAAACCCCGCTGCTACTGGCGGTGGATGGCACGCTGGTGGGGTTGATCAGCCTGCGCGACGAGGTCCGTCCCGAGGCGGCCGAGGTGCTGATGAAGCTGCGAGCCAACGGGATACGCCGGATCATCATGCTGACCGGCGACCATGCCGATACCGCCGCGGCGGTCGCCGCCGAACTCGGCATCGACGAGTGGCGCGCCGAGGTGTTGCCCGACGACAAACTGGAGGTGGTGCGCGCGCTGCAGGCCGAGGGCTATGTGGTCGGGATGGTCGGTGACGGGGTCAACGACGCCCCGGCCCTGGCCAGCGCCGATATCGGGATCGCCATGGGTTTGGCCGGTACCGATGTGGCTGTGGAGACCGCCGATGTCGCGTTGGCCAACGACAACCTGCACCGTGTGCTCGACGTGCCCGACCTGGGCGCACGAGCCGTTCAGGTCATCCGGCAGAACTACGGCATGTCCATCGCGGTCAACGCTGCTGGGCTGCTGATCGGGGCCGGCGGGGCACTGTCTCCGGTGCTCGCCGCGGTTCTGCACAACGCGTCCTCGGTGGCGGTGGCCACCAACAGCTCCCGGCTGATCCGCTACCGACTGGCTAGTAACGGATCGCGTGATGCCGGTAACGGATCGCGTGATGGCGGGGTCGCATCCACCGAGACTGAGGGGCCCGTCGCCGGCAGCGCAACGGCATGATGGGGTCCCGTCGGGGGATCCAGAACCGGGGCCCCGCTCACGGTAATCTAAGGGCGTCATGGGTGGTGAGCGTCGGGCGTCGATGAACGGGGTGCCTACCGCCAGGTCGTGGCGGTAGGCACCCCGGCCTGGGGGGCGACCGCCTACAATCGAGGTCACCCGGGGCCCCACCGGGTGATGCGTTGAGTGGCGGCTGCGCGCTGCTGAGCCGGTAGGTGTGGCGGTCGTGGGTGCCTTCGTGGCCTGCCTAGAAGAGCAATCAAATACAGGATGGTGAGGTTGTGGTGGCTGACTTCGATCCGGCGGGCAGTCCCGCCGAGGTGGTCGACGACACATGCTGTGCGGAATCGGGGCACGCTGCGCCGGCACCGGTCGTGCGGGACGCGGGATGGCTGCGGGCTGCCGGGTGGGCGCGGGGGCTGGCGTGGATCAGCCTGGTGTTTCTGGCCGCGGAGGCCGTGGTGGGCGTGTGGCAGGGATTGGCGGCCGGGTCGGTCGCCCTGACCGGCTGGGCGCTGGGCAGTGTGGCCGAGGCATTTGCCGGCGTGGTGGTGATCTGGCGGTTCACCGGCTCGCGGACCCTGTCGGCGACCGCCGAGCGCCGCGCGCAAATCGGTGTGGCGGTGTCGTTTTGGCTGACCGCCCCCTACGTCGCCACGGAATCCCTGCGTCACCTGCTCGGGGAACGCCACGCCGAGAGCAGCGTGATCGGCGTCGTGTTGACCGCGTTCGCGGTACTGGTGATGCCGGTCTTGGGTCGCGGCCAACGCATCCTCGGCTCGCGGCTGGCCTCGGCGGCCACCGCGGGGGAAGGCGCGCAGAACTATCTGTGCGCCATACAGGCCGCCGCAGTACTGATCGGTTTGGCGGTGACCGCCAACTGGTCGGGCGGCTGGTGGCTTGATCCGGTGATCGGGCTCGGTGTTGCCGCCGCCGCGGTCTGGCAAGGTTTTCGGTCCTGGCGGGGTGAGGACTGCGGCTGCTGAGCGATGACCGGTTGCCGTCCGCGGGTGAGACGCAGCCGGATCAGCGTGGGTGAACCCGGCCGCCGCGGCCTGAACCACCGACCGCGTAATCCTGGCGCCCCGAGAGGGGTTTGGCGGCGGCGCCGAGCAGATAGTCACCGCGGATGCGGGTAGCTGACCCGAGGACCACGAGGCCGCGCCGGGTGAGTTCGTCGAGGAACTGTTCGGCGGTGAACCGGTCGTCGCGGGGGTGGTCGAAAAGCCGCCGGGCGCTGGGGCGCGCCAAGGCGTGGGCGCTAACTTCCTCGAAGTAGAACCGGCCACCCGATCTCAGCACCCGCGCGACCTCGGCCAGAGCGTCGCGCCAGTCCGGGATGTGGTGGACGACCCCGAAATCGAACACCGCATCGTAGCTCGCGTCCTCGGCATCCAGCGCCACGCGCAGGTCGGTCGCGCTGCCCTGGGCGAGGCGGACCCGGTCGCCGTAGCGGGCCAGTCGCCGGCCGGCCCGCCGGATCATCGCCGGGTCCAAGTCCACCGCATCCACACGGGCGGCGCCAAACCGCTCCAGAATCAGCCGGGAGCCGTACCCGGAACCGCACCCGATCTCCAGCGCCCGCGACCCCGGGGCGAGCCGGCCGCCGCACCGCGACAGCACCGGCACTTCATAACAGTATTGCAGCCACCGCCGCGGCACACTGTTCACCAGCGCGGTTTCGGCCCGGTTCATCAACATCTGTCGGCACTCCTTAACGTCGCGATGTCAGGACAACCCGACCCGGGGCACGAAACGCCCGACCGCGGCGGTGTAGGCGCGGTAGGGCTGATCGTGCACGGTGCGAAGGTAGGGCTCTTCGACACCGCGGACCTGCGCCTCGATCGCCGCGACGAGCAGCACGAAACCGGCGAGCGCGAGCGGATTGGGCGCCACCAGCACGACCCCGGCGGCGAAAGAAAGCATCGCGGAAAAGATCGGGTTGCGGACCACGGCGAACACACCGTGGCGCACCAATGTCGTTGTCTCATCCGGATCGACTCCGATCCGCCACGACTCGCCCATGGCGTTCTGCGCGTAGACGGTTGCGCCGATGCCGGCCACGGCGAGCACGATCCCCGTTGCCTGTATCCAGTCCGCACGCAACGCGTCGAGCGGGGAAAGCACGCCGGCCCATTGCAGCAGCGGCGCGGCGACACCGATGACGATCGCCATCACGAACCCGGCGCCGGCGACCCACTCCAGCGATCCGAACCGGCCGCTGACCCCGCGAAAGCCGGTCGATCCGGTTATGCGCCACTGCCGCCAGCTGCGCCACCCGAACCCGAGCACACCGAACACCAAATACAGCACTACTGCGGTGAGAGCCATCAGGGACCCCTTTGATCCACGAACCTATTTACACATAGTAATCTATGCATGTTACAGTGGCGAGTCGAGATGCCTCACATCCGTCCTTCGGCGCTTCGAGCCGTCGTCGGAGTGCACCACGCGCGAGGGGCTGCGACACCGGCGAGCAGCCGGCGACTCAGGCAATTAAACAGGTGGTCACGTGGTCGTAAGGTTGCGCTGTTAGCGTTGCACCCGCCGCGGACCACCGGACAGGGAGCGATGATGCCGCATATGGCGATGCCCGTGCGGTGGGTCCCACGGGTGCTGGTGCTCGGATACAGCGGGCTGCTGGCCGGGGTGGCCGGGTTTGTCAACGCGGTGGCGCTGCTGGTGTTGGCGTTCCCGGTGGGCAACCTCACCGCGGTGACCACCGAGTTGGGCATGAACACGGGCAACCCGAACCCGTGGTTGTACGAGGGCCATGTGCTGGCGGCGATCCTGTTCGGGTTCCTGGGCGGCACCGCGACCGCGGGCGCGGTTCTGGCGGCCAGCGACACCCACACCGGCCCGCGCCATGCCGTGGTCTTGGTCGCCGAAGCCGCGCTGTTGTTGCTTGCCGCGATTGGGGTCGAGGAAACGGTGGTCCAGGCGAAACTCGCCGGGATCGGGGTGGAGCGAACCGTGGTCCAGGCCGGTATTGCCGCCGCGGCGCTGGGGCTGCAAAACGGTGTGACCTCAAGCTTTCGCGGGATGGCGATCCGCACCACGCATTTCACCGGCACTATCACCGATCTTGGGCTGATGCTGGGCCGCAGCCGCCGGCACGGAATCGAGAAGTGGAAAGCGGCCGTCCTGGCCGCGACCTTGCTGCTGTTCCTCGTTGGCGGCGCGGCCGGGGTGCTAACCGGTATTTGGTTCGGCGGCTACGCGCTGATCATTCCCGCCGCGGTCTGCGGGGCCGTCGCGGCGGCCAGCCTGCTGCATGACCGCAGACGCCGCACATCCCTTAGTTTTGCGACCGCCGAGCCGACGTAGATCGATGGCCGCTGACCGCGCTCCCGGCCGGTCGCCGTTCCGTCTTGGGTGCATTGGGAGGCTGCCGGAGGCAGCGCCGCAGCGCCCGGCGGCACATGCCAATCATTCATACATGCATATGTAAGCATCATTTGATAGACTCTCCGGGAAGTCGATCGTGAGCCGTCCGGACAGGAGTCGAGCAGTGGACGATACCCGGGAATCAACGCAAGCCAGGGAGCCGACGCTGCTGTGTCCGCGGTGTGCGTCGCAGATGCTGCCGGTGCAGCGGTTCGGGGTGACGATCGATCAGTGCACCGGCTGCGGCGGCATCTTCCTCGACCTGGGGGAGATTGAGCAGCTCACCGAGGCCGAGCGCCGGTTCTACGCCGCCCCACAGCAGCCGCAGCAACCGCCGCCAGGCGGATATCCGCCGCAGCCGGCGGATGTCGAACGCCCCCGCCAGGGCGGCTTTCTGGGCGGTTTGTTCAGCGGCGCGGGCTACTACGGGGGGCACCGTGGCGGGCACCACTGACGGCTGCGCCGACCCTACGGGGTCGGCGCCACGACCTGCCCCCGACTCCGGTGCTGGCCGCGGCGACGGCACCCGCCACGACCACGGTCACGCGGTGTCGGCGGACGCGGACCGCAGGTGGCTGGGGATCGCGCTGGGCCTGATCGTGGCGTTCATGGCCGTCGAGGTGGTCGTCGGGCTGGTGGCGAACTCGCTGGCGTTGATCTCTGATGCCGGGCACATGCTCACCGACGCCGCGTCGATCGTGTTGGCGCTGATCGCGATCCGGTTAGCCGGCCGCCCGGCGCGGGGCCGCTACACCTACGGGTTCAAGCGGGTGGAGATCTTGTCCGCGCAGGCCAACGGGATCACCCTGCTGCTGCTGACGGTGTGGTTCGTCTACGAAGGGGTCCGCCGGCTCATCACCCCGCCGCAGGTCACCGGCCCGCTGGTGCTGGTCACCGCCCTGGCCGGGATCGCCGTGAACGTTGCCGCCGCTTGGTCGATCAGCCGGGCGAACCGCACCAGCTTGAATGTTGAGGGCGCTTTCCAGCACATCCTCAACGACCTGTATGCGTTCATCGGCACCGCGATCGCCGGGGCGGTGGTGTGGGCAACCGGCTTCGCCCGCGCCGACGCGATCGCGGCCCTGGTGGTGGCGGCGTTGATGGCCAAAGCGGGGTGGGGACTGGTCCGCGAAGCCGGTCGGATCTTCTTAGAGGCCGCCCCGGCAGACCTGGACCCGGCCCAGATCGGCGACAAGATCGCCGCGTTACCCCAGGTTGTCGAAGTGCACGATCTTCACGTGTGGCAGATCACCTCTGGCCAGCCGGCGATGTCGGTGCACGTGCTCGTCACCGGCGACGCCGACTGCTACGCGGTCCGCTCCCGCATAGAAACGGTGCTGCACAACGAGTTTCACCTCGATCACACCACCGTGCAGATCGACCACACCACCCCTGATGGCCACACCCGCGACCGGGGGCCGCACCCAACCGCACGGTCCAGTGCACGCCCGTAATCCGGGCGAATGCGACGTTGTGGCCGCGCCTGCGGCCCTAGTCGCCATACATCTCAGCTGGGCCGCGTGGCGCGCTGGTGTCCGTTGTCGTTCTATCTGAGGCACCCGCAGGTGTCTGACCTGCGGTGCCTCTTGTCTGACAATCCCGCTCGATTGAGTTTGCCGTTTGATCTGGGGGTAAAACGTGTTCGCGTCGCCGGCACCGGCCACCTCTCCTGGATCAGATCATGGTGGTCCGTTCAATCCTGCTATTCGTCCTGGCTGCGGTCGCCGAAAATGGGCGGCGCCTGGCTTGTGTGGCAAGGCGTCCGCGAGCAACGCGGTTGGCTCTGATTCGGCGTCATCGCGCTAGGCATCTATGGGTTCGTGGCCACCGTGCAGGCCGGCGCCCATTTCGGCCGGATCCTGGCCGCTTACGGCGGCGTATTCGTCGCTGGCTCGCTCGCGGGGGCCTGGCCCTGGATGGGTTCCGACCCGACCGCTGGGATGTGATCGGCGCGCTGGTTTGCCTGGCCGGCGTTGCCGTGATCATGTACGCCCCACGCAGCCATTAGCTTTTGGCCGCCGCCTCCCGTCGTAGCGCGGCAAGTAGCACGTCGCGGTTGGGCAGGTCCAACCGACAAAAATCACCCGCCGGGGGCCGATTGGGACGCATCACGTCGGTCCCGTCGATCAGGATCGACGGTGACGGAAACGGGCCGACGCGCTCAACGATCGCCGTATCGATCCCGAGCACAACTAGGCAGTCGGCCAGCAATTCACGGGCCGCTGCCAGATTTGGACAGCCCGGGCTGCTCAGAAGCTCAATCCGCATCCCATGGTCCTCCCAACGCCCGCCACCAGCATCTCAGGTGGGTCAACAGGTTCGGGAGACCGGTGCGGGCTGGAGTGAGCGCCTCGCGCTGCATACCGGTGCCCTGGTTGCGGCCCTTGACGACACTGGCCCCAAGGTGGGGCAGGTCTCTGGACGGTGGGTGAACCGCCGATCGTGTCGGTTGTCGTGCTGGCCGGGCCTGTCGCGGCACATGGTCCTCCACCGTTACCGTGAGTCGTTACGCGATCGGGCGTATTGGGTTGGCCCCGTCAGTGCTGTGATGCGTCCGGCGCGCACGCCGTTGGCGATGACGATGACTTCGGTGAGCTCGTGCACGAGCACGACCGTGGCCAGGCCGAGGGATCCGAATAATGCCAGCGGCATCAGCACGGTGATGATGCCTAGGGATAGCCCGACGTTTTGCAGCATGATCTGCCGGGAGCGGCGGGCGTGGTGCAGTGCGTGGGGCAGGTGACGCAGGTCTTGGCCCATCAGGGCGACATCGGCGGTTTCGATCGCGACGTCGGTCCCCATGGCACCCATCGCGATTCCCAGGTCGGCGGCGGCCAGGGCGGGTGCGTCGTTGACGCCGTCGCCGACCATCGCGGTGGGTCGCTGGGTGCGTAGCTGTGCGACCAGGTGAGCCTTGTCTGCGGGGAGCAGGTCGGCGTAGACGTGATCGATTCCGGCTTGGGCGGCCAGCGCGGCCGCGGTGGCGTGGTTGTCGCCGGTGAGCATGCTCACCTGGTAGCCGTCAGCGCGCAGCGCGGCGATGACCTGGGGGGCTTCTGGGCGCAGTTCGTCGCGCACCGCGATGGCCCCGAGTAGCTGCTGGCCGCGTTCGACGAGAACCGCTGTGGCCCCGGCGTTTTGCATGCGCGCCACCTGACCGGCGAGATCGGCGGGGTCGAGCCAGCCGGGCCGCCCCAGTCGCACGGTATGCCCGTCGAGGCGGCCGATCAGCCCAGCCCCTGCGACGGCGTGTACGTCCTCGGCGGCGACGATCGGCGCTGGGGTTGCGGCCAGGATGGCTGGGGCCAGGGGGTGTTCACTGCGGGCCTCCAGCGCGGCCGCCACCGCCAGCACCTCCTCGCGGGTGGCGCCGTTGGTAGTAGCGACGTCGATGACGGCGGGCCGGTTGGCGGTTAACGTACCGGTTTTGTCCAGGGCGATTCCACCGATGGCGCCCAGGGTTTCCAGTGCGGCGCCGCCCTTGATCAAGACGCCGAGTTTGGAGGCGGCGCCGATGGCCGCCACCACAGTCACCGGCACGGCGATGGCCAGCGCGCATGGGGAGGCCGCGACCAACACCACCAGAGCGCGTTCGATCCAGATCGCCGGGCTACCGAAAATACTGCCGGTCCCGGCGATCAGCGCCCCGGCGATCATAATGCCCGGCACCAGCGGTCGCGCGATGCGGTCGGCCAGCCGCTGGCTGGCACCTTTGCGGGCCTGTTCGGCTTCCACGATGTGCACGATGCGGGCCAGCGAGTTGTCGGCTGCGGTCGCGGTGACTTCCACCTGCAGCACGCCCGAGCCGTTGATCGATCCGGCGAACACGTCATCACCGGGACCGGCCTCGACCGGCACCGATTCGCCGGTGATCGCCGAGACGTCCAGGGCGGTGCGCCCGGCGCGAATGATGCCGTCGGTGGCCAGGCGTTCCCCGGGTTTGACGATCATCTGATCACCGACGCGCAGCTCAGCGGTGGCCAACACGGTTTCGGTGTCCCCGCGCAGTACGGTGGCCTGATCGGGCGCCAGTGAGAGCAGGGCGCGCAGGCCGCGGCGGGTGCGCGCCACCGCGTATTCCTCCAAGCCCTCGCTGATCGAAAACAGAAATGCCAGCGCGGCGGCCTCGCCGACCTGACCCAGCGCCACAGCGCCTGCCGCGGCGATGGTCATCAGGGTGCCGACACCGATGCGGCCCTGGGCCAGTCGCTTCAGGGCGGAAGGCACGAACGTCGAGGCACCCACCGCCAGCGCGGCGGCTTTGAGTCCCACCGCAACCGGCCCAAATGGAGTCACCCACGCGGCAACCGCCGCGCCGGCCAGCAGCACCCCGGACAACGCGGCCCGCCGCAACCTGACCACGTGCCAGAGCCGCCGCGGCTCCCGGTCATCGGCATCGTCGTGGTCGCAGCCGCAGGCAGCGCTGTCCGCACGCGGCCGGCCCTGCACCTGTCTACGCTGACCCGATAACGTGCGCGCGGCCCAGTCGAAAACTTTCTGCACGACGCCGGGGCCGCCGACGTCAGCCGAGCGCGGGGCACGCGCGGGCACCGACGCCGCAGGAACGTATCGCGCATCGGCGATTGCTGCCAGGATCGCCGCTTCACCGCAGCCCGCGGGTGAATACCAGATCACCACCGACGCCGTACGCGGATAGGCCTGCACGGAATGCACCCCGCTGACCTTGCTCACCGTGTCCTCAATCGCCACCGCCCGCACCGCGTCCAACACAAACCCGCTGGTGTGCACCCGCATCCGCCCCGCCGCAGCAGACACCACGGTCAACAAGCCCCCGGCATCAGGGCGAGTATCAGTGGTCAGCATCATCAGCTCCCTCGTCGTGGTCTGCCGTGACCGGCTCGTCATCGGTCGGCGTGGATTCGACCGCTCAATCAGCTCGTCGAGCGAGTTCTTCGCTTCACCGCGGCACAGCGTTGACAGCCGTATGTCAGCAGCAATCGTCGTCGGATACCTCGGTGGCAACCGGCAGGGAGGCATCGTCGCCGATGCGGTCGTGAGCCTCAGCGACCACGTTGGCAACCTTCAGCCGGGCTGACTCGGCCGCGACCTCCGTGCGGCGGGCTCCCCGCAGACCCCACTCGGTCGCGGTGACCGCGGCCCGGTGAACCGGATCCGCGCCCACCGCCTTGCGCAGCGCTTCGAAGGCGCTCACCCCGACCAGCCCGGTGAACACCGTCCCGGCGGCCTTAACCAGTAGTCCGTGCGCAACCACTGCTAACGCTCCTCCTGTTCTGCCCCGCCGGCACCATTGAGCTGGTCGATCTTCGCTGTCACCGGACCGTGCCTGCTCATCAACTCACTGTCTCCTCGACCGCCGCTCCGAACGTGACGTGCTCGCCAGCGCAGGGCTCGTCGCTGTCCACCGCGAGGACGACCTGGACCAACTCGCCCAAGGCACGGGCTAGGTGACTGTCGGCCAGCGCATAGCGGACCTGCCGGCCTTCATAGGTTGCGATGACCAATCCGCAGCCCCGCAAACACGACAGGTGATTGG
Source organism: Mycolicibacter sinensis (assembly GCF_001667945.1). GTDB lineage: Bacteria > Actinomycetota > Actinomycetes > Mycobacteriales > Mycobacteriaceae > Mycobacterium > Mycobacterium sinense_B. The sequence goes on along the minus strand of NZ_LZJK01000119.1, from coordinate 15,151 downwards.
ACACGTTGGATCGCGTCAACCCGAGGTGCGATGCGAGCTGGCCGGGGTAGCAAACTCCATCCAGCAGCGCCACCAGAATCCGGCACCGCGTCGAATCGGCCAGCGCCCGGCCCAGCCGAGCCAGCGCGGATTCCCGCTTCTCGCACGTCAGCACAAGGTCAACAGTACAGCTGTCGCTGATATAACAGCAAGGGTTGAATTGTGTATCTACTCAGTGACGCCACGGTCAGCCCACTACCTAGCCCAGCGGATTCCTGGCCGCGCAATACCTGATCTCGATCGTGACGACCACCTAATCGGGAGCATCTTGATCGGCAGGTGTTTGCCGATTGGAGTCATGGCTTGCGCCTCAGGGCTACGGACCCGGCGGCGTGGTCGACGGCCGCTGGGTCACGTCGCGGCAGGCGCACTCTGCTGCGCCGAGTTCGAGCCGGCTCGCCTTCGATGCGACGGCCGCGAAGTGCGCCAGGACGTCTTCTAGGTACGCGATTTCGTGGGCCTGCTCGGCTACGGTCGCCCGTAGCCGCGCCAATTCCGCCCACTCGGGCGCCGAAAGCGGCTGTTCGCCATGGCGATCGGTGTACACGGAGTCGGCGTGCCGAGTGCGCGACATCCGCCACCGCTCATCACGCACCCAGGTATGCAGCAGGCTGGTGTCCACGCCCAGCTCGCCGGCCACCTCCGCGACCCGCCGGCGCCCATCGATCACCAGGCGCGCGGCATGTACCCGATACTCCGGGGTGAACGAGCGCCGATGTCGTGGCCTACCACCATCCTTCATGGGATCACCGTCCTGCCATCACCCAATGTCCCCTACGTGACGAGGCCGTCCGGTGGCGGGTGTATACCCATCAGCGGCTGGGTCATGCGGGCGGTGAAAGCCGGCTCGTGTCGGCGGTCGCGACCAAAGCGGCGGAGCCGCAACGAGTTGCTCACCACACTGACGGAGGAAAATCCCATCGCCGCTCCGGCGATGACTGGGTTGAGCAAACCGAGTGCGGCCAGCGGGATCGCGGCGGTGTTGTAGCCGAAGGCCCACCCCAGGTTCTGGTGGATGGTGCGCAGGGTCTGTCGGGAGAGCTGGATTGCCTGTACGACGCCGTCGAGCCGCCCGGACATCAAGGTGATGTCGGAGGCTTCGATGGCCACGTCGGTGCCGGTGCCGATCGCGATACCGAGATCGGATTGGACCAGTGCGGGGGCGTCGTTGACGCCGTCGCCCACCATCGCAACCACCCGGCCCGCATCCTGCAGGCGCCGGATTTCGGTGACCTTGTCCTGCGGCAGCACCTCAGCCAGCACCTGGTCGATGCCGACCTGGGTGGCGATCGCGGCGGCGGTGCGGGCGTTGTCGCCGGTGATCATGGCGACGTGTAGCCCCAGGGCGTGCAGCCCGGCGACCACGGCGGCGGCCTCGTCCTTGACCGTGTCCGCCACGCCGAGCACGCCCACGACGTGGTCGTCTCGGCCGACGAACACCGCCGTGCGGCCCTGTTCCTCGAGCTCGGCGGCCGCCGCAGCAAGGTGCTCGGGCACCACCAGATCGTGGTCATCGACAAGGGTGCGCCGCCCGACCAGCACGGTGCGGCCGTCGATCTGGGCCCGCACCCCGCGCCCCGCGAGGTTGGAGAAGTTAGTGGCGGCCGGGATCTGCAAGCCCCGCTCACGCGCAGCCGCGACGATCGCCGCACCGATCGGATGTTCAGAGCCTGACTCGACGACGGCGGCGATCCGCAGCACCAGGTTGGGCTGGCGTCGGTTGCCGACAATCACGTCGGTGAGCTGCATCTGGGCGCGGGTCAGGGTACCGGTCTTGTCGAACACCACGGTGTCGATCATTTTCGAGGCTTCCATCACCTCGCCGCCCTTCACCAGGATCCCCAGGTCGGCGCCGCGGCCGGTGCCGACCGTGATCGCCGTCGGGGTGGCCAGGCCCAGGGCGCACGGGCAGGCGATGATCAGCACGGCGACGGCGGCGGTCATCCCGGCGATCGGGTTGGCGGCGAGCAGCGTCCAGCCGGCAAACGTCAGGGTGGCGACACCGACGACGGCCGGGACGAACAGCGCCGAGACCCGGTCGGCCAGCCGCTGTACCGGGGCCTTGCCGCCCTGGGCCTGCTCGACCAGGCGCACGATCTGCGCCAGGGCGGTGTCGGCGCCGACGGCGGTGGCCCGTACCGTCAGCAGTCCATCGATGTTGACGGTCGCCCCGGCAACACGATCCCCCAGCGCTTTCTCCACCGGGACGGATTCGCCGGTCAGCATCGACTCATCGACAGCGGCCCGCCCGTCCATGATCGCGCCGTCGACCGGGATTTTCTCCCCGGGCCGTACCCGCACCAGGTCTCCGACCCGCACCTGATCGATCGGGACGAGCAATTCCTGGTCGTCGACGAGCAGGCAGGCTTCCTTGGCGCCCATCTCCAGCAGCTTGCTGATCGCCTCGGAGGCCTTGCCGGTGGCGCGGGCCTCGAAGTAGCGGCCCAGCACCACGAACGCGACGATCAGCGCCGCAGTTTCGAAGAACAGCGCGCCGCCGGCGAACAACTCGTACACGGAGTAGAAAAATGCGGTCAAAGTGCCCAGGGTGATCAGCGTGTCCATATTCGCGCTACCCGCCTGCACCTGTTGCACCGCGCCCCGCAGAAACGGCCACCCGGCGACGAATTGCACCGGTATCGTCGCGGCGAACGCCAGCCACCCCGCCCACGGGTAGGCGCCGAACACCATCGTCGACACCGATGCCAGCAACGCCAACGGTATGGCCAGCCACAGCCGCCGCAACCACCTGCGCTGCTCACGTCTATTCAGCTCGCTAGACGACGGGGTGCCGCACCCGCCCTGCCCCTGCCCACAGCCGCCACCAGCCACCGTCTCGCTTCGCCCGGCGCTATCGGGCGAACGGCCCAGCAGGCGGCGGATTCCGCCAAGGGCGGTGCGCACAACACCGGGGGTGCGCACCTCGGCGGAATGCGGGGGACGCGCGGGCACCAACTCCGCAGGGATGTGCTGCGCGTCGTCGATCGCCGCCAGCACCGCCGCGGTGTCGCAGTGCTGCGGTGAGTACCAGATCACGACCGATGCTGTGCGCGGATAGGCCGCGACCGCCTGCACACCGGGCACCGTGGCGACCGTGTCCTCGATCGCGACGGCCCGAACCGTATCGACACGAAACCCGGTGACGTGCACCCGCATCCGCCCCGACGCATCCGATACAACCGTCAGCGTGGCCTCGGTCACCGGCAGCAGATCAGTGGTCATGGTTGCTGTCCGTGCTGGTCACGATCGCCGGTTCGGTGTCGTGGCCGGTGCGCGCTCGTGCCTCGGCCATTACATCGGCGACCGTCAATCGGACCTGCTCGGTGTTCTTTTCGGCCGTGCGCTGCGCGTGGCGGGCAGCACGAATGCCCCAAGAGGTCACGGTGACGGTCGCCCGACGCAGCGGGGCCTTCGCCACGGCCGTGCGCAGCGACTGATAGGCCGCGACCCCTACCACCCCGGTCACCACCGTGGGTGCCACTTTCAGCACGACTCCATGCCATGCCATGCCATGCCATGCCATGCCTAGCTCTCCCTTCGGATAGTTTGCCCGATGCACCCTCGCCGTGCGGAGGCCTCGATCCCATCCTTGACCTTCCAGTACAGTGGAAGGTCAAGGATGGGGGCTATGCAGATCGGCGAGTTGGCGAAACTCAGCAACACCAGCGCCAAAACCATTCGTTTCTACGAGGACTCGGGGCTGCTCCCGCCGCCGGCTCGCACCGGGTCGGGGTACCGCGACTACGGGCCCGAGGTCGTGGAGCGGCTCCGGTTCATCCATCGGGGCCAAGCGGCCGGTCTGACTTTGCAGAAGGTGCGCCAGATCCTGGCGATCCACGACCGCGGTGAGGCGCCGTGCGGGCACGTGCGCCACGTCCTGCACACCCGTCTGGACCAGGTCCGCGCGCAGATCGCCGAACTGGTCGCCCTCGAAGGGCACCTGCAGACCCTTCTCGACCACGCGTCGCACGCCGCGCCGTCCGAACACGATGAGTCCACGGTGTGCTGGATTTTGGAAAGCGACCTGGATGCCGGCCCGCCGCCGAGTTCAGCCTTGCGACTAGGACGCGACGGTGAGCGATAGCGACGTGCGTGCGCGGTCCTGGACCGATATCTGGGTGCCGGCGGTTCTGCTGGGTGTGGCGGGTGTGGGCTGGTGGTGGACGGTGGCCAGCGCCGCCGACATGAGCGGCGACACGATGGCCGTAATGCCCATGGCTGACCAGTCAGACATGCCGAGGGACGCCATAGCGCCGATGGCGCCGATGTCGTTGGCCGCGTTCCTGCTCGCGTGGGTGGCCATGATGGCGGCGATGATGCTGCCCGCGGTGCTGCCCGTGGTTGGCCGTTATGCCCGCGCCACCGGCGGCGCCGCCCCGGCGGTCCTCTTCGTCGCCGCCTACCTGGCCGTGTGGAGCGCCCCGGGCATCCCCGCCTTCGTGGCGTTCAGTCACCTCAACGGTCCGCTGGCACACCCCGATCCGTGGGCCGGCCGCCTGGCCGGTGCGGTGGCGCTGGCCGCCGGGCTGTATCAGCTCACAGCGCTCAAAGCGACCTGCCTGCAACACTGTCGCGCGCCGACGTCGGTGTCCCTGCAGCACGGAACACGCCGCGACGGTCCGGCTCGCCCGTTTGTTGCCGGTGGCCGCCACGGCCTGTTTTGTCTGGGCTCCTGCTGGATGCTGTTCGTGCTGCTGATCGCGCTGGGCACCATGCAATTGGGGTGGATGCTGGTGCTGTCGGTGTTGATCTGGCTGGAAAGAATGACGCCGTTCGCGCAGTGGATTACCCGGGCGACGGCGGCGATCCTCGTGGCGTTCGGCGTTGTACTGCTGGTGCATCCCGCATTCGTCATCCACCTCGTCTCATGAGGCATGTCGTGGCGACCACGCAAAAGGGCACCCGGCGGGCAGCTGGCTGCCGTGCTCAAGGCGCTGGGCGACTCGGCCCGGCTCCGGATGACACCCGAATGCGTACCCGCCATCGCCGCGAGCCGGGCTGACGAGGACATTCTCGGTCAAGCCCGCGGAGGTGAGATCCAGCTTTTCCCAGCCTCCTTTACCACCACAGGCGAAACAGCTCCCTTGATACCAGTAAAGAAAGTTATCACACCCCAGGTCAGACGTGGTTTTCGGCGGTGCGTCGTGGCGGTGACCTGGGCTAGTGGGGACGGCTCAACGGGTCGGCGTGCGGTCACCGTGTATGCGGCCATCGCTGGTGCCCCGGCCCGAAGCTCTGACGCGGCTCGATGGTGGGAGCTGGCTGGTTGGTTGGCGGCGGACGCAGGGCGCAGTGCAGCGACCGGCGCGGACGGGAGCGCCAGCGGACGGAAGCGGAGGGAGCGCAGCGAAGCCCGGAGGGAGCCGACCGCACGGGCAGGATTAGCTGGCTTGGGCGGTGAGCTGTGTGAGCTGCGCGACGCCGGGGCTGCCGCGAGTGCGCTGGTTACGGTGGCGCTGAGGCGGGTGTTCGGTGAGTTCGGCGACGGTGGCTCCGGGTACGCGGGCCAGCAGCACGCCGGCAGCTTCGTCCCAGGTGTTCTCGGTGTCGGTCCGGGACCGGCGGCGTAGTCGTTGATGCTGATCATAGCGTATTGCGGGTCGGTGGTGCGGCGCACTCGGGCTGGAGCCGCCACGGGAACATGCTGGTTTTCGGCACGGGCGCGTCTCGGGCTCGGTGGATCGGGTGGACCTTGTTGAACTGGGTGGATGCGGTTCGGGGCTGCTCGGTAGGCTGAGGTCGTGGTGGACGGTGCGGTGGTGCAGCGGGCTCGGCGGATAGCGGAGTCCCGACTGGCACCGTTGGCGACCCGTCTGGCCCATGTTCGCGGTGTCGCAGCGGCGGCGGAGGGCCTGGTGACACGTGTCGATCCGTTGGAGGCTGATGCGCTGGTCGCGGCGGCGTGGCTACACGATGTCGGGTATGCGCCATCGGTGCGGTCGACCGGTTTCCATCCGGTGGACGGGGCTGCGTTTGTCCGCGCCGAGGGTTTCCCCGCCGTCGTCGTGTCACTGGTGGCGTATCACACGGGTGCGGTTTTTGAGGCACGGGAGCGCGGGCTGTCGGAGGCGTTGGCTGAGTTCGTGCAGCCGCCGGGGTTGTTGCTCGATGTGTTGACGTGCGCGGATATGCAGACCGGCCCGGACGGTTCGCCGATTAGGCCCGAGGATCGGGTAAGCGAAATTTTGTCGCGTTACGGCGAGGACGACCCGGTGCACCGCGCGATCACGTTGTCGGCGCCCAGCTTGCTGGCTGCGGTCGCCCGTGTGGACGCTCTGGTCGGGTAGGACAGGCTCCGGCGGCGCATTTCGCGTTTACCCGAGGTATGGGGTGGGGCGGTGTTCAAGGTAGTGCTGGATGCGTAGTCGCATGGATGGGTGCATGTTCAGCGTCGGAATGTCTTGCGGGCGGGTCCAGGCGATGTCGGTGCTTTCGGAGTCGACCCGCGGGTCGCCGCCGATGAGCCGGGTGCTGAAGCATAGCGAAAACTGTTGGCGGACTTCACCATCGGTGTAGGCCATGACATGGTGGGGGTTGGTGTAGACGCCGATGAGGCCGGTGACTTCGATGTCGAGGCCGGTTTCTTCTTTGACTTCGCGCACCGCGGTGTCAACGATCGACTCGCCCAACTCCATGCCGCCGCCCGGTAGCGCCCACAGGTCGTTGTCGCGGCGTTTGATGAGCAGGATGTGGGCTTGGTCGTCGGTGACCACGGCGGTGGTGGACGGCACCACACTGTTCGCCGCAGGTGCGTCGGGGTCGTTGTAGTAGTCGGTTCGGGTCATCTGGTCCTCCAGGGCATCGATGGGGTGCGGCGTTAGGGGTGGCTCAGATGGGGCGGGCGGTGTTCCACACGCGTTCGAACGCGAGTTGATGGTCATTCCACAGCTCGGGTGCGTCCTCGCGTGTGATGACGATGGCGGGATTGTCGCTGGCCGGCGCTCCGTAGAGATGCGGGTTGGCGATCAGGGTGTCATCGGCGCGGAACATCGACGTGTACAGCGGCGTGGTGTGGGTACGAACCTCTAATCCTGCGGTGCCGATCATGGGTTGAAGGCGGGCCAGCGTCATCTTGCAGCGGCCGGCTAGGGCGGTTCCGATGCCCTCTTCTTGGCCGCGCTGTGCGACCGCGGGTGAGTCGGGGTCGCCGATGGCGAAGCGGACGGTCACGCCGCGCTCGGTGGCAGTGGTGAGCATTTTGCGGAATCGGGGAACGCCGTCAAACAGGAAGGTGCCGCCGTAGACCAGGATGTCGATGTGCTCGACGGCTGCGCCGAATAGCTCGGTCCACACCGTGGGGGGCACGTCGGCGCGGCTGCCGTACACGCTGACCGCGACGGTGCCCGCGCTTGGCGGCGCCATGATCGGGAACAGATCGGGCCAAATGTCGGACCGATCGCAGTCGAGGGCCTCGGCGGCGCGGCGCGCATTGTCGCGGTAGGGCCGTGATTCCCCGGTCAGCCAGCGCTCCACGGTCTTCGCGTCGACTTCGATGAGTTCGGCGAGCGCCTGGGCGTTGAGCCCTTTGCGGTCCATGTAGTAGCGCAGCTTGTCGTTGGGCACCCACGCGGCCTCGTCCTTGCCCACCTGCTGGTCCTCCTACCTGCGATGACATCGCTGTCGATGACGTTGTCGGTGCTTGTCCCGAGTGTGTCACGCAGATGTCCGCAGATGCCATTAAAGATGCGGTACAGATGTCCGAGTTGCCCGACTGGAGTGGAATCACGGCCGACGAGCGGCCGTATCCACACAGGAAGGGAATCAGACATGCGGCTACGCATCGACACCAAGGCGGTGCAGTTCTTCTGCACCCGCGTCCCCGAGCAGCGCACGGTGCACGAAACCGGCGCCCCGCGCATCGACAAAGAAACGGGCCTGGTCCTCTGGCAGGTCCAAGTCATGGCTCTGGACCCCGACGGCGGCGAAGTGCTTGCCGTCACCGTGGCCGGCGAACCCGAGGTCAAAGTCGGTGAGCCGGTCAGCCTCGACGGGTTGATCGCGATCCCGTGGTCACAAGGAGACCGCTCCGGTGTCGCCTTCCGGGCGACCTCAATCCGGCCTGGGGGTCCTGCGGCGGCCGGTTTGGCGCCGCGTCCAGCGGCATCGAGCGGTGGTACGCAGGCCCCGAGTCCAGCGAAACAAACGGGCACCAGCTAGCGCGATGGGCGCCAGGCGGCTCATCCACCTACGCCTGGCGCCCGCCTGGCTTCGCGAAAACCCATTCATTCAAACCGATTTCGGTGACACCGCAACCAATAGCGGTCGCCATCCGATGAGAGGACCACCGGACTAATGACATCAAGCGGTAGGGCAAAAGGGTCAGCTGATGATGACTGGTTCGGCGATCTGCTGGTCGGCATGATCGAGCTGACCGGCAAGGGCCTGTGGCGGTTTGCGTTGCGCTGGCCCGACGCTGCCGCCCTGGTGAGCATCTTCATCGTCACCGCAGCACTATCGGGCCTGCGTGTGGCGTGTGTGCTCGCCGGGGTGTGCGCGGCGGGCGTGTGGGGGTGGCGGTTGGGCTGGCCCGACGCCTACCAGCAGCTCATCGGCAAACCCATTGGCGACTACCGGCGTGCTCATCTGGTGTACCGACGCCGCTGGCGGGTGGTCTGTGAACGCCACGGGCTGACCATCACCCGGCGGGGCAAACCGGACGCCGATCCGCTGGTGCCGGTGTTGGGCGCGGTGCGTATCGGGGCCGCGGTCGACACGCTGGTGGTGCGGTTGCTGGTGGGCCAATCGGTGAAAACCTGGCAAGCCGAGGTGGACGGGCTGGCCGCGGCGTTCGGCGCGCACAGCGTGACCGTGCAACCCGGCCGGATCGAGGCGGGTCGGGGCCGCGACATCGTGCTCCGCGTGCGCCACCACGACGGGTTGGCCGCCCCGATCCCGCTGCCCCGGCCGCCGGTGGATACCCGCGTGGTGCGGTTGGCCCACGTGCCGGCCGGGGTCACCGAGACCGGTGACCGGTGGACCCTGCCGGTGGCCGGCCACCATATTCTGGTCGGTGGGGCCACGGGCGCCGGTAAAGGCAGCGTGTTGTGGTCGCTGGTCGCCGGGCTGGCGCCGGGCATCAAGGCGGGGCTGGTGGCGGTGCGCTGCCTGGATCCCAAGGGCGGTATGGAGTTCGGCGCCGGCGCCCCGCTGTTCGACCGGTTCGCGTATGACCCCGACACCATCCTGGCCGTGCTGCGGGAGACCACGGCCACCATGGTGGCCCGTGCGCAGCGGCTGCGCGGCACCACGCGGGCGCACCGGCCCACCCGCGCTGAACCCCATATCGTGTTGCTGGTCGACGAGCTGGCCACGCTGACCGCCTACGCCGAGCGCAAACAACGCACCGAGGTCGAACAACTGCTCGGCCTGTGGCTGGCCCAGGGTCGCGCGGTCGGCATCAGCGTCATCGCCGCGGTGCAAGACCCCTCCAAAGACGTGGTGGCGCTGCGTCAACTGTTCCCGGTCCGGGTCGGGCTGCGCATGACGGAGGCCAGCCAGACCGCGATGATCCTGTCCACCGCGGCGCATCAGCAGGGGGCGCGCTGCGAAGACATCCCCGACACCACACCGGGGGTGGGCTATGTGCTCACCGAAGGCAACGCGGCCGTCCAGCGGGTGCGGGCGTTTCACGTCACCGACACCGATATCGCCTGGCTGGCAACCCATTTCGCCCCACCCAACCGGGCAGGACGCAGCGGGAGCACGCGATGATCAGCCTCGCGCCGGCATCATTGCCGGACTGGCTTTCGCCCGGCTCGCCCGCGATCGAGCAGGCGATCCGCCGGGCTTCATCGCACAGCTATGAGTCGTGGTGGGGGCGCTGCGTTTCCGTGGGGTTTTGCGCGAACCCGGTGCAGGCCAGCGCCTATGACCCCAACCGTAGGCAATGGGTGGCGGTGATGATCCGCTGCGGGAACCGGCGCGCCTCGGTGTGCCCGTCGTGTTCGGACCTGTATGCCGCCGACACCTGGCAGTTGATCCACGCCGGCACGGCGGGTGGCCATCACGGTATGCCCGAGCACACCGCGCACCGGCCGCAGGTGTTCGCCACGCTGACCGCCCCCAGCTTCGGCGCGGTGCACACCAGCGATCCTGAGCATCCCGGCCGGGCGTGCCACCCACCGGGTGACACCACGCGCTACTGCGCACACGGCATTCCGCTGTCGTGCGGCAGGGTCCACTGTTCCGAGGATACGGCGATCGGGCAGCCGTTGTGTCCGCAGTGCTACGACTACACCGGCCATGTGCTGTTCAACTGGCACGCACCGGAGTTGTGGCGGCGGTTCACCATCGCGCTCCGCCGCACCTTAGCCCGCCATCTGCGGTCCGCTTCGGTCGACCCGGACGCGGTGCGGGTGTCGTTTGTCAAAGTCGCCGAATACCAACGCCGCGCCGTCATCCACTACCACACCCTGATCCGACTCGACCCCACCGACGACACCGATGGGGACGACCAGAACGCGACGTCCGCCGAATCCGATGTCGGGGTGTCAGCGATCGAGCTGGCCGCGCTGGTACGCCGGGCCGCTGAGCAGGTGCGGCTACCAGTGACCATGCCAACCGCCACCGGTACCGGTGACCACCCCGAACGCGAGGACCGGGTCGTGGGGTTCGGCACCCAAATCGACACCCAACCCCTCACCGCGACCGGCGGCGATCCCGGCAAGTCGGGGCTGGCGCGGCGGGTGGCGGCGTATCTGGCGAAATACACCACCAAATCCGTCGCGGAATTCGGCATCGCCGCACGTCGTATCAGCGGCCGAGCGATTGCTGAGCTGGACCTGCCGGCCCATCCCCGCCGCATCCTGTCCACCCTGGCCGACCTGGCGGCGGTGCCGGGTAATGCGGCGATGCTGGCCTGGCTGCACACCCTGGGCTATCGCGGCCACATCACCACCAAATCGCGCCGCTACTCCACCACCATGGGCGCGCTGCGCGCCGCCCGCCATCACTGGCGGCAACGCGACGCTGAGCAGCCCGAAGACGATGACCAGCACGACGCGCCCAGCCAAGCAGACCAGTCCAGTGCCACAGGGGAATTGACGGACTGGCGCATCGACGGCGCCGGGCATCGTAACGACGGCGAACGCCTGCTGGTGCACACCGCGGCCCACCAGGCCCGCCAACAGCGCTATCTGGCGCGCCTGCATGCCCGCGACGAGACCGGCACCAGCCCATGACCACCACCGCAACACGACAGCCGACCACGACCAACACCGGCGCTGGCGCCCAAGACGGCACCGACGGAGAATCGCGCAACCACGCGCAATGCCCGACAGGCCGCGACGAGTTCACCGAGTGGCTGATCGCATCGTGTCAACGTCAGGACCTTCCGGTGACCGTAACCGACCACACGGTTCTGGCGGCCGTCGCCACCCTGCTGCGGTGATGACATCAACCCCATCCCGCGACAGTCACCCTCTGGCGGTCAGCCACCCAATCGGTCATCGTGAAAACTGTTCGGAAAGCATGCTTTCCCCGGCGACAAAGCGCTTCTGGTGTCGGGGTGGGTGAGCTGTCCAGGCTCGAACCTGGGGTTCGACCGCATGCGGCCTTGGGCCTTGACAGCTCACCCACCCCGACACACACTCAGCACTCGCCAGGGAAAACAGCTCCATAGGCGGGGCATCCACCGAGGCGCGTGTGGTGGTCTGGTCGGCACCGATGACGGCGCAACCAACGATGCCGACCACCATGTTTAGATGCGCCAGTGGGGTTGGACCCGGTTGATATCCAAGCTGCGCACACCTGGAGTGCCCGGCGCAATGACGGCATGATCGAGAATGGATTTGACGATGGCCTGCTGGCGGCCCAGATCCAAATCTGACCATTGCTCGCGCAGTGCCCCGCCAGTGCCGGCCAGCTCGTAAACCGCCGTCGTGTCGGTGGCTGTCGCGATGTCCCGCCGTGCATGTTGAATTCGGCTGGTGATCGGGTCGCGGGCAGCGATCCATTCCCGCGCGGTGACCGCCCCATCGGCATACAGGGTCGCCAACTCATCGAGGCGGGCCTGATCCGTCTCGACCTGGGCGGCCAAAGCCGCCACATCGCGATCCGGGCTGGATTTCCCGGCCAGGACCTTGGCCAGGTGCGGAGAGTCCAGCCGGGCCAACACGGCATCGGTCAGCAAGTCCTCCACCGGGGCAGCGACGACGGTCAACCGGCCGCAGCCACCATGATCGGGACCCTTCAAACACACATAGCGGCGCACCCTGTTATCTGGATTGCTGTGCCGCGCTTGCGAATACAGACGGTTGCCGCAACGCCCACACCGCAGCAACCCCGAGAGTAGATAGGTGCGCGCGGCCCGCGTCTTGGTCACCGACCGCGATGCCATGCGGGCCAGCACCCGATCCCGCTCGGCCGGGGTGATGATCGGTGGCCATTTCGCGGGGCCGATCACCTCACCCCGATGCTCGCGTAACCCAGCTATGCGGCCCGAGCAAAGGATTTGGCGCACCGCCGAGGTCTGCCACGATTTGGCGACCGCTGGGGCGATCCCGGAGTCGTTGAGCCACAACGTGAGCGACCGCAACGACTGGCCGGCCAGGTAGCGGTCTGCCATTTCGCGCACCACCACCGCCTCCGACTCACGTACCGTGATCTTGTCGGCCTCATAGCCGAACGGGCGCACCGACCCGTGCGGCAACCCCGCCTCGGCGTTCTGCAACATCTTGCGCCGAATCCGCGCCGACTTGCGCCCGGACTCCTTGGCCGCGAACGCCGCGAAAATCCGGGCCATGAACAGGCCGTCATCGTTGCCCAGATCGATATCGGCGGTCACCGTCGCAACCTGCGAGACCCCCACCCGCTCACACAGGGCAACGAAGTCCTCCAGCTCGGCGGGCTGGCGATGCAACCGGTCCAAGTTGTAGACAATCACAGCATCGCGAGCACCGGATTGCAGGTCGGCCAGCATCCGCTCATAATCGCGGCGCCGCTTGCCCGAAAACGCCGACACATCGTTGTCGACATACTCATCACCGACCGGCCAGTCGCGATCAGCGGCCAGCCTGCGGCAATCCTCCAACTGCCGCGCCACCCCCAACCCGGTGCCCTCGACATCTGCAGATATCCGGGCATAAATCGCCGCCGAGCGCACCGCGGTTCGCTGAGCAGCGGGTTTCGCTTTCACCATGAGGGTAGTTTAGCGACATTTAACCTTCCAGGCTGCCGTCGGCCCGCCGGCAGCTGGGTCGTCATGGTTGAACGGGACAGTGTGGTCCAAATCGCAGATGGTGGCCCGGCGGTGGCACCCGGGAAACCGGCACGTCAAATCTCGACACCTGACGGCCCGCGCCAGCTGCACCGACGGCCGGTAGCGTAATGCCGCCGCAGCGTCGACAGTGGCGTCGATTACCCAGCGCGAGGCCGACTCGGCCAAGGCGCGCACCTGATCGGCATCGATGACACCGAATCCCTCCAGATACCCGGGACGATCGCTGCAGCCGCCGATCGTGTCGGCGGTAGCCACAACGTTGAGAATGACCCGAGTTCCCGAGCCGGGCGATGGCCGGTCCGCCGCTCGGGCCGGGCAGTCGGACCGCCCGCACGCGCAGATCAGGGGCAGGCCTTCTGCCAATGCGTTCAAAGCGTCCACCCGACGCTGGTCGAGGGTGCGAGGATCGTCGGCGCAGACGTCATTGGCCATCTGAGTGAGGCGCCTGTCGAACGCCGCGCCCTGCGCGGCCGCAATCTTGCCCTTGATCTCGGCCATGCCGTCGCGCTCTGGGGAGATCCAGAGGTAGCGGTCGTTGTCGGCCTCTTTGCGGCGCTGCCGGGCGGCGTCGGGGTCGACCTCCAGCACCGCGGCATCGACTGCGTTGATGATGCGCCGCCGCGACCAGCTGCTCCAACCACCCGCCCGGGCGGCCAGGTGTTCGTCGAGGCCGCCGATCAGATCGTCGTCGACCAGGTCGGTGCGGGTGATGATCAGTTGCACGGTGTGCCAATCAAGGTGTCCGCGCGCAAAGAGCTCGCCAACCCGCGGTAGCCGGTTATCCAATGCCGCCGCGTAATGCACCTGTCGGCCGGCTGCCGCGGGGGCCAGGTTCATCAGCGCAGAGACCTGCGCGCAGGTCCGCTCGTAACCGGTGACGGTCTCGTGGTCCTGCTCGAACTCCCAGGGGTCGGCGCCACCGTGCCGGCGAAGCAGAGCGGCAATGGCGCCGAGCCGGCGGGCCACCAGCACCGATTCGGTCCGATGAACCGCCGCGATCAGCTCGCCCAGTTGGGCCGGCGACAGGCCGGCCGGTGCCGTGGGCGAGAGCAGATCACTCGCTGTTTCGAACATACGTTCGATACTACCCGAGCCGGCCGACGCGTGCCACCGTTATCCGCAACCCCGGCCGACACCCGTCGCAGCAGCATGGATCCGGCCACCGGGCGCGCAATACTGAGGCAATGCCTGCTGCCCGCCGAGCACTCATCGCGGCCCTGACCGTCGTCGCAAGCCTGGTCTTGAACCTGACCGGGGCCTCCCCCGCGGCCGCCGAGCCACTGCAGGCCGGCTTCGCGAGGCTGGCCAACACGATCCCCGCCACCGTCGGGATCGCCTATGCCCCGGTTGGGCAGAACCAGGCGGGCACGCTCGGCACCCTGCAGAACGGGGTGGCCTGGTCGACCATCAAAGTCCCGCTGGCGATCGCGGCGATTCACGCCAACCGTCCCAATGCGCAGGACCTGGCCGCCAGGGCCGTCACCGCGTCCGACAACGACGCCGCCGAGCAGTTGTGGTCCGAGCTCGGGCCGGCCCCCCAGGCCGCCCAACAGGTGCAGGCCGTGCTGCGAGCCGGCGGGGACACCGGCACCGCGGTCGAATCCCGGCGGCTGCGGCCCGAATTCAGCGCCTTCGGCCAGACCCAGTGGCCGCTGGCCCGCCAGGCCGTGTTCGCCGCCCACCTGCCGTGCATGGCCGCTGCCGCACCGGTCTACAGCCTGATGAGCAACACCGTGCCCAACCAGCGCTGGGGTCTGGCCGGCCTCGGCGCCCCCACCAAGGGCGGCTGGGGCCCCGGCCCGGGCGGGGGCTACCTGGTGCGGCAGTTCGGCGTAGTGGGCACGCCCAACGGCGGCCAGCTCGCGGTGGCGTTGGCCGCCCAACCCAACGACG
>NZ_LZJK01000118.1 GCF_001667945.1 Mycolicibacter sinensis | reverse complement strand
GGGACGCCGTCGTGGGCCAGCTGCGCCATCGCGATCGACCCGGCCGTGGCCCCTTGCGAGTAGCCGAAGATCCACAGCGGGTTTTCGGCATCGTAGGCGTCGGGGTTGGCATCGAGTTCGGCGTGCACCGCCCGCACGATCTCGGCGGCCCCGACGAAGCTGCTGTGGCCCTGCAGGATGAGTTGCGGGGTGGAGAGCACCTGCAGCGGCGAATCGCAGGTGCCGACGCCGATGACGCACACCGTCGGATCATCGCCGACGTCGAAGCCCAGCGGCTGCAGGAAGAGATCGGCCGCGGTCTGGGCGAAGGTCGGTGACGGCGTGGACAAGGTGGTCGGGCCGATGAAGAACGCGGTATCGGCGAGCAGGTTGACGTCGGTATAGGTGGCGTGGACCGCCGGCGCGGTGAGCACCCCGCCCGCGACGGTGCTGGCAATCGCAATCGGCGTCAAGGCCTTGGTCAGCATCACGGGGCGTCCCCTTCACCGCAGAAGCTAAAGAATTCCTGAGGGCGATCATGGCAGCGACGCCGGACAGAAGTCAATGGACTGCCATCTGGGACGGCCGCTGTTCCGGGCTCCTACCACCGCGGCGCCGTTGACTCTCGTCATGCGAGAATGCCATTATCGGCTTTTCATGTCCTGTCGGCCGGCTCTTACATAAAAACTAGGTGTGTCGGAATGAACGTAACCAAAGCTTTCGCCCCGCTCGCCGCCGCGAGCGTGATCGCCGCCGGCGTCGCCGCAGCTCCGGTCGTCCAAACGACATTCGCCCGGGTGGCCCTGCTGTCGGACACCGCGATCTTCGTCGGCGGCACGATGTTGCCGACGCCGTCGGCGGCCTTCGCGCAGACCGCGGCCGATCTCTTCCTGCAGCCACTGGGCTTCGACGCCGGCGATGATCCGACGGTGTGCGTCATCGGCGTCGGCACCTGCGATTCGCCGCTGCAGGTGCTCTCCACCCC
>NZ_LZJK01000117.1 GCF_001667945.1 Mycolicibacter sinensis | reverse complement strand
ACGCCGCCGGCCCCGCCGGTTCCCCCGATGCCCATGAACCAGCCGCCGGCACCACCATCGCCGCCGGCGGCGCCGATAGCACCGAGACCGCCGGCCCCGCCGTGGCCGAAGAGTCCCGCGTCGCCGCCGGCACCACCGTCGGCACCGGCTCCGCCGTTGCCGAACAGGAACCCGCCGTCACCGGCGTCGCCGAACCAGCCCCACTGGCCGAACAGGCTGGAGTTGACGCCGTCGAAGCCGTCAATCCCGTCGCCGATCAGATCGCGGCCGAAGAGGGCGACAAACGGTGCGTTGACCAAGCCCATGCTGAGCTCGCCCAACGGGTCGGCAATCCACTCGTTCAGCCCGTTGTGCAGCGGCGTGTAGAGGAGTTGGTTCACCCAGTCGGTGGCGTCGAGGGACTGGCCCGGTCCCGGCCAGGCCAGCACTGCGTCGATGACGTCGGAGAACAGCTTGTTCGTCGACGGGGGAAGTTGATCGGTGAAGGACTGAGCCAGCGCCATCAGACTGCCCAGGTCGAGACCGCCCGCCGCGCTTCCGGCGACCGCCACCGGTTCCGCGGCCGCGAACATCCAATCCCAATCCGCCTGCGCGGGCCCGGCGGCCGGCAGCG
>NZ_LZJK01000116.1 GCF_001667945.1 Mycolicibacter sinensis | reverse complement strand
ATGGCGGCCACCCATGAGACCAACACGTTGATGATGAACGCCCGCGACACCGCCGAAGCGGCCAAGTGGGGCTGAGCGGTCGCAGAGCGCTGGTAAAGCGGGGATTCCACGCTGGTTACTGCGGCGTAGGGTCAGTGGAATGCCTGTAATGCGTAATGAAGGTGACAGCTGGGACATCACCACGAGCGTCGGTTCGACCGCCTTGTTCGTGGCCGCCGCGCGGGCCCTGGAAGCCCGCAAACCCGATCCCTTGGCGGTCGATCCCTATGCCGAGTTGTTCTGCCGGGCAGCCGGCGGTGACTGGGAGGCCGTCGTCGAAGGCAACCTCCCCGACCATCAGCTGCTGACCGGGGACTTCGGGGAACATTTCCTCAATTTCCAGGGTGCGCGCACCCGCTACTTCGACGACTACTTCCGCCGCGTCGTCGCTGCCGGGGTGCGGCAGGTGGTCATTCTGGCGGCCGGGCTGGACTCCCGCGCCTTCCGGTTGGAGTGGGCGGAGCAGACGACGATCTTCGAGTTGGACCAGCCGCAGGTACTCGCCTTCAAGAGTTACGTGCTCTCGCAGCGCGGCATCAGGCCCAAAGCAGAACGCCGTGAGATAGCTGTCGACTTGCGTGAGGACTGGCCGCAGGCGCTGCGCGACGCTGGATTCGACGCCACCCAGCCCTCGGCGTGGATCGCCGAGGGGCTGTTGATGTATCTGTCGGCCGACGCGCAACGCTCGTTATAGACCAGTCGGTGGAAGATGCGGCTGTCGTCGCCGGCTGCGACTTCGGCCTCCACCGCCGCCTGGAACACCTCGGCCGGCAGGGGGGCACCGTCCTCGACCGCGACGTGGCTGCCCGACGCCGCCAGGTCATCGAGGCCGGTGTAAAGCTGATGCTGCGCGTCGGCCGACAGATACATCAACAGCCCCTCGGCGATCCACGCCGAGGGCTGGGTGGCGTCGAATCCAGCGTC
>NZ_LZJK01000115.1 GCF_001667945.1 Mycolicibacter sinensis | reverse complement strand
ACATCGCCACCGAAGAATTCGGCTTGACCGGAACCATCATCGGGAACCTGCCGGGGCTGTCGCAGGCCGTCGCCGACGACCTGATGGCGCAGGCCCACGAGGTGTGCCCGTACTCGCGAGCCACCCGCGGCAACGTCGACTTCACCGTGTCGGCGACGGTGTAGCGTGCGATCCGCCGCGACGTTGGTGGTGGCGGCCCTGGGTCTGGCGCTTGCGGCGGCCCCGGCCGCCGCGGCACGGCCGTCGGATCCGGGCGTGGTGTCCTACGCGGTACTGCCGAAAGGATCGGTCGGCAACATCGTCGGCGCCCCGATGGGGACCGAAGCGGTGTCCGGCCAGCCGTTCCAGGCGTTCTGGGTCGACGACCCGGTCTGCAACAACTGGGCCGACATCGGCCTGCCCGAGGTCTACAACGACCCCGACCTGGCGTCCTACAACAGTGCCGTCACCCAGACCTCGGCCACCGACCAGGCCCATTTCGTCAAACAGGCGGTCGGGGTGTTCGCCACCGAGGCCGCCGCGGAGCGAGCCTTCCACCGCATCACCGACCGCACCGCCGGGTGCTCGGGGCGCACCACCGCGATGCACCTGGAAAGCGGTGTCACCGAGGTGTGGGCGTTCGACGGCGGCCCGGCGACCGCGGCGGACGCCGCCTGGATCAAGCAGGAGGCCGGCACCGACCGGCGCTGTTTCAACCAGACCCGGCTGCGGGCGAACGTGCTGTTGCAGGCCAAGGTCTGCCAGTCCGGCAATGCCGGGCCGGCGGTGAATGTGCTGGCTGGGGCGATGCAGAACTCCCTCGGCCAGTAAACGGGTGTCGCCTTGTCGGTCCACTCCGGTAGCGTCGGGAAGATCAACGGGCGGAGGGGTTGATATATGGCGCTGGCTGCGGTGACACAGCTGTCCCGCGCCGATGAGCCCTGCCCCGACGGTGCCGACCTGGCCGGTGCCGCCGGCGCCGCCGACTACATCGCCCTCGGCTGCCTCACCGATGCGCCGCTGGGCCGGGTGGGCTTGGAGATCGAGGCGCACTGCTTCGACCCGGCCGATCCGCTTCGCCGCCCTGGCTGGGCCGAGATCGGCGAGGTGCTGCAGTCGCTGCCGGTGTTGCCGGGCGGCAGCCGGGTCACCGTAGAACCCGGCGGTGCGGTGGAGCTGTCCAGCCCGCCGCTGATGGGTGCACTCGCCGCGATTGAGGCGATGGCCGCCGACCAGGCGGTGCTGCGCTCGGCGTTCGCCGACGCCGGGCTGGGGCTGGTGCCCCTCGGTGCCGACCCGCTGCGGCCGGCACATCGGGTCAATCCCGGCGCGCGTTACGCCGCGATGGAGCAGTTCTTCGCCGCCAGCCACACCGGCTCGGCCGGGGCCGCGATGATGACGTCGACGGCGTCGGTGCAGCTCAACCTCGATGCCGGACCGCGGTCCGGCTGGGCCGACCGGGTGCGGCTGGCACACGCGCTGGGGCCGACGATGGTGGCCATCGCCGCCAACTCCCCGCTGTTGGGTGGGAAATTCTCCGGCTGGCGGTCCACCCGCCAACAGGTGTGGAGCCGGCTGGACTCGGCGCGCTGCGGCCCCGTCCTCGGTCTCGACGGCACCGACCCGGCCGCGGACTGGGCGCGCTACGCGTTGAAGGCGCCCGTGATGCTGGTACACGCCCCGGAGGCCAGCCCGGTCAGCCGGTACGTTCCGTTCGCCGATTGGGCCGACGGGCGGGTGATGCTGGGCGGCCGCCGCGCCGGAGTCGGCGACCTGGACTACCACCTGACCACGTTGTTCCCTCCGGTGCGCCCGCGCGGGTGGCTGGAGATCCGCTACCTCGACAGCGTCGGTGATGCACTGTGGCCGGCGATCGTGTTCGCCCTGGCGACCCTGCTCGATGACCCGGCCACCGCCGACGCCGCCGCCGAAGCCGTCGAGCCCGTCAAGACCGCCTGGGACGTCGCCGCCCGGATCGGTCTGGCTGACCCGCGCCTGCACACGGCCGCGCGTCGATGCGTGGGCCTGGTGGCCGATCAGGCGCCGGCGGCGCTGCGTGACGGGATGCAGCGGCTGGTCGAAAAGGTCGAACAGGCCCGCTGCCCGGCCGACGACATCGCCGACGAGGTGGGCCGCACCGGTGTCGCGGCGACCGTGGCCCGGCTGGCGCGAAGGCAGTCGTGAGCACACCGGAGACACTGGCGCGCGACTTGACCCGGGCGCGGACACGCACCCTGGCGCTCGTCGACTTCGACGACACCGAACTGCACCGCCAGTACGACCCGTTGATGAGCCCGCTGGTGTGGGACCTGGCCCATATCGGTCAGCAGGAGGAACTGTGGCTGCTGCGCGGCGGGGATCCGGCCCGGCCCGGGATGCTGCCGGCCGATGTCGAGGGCCTCTATGATGCGTTCACCCACTCGCGGGCCAGCCGCGTCGACCTGCCGTTGCTGACCCCCGATCAGGCCCGGAAATATTGCGCCACAGTGCGTTCCAAGGTCCTCGAGAAACTCGACGCCGTGCCCGGCGGAAACGGGGACGGGTTCGTGTTCGGTCTGGTGCTCAGCCATGAACACCAGCACGACGAGACCATGTTGCAGGCACTGAACCTGCGCAGCGGGGCTCCACTGCTCGATGAGGGTCAGCCGCTGCCGGCCGGGCGGCCCGGGCTGGCCGGCACGTCGGTGCTGGTGCCGGCCGGTGAGTTCGTGCTCGGCGTCGATCTCACCGCGGAGCCGTTCGCGCTCGACAACGAGCGGCCGGCGCACCGCGTGGAGGTGCCGGCCTTCCGGATCGGTCGGGTGCCGGTGACCAACGGCGAATGGCGGGCGTTCATCGACGACGGCGGCTACCGCCAACCCCGGTGGTGGACCGAGCGCGGATGGAACCACTGCCAGCAGGCCGGCCTGAGTGCGCCGCAGTTCTGGAGCCCCGACCACACCTGCCGGACCCGATTCGGCCGTGTCGAAGACCTTCCCGACGACGAGCCGGTGCAGCACGTCAGCTACTTCGAGGCACAGGCGTACGCGGCGTGGGCCGGGGCTCGGCTGCCGACCGAGATCGAGTGGGAGAAAGCCTGCGCGTGGGACCCGGGCGCCGGCGCCCGACGCCGGCGGCCGTGGGGCGAGCGCGAAGCGACGGCCGAACTGGCCAACCTCGGCGGTGCGGCGCTGCGCCCGGCTCCGGTGGGGGCCTACCCGGACGGCGCTTCGGCCTACGGGGCCGAGCAGATGCTCGGCGACGTCTGGGAGTGGACGAGTTCACCGCTGCAGCCCTGGCCGGGCTTCGCGCCGATGATCTACCAGCGCTATTCGGAGCCGTTCTTCGGCGGCGACTACCGGGTGCTGCGCGGTGGATCCTGGGCGGTGGCGCCCGAGATCCTGCGGCCCAGCTTCCGCAACTGGGATCACCCCTACCGGCGGCAGATCTTCGCCGGCGTGCGACTGGCCTGGGACGCTTGATGTGCCGGCACCTGGGCTGGCTGGGCCGGCCGCGGTCACTGGCCGAGCTGACACTGGAACCGCCGCACGGCCTGTTGGTGCAGTCCTATGCGCCGCGTCGCCAGCGGCACGGGTTGCTCAACGCCGATGGTTGGGGTGCGGGCTTTTTCGACGGATCGGTGCCCCGCCGGTGGCGCAGCGCGGCACCGCTGTGGGGCGACACCTCGTTCGCCTCGGTGGCGCCGGCGTTGTCGAGCGGTTGCGTGGTGGCCTCGGTGCGCTCGGCCACCGTCGGCATGCCGATCGAAGCTAGTGCCGCCGCGCCGTTCACCGACGGCCGATGGTTGTTGTCCCACAACGGGGTGGTGAACACCGCGGTGCTGCCCACCTGTGCAGGAGCTGAATCCGTGTGCGATAGCGCAATACTGGCCGCGACGATCTTCGAACGGGGCATGGCGTCGCTCGGTGACGTGATCACGCAGATCGGTGCGGCCGATCCGCGCGCCCGGCTGAACATCTTGGCCGCCAACGGTTCCCGGATGCTGGCCACCACCTGGGGGGACACCTTGTCGATGCTGCACAGCGCCGAGGGGGTGGTGCTGGCCAGCGAACCCTACGACGACGACCCGCGCTGGGTGGACATACCGGACCGGCACCTGGTCGACGCCCATGACGGCGAGGTCAGCGTCACACCCCTGGAGGGAAGTCGATGACAGCGTTCGATGCGGCCGGTGGCACGGTCACACTGACCAACCACCTCGCCGCCGACGCCGCCCACACCGCGCTACGCGACGACGTCCGGCACGGCCTGCGTCAGACGCCGAAAACGCTGCCGCCCAAATGGTTCTACGACGAAACCGGCAGCGAGCTGTTCGATCAGATCACCCGGCTGCCCGAGTACTACCCGACCCGCGCCGAGGCGCAGATCCTGCGGGAGCACTCCCCGGCGGTGGCGTCGCTGTCCGGCGCCGACACGCTGGTCGAGTTGGGCAGCGGAACCTCGGCGAAGACCCGGATGCTGCTCGATGCGCTGCGGGCCGCCGGCTCACTGTGCCGATTCGTCCCGTTCGACGTCGACGCCGGCGTGCTGGAGACGGCGGGGGAGGCCATCGCCCGGGACTATCCGGATGTGCAGGTGGACGCCGTCTGCGGCGACTTCGAACACCATCTGGCGCAGATCCCCGACGGCGGCAGGCGACTGTTCGTGTTTCTGGGTTCCACGATCGGCAACCTGACCCCCGAGCCGCGCGCTGACTTCCTGGCGGCTCTTGCCGCGGTGATGCACGACGGCGACACCCTGCTGCTGGGCACCGATCTGGTCAAGGACACCGCACGGCTGGTGCGTGCCTACGACGACGCCGCAGGCGTCACCGCGGCGTTCAACCGTAATGTGCTCGCGGTGGTCAACCGAGAACTCGAGGCGGATTTCGACCTCGACGCGTTCGCCCATGTGGCGCGCTGGAATGCGACGGATCAGCGCATCGAGATGTGGCTGCGGGCCCGCCGCGAGCAGCACGTCGTGATCGCGGCGCTGGACCTGGCCGTCGACTTCGCGGCCGGCGAGGAGATGCTGACCGAGGTCTCCTGCAAGTTCCGGTCGGAGCAGGTGGCCGCCGAGTTGGCGGCCGCGGGGCTGCGGCGCCGGCGGTGGTGGACCGACGCGGCCGGCGACTTCGGCCTGTCCCTCGCCGTCAAATGAGCCTCGCCGACACCTGGCGTGCGGCGCGCCCGCCGGTCGCCGGGCTGCACCTGGATAGCGCGGCCTGCTCGCGGCAGAGCTACGCCGCAATGGCCGCCGCCGCCCGGCACGCTCGCCACGAAGCCGAGGTCGGCGGCGACGTCGCCGCCGAGGCCGCCGCACCGGTGCTCGACGCCGGCCGGGCCGCTTTCGCGGCACTGACCGGCCTGGCCGCCGGCCACGTGGTGTTCACCACCGGCTCCCGGCATGCGCTGGATCTGCTGTTGTCGCGATGGCCCGTCGCCGGCGGCACGCTGGCCTGCCTGCCCGGTGAGTACGGCCCGAACCTGGCGGTGATGGCGGCGCGCGGCTTCAGCCGGCGGATGCTGCCGGTCGACGGAACCGGGCGTTTGATGCTCGAGGAGGCGGCGGCCGCGCTCGCCGCCGACCCGCCGGACCTGGTGCACCTGACCCCGGTCGGCAGCCACCGGGGACTGGTGCAGCCGCTGGCCGATATGGCGCGGGTATGCGCGGAGGCCGAGGTGCCGCTGGTGGTCGACGCTGCCCAGGCGCTGGGCCAGATTGACTGTGCGGTCGGTGCCGATGCCGTCTATTCGTCTTCGCGCAAGTGGCTGGCCGGTCCGCGGGGCGTGGGAGCGCTGGCGGTACGGCCGGAACTGGCCGGCCGAATCCAGGCCGGGCCGGAAGCGGGTGACGTGAACGTGGCGGCGCAGGTCGGGTTTGCCGCCGCTCTCGGTGAGTATCTGGCGGCCGGGCCCGCGGCGGTGCGGGCCCGATTGGCCGAGGTGGGTTCGCTGAGCCGGCGGGCGCTGGCGGGCTTGGCGGGTTGGCGGGTGGTCGAGCCGGTCGACGAGCCCAGTGCGATCACCACCCTGGCGCCGCTCGACGGTGTCGACCCGGTGGCAGTGCGCTCGGTCCTGATCGCCGAACACCGGATGGTGACCACGGCCGGCGGTGTCGAACGCGCACCGCTGGAGCTGACCGCCCCGGTGCTGCGGATCTCCCCGCACGTCGACACCACCGAGACGGACTTGGCGGCCTTCGCCGAGGCATTGGTCGCTGTGACCACCGCCAACTCCTGACCCGGGGCCGTCCCGCCGAACGGTGCGGATTGAGCCGCCGCCGAGGTGGGTACGCACGAGTTCGCCGCCCGCAAACGGGGGAGGGCCATATCAGCATGGACGGGGCGATGATGACTGCATTGAAAACCGCAACAACACCGGAGCGTGTTCGCGACACCAAGGGCCGGCTGGGCTTGGCCGAGATCCTGGTACTTCTGGCCGGCGGGGGGCAGCCGCCGATCCACATCACCGCCTACGACGGCAGCAGCGTCGGACCCGACGACGCCGAGCTGGGGGTGGACCTGCTCAACCCGCGTGCGACCACCTACCTGGCCACTTCCTTGGGGCAACTCGGGATAGCCCGGTCCTACATCGCCGGCGACCTGGAGCTGCGCGGGGTGCATCCGGGCAATCCGTATCCGGTGCTCAACGCCCTGGCGGACCTGGAATTCAAACAGCCGTCGCCGCAGGTGCTGTTCAACATCGTCCGCTCGATCGGTGTGAAGCATCTCAAACCGATTGCGCCGCCGCCGGAGGAGGCGCCGGCCAAGTGGCGCCGTCGCGCCGCGGCCGGTCTGCGGCATTCCAAGGCCCGCGACGCCGACGCCATCCATCACCACTACGACGTGTCCAACACCTTCTACGAATGGGTGCTGGGTCCGTCGATGACCTACACCTGCGCGATCTTCCCCAGCACGGAGGCGACCCTGGAGGAGGCACAGGAGAACAAGTACCGGCTGGTCTTCGACAAGCTGCGGCTGAAGCCGGGCGACCGGCTGCTCGACGTCGGATGCGGGTGGGGTGGCATGGTGCGTTACGCGGCGCGCCGCGGGGTGCGGGCGATCGGCGCCACCTTGTCGGCCGAACAGGTCGCCTGGGCGCAGCGGGCGATTGCCGACGAGGGGCTCTCCGACCTCGCCGAAGTCAGGCACTGCGACTACCGCGATGTGCGGGAGACCGGTTTCGACGCCATCTCGTCGATCGGACTGACCGAACACATCGGGGTGAAGAACTATCCCGCGTACTTCGGATCGCTCAAGGCGAAGCTCCGGCCCGGTGGTCTGCTTCTCAACCACTGCATTACGTTGCCGGACAATTCGACCTACAAGGGCGATGCCTTCACCGACCGCTACGTCTTCCCGGACGGGGAGATCACCGGCGCGGGCCGGATCATCACCGAGATCCAGCAGACCGGTTTCGAGGTGCTGCACGAAGAGAACTTCCGGCACCACTACGCCAAGACGCTGCGCGGCTGGAGTCAGAACCTGGTCGACCACTGGGACGAGGCCGTCGCCGAGGTCGGCTTGGGACGGGCCAAAGTGTGGGGGCTGTACATGGCCG
The DNA here is from genome assembly GCF_001667945.1 of Mycolicibacter sinensis. Lineage (GTDB taxonomy): Bacteria > Actinomycetota > Actinomycetes > Mycobacteriales > Mycobacteriaceae > Mycobacterium > Mycobacterium sinense_B. The sequence continues at coordinate 50,654 of NZ_LZJK01000115.1, read as the reverse complement.
CCTCGGTACTGGGCTTCGAGCGCAACCTGTTTCAGCTTCACCATGTGCTGGCCGTCAACGTCGACGAACGGGGTGATGACGGCGCCCTGCCGCTGCGGCCCTGGTGGCAGCCGTAGGGCGATTCGGCCAGCGGCCGGCTGCCGGCGTATCGCTGACGACATCGGCCCAAGGGGAAATCTGGTACCCGACACGCATCTGGTGGCGCTGACGCGCCAGCACGGTACCTCGACGATCTGGAGCCGTGACCGTGACTTCCGCTAATTGGCGGGCATCACGGTCAAAGACGGTTCCGGTGAGGCGGGCGCCGCTACGCCGCGGGCGCGCTCAACAAGAACGCCGGCAACTCGACCCGGCCCTTCTCGTCGAGGTCGAAAGACGGTACCTGCTGGGCAGTTTCGGCGTCGTCGCATGAAGGCCGGCCGGAGCTCCTCGATCACCCAGTACTTGCCGACCGAGGCGCGCAGGTCCGCGGCCTCGGCCTAGTGGCCGAAGAGGCCGCCTCCGCCGGGCTTGCCGCCGAACAGGCCGCCACCGCCGCCGCCGAACAGGCCGCCGCCACCGCCGCCGCCGAAGAGGCCGCCACCGGGCTTGCCGCCGAAGATGCCGCCACCGGGGTTGCCGCCGAAAATGCCGCCACCGGGCTTGCCGCCGAAAATGCCGCCGCCGGGGTTGCCGCCGAAGATTCCGCCACCGGGCTTGCCGCCGAAGATCCCGCCACCGGGGCCGCCCCCGAGGTTGGGCATCGCAGGTGCGCTAGGTGCCGGAAGCGCCGGGAGGGCCGGTGCCTTGGGGGCCGGAAGCGACGGTAGGCCAGGCGAACTGGGCGCCGGCAAGCCCGGCAGCCCGGGCGGGTTGAACGCCGGGATGGACGGCGCCTTGGGAGCCGGCAGCGACGGGAATGCCGGCGCCTGCGGCAGACCGACCGGCGGCGCCGAATCGGGCAATCCAGGCAGCTGCAACGGTGGATTGGGCTTGGCGGCCGGTGGGTCCGGCAGCTTGATCGGCGCCTCGGGAAGCTTGACCGGTGGGTCGGGCAGCTGGATCGGGGGGTTGGGTTTGATCACGGGAGGGATCGGCTTGATCACCGGCCGCTGCGGTTTGACTACGGGCGGATCCGGCTTGATCACGGGCGGGGTCGGGATCTCCACCGGCGGATTGGGCCTGATTACCGGTGGAATCGGCTTGACGACCGGAGGTTGGGGCTTGATCACCGGCGGGGTCGGAATCTCCACCGGCGGGTCCGGCTTGACCACCGGCGGGTTCGGAATCTCTAACGGCGGCGCAGGCACCGCACTGGGCGGTGACGGAAACGCGGGTAGCTTCGCCGGCAGCCCGAGCAGGAACGACAGGTCAGGCAGCGCCGATGCGACCGGCCTGATCGTCGGGGTCGAGTGCTGCACTACCGGCAGCGGAGCCGGGGTGAAGATGAACGGGTTCGCGGCGGGCACCGCCGGGGACGGCATGTGCAACGGGGGACCGAAGACCGACGGCGCAGGTGCGTCGGGCGCGGGTGGGATCGGAACCGACACAGGCGCCGCCGGCGGGACGTCCAGCGGCGGCAGCGGCAGCACGTCCGGGTGGTTCATCACCACCGGTGGTTCGACGTACGGCTGCAAGGCGGGTTCCGGCAGCTTTGGCGGTTCGAGTGGAAAGCTCAGCACCCGACCGATTTCCGGTCGCAACGCGACCAGATTGGGGGTGATGTCCAGCGCCATCGACACCATCAGCGCCGAGGCCGCGGCAAACGTGGCAGACGCCAGTATCGTGCCGGCAACCAGCAGCGGACGCCTGGTCGGCTGCCCCACCGGTTCGATGAGTTCGGTTGCGGTGTCGGCCTCTTCGTCGGGAACCGCGCTGTAGGCCAGATCATCGGCCGCCAAACCCGGGCGGTAGCCGGGAATGTCGTAGTAGCCGGGAGCGATCACACCGGAGTCGGCTTCCTGGGTGTAGGCCAGTGCGGCAGTCGACGCGTCCACAGTCCTCGTCACCCGGGTGGAGGCCAGCGCAGCGCCGCGGGCCAGGGCGGCCTGCGGTTCGGCCGGCTCACACACCTCGTGGGCGAACGTTGCCTCCAGTCGGGGTCTGATTGCGCTGGAATCGGCCTCGGGGCAGACCAGGAGCAGGCCGTCGGGGCGGGTCTCCGGAGTGTTCAGCCGGTCGGCGACGGTGTCGACCGCGGCGGTGGCATCACCGTCGCTCAGCGGCTGACGGAAGAGCCTGGTGATGGAGCCGTCGACGCAGTCGATCACCGCGAGGGTCGCGTCCCGCGACTCGATCGACAGCAGGCCCATCCGGTCGCAGCCCACCGTCTGGCCCAGGTTTTCGGCCAGGCTTGCCGCCGCCAGGGCGGGGGAGATCAGGGCGACATCCTCGAGGCCATTGGCGGCCAGCCGCGAACGCACTGCGGCGGCATCAAAGGGATCGGTCACCGTCAATCCGGTTGACACCAGGTGATATCCGGCGTGGCCGGCGGCGTCGCGCGCCTGCAGGATCGCGGCGATCACCGCATCCACCGCGGCGAAGTCACCGGCGGGACCGGTCGGCACGTCGAAGCTGTGTGCGTCCAGAATGGCGCCGTCCCCGTTCTCACCGCCCACCAGCACCGTGTGGATGGTGGCGAGCGGCATCGACGCAAGTGCCACACCGAGAACGACGTCCATGGCTTCTCCGAATTGAGTTGTGAGCTGCACGCGCCGGGCCAGGCGACGAGGGATCTGCCAACGGCTTCGGCCCACCTGACCGACACCGTTTGTTCACCATTACGACATCTACCGGTGACACATCGAAATATGCGATCGCGCGAATAAATACTGACTGATGGGTTCGTGAAGACTGACTAATTTTGTCGGCGGCGGCGCCGCTCACCCCGCCGTCCTGGCGCGCGCGTAGTGCACCCGAGCCCGACCGGTGTGGGCCATGATGGACGCGGACCGACCGGCAGGGCACGCACTATGGGCAGGAGTTCAGACTTGGGCGATTTCGTCGCGTCGATCGACCAGGGCACCACCAGCACCCGCTGCATCATCTTCGACCATGACGGCGCCGAAGTGGGCCGTCACCAGCTCGAACACGAACAGATCCTGCCGCGGGCCGGCTGGGTGGAACATGACCCGTTCGAACTGTGGAATCACACGGCAGCGGTGCTGGTATCGGCGCTGAACACCACCAAGCTCGACGCCGCCGACCTGGCCGCGATGGGCATCGCCAATCAGCGCGAGACAACCGTGGTGTGGAATAAGCACACCGGCCAGCCCTACTACAACGCGATCGTCTGGCAGGACACCCGGACCGATTACATCGCTGCCGCCCTGGAGCGCGATGGGCACGGTGAGGTGATCCGTCGCAAGGCGGGCCTGCCGCCGGCCACGTACTTCTCCGGCGGCAAGCTTCAATGGATTCTGGACAATGTCGACGGTGTGCGTGCCGATGCCGAGCGCGGGGACGCCTTGTTCGGCACCTGCGACACCTGGGTGCTGTGGAATCTGACCGGCGGCCCCCGCGGCGGAGTGCACCTGACCGACGTCACCAACGCCAGCCGCACCATGCTGATGAACCTGGAGACCCTGGACTGGGACGACGAACTGCTGGCGCTGTTCTCGATCCCGCGGGCGATGCTGCCGCGCATCACCTCGTCGTCGTCGCGGCGGCGGCACGCGGTCACCGTGGCCACCGGGCCGGTGCGCGGCGAAGTGCCGATCGCCGGCATCCTGGGCGATCAGCAAAGCGCCATGGTCGGCCAGGTGTGCCTGTCCGCCGGGGAGGCCAAGAACACCTACGGCACCGGAAACTTCCTGCTGCTCAACACCGGTGAGCAGATCGTCCGCTCCGACAACGGGCTGTTGACCACGGTCTGCTACCAGTTCGGTGATGCCAAACCGGTCTACGCCCTGGAGGGTTCGATCGCGGTCACCGGGTCGGCGGTGCAGTGGTTGCGCGACCAGCTGGGCATCATCAGCGGCGCCACCCAGGTGGAATCGCTGGCCCGTCAGGTCGCCGACAACGGCGGGATGTACTTCGTGCCGGCGTTCTCCGGGCTGTTCGCGCCGTACTGGCGTTCGGATGCGCGCGGCGCGATCGTCGGGTTGTCCCGATTCAACACCAACGCACATCTGGCTCGGGCGACGCTGGAGGCGATCTGCTACCAGAGCCGAGACGTGGCCGAGGCGATGGAAGCCGATTCCGGTGTGCACCTTGAGGTTTTGAAGGTCGACGGTGGCATCACCGCCAACGACCTGTGCATGCAGATCCAGGCCGATGTGCTGGGCGTCGACGTGGTCAAGCCGGTAGTCGCCGAAACCACGGCGCTGGGCGCAGCGTACGCCGCCGGGCTGGGCGTCGGGTTCTGGAAAAGCCCGGAGGACCTGCGGGCCAACTGGCAGGAGCACAAACGCTGGACCCCCACGTGGTCGCAGGATCAGCGTGCCGAAGGCTACGCCGGGTGGCGAAAGGCCGTACAGCGCACACTGGACTGGGTCGAGCTGCCCTGAGTATGGCCGCACGCAGGCGGGTGGTGTCTGCCACGGTGGTGGCGCTGGTCGTGGTGGCCGCCGTCGGCTGGGCGTGGTGGCAGCACAACGGCTGGTTTTCGCGGCCGTCGGGTCCCTTGCCGACGTGGACCCCGCCGACACCGAGCGCCGCGCCGCTCAACCCGGGCTATGACGACGCCCGCCGCATGCTCGAAGCCCTCCCGGTCAAGGGCTGGGATCGCCTGCAGGACTTCAAGCGCCACCGGTTCGGTGAACGGTGGAGCGACGACGTCGACGTCGAATTCGGCCACAACGGCTGCAACACCCGCGACGACATCATGCGCCGCGACTTGACCCGGGTCGTGCTGCGCCGGGGCACCTGCCTGGTGCAGCGCGGCACGCTGCACGACCCCTACACCGGGAACACCCTCGAATTCGTCCGGGGCCCCTCGACGTCCGAGGCGGTGCAGGTCGACCACCTGGTCTCGCTGGCCGACGCCTGGTACAAGGGCGCGCGATTTTGGGACGACGCCCGGCGCCGCGACTTCGCCAACGATCCGCGCAACCTGTTGGCGGTCAGCGCACAAGCCAACTTCGACAAAGCATTCCGCGACGCCGCCGGCTGGCTGCCGGCGAACGCCGCGTTCGAATGCGAATTCGTGGCCCGTCAGGTCACGGTCAAAACCGCTTATGGGCTGTGGGTTTCGGCCAACGAGAAGACCGCCATGCATCGGGTTCTTCGCCGCTGCTGAGATCGCCGGCGCGAAACGGCGTGAGAAACCCTCGCGCGAGTCGGAATCTCACGACGCGACACGCAGGCGATACGTCGTGAGATTCCGACTCGAGGCAGGGCCGGCGGGACGGCCTCAGTCGGTTTCCCCGAGAATGCCGTAGACCTCCTTGCGCGCAGCGTTGACGATGTCGACGATGCGCTGCTGCTGTTCGGGGGTGGCGGCCTGACCGGCCTGCGCGACCGCACCGAACAGCTGGCCGATCGCGGTGCGCAGGCTGACCTGCCCCGGGTCGGCGCCGTCGGCGATCTCCTCCCACGGTGGGGTCTCGATCTCTTCGGCGACCGCGCGACCGCCCTCGGTCAACTCGAAAAGGCGTTTCTTGCCGTCGGTTTCGCTGCCCGTGATCAATCCCTCGTCGACCAGCATCTGCAGGGTCGGGTAGACCGATCCGGGGCTGGGGCGCCACAGCCCCTGGCTGCGTTCGGCGATCTGCTGGATGATCTCGTAGCCGTGCATCGGCTGCTCGGCCAGCAGCGCCAGGATCGCGATCCGCACGTCACCGCGCCGGCCACGGCTGCCACGCCGGTGGCCACGGTGCCCGCCCGGACCGAAGCCGAAGCCGAATCCCGGGCCGCCGGGGCCGAATCCCGGGCCGAAACCGGGGCCGAATCCCGGACCGAAGCCGTGCCGGAAGTCGGGGCCGAAGCCCGGACCGAATCCAGCGCCACCGACGTCATGGCCGGGGCTGAAGCCGAAGGGCCCGCAGTGGTCGGCGGCATGGTCGCGCAGCTGCCTGCGGAACTCGCGGCGCGCCTGCCGGCGCGCGGCGTGCGCGGCCCGGCGCTGATGCGGCGCCGCGGAGCCGAACCCGAAACCACCGGGTTGCTCAGCATTTTCCGTGAAAGGTCCGCCGGGCGGACCGAAGGGGATGTTCATTCGTCACCTCGTGCTCTCGAACGGAAGCGCTCGCCGCTCCCGATACGTTGACGATATATCGGAACCTATCGAGATGCAACGGAGGTTTGGATGGCCCTCGTGCGGGGGGGTTACCGCGGTGGGGCGAACCCGCCGGTATCCGGCGGTGGCCACGGGCCAGGGTCCGCTGGGAAGTAGGGAAGCGGCGGGCCGGCCTGCAGCCGCGCCAGCTCGCGGTGATGGCGCTCGGCGAGCACCGCCGCCAGCACCAGTTCCGGCGGCGCATCCGGGGGCGGCGGCGGTGAGATGTGCGCGAGCACTTCACCGGAGATCCGATAGGCCATCATCTGCCGGGTGTGCGGGTCGAGCTGGGTCGCGCGGCCGAGGAATTGCCTTGCCAACTCCGCTGATTCAGGCCGCAGCCCGGAAAGCTGCAGTGTCGACGCCCACCAGGCCAGCCCGGGCGGCATCATCGGGGGCGGGGCCGACGCCGGTCCGCGTTCGCTGATGACCACCGTGCCGGCGAAGATGTCGCCCAGGCGTTTGCCGCGCGCCGACAGCAGGCTGGAGATCACCGCCGGGCTGCCCGTCAGCGCCCAGATCTCCACCACCCCGGCCAGCGCCCGAAAGAGCGCCTGCCGGAAGCGTTCCGGGCCCCCGTCATCGGAGACCACCCGCAGCCCCATCGCCATCTTGCCCAGCGAGCGACCCCGGGTGATCGTCTCGATGGTGACCGGATAGCCGACCAGGAGCAGCACCGCGAAGATGATCATGATCGCGGCGGTCAAGGCGCCGTCGAACCGGCCCAGCGTCATCGCCCACAGCACTATCGAACACAGGTAAGCCACCATGACGACGGTGATGTCGATCAGCGCGCTGACCGCACGCACCGGTAGTTGCGCGATCGCGATGTCGAGGACGACGGCGTCGCCGGTCACCAGCTCGGGGCTGCGGTACGGCATAGAGCAGACGCTACGCGGTTAGGCTCGACGCCGTGGATGTCGACGCCTTCGTGCTGGCCCATCGCCCCACCTGGGATCGGCTGGAGTCGCTGGTCAAAAACCGTCGCCGGCTGAGCGGCGCCGAGGTCGACGAGCTGGTGGAGCTTTACCAGCGGGTGTCCACCCATCTGTCGGTGGTGCGCTCGTCGTCGACGGATGCAGCACTCATCGGACGGCTCTCCAGCCTGGTGGCGCGCTCCCGGGCCGCCGTCACCGGTGCGCACGCCCCGCTGGCCTCGGAGTTCGTGCGCTTCTGGACGGTGTCGTTTCCAGTGGTCGCCTACCGGGCGCGGCGCTGGTGGCTGGGCACCGCGGTGCTCTTCCTGGCCGTCACGGTGCTGATCGCCTGCTGGGTGGCCGGCGACCCGGACGTGCAGGCGGTGATCGGCACCCCCGCCGAGATCGACCGGTTGGTCAACCACGACTTCGCCGCCTACTACAGCGACCATCCGGCCGGCTCCTTCGCCCTGCAGGTCTGGGTGAACAACTCCTGGGTGGCCGCACGCGCCATCGCATTCTCGGTGCTGCTGGGGCTGCCGATCCCGGCACTGCTGTTGGCCAACGCCGCCAATCTCGGTGTGGCACTGGGGTTGATGTTCCACGCCGGTAGAGGCGGATTCATGCTCGGCCTGCTCGCCCCACACGGGTTGCTGGAGCTGACCGCGGTGTTCCTGGCCGGCGCGGTGGGCATGCGGCTGGGCTGGATGGTGATCGCCCCTGGGGACCGCCCGCGCGCACAGGTGCTCGCCGAGCAGGGCCGCGCCGTCGTCGCGGTCGCCGTCGGTTTGGTGGTGGTGTTGGCCGTCTCCGGGTTGCTCGAGGCGGTGGTGACCCCGTCACCCTTGCCGACGTGGCTGCGGATCGGTATCGGAGTGGTGGCCGAGGCGGCGTTTCTGGCCTACGTGGTGTATTTCGGGCGCCAGGCGGTGGCCGCCGACGAGACCGGTGACATCGCCGACGCACCCGACGTGGTGCCCACGGGCTGAGCCGACCCCCCTAGTGCGAGTGGGCGTGTTGGCTCAGCGACACGCCGCGGATCGCGGCACTCGGCGCACGCTCGCGAGCCCCGTCACAGCCGTCCGGCGGCCTTCATCGCCAGATAGGCGTCGGCCAGCTCCGGCGCCAGCTCGTCGGGCGGGGCGTCGATCACCTGCACGCCGCTGCGCCGCAACTTCGCAGCCACCGCGCGGCGCTGGTTGCGCGAGCGTTCCGCGGCGCCGGCGTCGTACACCGCGGCGGCGTCGGCGCGTCCGCGCGCCAGCCGTTCCACCCGGGGATCGGCGACCGCGGCCAGAATCACCAGGTGTTCGGCAGTCAGTTTCGGCAGCACCGGCAGTAACCCTTCCTCCAGTGCGGAGGCATTCAGATCGGTGAGCAGCACCACCAGGTTGCCGCGGCGGGCCCGCCGAGACAAGGTGGAAAGCATTGCCGCCGCGTCGGTTTCGACCAACGCCGGTTGCAGCGGCGCCATCGCGTCGACCAGCTGGGCGAACAGCCGGGTGCGCGACGCACCGAACACCCCGGCCCGGCTCAGAGAGTCGTGGGCCAACAGATCGACATGATCACCGGCCCGTAACGCCAACGCCGCCAACAACAGTGCGGCATCCATCGACCAATCCAGCCGCGGCCAGCCCGCCGGGTCGCGCGCGGTCGGGTCGACCCCGATCCGCCCCGCCGCGGTCCGGCCGGTGTCGAGCACGATGACGACGCGCCGGTCCCGCTCGGGTCGCCAGGTCCGCACCACCACCTCCGAGCGTCGGGCGGTGGCCCGCCAGTCGATCGAGCGGACGTCGTCACCGGCGACGTATTCGCGCAGCGAGTCGAACTCGCTGCCCTGGCCACGGACCAGTGCCGGCAGGTTCCCGTCGATCTCACGCAGCCGGGCCAGCCGCGCCGGCAGATGCCGGCGGGACAGGAACGGCGGCAGCACCCGCACGTGACCAGCTACCACCCGGGAGCGTTGCCGGCCCGCCAGACCCAGCGGCCCGACCGAGCGCACCGTGACCCGGTCAGCGTGCTGGTCACCGCGCCGAATCGGCCGCAGCTCGGTGCGCACCCGAAGCTCCTGGCCGGCGCGCAGGTCCAACGGGTGCGCGCGCGGCCAGGCGCCGGCGCTGGGCGGCCAGGCGTCGCGCAGCTGCCCGCGCAACCGGCGGTCGCCGTGCAGGGTCAGGGTGGTCGGCACCGACTGGCCGAGCCGCACGGCGTTGTCCATCGTCCGGGTGATGCGCAGCGCGGCCGGATCGGCAGCCAGCGCGACGTCGAGCATCACCGCCACGGCGAGCCCGGCCAGCAGCACGGCGAACGCCGTCGCCGGCCAGGGAGCCAGCCCGACGGGCAGAGCGCAGACCAGTGCGATCAGTGCGGTGCGGCCGGTCAGGATCACCAGCGCGGCACCCGAACCGAGGCCAGGATGCCGTCGAGCACACCGTCGGCGCTGGCGCCTTCGAGCTCGGCCTCCGGACGCAACATTACCCGGTGCCGCAGCGTGGCCGGGGCCATCGCCTTGACGTCATCGGGCGTCACGTAGTTGCGCCCGGACAGCCATGCCCACGACCGCGACGTGGCCAGCAGGGCGGTCGCGCCGCGTGGCGAGACGCCCAGTTGCAACGCCGGCGAGTGCCGGGTCGCGGTGACCACGTCGACGATGTAGCCCAGCACCTGGTCGGCGACCAGCACCTGGCGCACCGCGGCACGGCCGGCCGCGAGATCGTCGGGACCGGCGACCTGCGCGACCGCGGACAAGTCGTGCGGGTCGAAACCCCGCGCGTGCCGGGACAGGATGTCGATCTCGGCGTTGCGCCCCGGTAGCGGGACGGTCAGCTTGAGCAGGAACCGGTCGAGTTGGGCCTCCGGCAGCCGGTAGGTGCCCTCGTACTCGATCGGGTTGGCCGTGGCGGCGACGATGAACGGGTCGGGCAGCGGCTTGGCTGCCCCCTCGACACTGACCTGCCCCTCTTCCATCGCTTCCAGCAGCGCCGCTTGGGTTTTCGGCGGGGTGCGGTTGATCTCGTCGGCCAGCAGCAGGTTGGTGAAGACCGGCCCGGGCCGGAACATGAACTGTGCGGTGTTGGTGTCGTAGACCAGGGAGCCGGTGATATCGCCGGGCATCAGGTCGGGGGTGAACTGGACCCGTTTGAAATCCAGCCGCAACGCCGCGGCCAGCGTCCGCACCAGCAGGGTCTTCGCCACGCCCGGAACGCCTTCGAGCAGCACGTGGCCGCGGCATAGCAGGGCGATCACCAGGCCGCCGACCACCGCATCCTGGCCGACCACCACCTTGGCGACCTCGGTGCGCAACGCCAGCAGCGCGTCGCGGGCCGCCGCTGCCGCGGGATTGTGCGGGGGAGTCTGTGTCACGATCCGGTGACCTGCCTTTCGATGTCATCGAGTGCCTGAGCAAGACCGACCAGTGCGTCGTCGGATTCCGGAGCGGGGCCGAACAGCAACGGCCCCAACCAGTCCGGGTGCGCGCCGATACGCTGGGCCACCGCCGCGACCAGCTCCGGCGGATCCGGAGCTGGCCCCAACCCCAGCCGCGGGGCGAGTCGGCGCATAGTTGCGGTGCGTAGCGCGGCGGCCGCCCGGTCGCGGGCCCGGTGGGAGCGGTAGAGCCGGCCGAGACCCTCGACGGTCTCCGAGGCACGCACGACAACCGGCATGCGCTCGGCGACCAGCGGGCCGAGGCGGCGCCCCTTCCACAATGCGGCCAGCGCCAGCGCCACGCACAGCTGCCAGACCAACCAGGTCACATTCTCCGGGACCAGCTCGAGAAGTGTTGCGCGGCCTGATGGCCCGCCTTCGCTGTGTTGAGGCGCATACCAGATGAGCAGGTTGCGGGCGCCGCCGAGGTTCATTGCCAGGGCCGCATTGCCTTCGCGGGCCAGATCGCTGTTCGTCATGAAGGACGCGCTGCCGACCACGGTGACGGTCCGGCTGCCATCGTGGTAACGCACCAGCGCGCCGTCATAGCAGCTGCGTATCGATCTCCCTTGCGATGCAAGGTAAGTCGCTGTCGTGCCGAGGTCGACCGTTCCGGCGCGTTCGGCCTCGCGCAGACTGCAGCCGGGCTGGCGGGTGAACGTACGCGCCGGGCCGGAGCGCACGCCGGGCGCCAGGGCTTTGCGCGCCCTGGTGTCGGGCGCCACCAGCAGCCGGTCGCCGGGAAGGCCGGCCAGCCGGTCCAGCAGCTCGTCACCGACGATGCGCCGGGTCTCGGCCACCAGCACCAGCGCATCCGGGCGCGCCGCGCGGGTGACGTCGTCGAGGGTATCGGCGATCGCCACCTCGACGCCGCGATCACGCAGCAGCGTCACCACGGCGTGTGCGCCCTCGGGGCCGGTGGCGTGCGGATCCATCCGGCCCCCCGGCCGGGGATTGGTCAGATAGACGCCGACCGCTGAAACCACCGCGATCACAACAAGAGCCAGCGTGCCCCACAGCCACGTCCGCCGGGTGGCCGTCACCGGTACTGCCGCCGCGGCGTTGTGGAGCGCACCCGCTCATCCAGGTCGGCGACGATCCGATATCCCTCCGGGGTGGCCGGCAGCTCGCCGTAGTTGACGTCGTTGAACGTCTCGGCGGCGCGGAGCAGCTCGCCCGCCAGGCTCGGCAGCGCCGCGCCGGCGTCGCGGGCCAGTTCGGTGGCGGTGCGGCCCACAGCGGGATGAACCACCCCGGTTTCCTCGAGTTCGCGGGCCACCGCCCGCAGTCGGTGCCGGATCGCCTCGCCCCATTCTTCGGAAGCGGCGTACCGCTGCGCGGCCGCGCGGTGTTCTGCGGCGCTGAGCTGCGCAGTGCCGAACAACGGCGGGTGGCGGTCGCCGTCGCGCAGCATGCGGCGACCCACGTGGACGGCGGCCAGCACCGCCGCCGCGAGCACGATCAACAACACGCTGATGGTGAACCATCCGCCGGGCAGCTCCGCGCCCTTGAGCACCAGCCGCCGGATCAGTGTTTCGAGGAAGTCGATGAACTGCTGCTTCGGGGACGGCCGCGGGTAGATCGGTTTACTCAGTTCCCGTTCGGCGGCTTCGCGAGCGGTTTCGCGGTCGATGTCGACGGTGGCCACCCGCTGATCCTCACCCCGGTGGCCGGGTCAGCCACAGGTGGTCGGTCGGCCCGCCCGCGTACGGCCCGCTCGCAACACCGGTCCGCAGCACCAGGTCGAACGCTTCGGCGCGGATACGGCGATCGGTGTAGAGCAGCACCGTCACGCCTGCGGTGAAGGGCAGCACGATGATCTGCCCGATCGTCGCACCGATCCGGGAGAACAAGCCCAGCTGTGCCGAGCCGGTCAAGGCGTCGGCGCCGTGGGTGACCGCCATCCCGATGATGTTGAACGGGAAGGCCACCGCGCTGCTGATCAGCGAGGCGATCAGCGCGGTCAGAACCATGATGCCCAGCACCCGCCAGAAACTGTTGCGCACCAGGGCGAACGACCGGCGCATCGCGTCAAACACCGATTGCCGCTCCAGCACGATCACCGTCGGTGCGAACACCAGAACCGCGTAGCCGTAGCCCAGTGCCGCGACCAATGCCAGCACCAGCGGCAGGCCGACCAGCACGGCGGCCCCGGTGCCTCCGGCTCCGCCGGCGACAGCGATGACGAACGCGACGAACCCGCACAACACCGCCGCCGCAAGCCCGATCAGGGCGGTCAGGCCGATCAGCGCCGCAAAGCGGGTGCGGACGATCGCCCAGGCTTCCCCGACGGTGATCGGGGAGCCGAACACCGAACGTCCGACGACGGCGGTCAGCATGCCGGTCAGCACGATGGTGCCCAGGGCGGTCACGATAGCGGCGCCGGCGAAGGCGGTCATCCATGCCGCCACGTCGCCCCCCGAGATCTCGGCGGCCGACGGCCCGCGGTGTTGCGGCCCGACGGCCGTCAGCAGGCCGAACAGCGCGATGCCACTGATGATCTGGGTGGCCACCACGACGATCGCGGTCAGCCCCAGCACCACGGCCGGGTTGGCCCGAATGTAGCCGACGGCGCCGTTGTAGATGTCGGTCAAGCTGAGCGGGCGCAGCGGGATCACCCCGGGTTTGAGGTCGGGCTGCGGATATCCCGGGCCGTATCCCGGCGGGGGACCGTACCCCGGTGGCGGGCCGTAGCCCGGTGGCGGCGGCCCATATCCGGGAGGCGGTGGCCCGTAACCCGGTGGCGGGCCATAACCCGGGGGCGGCCCGTAACCGGGTGGCGGGCCGTAACCCGGCGGTGGCGGCCCGTAACCGGGCGGAGGAAAACCAGGGCCGGGGTAGCCAGGCGGCGGATTCACCATGTGGCTGAGCGTAGCGTTATGCGGCATGGCGGAACTCAAATCGCAGTTGCGGGCGGACCTGACCGAAGCGATGAAGGCGCAAGACAAGCTGCGCACCGCGACCTTACGGATGCTGCTGGCCGCGATCCAGTCCGAAGAGGTCGCCGGCAAGCAGGCCCGCGAGCTGACCGACGACGAGGTGCTCAAGGTGCTGGCGCGCGAGGCGCGCAAGCGCGCGGAGTCCGCGGAGATCTACACCCAGAACAGCCGTGGTGAGCTCGCCGCCGAAGAACACGCCGAGGCCCGGATCATCGCCGAGTACCTGCCCGAACCGCTCAGCGAGGCCGAATTGGCCGACGTCGTCGACACCGCACTGGCGCAGGTGGCCGAGCAGATCGGTGAACGCCCGCACTCCAAGCACATCGGTCTGGTGATGAAGGCCGCTACCGCGATCGCCGCGGGCAAGGCCGATGGTTCCCGGTTGTCGGCCGCGGTCAAGGAACGCCTCTGATCGCCGATGGCGTCGGCACCGATCGAGGACTACGCGCTACTGGGTGACCTGCACACCGCGGCGCTTTTGGGCCGTGACGGCAGCATCGACTGGCTGTGCCTGCCGCGGTTCGACTCCCCGGCCTGTTTTGCGGCGCTGTTGCACGACGAGTCCGCCGGCTACTGGCGCATCGCCCCGGCTGCCGGCGGCCCGGCCACCCGGCGCGGCTACCGCGGCGACACCCTGGTCGTCGACAGCGAATGGGACACCGGCGACGGCACGGTGCGCGTCACCGACTTCATGCCGCCGCGGGGGAAGGCCGCCGACGTGGTCCGGATCGTCGAGGGCATCTCCGGGCGGGTGCCGGTGCGCATGGACCTGGCGATCCGGTTCGACTATGGCAATGTGGTGCCCTGGATGCGCCGCAGCGAGGAGGGGCTGATCGCGGTGGCCGGCCCGGACACGGTCTGTCTGAGCAGCCCGGTCACCATGCGGGGCGAAAACATGACAACCGTCGCGGAATTCGAGGTGTCCGCCGGCGACAAGGTGCCGTTCGTGCTGACCCACACGCCGTCGCATCTGCTGCCCGACGCCGTGCGATCCGAGGCCATGCATGCTCTGGGCAAGACGCTGTCGTTCTGGCAGAACTGGATCGACCAGTGCCGATACCGGGGTCAGTGGTCGGATGCGGTGCGCCGCGCGGTGATCACGCTCAAGGCGCTCACCTACGCCCCTACCGGCGGCATCGTCGCCGCCGCCACCACATCACTTCCGGAAAGCCTTGGCGGGGTGCGTAATTGGGATTACCGCTACTGCTGGCTGCGGGATGCCACCTTCACGCTGCAGGCGCTGCTGGGCACCGGCTACGTCGCCGAAGCCAAGGCCTGGCGGGAGTGGCTGGTCCGCGCGGTGGCCGGTGACCCGGCCAAACTGCAGATCATGTACGGCCTGGACGGCACCCGCCGGCTGCCGGAGCTGACCCTGGATTGGTTGTCCGGGTACGAGGGTTCGGCGCCGGTGCGGGTCGGCAACGACGCGGCCGGTCAGTTCCAACTCGACGTGTGGGGCGAGGTGCTCGACGGGCTGAACCTTGCGCTGGATTCCGGTCTGGAGTGCGAGGACACCGCCTGGGACATCCAGCGCGCCCTGCTGGACTTCCTCGAGGGCAACTGGCACCAGCCCGACGCCAGCCTGTGGGAGGTCCGCGGCCCGCAACGGCATTTCGTGCACTCGAAGGTGATGGCGTGGGCGGGCGTGGACCGGGCGGTGCACGCGGTGCAGACCCACGGCCGGGACGGACCGGTCGATCGGTGGCGGGCGCTGGCAGCGGCGATCCACGCCGACGTCTGCGAGCATGGCTTCGACGCCGAGCGGCAGACCTTCACCCAGTCCTACGGTTCCGCCGGCCTGGACTCGGCGCTGTTGCTGATCCCCCGGGTGGGTTTCCTGCCGTGGGACGACCCGCGGGTGGTGGGGACCGTCGCTGCGGTGCAGCGGGAGCTGTCCAGCGACGGCTTCTTGAGGCGCTATGACACCGACCAGGGCTCGGTGGACGGTCTGCCCGGCAGCGAGGGCGCGTTTTTGGTGTGCACCTTCTGGCTGGCCGACGCGCTGCACGGCATCGGCCGCCGCGATGAGGCCCGGGCGTTGTTCGAGCGCCTGTTGAGCCTGCGCAACGATGTCGGGCTGCTCAGCGAGGAGTACGACACCGCCGCCGGCCGGCTGGTCGGCAACACCCCGCAGGCGTTTTCGATGGTGGGCCTGGTCAATACGGCCCGGGGGCTCAGCGGGGAGTCGACCCGGACGCGTGGCATCTAGCGGTCCCGGGAGTCCCCACCTGGATACCGCTGGGCCGCGTGCTGCTCAGTCGTGGTTGAAGTGCGCCGAGAGCGCGATCAGGACGCTGACGATGACCAGGATCGCGATGATCGGAACCACCCACGGGAGTACTTCCATCACGTGTCCAGGGTAGGCCGGTGCCGCCGCAGCCGACATCATGATCGAAGCGGAATTCCTGGCGTCTCGCCCCCGTGCCGGTCCACCGCCGTACCCGTCCGCGGTCGTGGGATTCCGGCTATCGACACAGCTTTGACGCACATCTGGCGCTCCGCCAGCGGGCCGAACCGCTGTTCGATCGTTGGGGTGACCGGCTCGCCTCGGCACGGTCCGTCGAACCTAGAACCGCGGCGCCAAATCAGGGGCACCCGCTACTCCGCGGGGCGGAAATACGGTTCAACCGTGCCGCTGAGCTTGACGACCATCGGATTTCCGCGGCGATCCTTGGCGGTGGGGACTTCCACCCGCACCCAACCCTCGGCCACGTTGTATTCGTGCACATTGGTTTTCTCGGCGCCGTTGAAGCGAATACCCACGCCGCGGCGGAGCGTCTCTTCGTTATAGAAGGCGCTGCGCGGATCGACGGAGAGGTGATTGGGTGGAACGTCTGTGCTCTGGTCCTCGGACATGATGACTTTCGTTGAATGCTGCGTGGAGTTCTCGGATACTGATGCTCTAAAAACCTACGCGACCCTGCCGTGATGCACAGCCCAAGGCGTGCCCAGCACCGCGGGGCGCAAGACGGGCTACAGCACCCCCGCCACACGCGATGACGCGGTCGTCGACTGTTTCCGCTCTGGAGCAGGTGTAGGTCGCTCTCGACTCGGCTCGCCGGAAGGCGCTGAAAGCTACTGCGGACCGCGACGGAAAAGGGCCCCTGACCGGATTGACCAGTCGGAGCCCTCTACCTGCAACAACCTGAGTCGGGGTGGCGGGATTCGAACCCACGACCTCTTCGTCCCGAACGAAGCACGCTACCAAGCTGCGCCACACCCCGTGAAGCCACGACAGCGTATCGCACCGCCCCCGCAGCCACCCAAACGCACTGCCCATGCGGAGATCTGCCCGCCCCGTCAGCGTCGAGTTGTCGCGCAAAGGCGGGCAACTATCACCTAGTTCCCCGCCGGCGTCACGGGGGAGCTGGGCGGCAGCAAGCTCCCTCGCGGCGCAGGTCACCCCGCTGCCAGCAGCATGAAACGCCCCACATTCCGGCGTGGGGAGCTGCAAACACAGCCAAGACTAGGCAGACTGGCTAATAACGTTTAGCAAGGGAGCCAGATCATGACGCTGTTGGGCGGCGCGGTGTATGCCGGGTTCTTCGCTCTGGCTGCGCTGTGGCTGGTGGCCACCAACCCTGACACCGCCGAAGAGGGGGCTCAGGCGAACGCGAAGCGGCAGGACCGCTCGAACCCGGCCAGCACCGCGGCCGGACCGGCGGTGTCCAGCCCTTGCTGCGCCACCCAGTCGTCGCAGAAGTAGGTGTCGGCGTAGCGGTCGCCGCTGTCGGCCAGCACGGTCACCACCGACCCGCTGCGCCCGTCGGCGACCATCTCGGCCAGCAACCCGAACGCCCCCCACACATTGGTGCCCGTCGAGGCGCCCACCCGCCGGCCCAGCACCGCGCTGACGTGCCGCATGGTGGCCACCGAGGCCGCGTCGGGTACCGCCACCATCCGGTCCACCACATCCGGTAGGAACGACGGCTCCACCCGCGGCCGTCCGATGCCCTCGATGCGCGAGGACTCCTCGATCACCACGTCAGACCGGCACTGCTCGTAGGCCGGATAGAACGCCGAACGCTCCGGGTCGACCACACACAGCCGGGTCGGGTGGCGGCGATACCGGATGTAACGCCCGATCGTCGCGCTGGTGCCACCGGTGCCGGCCCCGACCACGACCCAGTCCGGGATCGGGTGGGCTTCGTCGCGCAGCTGGGAGAAGATCGATTCGGCGATGTTGTTGTTGCCGCGCCAGTCGGTGGCCCGCTCGGCATTGGTGAACTGATCCAGGTAGTGCCCGCCGCTCTCGGCGGCGATCCGCTCGGCTTCGGCGTAGACGTCGGCCGAATGCTCCACGAAATGACACCGCCCGCCCTGCGCCTCGATCAACGCCACCTTCGAGGCGCTGGTCGAGGCCGGCATCACCGCGACGAACGGCAGGCCCAGCAGGGCAGCGAAATAAGCCTCCGACACCGCCGTCGACCCCGACGAGGCCTCCACCACCGTGGTGCCCTCGGCGATCCAGCCGTTGCACAGCCCGTAGAGGAACAGTGAGCGGGCCAGCCGGTGCTTGAGGCTGCCGGTGATGTGGGTGGTCTCGTCCTTGAGATACAGCGCCACATCCGCGTCGGCAGCCCACGCCGACGGCAGCGGATAGCGCAGCAGGTGGGTGTCGGCACTGCGCCGCGCGTCGGCCTCGATCAGCCGGATCGCGTTGTCGGCCCAGCGCCGTGGGTGCCCGTGGTCGGCAACCCGTGCGGTCAACGGGCCGACACGGACGGCTGCGTGGAGCCGCGGCTGAGGCGAGAGTCGTCGCCGCCGGTCGGCGCGGGGACCAGGGTCAGCAGGCTGGCCTCCGGGCGGCAGGCGAAGCGCACCGGCGCGTACGGCGAGGTGCCGATCCCCGCCGAGACGTGCAGGCGCATGTCGGCGCCCCACTGCGACGGCCCCTTGACCCGGGACCGGTCCAGGCCGCAGTTGGTCACCAGTGCCCCGTAGAACGGCAGGCACAGCTGCCCGCCGTGGGTGTGGCCGGCCATCACCAGCTGGTAGCCGTCGGCGGCGAAGCGGTCCAGCACCCGCGGCTCCGGCGAGTGGGTCAGCCCGAGCCGCAGATTGGCCGTCGGGTCGACCGGGCCGGCGATGGTGTCGTAGCGGTCCCGTTCGATGTGTGGGTCGTCGACGCCCGCGGCGGCGATCCGCAGCCCGGCCACGTCGAATTCGCGACGGTTGTGGGTCAGGTCCAGCCAGCCGCGTTCGGTGAACGCCGCGCGCAGGTCCTGCCACGGCAGCGGGGTGCCGTAGACGCGATGCGTCGGCTTGGTCAGATACTTCGCCGGATTCTTGGGCCGCGGCCCGAAGTAGTCGTTGCTGCCGAAGACGAACACCCCCGGCACCGACAGCAGATCGCCCAGCGCCTGCACCACGGCCGGCACCGCCTTGGGGTGGGCCAGGTTGTCGCCGGTGTTGACCACCAGGTCCGGTTCCAGCCGGACCAGCTCACGCAGCCACGCCTGTTTGCGGCGCTGGCCGGGCCGCATGTGGATGTCGCTGATGTGCAGCACCCGCAACGGTGACGAGCCCGGCGTCAGCACCGGCATCGTCGCCTCACGCACCACGAAGGCATTGCGTTCGATGATCGCGCCGTACGCCACGAGGGCCGCCGGTCCGAGCGCGGCCGATGCGGCGACGAGGGACCGGGTCAGGGCAGGTGATGCAGCCATGGGTTTCAGCCTACTGCGCCGCAGCAGACGCTCCGCGGTTACGGCGGCAGCGGCTGCCCGGGGGCCGGCGGTGGCAGCAGCGGAATGGTGATCGGCGGCAGCCCCGGAATTTCGACCACGGTCGAGCCCACCGGCGGGGGCATGCCCTCCGGCGGCGGCGGTGGTGGCGGCGGGATGCCGTTGCTGACCTCGATGGTGATGATCGACCCGGGAATGGTCTGTCCGTTAGGCGAGGTGCCCACCACCGCTCCGGAGCGGGCGCTGCTGTTGACCCAGTTCGGTTGGTCGGCGACCTGGAAGCCGACCTCCTTGAGACGGGCCCGCGCGGCGTCGATGTCCAGGCCGACCACGCTGGGCACCCGCGAGTTGGGCCCGCCGTCGACGTAGCGCGGGTCGGTCGGCGGCATGACGACGTCGCCGAAGTCGGTGGCGATCGGCTTCATCGCGGCGAACCAGGTCCGGGCCGGCTCGTTGCCGCCGTACAGATCGCCGTCGCCGCAGTGCCGCAGCGGGAACGAGCACAGGTCTGACGGCGAGCTGGAGTCGTCGAAGATGTAGTTCGCCGCCGCGTAGCGGTTGGTGAATCCCAGGAAGCCCGAGGACCGGTGCGCCTCGGTGGTGCCGGTCTTGCCGGCCATCGGCAGGTCCCAGCCCACCGAACCGGCCGCGGGCGCCGCGGTGCCACCGCCGGCGATGTCTTTGCTCAACGCGTTGGCCAAGGTGTTGGCCAGCCCCTCGGGAACCACCCGGTCACAGGTCTCGGTGGTGACGGCTACCTCGTTGCCGTTGCGGTCGAAGACCTTGTCGATCGGGTTCGGCGGGCACCAGATGCCGCCGGAGGCCAAGGTGGCGGCGACGTTGGACAGCTCCAGTGCGTTGACTTCGATCGGGCCCAGGGTGAACGAGCCCAGGTTCTGGCGTTTGACGAAGTCGGCCAGGCTCTCGTTGCTGTCCGGGTCGTAGTCGCGGGCGGTGCCCGGATCGGCGTAGGAGCGCAGCCCCAGCTTGATCGCCATGTCGACGGTGCGGCCCACCCCGACCTGGGAGATGAGTTTGGCGAATGCGGTGTTCGGCGAGGTGGCCAGCGCCGTGGTGACGTTCATCGGCGAGCGGTAGGGGGCGACGTTCACCACGCACCAGGTCTCCTTGGGGCAGCCCTTGGCACCGCCTGAGCCCATGCCCTTGGTCTGGAACCGGCCGGGCACATCGAGTTCGGCGCTGATTCCCATGCCCATCTCCAGCGCCGCGGCCACCGTAAACGTCTTGAAGATCGACCCGGCACCGTCTCCGACCAGCGAGAACGGTTGGGGCCGCATGGTTTCGCCGATCTCGCCGTTGAGCCCGTAGGTGCGGTTGCTGGCCATCGCCAGCACCGGGTGCGCGTCGCTGCCGGGTTTGATCACGCTCATCACGCTGGCGATGCCCTGCACGTTCGGGTTGGCGAAACTGTCGATCGCCTGCTTGACCGAGCCCTGCACGTCGGGGTCCAGCGTGGTGTGGATGACATACCCGCCGCGGGCCACCTGCTCCTTGCTGATGCCGGCCCGCGCCAGGTATTCCTGCACGTAGTCGCAGAAGAAGGCCCGGTCGCCGGCCGCGATGCAGCCTCGCGGCAACTCGTTGGGTTGCGGCAGGATGCCCAGCGGCTCCTGTTTGGCCGCCCGCAACGCGTCGGCCTGGTCGGGCAGGTTCTCGATCATGGTGTCCAGCACCAGGTTTCGCCGTGCCAGCGCGCCCTCGGGATTGGTGTAGGGGTTCAGCGCGCTGGTCGACTGCACCATCCCGGCCAGCAGCGCCGCCTGCTGCCAGTTCAGGTCCGAGGCGTCGACCCCGAAGTAGGTCTGGGCCGCATCCTGGATACCGAAGGAGTTATTGCCGAACGACACCAGGTTGAGGTAGCGGGTCAGGATCTGCGGCTTGCTGAAGGTGCGGTCCAGGGTGAGCGCCATCCGGATCTCGCGCAGCTTGCGCGCCGGGGTGGTCTCGATCGCGGCGCGCTTCTCGGCGTCGGTCTGGGCCAGCACCAGCAACTGGTAGTTCTTGATGTACTGCTGCTCCAGTGTCGAGCCGCCGCGGGTGTCGATATCCCCGGAGGCGTAGCCGGCCAGCCCGGTCAGCGTGCCCTTCCAGTCGACACCGCTGTGCTCGGCGAACCGCTTGTCCTCGATGGAGACGATCGCCAACTTCATCGTGTCGGCGATCTTTTCGCTGGGAACCTCGAATCGGCGCTGGGAGTACAGCCACGCGATTGTGTTGCCCTTGGCGTCGACCATCGTCGTCACCGCCGGCACGTCGCCGTTGACCAACTGGGCCGAGCCGTTGGCCACCACGTCGGAGGCGCGATTGGACATCAGGCCGATCCCGCCCGCGACCGGGAACAGCAACGCCGCAAGGAGCACGGCGGCGAGCAAACAACACCCGGCCAGTTTGAGCACGGTTGGGCCGGTCGGGGGACGCTCCGACATGGCTAACACAGTAACGCCGGTGGCCGGTGACGCTCACCGAAGTCCCCAGCAGACCCCGAACGCCGGATCCAGGCAGTTGTCGCCGGCGTCAGAAAAAGCCGGGTCGGGAACGCTCGCGAGGGCCGATAGCCCCGCAGATCATGATCGGACGGCACGGTTGTCCCAAAAAAGGGCGCTTCTACCGGTTGCGCAGATGCCACCTGACCACCTAACTTGGACATCGAGTGCGATTCAGGTAACACTGATGACACGATGTGGCGTAGATCGCAATAGCGGTCGGCGTTGATGTTGAATAGGTGGCTGCCGGGGCGGCCGGGACGGAGGATCGTCAGTGTCTGTTACACGGCCAGCGGTTCACAAGACCAGCACATCAGTGGCATCAGCTTCCCAGCCGTCCCGAACCGTCCTGCGTGGCGTGCAGGACGAGGGCAGGATCGCCTGGGTCTCCAAGGCGCTCTGCCGAGGCGCTGACCCGGATGAACTCTTTGTACGCGGTGCCGCCCAGCGCAAGGCGGCGGTGATCTGCCGGCACTGCCCGGTGGTACTCGAATGCCTGGCCGACGCCCTGGACAACCGGGTGGAGTTCGGCGTATGGGGCGGCATGACCGAGCGGCAACGCCGGGCGCTGCTCAAACAGCACCCCGAGGTGACCTCCTGGCGGGAGTACTTCGCCGCCCAGCGCAAACAACGCGACGCCGGCTGAACGGCCGCTGAGCTTTCTTCGCGTCTACTTCGCGGTCAGCTGGTCGGCGATCGCGCCGAGGGCCTCCAGGTCGGAGACGTCGAACGGCAGTGACGGCACCCCGACGATGGGCACGCGCGGGTTCGCCCGGGTGAAGCGCGACAGCAGCCGGACCTCACGCTTGGCGGTGGCGCCGCGTTCGGCGTGAATCTGCAACGCCGCGGTGGTGAGCGCCTTGGCCCCGTCGGACGCCGTCTGGCCGGTCGGGGTGTCCTGCAGCGTCTCGATGGCGTCGATGGCGCGCTCGATCGGCAGCTCGCACAGCATCGGATGGGTCCGGTTGAGGATCAATCCGGCCAGCGGCATGTGCTCGGAGGAAAGCCGGTCGACGAAGAACGACGCCTCCCGCAACGCATCGGGCTCGGCCGCTGAGACCACCACGAACTGGGTGCCTCGGCGCTTGAGCAGCTCGTAGGTGCGGTCAGCCTTCTCCCGAAAGCCGCCGAAGGTGGCGTCCAGCGATTGGACGAAACCCGCTGCATCGGAAAGCATCTGAGAACCCAGCACGGTCGAGAGCGCCTTCATCGCCAAGCCGAGCGCTCCGGCGACCAGCTTGCCGAAGCCCCGTCCGGGACCCAGCAGCAGCTTCCACAGCCGGCTGTCCATGAAACTGCCCAGTCGCCTCGGTGCGTCCAGGAAGTCCAGGGCGTTGCGCGACGGCGGGGTGTCGACCACCACCAGATCCCAGCGGTCCTCGGAGAGCAGCTGGCCGAGCTTCTCCATGGCCATGTACTCCTGCGTGCCCGACAGCGAGGTGGCCACCGTTTGGTAGAACTGGTTGTTCAAGATGGCCTCCGCCCGTTCGGGCCCGGAGTACTGCGTCACCATCTCGTCGAACGTGCGGCGCATGTCGAGCATCATCGCGTGCAGCTCGCCGGGCACCTCGTCGGGCAGCGGCACCCGCTGCGGGGTGTTGCCCAGGTCGTCGATGCCCAGGGCTTGGGCCAGTCGCCGGGCCGGGTCGATGGTCAGCACCACCACGGTGCGGCCGTATTCCGCGGCCCGCAGCGCCATCGCGGCGGCGGTGGTGGTCTTGCCGACGCCGCCGGCGCCACAGCACACCACCACCCGGTTGGCGGTGTCGGCCAGGATGGCGGCCATGTCCAGTGCCAGCGGCTTGCCGGCCGGGTCGGGTGTCATCGAACCCCCTGTCGGGCGAGGATCTCGGAGAGCTCGTAGAGGCTGCCGAGGTCGACGCCGTCGGTGATCGTCGGCAGATGCAGACGCGGCACGTCGAGCTTCTCGAGCTGTTCGGCCGTTTCGGTGCGAGCGCTGATGCGGGTCGCGTGCTGGATGGTCTCGGTCAGCAGGCCGGCGAAATCGTCGTCGTCCAGGGTGATCCCGGCGGCGGCCAGGCCGGCCCGGACCGCGTCGGCGTCGACGACGCCCTCGGCCGCCTTGGCCAGATCGTCCGGCTCCAGATGCGCGGGGATGTCGCGGTTGACGATCACGCTGCCGATCGGCAACTCCAGCTCCCGCAGCTCCTCGATGGCCTCGATGGTCTCCTGCATCGGCAGCGCCTCCAGCAGCGTCACCAGGTGGATCGCCGTCTGATCGGAGTGCAACAGCTTCACCACACCCTCGGCCTGCGAATGCACCGGGCCGCCCTTGGCCAACTGCGATACCGCCTTGGTGACGTCGAGGAATCGGGCGATCCGGCCGGTGGGCGGCGCGTCGACCACGATCGCGTCATAGACCGGCTTGTTGTTCTTGTCGGTCTGGATCACGTGGTACTTGATCTTGCCGGTGAGGATGACGTCGCGCAGGCCCGGCGCAATGGTGGTGGCGAACTCGACCGCCCCGACGCGTCGCATCGCCCGCCCGGCAATGCCCAGGTTGTAGAACAAGTCGAGGTATTCCAGGAACGCGGCCTCGATGTCCATCGCCAGCGCGTCGACCTGCCCACCGTCCTCGGCGGTCGCGATCTTGCTCGGGTCCGGTGGCAACGGCGGCACATCGAAGAGCTGCGCAATGCCTTGGCGCCCTTCGACTTCCACCAGCAGCACGCGGCGCCCGCCGGCCGCCAGGGACAGCGCCAGTGCGGCCGCCACCGTCGACTTGCCGGTACCGCCCTTGCCGGTCACGAAATGCAGCCGGGCCTTGGACAAACGCGAAGGCCAGCCGATGGCGGGCTCGCCGCTGGGTGTGGCTGTCACCACTGCATGCTAACCAAGGGGTTGAGCGTGCTAGCGATAAGCTCGCTCCCATGAGCGAACGCACGGTGTGGGAGTACGCCAACGTCCCGTTGATCACGCACGCCACCAAGCAGATCCTCGACCAGTGGGGCGAGGACGGCTGGGAGCTGGTCACCGTGCTGCCCGGGCCTTCCGGTGAGCAGCTCATCGCCTTCCTGAAGCGCCCGAAATGAGCTGGCGGGCCCGGTTGACCGAACTCGGGATCGAGCTGCCCGAGGTGGTCGCGCCGTTGGCGGCCTACGTACCGGCGGTGCGGACCGGCGAGTTGGTCTACACCTCCGGTCAGCTGCCGATGGCCGGCGGCAAGTTGGCCCGCCGCGGCAAGGTGGGCGCGGAGGTCAGCCCGGAGGACGGCTATGCGCTGGCCCGCATCTGTGCGCTCAACGCGCTGGCCGCCGTGGACGCCCTGGTCGGGCTCGACTCGGTGACCCGGGTGGTCAAGGTGGTCGGGTTCGTCGCATCGGGCCCGAACTTCAACGGCCAGCCCGCCGTCATCAACGGCGCCTCCGAGCTGCTCGGCGAGGTGTTCGGCGAGGCCGGTGCGCACGCCCGCTCGGCCGTCGGGGTCTCCGAGCTGCCGCTGGACGCGCCGGTGGAAGTCGAGTTGATCGTGGAGATCGCGCCCTGAGCCACCCCGCCTACGGTCAGCTGCGACCGGTCACCGCGACCGCGTCGGTGCTGCTGGCCGACAATCCCGGCCTGATGACGCTGGAGGGCACCAACACCTGGGTGCTGCGCGGGCCGGGCAGTGACGAGGTGGTGATCGTCGACCCCGGGCCCGATGACGACGAGCACATCAGCCGGCTCGCCGAGGTCGGCAAGATCGCGCTGGTGTTGATCAGCCACCGGCATTTCGACCACACCGACGCCATCGACAAGCTGGCCGACGCGGTCGGGGCGCCGGTGTATTCGGCCGGCAGCGGATTTCAGCGCCGGATGGGTGGCGGCCTGGCCGACAGGCAGGTGATCGATGCGGCCGGGCTGCGCATCACGGTGCTGGCCACTCCCGGGCACACCGCGGACTCGCTGTCGTTCGTGCTCGACGATGCCGTGCTGACCGCCGACACCGTGCTGGGCCGCGGCACCACCGTGATCGACACCGAAGACGGCGACCTGGCGCAGTACCTCGACTCGCTGCGCCGGCTGCGCGGGCTGGGCGGACGGACGGTGCTGCCCGGGCACGGTCCCGAGCTGCCGGACCTCGAGGCCGCCGCCACCGGCTACCTGGCACACCGCGAGCAACGACTCAACCAGGTGCGCTCGGCCCTGACCGCCCTCGGGGACGACGCCACCGCGCGCCAGGTCGTCGAATACGTCTACACCGACGTCGACGAGGAGTTGTGGGGCGCGGCGGAATGGTCGGTGCAGGCCCAGCTGAACTACCTGCGGAGCTGAACACCCCCCGCGAGCCTGGGGGCACCTCCCGCTTGCGGGGGAGAGTTAGCGCGGCCGCTACTCGTACTTTTCCACGCTAACGACAGCCTCGGCGAAACTACCTCGCGCGCCGGGCCAGCCGCTCGGAGTCGCTGATCAGCACACTCTTGCCCTCCAGCCGGATCCAGCCGCGGTGGGCGAAGTCGGCCAGCGCCTTGTTCACCGTCTCCCGCGACGCCCCGACCAGCTGGGCGATCTCTTCCTGGGTCAGATCGTGGGTAACCCGCAGGGCGCCGCCCTCCTGGGTGCCGAACCGCTGCGCCAGCTGCAGCAGCTGCTTGGCGACCCGGCCGGGCACGTCGGTGAAGATCAGGTCGGCCAGGTTGTTGTTGGTGCGGCGCAGCCGGCGGGCCAGCACCCGCAGCAGCTGCTCGGCGATCTCGGGCCGATCGGAGATCCACGACCGCAGCGCGTCGCGGTCCATCGAGACCGCCCGCACCTCGGTGATGGTGGTCGCGCTGGAGGTCCGCGGGCCGGGGTCGAAGATTGACAACTCACCGAACATGTCCGACGGGCCCATGATGGTCAGCAGGTTCTCCCGGCCGTCCGGCGACCGCCGGCCGATCTTCACTTTCCCGGAGACGATGATGTACAGCCGATCGCCGGGCTCCCCTTCGGCGAACACGGTGTGTCCGCGCGGAAAGTCCACGGGCTGAAGCTGCTTGGTCAGCGCGGCGACGGCGCTGGGCTCAACTCCCTGGAAGATTCCGGCCCTCGCCAGGATCTCGTCCACGTTGCCCCTTAGATGCTCTTGATGAAAATGTGAATCGCGCAAGCGCCAGCCTCTACCCGGCTAGCCATCTGAGTCTACGGCTAAGCGCCAAGCGACGTGCCAACGCTACACACGATTGGCGCGGCGAGTCCGGGGAAACTGCGGATTTGTCGTCTCGACCTCGTTCAACCCGGTCTCAATGCGCTCCAGCCCCACCGCTGCCAACATCAGCAGCATGGGTATGGCGGTGATCAGCAGCCAGGACACAAGGTGACAGTAAACCTGGGCAAGGTCTCATTGCGGTCACAAATTAGTACCCTGTCGGAGGTGACAGTGGACAAAGATTCCCGAGCGCCCCGCACCGAGACCCGGATCGGGCTGGTGCGACGCGCTCGGCGGATGAATCGAACTCTGGCGCAAGCCTTTCCGGACGCCCACTGCGAACTGGACTTCACCACGCCGCTGGAGCTGGCCGTCGCGACGGTGCTGTCGGCTCAATGCACCGACGTGCGGGTGAACCTGACGACACCGGCGCTGTTCGCCCGGTACCCGACCGCGCTGGACTACGCCCAAGCCGACCGCACCGAGCTGGAGGAGCTCATCCGGCCCACCGGCTTCTACCGCAACAAGGCGACGTCGTTGATCAACCTGGGGCAGGCGCTGGTCGAGCGTTACGACGGTGAACTACCCGCCAGCATGGACGAATTGGTGCGCCTGCCCGGGGTGGGCCGCAAAACGGCCAACGTGATCCTGGGCAACGCGTTCGGCGTACCGGGAATCACCGTCGACACCCACTTCGGGCGGCTGGTGCGGCGCTGGGGCTGGACGCGCGAGGAGGACCCGGTCAAAGTCGAGCACGCGGTCGGTGAGCTGATCGAACGCAAGGAATGGACCCTGCTGTCTCACCGGGTGATCTTCCACGGCCGGCGGGTCTGCCACTCCCGTAAACCGGCCTGCGGGGTGTGCGTGCTGGCCAAGGACTGCCCCTCGTTCGGGCTCGGCCCCACCAACACGATGGAGGCCGCCGCGCTGGTCAAAGGCCCCGAGACCGAGCACCTGCTGGCCCTGGCCGGGCTGTAGCGGCCGCCGCTGATGCGAACCCGGTGGACCGTCGCGGTGCTGGTGGTGGCGGCCGCGCTGGTCGTCGGCCTGGTGGTCGAACTGCGCCGTGAGCCGGTGCCGCCCGGCCGCAGCACGGGGGTGACCAGCGCCGGGCCAGACCTCGACCACCTCCGTGAACGCGCCGCGCTGCCGCCCTGCCGGATCGGCCCGGGCGGCGCCGGCCCGAGTGCGCTGCGCGACGTCACCGTCGAATGCGCGGCCGACGGTGCGCCCGTCGACGTGGCGGCCATGCTCGCCGGCCGCCGGGTGGTGCTGAACCTGTGGGCGTACTGGTGCCGGCCGTGCCGTGAGGAGCTGCCGGCCCTCGCCGAATACCAGCGCCGGGCCGGGCCGGACGTCACGGTGGTGACGGTGCACCAGGACGACAACGCCGCGGCCGGATTGGCGCTGCTGACCGAGCTGGGGGTGCAGCTGCCCACCCTGCAGGACGGCCGTCGTGCGGTGGCGGCGGCGCTGCGGGTTCCCAACGTGATGCCCGCGACCGTGGTGCTGGCCGTGGACGGTAGCGTTGCCCGCATCCTGCCGCAGTCCTTCGCCACCGTCGAGGAGATCGCCGCCGCCGTGGAGGGCAGTGGGCGCTGACGTGGGGCGATCAGGATCCGGGACAGAGGGAGACGCGGTGAACGCTGGCGATCCCCGGCTGTTGGCCCCACCCTGGCTGCGCCCGCTGGTCGACAACGTCGAGAAGATGCCGAACGCCTACCTGCACCGGCTGCCCGCCGACGTTCGCGCGATGACCACCGCGGCCAGCGCCAAGGCCCGCGTCACCGGGCACGGCCGTGACGCGGCGGTGCTGGTGCTGTTCTCCGGTCCGCCGTCGGGCGGCGGCATCGAATCGGCCGACCTGCTGGTCACCGTCCGCGCCTCGACGCTGCGCCACCACGCCGGCCAGGCCGCATTCCCGGGCGGGGCCGTCGACCCCGGGGACTCCGGGCCGGTGGCCACCGCGCTGCGGGAGGCCAACGAGGAGACCGGGATCGACCCGGACCGGGTGCATCCGCTGGTGGTGCTGGAGAAGGTCTTCATCGCCCCCTCGGGATTCCAGGTGGTGCCGGTGCTGGCCTACGCGCAAGATCCCGGGCCGGTGCGCGTGGTGGACCCGGCCGAGACCGCTGTGGTGGCCCGGGTTCCGGTCCGGGCATTCATCAACCCCGAGAACCGGTTGATGGTTTACCGTGATGCCCGCAGTCGGCGTTGGGCCATGCCGGCGTTTCGGCTCAACGAGATGCTGGTCTGGGGATTCACCGCCCAGGTGATCTCGGCGATGTTGGACGTGGCCGGCTGGGCGCAGCCCTGGGACCACACCGAGGTGCGCGGCCTGGACGAGGCCATGGCTCTGCTTGGAGGAGAACCTGGTGGAACGGGGATGACTGGGATATGACGTCGTCGCAGTGGCTGGACATCGCCGTGCTGGCGATCGCCTTTGTTGCCGCAGTATCCGGCTGGCGCTCCGGGGCGCTCGGCTCCCTGCTGTCCTTCGTCGGTGTGGCGCTCGGCGCGATGGCCGGGGTGCTGCTGGCGCCGCACCTGATCGAGCACGTCGCCGGGGCCCGGCTCAAGCTGTTCGCCGCGCTGTTCCTGATCCTGGCCATGGTCGTCATCGGTGAGGTCGCCGGTGTGGTGCTGGGCCGGGCGGTGCGCGGGGCGATCCGCAGCCCCGGCGTGCGGGGGATGGACTCGATCGTCGGCGTGGTGCTGCAGTTGGTGGTGGTGCTCATCGCGGCCTGGCTGCTGGCCACCCCGTTGACCGCATCCGATCAGCCGAATCTGGCTGCCGCGGTCAATGACTCGCGGGTCTTGCGCCAAGTCGACGAGATCGCGCCGGGCTGGCTCAAGAACGTGCCGCGCCGGCTGTCGGCGGTGCTCGACGACTCCGGGCTGCCGGCCGTGCTGGAGCCGTTCAGCCGCACGCCGATCGCCGCCGTGGATGCGCCCGACCCGGGACTGGCCGCCAGCCCGGTGGTCGAGACCGCCTCGCCGAGCGTGCTGCGGATCCGTGGGGTGGCGCCCAATTGCCAGAAAGTGTTGGAGGGCACCGGTTTCGTGATCTCGCCGAACCGGGTGATGACGAACGCGCACGTGGTCGCCGGATCGGACAGCGTCACCGTGGAAAGCGGTACCAAGTCCTACGACGCCACGGTGATCTCCTTCGACCCCAAAGAAGACATCTCGATCCTGGCCGTGCCGGATCTGCCGTTGCCGCCGTTGGCGTTCGCCTCCTCGCCGGCCGCGCCCGACACCGACGCCCTGGTTCTGGGCTACCCCGGCGGCGGCGTCTTCGAGGCGACCCCGGCCCGGGTCCGCGACATCATCAACCTCGAAGGACCCGACATCTACCGCACCGCTACCATCACCCGCCGGGTCTACACCATCAGAGGCACTGTGCAACAAGGAAACTCGGGCGGTCCCATGATCGACATGGACGGCCGGGTGCTCGGTGTGGTCTTCGGTGCGGCCGTCGACGACGCCGACACCGGGTTCGTGATGACCGCCGAGGAGGTGGCGAACCAGCTCGCCCGGATCGGCGATACCCAACCCGTGTCGACCCAGACCTGCGTGGGCGGCGAATAAGTTAGGCCCGGGCGGCAGCCAGGAACCGCATCAGGTGGGTGTTGACCGCATCGGGGGCTTCCTCGTGGGCGAAATGCCCTGCGCCGGGCAAGGACACGTACTGGCCGTGCGGCGCGTACCGCCGGGTCCGCTCGACCGGATCGGCGAGTACGTAGGGGTCGTCCTCGCCGCGTAGGTGCAACAGCGGGATGTTCAGCGTCCGAAGGTCCAGTGCCTTCATGAATCGCCGGCCCTCCGAGCGTAATTGGCTGCGGACCGCCCAGCGTTGGTACTCCAGCGCGGAATGCGCTGCCGACGGTATCTGGATCGCGGCGCGCAGATGGCCCATGGTTTCGGAGAAGTCCTGGCCCGCCTGCCAACTCACCCCGGCTCTGCTACGTACCAGGTGTTCGATCTCGGCGCCGTCCCGGCGGGTCAGGGTGCGCTCCGGCCAGAACGGTATCTGGTAGCGCAGCAACCACGGCAGCAGCGCCCGACCCTGATCGGCGCGGGTCAGCGCCGACTTGCGCAGCGCCGCCGGGTGCGGCGAGCTGACCACCGCGATGGCGCGCACCAGCCGCGGGTGTAGCAGCGCGGTCGCCCAGCACACCAGGCCGCCGTCGGCGTGGCCGACCAGGATCGCCGAGGAGTGCCCCAGGGCGCGGATGAGCCCGGCGGTGTCGCCGGCCAGGGTCCAGCCGTCGTAGCCGCGGGGAGGCTTGTCGCTGCCCCCGTATCCGCGCAGGTCGACCGCGACCACCCGGACACCGGTCAGCCCGCGCAGCTGGTGGCGCCAGGTCCACCAGAACGAGCCGAACCCGTGCAGCAGCATCACCAGCGGCCGCGCCGTCGGCGGGCCGTCGGCGGGGTCTTTGCCGGGCGGGGTCGCCTCGACGACATGAAAACGTATGCCGTTGGCGTGGATGTCCCAGTGTCGCCACGGCCCGTCGATGCGGGTGATCGACGGATCCGGTGGCGGCACTACCAGCCCGAGGGATCGGTGGCCGGTTTGCCGTCCTGGACGTCCAGCGCGTGCGGCCCCGACGAATGCAGCCGCTCCGGGTCGGGGCGCAGCGCCTCGCGCGTCTCTCGGACCGATTCGATGGTTTGGCGCGGTCCGCGGATGCGCCGAACCCGCAGGAAACCCAGGAGGGCCAAGGCCACGGCCACCGTCAGCATGATCCCGAAGACGATCAGATAGGCGGCCCAGTCCTGCAGCCAGATGTCGAGCACCTCGGCGAGGAAGAAAAAGAAAAAGAAGGTCGAGTAGAACAGCACGACCAGCGCCGCGATGAAGAACACGCTGCCGGTCAGGCCCTTCTTGACGTCCCGGGTGATCTCGGCACGGGCCAGTTCGACCTCGGCGCGCACCAGCGTCGACATCTGGGCGGTGGCGTCTTTGACCAGATCCCCCAGCGACGGGTCGGCGGGCAGGGCGTGCGGATCGGTCAGCGGGATGGTCGCCAGCGTGTTGGGCACCCCGTTGCGGTCCGCCTTAGCCGCGGCGCGTTTTGCGTTTCTGCGATCGGCCTTGCTCACTGGCTGTCCTCCCGTTCGCTGTCGTCGCGGCTTAATGTTGCCATGCGTCAGCGGCGCCGAGGAGCGACCCCGGTAAAGCTGCGGCCGGACTGGGCAGGGCTGGTGCCGTGGTGATGGCAGCGGTCCGCGCGTCTGGCTCCGCCGCACGTGCGACCGCCGCTACGCTGTTTTATGCCCACCGGGGGTGGAGCTGATCGGACGGGAGTACCGCTGTGCAGATCGCACACCGCTGGCTGCTGCGCGCTCTGGCGACGCTGCTGACTTGCGCGGCCTGGGCCGCTCTGGCCGCGCTTGCCGCACCGGCCCCGCGGGCCTCCGCCGACAACAAGGTGGTGATGGGCGGCGGCGCCGGCATCGTCGTCGACGGCGACACGATGTGCACGCTGACGGCCATCGGCCACGACAAGACCGGTGCACTGATCGGCTTCACCTCCGCGCACTGCGGCGGCCCCGGCGCGGAGGTCGCCGCCGAGGGGGCGGAGGCCAACGGCACGATCGGCCGCATGGTGGCCGGCAACGACGGCCTGGACTACGCGGTGATCCAATTCGACCCGGACAAGGTGACGCCGGTGTCCAACTTCGGCGGCTTCGTCGTCGGCGGTATCGGACCGGACCCGATCTTCGGCCAGATCGCCTGCAAGCAGGGCCGCACCACCGGCAATTCCTGCGGGGTCACCTGGGGGCCGGGCCAGGACCCGGGAACCATCGTGATGCAGGTGTGCGGTCGCCCGGGCGACTCCGGCGGGCCCGTCGTGGTGAACAACATGCTGGTCGGCATGATTCACGGGGCGTTCAGCGAAGCGCTGCCGACCTGCGTGGTCAAGTACATCCCCTTGCACACGCCCGCGGTGGTGGTGTCGATCAACGCCGTGCTGGGCGATATCGACGCCAACGACCGGCCGGGCGCGGGGTTCGTCCCGATTCCCTGAGGCTCAGGCGCTCGCGGAGCGCGGCGGAGCTGGCGCCGCATCGGCTCAGTCGGCCGCCCGGATCGCGTCGAACACGCTGGGGTCAACCAGGGTTGAGGTGTCACCGAGTGCGCGTCCGTCGGCGACGTCGCGCAGCAGCCGTCGCATGATCTTGCCGCTGCGGGTCTTGGGCAGTTCCGGGACCAGGTGGACGTCGCGGGGCCGCGCGATCGGCGAGATCTCCACCGTGACACGTTGGCGCAGTTCGTCGATGATCGCGCCGCCGACGTCGCGGTGCGATGCCGCCAGCACCACGAAGGCGCAGATCCGTTGGCCGGTCTGCTCGTCGAGAGCCCCGACCACCGCGGCCTCGGCTACCGCGGCGTGACCGACCAGTGCGGACTCCACCTCGGCGGTGGAGATGCGATGCCCGGACACGTTCATCACGTCGTCGATACGGCCCAGCACCCAGATGTCGCCGTCGGCGTCGTAGCGGGCACCGTCACCGGCGAAGTACCAGCCCTGCTCGGCGAACCGCGACCAGTAGGTGTCGATGAAGCGCTGTTCGTCACCCCAGATTCCGCGGGCCATCGACGGCCACGGCTGATCGATCACCAGGTAGCCCGACACCGGTTCGCCGCCGGCGTCCTGGGGGGAGACCAGATCGCCGTGATCGTCGACGATGCGCGCGGAGATGCCGGGCAGCGGCCGCATCGCCGCACCGGGCTTGGCCGCGGCCACCCCGGGCAATGGGCAGATCATCGTCGCGCCGGTCTCGGTCTGCCACCAGGTGTCGACCACCGGCACCGCGTCGGCCCCGATCACCCGCCGGTACCAGCGCCAGGCCTCCGGGTTGATCGGCTCACCGACCGAACCCAGCAACCGCAGGCTGGACAGGTCGTGGGTGTCCGGGATCTCGCGGCCCCACTTCTTGAAGGTGCGGATCAGCGTCGGTGCGGTGTAATAGATTGTCACACCGTACTTTTCGATGATCTGGAAGTGCCGGTGCTGGTCCGGGTGCTCCGGGGTGCCCTCGTAGATCACCTCGGTGGCGGCGTTGGCCAGCGGGCCGTAGACGGCGTAGGTGTGGCCGGTGACCCAGCCGATGTCCGCGGTGCACCAGAACACGTCGGTGTCGGCCCGCAGATCGAACACGCAGTAGTGCGTGTAGGCGGCCTGGGTCAGATACCCGCCGCTGGTGTGCACGATGCCTTTCGGCTTGCCCGTGGTGCCCGAGGTGTACAGCAGAAACAGCGGCTGCTCGGCCTCAAACGCCTCGGGGGTGTGCTGCGGTGACGCCGCGTCGACCACGTCGTGCCACCACAGGTCGCGGCCCGGCGCCCACGCCACCTCACCACCGGTGCGCCGAACCACCAGCACATGCTGTACCGACTCGGCACCGGTGACCGCCTCGTCGACCGCCGGCTTGAGCGCCGCAGCCTGGCCGCGCCGGTACTGCCCGTCGGAGGTGATCACCACCTTCGCCTGCGCGTCGTCGATGCGGGATCGCAGCGCGTGTGCGGAGAACCCGGCGAACACCACGGTGTGCAGCACCCCCAACCGGGCGCAGGCGAGCATCGCGACGATCGCCTCGGGGATCATCGGCAGATAGATCGCCACCCGATCTCCGGCGACCAGACCCAGCCCGGTCAGCGCATTGGCGGCCCGGCTCACCTCGGCGAGCAGCTCCGCATAGGTGATGGTGCGGGCGTCGCCGACCGGCTCGCCCTCCCAGTGGATCGCCACCCGGTCGCCGTGGCCGGCCTGCACGTGACGGTCCACGCAGTTGTAGGCGACGTTGAGCTTGCCGTCGGCGAACCAGCGGGCGAACGGCGCCCGAGAGTAGTCCAGCACCTCGGTGAACGGCGTGTCCCAGTGCAGCCGGTTGGCCTGCTCGGCCCAGAATCCGAGCCGGTCGCGCTCGGCCGCCTGGTAGGCCTCGGCGCCGGTGTTGGCGCGGGCGGCGAACGCCGGGGAGGGCGGGTACGACGGCAGGGAATCGACGGCGGCGCTATCGGGGTTCTGGCTCACGGTCAGCAGCCTAACCACCCGGCGGTAGTGTCACAGCCCGTGATCACCGACCCATTGGCTCCGCTGCTCGAACTGCCCGGTGTCGCCGAGGCCAGCGAGAAGGTCCGCGATGAGCTGGCGCGGGCCCATCGCCACAGGACCAACGTGCGGGGCTGGCCGGTCAGTGCCGCCGAGGCCTCGCTGCGGGCGGCCCGGGCGTCGTCGGTGCTCGACGGCGGACCCACCACCGTCGACGCGCGCGCGGCAGGCGATCCGGTGTTCGCCGGCGCGCTGCGGGTGGCCCAGGCCCTCGAAGGCGGGGAGGGTTCGCTGGTCGAGGTGTGGCGGCGGGCCCCGCTGCAGGCCCTGGCCCGGCTGCACGTGCTGGCCGCCGCCGACCTGGTTGACGGCGACCACCTCGGCCGCCCGGCGGGCGGCGCCGAGGTCGGCCGCCGCCTGGAGATGCTGGCCGATCTGGCCACCGGGGGCACCACGGTGCCGGCGCCGGTGTTCGCCGCGGTGGTGCACGGCGAGCTGCTCACGCTCGCGCCGTTCGGCAGCGCCGACGGCGTGGTCGCTCGGGGGGCGGCCCGGTTGGTGACGATCGCCAGTGGGCTGGACCGGCACGGGCTGGGGGTGCCGGAGGTGACCTGGATGCGCAAGGCCGGGGAGTACCGCCGTGCGGCGCAGGGTTTCGCCGGCGGTTCCACCGAGGGTGTGACCGGGTGGCTGCTGGGGTGCTGCGCGGCGATGCACGCCGGCGCCCTGGATGCGCTGGGGATAGCTGAAGCGGGCGCCAAGCGCTGATTCAGCGGCCGTCCGGACGAACGAAGCGGGCGGCGCTCCGAAAGATTCGGCTCGCCGCCCGCTAGCACGGTGCACGGTTACCAAGCGTCCAACGTGGGTTGTGTGGGTGGCCTCGGCGCTCATCCGGTGTGCTTCGGCTGCTGCCCCACCCAAAGGGCTGTCGATACCGAACACGTTCCGCAATTACGCAGGCCCACAACACTTCTGCCATCTTCGCGGCTGTGGCTCCGCGTGGGTACCGCTTTCCGTACTGGGAAGTGCGGCTCGGGAGATCGATCCTTCTCTTCCGGCTCGACCCTGGCCTTGCCGGGCTTCCGTGCTTCCTTTGTACTACGTGACGCAAGCCACATCAAGGCCCAATTGCGAAGGGCGGTTATGACGTCACCGGATTGTGACCGCCGGTGTTTGCTGGAGCGTTCAGAACGCCAGCCGGCGCAGCAGCGAGTAGGTCAATGCCCCGGCGGCAACGGCGCTGATGCCGACCGCTGCGGTGGTGGCCATCGCCGCACCGGACGGCGCCGGAATGCGGTCGCGCAGCGACACCGGCCGGGAGAAGGTGAGCACCGGCCATCCGTGGGCGATCGCCTCCTTGCGCAGCGCCCGGTCGGGGTTCACCGCCGAGGGGTGGCCGACCGCCTGCAGCATCGGCAGGTCGGTGATGGAATCCGAATAGGCGTAGCAGTGCTCCAGCGGGTAGCCCTCCCGGGCGGCCAGCTCCCGGATGGCCTGCACCTTGCCCTCCCCGTAGCAGTAGAACGCGATCTCGCCGGTGTACTTGCCGTCGGCGACGACCATGCGGGTCGCCATGGCGTGCGTGGCCCCCAGTGCCCGGGCGATCGGCGCGACGATCTCCTCGCCGGAGGCCGAGACCACCACCACGTCGCGGCCGCAGAGCTTGTGGTCGGCGATCAGCTGAGCCGCCTCGGCGAACACCAGCGGAGTGACGATGTCATGCATGGTCTCGTTGACGATCGCCTTGACCTGTTCGACGTTCCAGCCGGTGCACATGTTGGTCAGGTGGGTGCGCATCCGCTCCATCTGATCGTGGTCGGCGCCGGAGAGCAGCATGAGGAACTGGGCGTAGCTCGACTTGAGCACGGTGCGCCGGTTGATCAGTCCCTGGTCCATAAATGGTTTGCTGAAAGCCAGCGCGCTGGACTTGGCGATGACGGTGTGGTCGAGGTCTAGGAAGGCCGCGGTGCGGGTTCGACTGCCCACCGGCCTCGGCGATCGCAGCGCCTGCGGGCCCCCGGCGCCCGGGTCGGAAGCGGTCACCGGTACAGCATAGGGGCGAGGGGTCGGCCGGCCCGGTGCAATGCCGGAAAGAGCACTTCAGCGGCCGTGCGGAGCCGAAGTGTCGGCATTTGGCACTAACACTTGCGCCGGACCGGCCTGTCGTGTGTATAGTGGCATCACTCGGCTTATGCTGAGGGTGTATCGACCCGACCCCCCGGGGTTGATACACGACGACCTCCGCCTCCTCCCCCCCTGGCGGGGGTCGTCTTTTTTAATCGGTCATTCTTCGCTGGAATGGGCTCCCGTCCTTCCGGAACGTGCTCCAAAACCGGAATTATGATCCGATTCGACTTGAAATTGCGTTGGCTGCTGTCGGACGGTTTTGCACAGTCGCGGATTCCATCCACATTCGGGGGTCCAGCGACTGGCCCGGGCGGGGGCGCGCCGCCACGGTGGGGGCGTGAGCACCGCCGCCGGCCTGTTGGCCCTCGTCACTGAGCCCCTACTGCGTGACGAGTTGGACCGCGTGGGTGCGGCGGTGGGCGTGCGCGTCATCCACCTCGGCGCCGCGACACCGAGCCGCAAGGCCTGGGCCGCGGCCGCCGCGGTGGTGCTCGACGAGGCCGCCGCCAGCTCCTGTGCCGCGGCCCGGCTGCCGCGCCGCACCCACGTCATCGTGCTCACCGCGGCCGAGCCCACCGCGGCCAGCTGGCAGGCCGCCGTCGCGGTCGGGGCCCAGCGAGTGCTGACGCTGCCCGCCGACGGCAACGAGCTGGTGGCCGAGCTGGCCGAGGCGGCCGACGCACTGCCCGACGGTGGGTGCCGAGGCGAGGCGATCTCGGTGATCGGCGCACGCGGCGGCGCCGGGGCGTCGCTGCTGGCGACCGCGCTGGCGCAGCGCGCCGGCGACGCGCTGCTGGTCGACCTGGACGCCTGGGGCGGCGGCATCGACCTGCTCGCCGGCACCGAGAACGCCGCCGGGCTGCGCTGGTGCGACCTGACCGCGCGAAGCGGGCGGCTGACCTGGCCGGCACTGCGCGACGCGCTGCCCCGGCAGCGCGGGGTCAGTGTGCTCTCCGCCGCCCGCCGCAGCCATGACGCCGACGCGGCCCATGAGGTCGTTGAGGTCTCAGCCGGAACTGTTGACGCCGTGGTGGATGCGGCCCGCCGCGGCGGGATCACCGTGGTCTGTGATCTGCCTCGCACCCTGACCGACCCGGTCGAAACCGCGCTGTCCGCCGCCGATCTCGTGGTCGTGGTCAGCCCCTGCGACGTGCGTTCGTGTGCCGCCGGCGCCGTGATCGCCCCACGGCTGCGTGCGGCCAATCCCAACGTCGGTCTGGTGGTGCGCGGGCCGGCTCCGGGCGGACTTCGCGCCATCGAGGTCGCCGAGATCATCGGTCTGCCGCTGCTGGCGGCGACGCGGGCCGAGCCGCGGCTGGCCGAGCGGCTCGAACACGCGGGACTGCGCCTACACCGCCGATCCGCGCTGGCGATCGCCGCCGACCGGGTCCTCGACGTGCTACCCGCGCGAAAGGTTGCCGCGGCATGAGCGATTCCTTGATCGACCGGGTCCGCGAGAGGCTGGCTTCGGAGTCGTGGGAGTCTGGCTCCTTGCGGCCCCAGGCGGTGGCCGCCGCGATCCGGGCCGAATCCGGCGGGGTGCTCGGCGACACCGAGATGTTGTCCAACCTGCGGGTGCTGCAGACCGAACTGACCGGCGCCGGGATCCTGCAGCCGCTGTTGAGCGCGCCGGGCACCACCGATGTGCTGGTCACCGCCCCGGACGCGGTATGGGTCGATGACGGGGACGGCTTGCGGCGCACCGAGATCCGGTTCCCCGACGAGGCGGCGGTGCGCCGGCTGGCCCAGCGGCTTGCGGTGGCGGCGGGACGCCGGCTCGACGACGCCCAGCCGTGGGTCGACGGCCACCTCAGCGGGATCGGCACCGGCGAGTTCAGCGTGCGCCTGCACGCGATACTGCCGCCGGTCGCCGCCGACGGGACCTGCTTGTCGCTGCGGGTATTGCGGCCGGCCACCCAGGACATCGCCGCTTTGATCGGCGCCGGCGCCATTGCGCCCCCGGCGGCGGCACTGCTGGCCGACATCATCAACGCCCGGCTGGCGTTTCTGGTCTCCGGTGGCACCGGCGCCGGTAAGACCACGCTGCTGGCCGCCATGCTGGGGGCGGTACCGGCCGGAGAGCGCCTGGTCTGCGTCGAGGACGCCCCCGAATTGCAGCCCCGCCACCCGCACCTGGTCAGGCTGGTAGCCCGCGCGGCCAACGTCGAAGGCGCCGGTGCGGTGGGCCTGCGGGATCTCGTCCGGCAGGCGCTGCGGATGCGGCCGGACCGGCTGGTGGTCGGCGAGGTCCGGGGCGCCGAGGTGGTCGACCTGCTGGCCGCGTTGAACACCGGGCACGACGGCGGCGCGGGCACCGTGCACGCCAACAGCCCGGCCGAGGTTCCGGCCCGCCTGGAAGCCCTGGCCGCGCTCGGCGGACTGGACCGCGCCGGGCTGCACAGCCAGTTGGCCGCGGCCGTGTTATCTGGGGTCGCGAGCATATGTGTATGACTGTTACCGATTAGGTGCGTCCTGTGCCGATCAGCCTAATCGGGAACGATCGAATCGCACGGTGTGCCCGCCTAGGGGTTGAGCGGCTGCCATCCCGACCCGTTGCTCCTGTCGTCTGCCCGGTTGCACTGATTGCGCCCCGGGAGAGGCTCACCCCGGGCGGTTGTCGTCTGTGACCCTTTGGCCGTCGGGCTGTGGAACTGCGGGTTGGGCTTCCTGGGGTCGGTGAGTGGCCAGGAAGTCGTCGACGATGCGGGCGCAGTCGTGTGCGGTGATGGATCGCAGGCCGGTCATTCGTGCGAACGCGAGTGGTCCGATGAGTTGGCACAGTGCGAGATCCGGGTCCAGGCCGTCGAATTCAGCAGCGGCCTCGATGTCTTGCAGGATGGCGTCGAAGGGCTGCCGGTATTGGTTGATGACCCGCGCTCGCAGCGCCTGCGGGGCATGTTCGGTGCTGGCGTGATCGATTGTGGTCGGGCCCAGGGCGAGCCAGGCCAGCATGGTGATGTGGGCTGGGGCGTCGGCGAACAGCGCGGCCTGTCGGGTAAGCAGTTCGATGAGCCGTTCGCGCAGTGTCCCACTGGCCGGCCCGGGTGGGGTCACTTGAGGTAGAAGTCGCTCGAAGGTGGCCGCGAGCAACTGCGATGAGCTGCCGAAATGGCGGTAGAGGGTGGTGCGGGCCACCTTGGAAGCCTTGGTGACCGCCTCGATGGTGACGGCTTCGATGCCGCCGCTGCTGAGCAGCGCGGTCGCGGCGTCAAGCAAGCGGTTGCGTGACCGAGTCCGGCGGGGGTCAATATCGTCGTCATCGGGGGCCGGCGGTACCTGCTCGCTGCTCACACCCGCTCACCTCGCCTCATTCCAGATTCCCGACCAATTACGCGCGTCGCCGCCCGTAACGGGTACCGTACCAACGGTAGCGCAGCGAAACTATGTGTACCGAAGGTGTCGTTGGTGGCCGATCACTCATCACATCAAGACGTCGCGTCCGGCCGCTCGGGTGCGGCACGACCTGAGCTGCTGCCCGCTCACACTCCGACGTGTATGGGTTGCGGGCCGCAGAATCCACACGGTTTGCACCTGGTGGTCTACCGCAGCGGCGACACGGTGTACGCGGACGTGACCTTCGACGAACGCCACATCGGGGCGCCCGGTCTGGCGCACGGCGGGGCGGTCGCCGCCGCCTGCGACGACGTATTGGGGTTCGCGTTGTGGATTGCCGGCGCGCCCGCTGTGACACGCAGCCTGACCGTCGAATATCTCCAGCCGGTCGTGCTGCATCGATCCCACCGCATCACCGCGCACGTCGCCACCCGGGAAGGCCGCGTGCTGCACATCGGCGCGACCGGCACCGACCCCGAAGGGACCACCCGATTCACCGCAAAAGCGGTGTTCGTCGTGGTCACCGCCGATCACTTCGCCGCCTATGGCGACGTAGCAGCGTTCGAGCATCTTCTTCGGCGGCTCGGGGGCAACGGGGCGTCGAGCGATCCGGAGTCCTGACCCGCAGCCCGTAACGCTATTGCTAGTAGCGCAGCGCTACGTGCCGTACCATTTCAGTGCAGACCGGTTGGGCGTCGACGGAGGTGCGCGATGTACACCACGTGGATCGAAGGTTGCACCGTGCAGCGGATGTCGTTGCAGGGCGATCTGGTGTTGAGCTTCGATGACGCTAACGAGGTGGTCATCAGTTGCCTGCTGTGGCTTGCCCTGCCCGCTAACGGTGAGTTTCCGGCCGAGGAAGTGCTCATCGACCCGCGCGAGGTCGCCGCCCACCAACGTCCGCTACTGGATCTGGCGGGTGCGGTGTGTACAAAGGCATGCCACGACGATTCCGGTCGGCTATTCCTGAGCTTCTCCAACGGCCTGCGCATCGAGGTCAGCGCCAACGAGCGCGCCACCGCCTGGGAGCTCTACGGCAAACACCACGGTTACATGGCGTGCCTGCCGCACGGCAGGGTCAAGGTGGTCCGCCACGACATCCCCGACGACGAGGACGACAATGCCGGTGCAACGACCCCCAACTAAGGATCTTCGTCGTCGTCGGCCAGGACCTTGTGGCCGGTGGCAGCGTCTTGTGTGGGCGCAGGCGCGGTGAGTGCGGACAACGGTGCGGGCACGGCAACCATGTCTCGCCGGCCCCGCAACGCTGTGGCCGGTCCGGGCGAATCCAGTGAGTACAGCGGCCGGCTCGCAGTGCTGGCCGGGTTCACGGTGCGTCATAAAGCACTGGTCATCGGCGGCTGGATCGCCGCCGCCGTGCTGCTGGCACTGGTGTTCCCGCAGCTGGAAACGGTGGTGCGGCAGCAGTCGGTGAACCTGATCCCCCGCGACGCCGCGTCGTTTCAAACCGTGGACCGCATGAGCGCGGCCTTCGGTGAACAGGGCTCCAAAACGATGCTGGTCGTGGCTATGGAAGACCCCGACGGCTTAACCGCGCCGGTGCGCAACCGCTATGAGCAGTTGGTGGTGCAGCTGCGCGCCGATACCGACCACGTCTTGCTGGTTCAAGATCTGCTCGCCGACCCCGTCACCGCGGCGCACGCGACCAGCAATGACGGCAAAGCCTGGTATCTGCCTGTGGGTGTGGCCGGCACCCTGGGTGACCCCAAGGCCGCCGAATCCGTCCAAGCCGTGCGCGACATCGCCGCCGGCGTATTCGCCGGTTCACCGACGACGGTGTACGTGACGGGCCCGGCGGCCACCTTCAACGACCAGATCGCCGCCGCCGAACACGACCTGCTGCTGATTTCGATCGCCACCGCCGCGTTGATCGCACTGATCCTGCTGATCGTCTACCGGTCGGTGTTTACCGCCTTGTTGCCCCTGCTGGTGATCGGGGTCAGCCTGGCCGTCGGCCGTGGGGTGCTGTCTGCCCTCGGCCAGAGTGGCATGCCCGTCTCGCAGTTCACCGTGGCGTTCATGACCGTGATCCTGCTCGGGGCGGGCACCGACTACACGGTGTTTTTGATCAGCCGCTACCACGAACAGCGCCGCGCACACGTCCCCGCCGATCAGGCCGTCATTGATGCCACCGCCAGCATCGGCCGCGTGATCCTGGCTTCGGCGGCCACCGTTGCGCTGGCCTTTTTTGCCATGGTTTTCGCTCGCCTCAGTGTCTTCGCTGGGCTCGGCCCGGCCTGCGCGGTCGCCGTGCTGGTCGGATTCCTGGCCACCGTCACCTTGTTGCCGCCGGTGCTGGCGCTGGCAGCCCGCCGTGGAATCGGCGAGCCGAAATCCGATCGAACCCGCCGCTACTGGAACAGTGTCGCTGTCGCGGTGGTCCGCCGGCCGGTGCCGCTGTTGGCCGTGAGCCTGGTGAT
The DNA here is from genome assembly GCF_001667945.1 of Mycolicibacter sinensis. Taxonomy (GTDB): domain Bacteria; phylum Actinomycetota; class Actinomycetes; order Mycobacteriales; family Mycobacteriaceae; genus Mycobacterium; species Mycobacterium sinense_B. The sequence goes on along the minus strand of NZ_LZJK01000115.1, from coordinate 7,890 downwards.
CCTGCTGGCCCTCTCTGCGGTCGCGACCACGATGAAGATCAGCTACGACGACCGCAAAGGCCAGCCTGCCACCACCGCTAGCAACCAGGGTTACCAACTGCTGGATCGCCACTTCCCCAAAGACGTCGTCATCACCGAATTTCTCGTCGTGGAAAACCCCGACGACATGCGCACCAGCAAAGGGCTGGCCGACCTCGACGAGATGGCCTCCCGGGTCGCCCAAGTACCCGGGGTCACCAAAGTCGTCGGGATAACCCGCCCCACCGGCACCCGCCTCGAACAAGCCCAACTGTCCTGGCAGAACAGGCAGATCGGCGACAAGATGGCCGACGCCGTCGCCGATGGCGACGCACGAAAAGGCGACCTCACCCAACTCACCGACGGCGCCGATCAACTCGCCGGCGGCCTGACCCAGCTCGATGCCGCCCTGCACGCCATCTTGATTCCCCTGTCGGGCGTACTGGCCCGAGCCCAATCCGGTGACACCTTGCTGTGGTCATCTCGACCGTTGCTGCAAGAACTTTCGGCCACCGCACCCACCGTCGACCAAGCCATCCAATCCGGACCCGGGCTGCGGTCTCGGGCGGATCAAGCCGAAACCGCCCTCGCTGTGCTGGCCCCCCTCGTCGATGGCCTGAACACTTCCGGGTGGTGTGCCGCCACGCCGCAATGCGCCCAGATCCGTGACCAGGTCCAGATCCTGGTGAGTTTGCGCGATAATGGATTCTTCACCGAAGTCGCCACCCTCGGCGATCGCTACAACCCTGACACCGACGCCACCATTGCTGGCACCCTTGCCGACATACAAGTCGCTGCCGCAGCACTCGACAAGGCCTTCGGAACCCAGGGTGATCCCGCGGACCCGGCCGGCAACATCGGCCGGCTCCAAGAGGGCATCGGCCAACTCGCTTCCGGGGCGCAAGCGCTGGCCGCCGGTGTGCACGCCCTGGCCGACAGCAACATCGAAATGTTGGCTCGGATGGGCCAGGTCGCGGCCCAACTGCAGAACTCGGCCCGCGCCAGCGCCGGCTCTGACGCAGCGAGCGGTTTCTACCTGCCCGCCAGTGCCTTTGATAACCGTCAATTCACCGACGTCGCCAAACAATTCCTCTCACCCGATGGCAAAACCGCCCGCTTTGTCGTCGAATCCAGCTACGACCCCTACAGCGCGCAGGCGATCACCCTCGCCCAGCAGATCGTCGAGACCGCCGACACCGCACGCCCCAACACCACCTTGGCCAACGCCACCATCGCCGTTGCCGGGTTCCCCGCCGTCAACTCCGACATCCAGCGGCTGCTGTCGGCTGACTTCACCCAACTGGCCATCAGCACCCTGGTCATCGTCGGACTCATCCTCGTCCTGCTCTTGCGCTCCCTGCTCGCCCCGCTGTACCTGCTGGGGACGGTCGTGCTGAACTACCTGGCCTCACTGGGCATCGGCGTCCTGGTCTTCCAATGGGGACTCGGCTACGAAATCGCCTGGCCCGTCCCGTTGCTGGCTTTCATCATCCTGGTAGCCGTCGGCGCCGACTACAACATGCTGCTCGTCTCACGATTGCGCGAGGAATCCAAACACAACATTCGCGTAGGGGTACTGCGCACCGTCGCCCGCACCGGCTCGGTCATCACCTCAGCCGGAATCATCTTCGCTGCCAGCATGTTCGGACTGATGTTCGGCTCCATCGCGATCATGATCCAAGTCGGCCTCATCATCGGCTGCGGACTCCTACTCGACACATTCCTCGTTCGCACCCTCACCGTCCCCGCCATCGCCACACTCCTGCGCGAAGCCAGCTGGTGGCCCAACACGCCGCGCTCTATCCCACCTGGACACCGTCAGGCCCGCCTGAGCGATCCGTATTACGACACAGGCACTCTGTAACCGCCGCAGATTGGGGGATTCCGGATACGGGTGCGTGGTTTCGGCGCCACAATGGCTGGAATCGCGAGTAAAGTGCAGGCGGTGCCCCACACCGTTGTTGCGATGGCACCCATTAGCCGCCGCCCCCTGCACCGTTTCCGGCGTCGAGTTGTCCGTAGAGCAGTGCGATTGTCGATTCTTGTTCGGCAAGCTTGGTTTTCAGTGCGCGGATCTCACCGTCCTTGGCGACCAGTTGGGCACGTAGGGCGGCTACGACGGTGGTCTCGCGGCCCGTGGCGGCGTCGAGCGAAGGCGGCTGGCGTCGGTAGGCGTCGATGATGGCGACTAGGTCGCGGTGCTTGTAGACGGTCTTGCGTTCTACGCCGGCGCGGGAAGCGACGGTGGATATGTTGATGATGGCGTTGGTCTTGCGTAGGTGTTTGATGGCCCGTTCGATATCCCGGCGCTTGGTCTGGGAGATGTTCTTGCGGTAGTCGGCCAGGGCGCGGCGGGCGTTATCCGAAGGGGGAGGGGGGCGTTGCCTCATCCGGGTGCGTTGGGGTCGGCTTTGCGTAGAACAGATTCGTGGCTGCCGCGGGTCTTGACCTTCAACAGCGGCAACCGGTTTGAGGCACCAGCACCGCCCACACTGGCTCCGTTCGCGAGGCCCTCGGTGTCGGTGTGCAGACGCTCGATGATGGCGTCCAGAGAGGCGATCTCCCGGCGCCGTTCGTGGATCCACACGTTGTCGTCGGTTAGTTCCCGCCCGCTGCGTCGCCGGTACTGTTCGCGGCGGACCTCGATCAAGGTGACGGTCTTGGCGCGCTGCGCGATCAATTCGTCGAGATGAGTGGCGTCGGTGGCGAAATGCCCGCAGGACAGACAAGCATTTCCTTTGTCACAGCTCTTCAGCGGAGGAAGCAGGCACACGCCGTTGGGAAGTACCCGATCCGTGCGGGCCGCCAGTTGAGTCATGTCATAAATATCGGATGGACTGATTGCGATATCGGTGCCGTGTGCGCCGACCTTCTTGTGCCGCAGGAATTCTGACTCAGCTGTTGCAGCAAGCGTCGCAGCGTAGCGCAGGGTCATCTCAGGGGATGCGTGCCCAAGGTATCGCTGTACCACGTGAATGGGAACGCCGTCGTTTAGCAACTCGGTGGCCCGGGTATGGCGGAGCCGATGGGTCTGGCTGAACCGCAGCGGACGCCCGGTCGAGTCGGCCAGGCCGTGAACCTTGTCGAGTTTGTTCAGTGCCACACCGTAGGACTGGTAGGTGCGGGCCCGGTGGCCCTGATGCTGGTGGCGCAGTCCGAGGAACAGGTACTTCGGGCTCAGCCCAGGGTGGCGGCGGCGAACCCACTGTTGCTGTTCGGTGATCACGTTGACCACCGCCTTCTCAACCAGGATCGACGGCAGTACCCCGTCGACCTTGGTCTGCTGGTAGCGCAACTTGGCGACGAATGCGTCGGGGTCATCGGAATCTGTGGGGCGTTCCTGGCCGGGAATAGCGGTCAGAGGGTCGAAATCGAGCATCAGGATCTCCGAGGCTCGGCGTCCGGTCAGCGCCTGCAGCAGCCAGACTCGCGCGGCTTGCGGGTCTCCGAGGCCGGCGACAACCGAGATCGTTGCATCGGGGTGAGTGATGGCCACCGGCATACCGCGATCGGCCGCCAGCACGTCGAGGTAGCACAACATCTGCTGCAATTCCGTAGTGGAGAACCACGTCAGTTCCCGCTGCCGGTTGGCGCGGCGGGTTCGAAACGCCGCGCCCCACAGCCGCGTGTAGGTGTCGGTGATCTGAGCCCACCGGGGGTCGCCGGTCGCCGCAGCGGCTTCCTCGGCGTGATCAACCATGAAGGCGTAGAACACCTGGGCCTGCGACTGGGTCGAGTCCACCGCGGATGCTGACAACGGCCGGTCTGGTTTGAACTGTGCGGATGGGGATTTCAGGTAGTTGGAAAACTCGGTGAACAACAACCGCAGGGCGGCGCGGTCATCGGCCAACAGCGGGGTGCTGATGTTGCGGGCGGCCAAGAACGGGCCGAGGTGCCTGGCCATGTTGCGAGCACGATCGGCTACCGATGACCAGCGCAGCAATTCCGCGGTTATGGAGGTGCGCAGCCAGAACCGCACGCCCTCACGCAGCCACGGCGGGTGGATCTGGGCAAGTTTGACGACTTTGTCATGGCTGGGTTCATGTTCGCGCTGTGGTATGCGGGGATCAGCCCGCAGATCCCAGATGTCATGGGCCCACCACGGGGCATCGGTGCAGCGCACCGATACGTAAAGATGCAGGTGCTCGATCAAGCCCACGACTTGGCGCCGAGCCCCCGCGGAGGGCAGGCGGGCGTTGCGGCGCTCAAATCGCACCACCGCGTGACGTACGACGTCTTCGGCCGCGAGGTCTGCGATGCTTACTAGAGGCCGGTGATATCGCTGCTGGTGCTCGGCGGCGGCGTCGGTCAAGGCGACGGCCGTCCACTTCAACAGGAACGGCTCGATCTTGCGGATTCCTTCGTGACCGCACAACCACACCCACCACGCCATTTCTTGGCGAAAGCGTTCTGGGACACCGGCGGGGGTGAAGTCGTGGCCGTCGGGATTGTTCAGGTAGCGCTGGTTGCGCACGAATACGGCGTCGAACGGTGCAGCGTCGATGCGGTAGTGCAAAGTTCGCCACGATTCAGGGACCTGCTGCCATTGCCGATCCCACGCGGTGGCCGCCGCGGATCCTGCAGAATCGACGTGACTGTTATGGGGTTGAGTCATGGCTCACCTTCCAGCCGGCGACGAAGCTCTTCCACTGCGCGACCGTGCGCATCTCGGCGTCGGCGGTCACCCACCCGTAGATCGACAGCGTGGTCTGCACATCGGCATGGCCGAGACGGCGCATGACCACGTGTTCAGGCACCCCAGACAACAGCAGAGCGGTGGCGTGGGTGTGCCGCAGCCAGTGAGGAGTCCAATCCTGGGGCAACGCATCAGCATGGGCGGCCGTGAGGGCGTCCACCTTGTCGTAGACGGTTTCCGGGCGTAACGGTGCATAGCGCTGGCCGCGCGCCAGATTGACGAACACGAAGTGCGACGCCAGGTCGGCAACCGCGACGTCGGCGGCCCACCCGATCAGCTGCCACACGTACTCGCTGTAGAGGGCTACCAGATCATCGCCGATGTAGATCCGGCGGGCACCGGACTTGGCTCGTACCCCATGGGGGTGATCGTCGCGGCCGGCCACCAGAATCGACGGCGTGTCACCCCCGGTGATATGGAAATCATTGTGGCGCAATGATAAGGCTTCACCTATCCGAATTCCGGTCTCGGCCAGGACGGCGAAGAACAACCGGTCACGCAAACCCGCCTCGCTGCCGGTCCACTCACCCGACGGCGACTGCACACTGCAGCCATCCAGGATGGTGTTGACTTGATCGGGCAACAACACCGGCGTCTCGCTGCGATTGGGTGCACGCCGGCGGTGCACAGGCACCTCCTGATCACGTCGCGGTCCGACACCAGCCAGGGTGGGGGCATAGCGGCGCCGCGAGGATCGGGCGTGGGAGGAGAACAAGCGGCGGTACGGGCGGGTCAGATCGTGGGCGTCGGCGAAGTACCGGTACATCGACAACACCGCAGCCCCCCGCGGCTGCAACGACGACTCGGCCATCCCAGGCCCGGGCTCACCGATGCGGACCACGCCCGGCAGATCCCCGGTCCGCAGATAACACAGGAACTCGCCAAACAGGCTAGTGGGAAAATCATCCCAGGCCGCGCCGGTGTGTTCGAGCACCGTCCACCACGCCGATAGCCCGTATGCGTAGGCACGCACAGTATTTGGAGACGCGCCCTGATCGGCGAGGAACCGCAAGTACTCCCGGGCAGGTGCAACGGGTAGCCGATCGGCGCCGACCACCGTGTAGGTGTCAGGCCGGTCCGGGAAACACAGCCGCTGCACCCGCGCCACCGTCAGCGGCCTCTCGCGCCGTTCATGGAGTTCTACCGCGACGGAAATCGTCGAGGCGGACCACTTGATGCCGCTCTTCCGGGGCTGATCCGCTAGCGCCGCGCATCCCGACGGCAGCCATCGGGCGCCTGTCAGATGCAGGTGAAGGCCGTTGCGTAGCCAGGAACCATTCGAGCAGATCCGATGGAAATATCATTGACTCGCGTGCGGCCAGCATCGGCACCGAGGCATCCCCGTAGCAGCGTTCCACCCACTTGCGCAGCAGCCGGGGCCGCTCGGGGTCACGTTCGTTCCATCCGGGTTCCGTCATACCCCAGGTATGCCCAGTCTCAGGATTTATCCGTGAATAGAGTTGTGTGGTAAGCATTTTCGCGCGATCAGCGTCGATCAATCCCGAGTCACGCATGTGCATGATCAGCGAACCCAACGACAAGCCCCACTTGTCCTTGAGCGGTTTGAGGTTCAACAGTGACATCACCTGCGGCAACTCCGGCGCCAGCGCGGCGACGGGCGCCAACAACTCGGTGGCGAACCGATTGGCCTCCAACTCCTCGCCCGAGTTCACCGAGCAGTGTCCACGGCTGTGCAACACCAAATGCCCCAACTCATGGGCAACGGTGAATCGGGTCCGTTCCCACGACTCGGATTCGCGCAGCACCACGAGCGGGCGATCCCGGTGTCGTCCCACCCAACTCGAATAACCCAAGTGCTTCTCGTCACGCGCTCTCCCCGGTGTGGCCGCGAACTCGCTCTCCCACTCACCCGGAGTACGCCGACGGACGATCACCGGTGCACCCAATCGCTCAGCTTCATACATCAAATCATCCAGTGGCTCATTAGGTTCCAGCCCCATCGCCTCGCGCAGCCACCCTGCGGCCTGGACCGCGCTCGGCCTGTGATGATCCTTGCCGCAGATCGACGGGATCTTCACATGAGGCAATTTCGACCGCTCATCCAGCTCGCCGAGAAAATCGCCGGCGAGCGAAGCGAATGTCGCCAAGAAGTCCTGCTCGCCAACAGTCATCGACTTTGGCGCCCGGAAAAGCAACTCACCTGCCGAAACGCGAGACTGCGGTTCCGAGCTGAAAAACCGTGCAGGAAAGCGGAACAACTCCGACAGCCGCGCAACCTCATCAGCGGACAACATGATCGTCGAAGACTTCTCGATCTTCGTCTGGCGGGCATTGCTCCAGCCAACCAGGCCCACCACAGAAGTTGCCGTCATCCGCCGCAATAGCCGGGCCTGCCGGACCCGTGCACCAAAAACCTCGATCATCGTGCGCTCGATTCAACATCACCCGAGTGGGAGCCCCGCATGCACCCAGCAGTGTGCACGAGGGCTACGACGATTCCGGCGGCGCTTCCTTCAGTGTCTCCTCGGTGACGCCGTCGGCATCCGCGAAATCCTCGTCCCGGCGCCGCTTTCCGGGCATTGCAACCTCGGTAGCCTGCGCGAACGGATCCATGGTGGGTGCCGTTTTCGCACGCTGCTCCATGATCGGTGGCGGCAGCGGAGTGCTGGCGTAGAGTACCTGAACCTTGTCGGTGAGTATGCCCGCAGCCAAGACCGCACCACCCAAGCCCAGATTGCCTGGCCACCACAGTACATATTGCCGATACCCGGGAGGCTCCGGAATGCCATCCCCGCCGCCGATTGGGTACCCCAATTCCTCCTCGATACTCAGCTGATGCTCGCCGGGCACATACTCCACCGATTCGAGCAGGCTGCCGTCCCAGTTGCGTGGATGTTTGCGCACCCCGATACGAGACCCCTTCCCGTCGACCAGAACAATCCCAAACCCGTTGCCCTTGATCGCCCTCAAAGTCGAGTCCTCGGTCTGGCGACGCCACCTCGAGAACAGCAACGTCTCCAGCAGCGTGCATGACACGGTGATTCCTCGGGGATCGTTGCCCTGATCGACGTACCGGTCCGGAACCTCCGCCAACCTCGCACACAGATCGCCATGCGTTTCGCCCAACACGAGAGCATGGGGTGAGTCCCCTGGGGTGGTGGGGTTTCGGGGGTCGGGGCAGACGGTGCTGGACTTGGTATCGGGTGTGTCGCTGA
>NZ_LZJK01000114.1 GCF_001667945.1 Mycolicibacter sinensis | reverse complement strand
CTGGTCGATATCGGCGACTTTGCCGGTGAAGGCAATCTGCTGGCCGCCCACGCCGGGCAGCTGCAGACCGCACAGCATCCGGCGCTCGCCGTGCTGGCGCCAGGCTCGCTCGCCGGCCCACAGCATGCTGGCGACGAACTTGCTGTGCGGGTCGAACTTGACCCCGAGGTAGCGGCGCACCGACGACTCGCACTGTTCCTGGGTGATTTGCTCGATGCGGGCGGTCGTCGGCGGCGGGGCGTCGGGGCCGTACTCGGCGCCGGGGAACATCTTCATGTCCACCGGCCCGGCGACCTCGAACTTGTGCTCGTCGGCGCAGCTGACCACCGTCGCGCCGTCCAGATCGTTCTCCGGCCAGTTCAGGCAGTCGCCGGCGACCGCGCGGTCGATCGCCTCGTTGCCCTTGCCGATCCCCAGGCCCAGCCCGGGACCGGCGCCCTTGCCGCCCGGGCCGGCGGCCGGCTCGGTGTTCAGGTGTCCCAGCAGCCCGCCGTGCCCGTCGCCGAGCACCGGAACCACCGTGACCAGCCCGGCGATGAGCAGCCCGCCCAGGGCGGTCAGCAGCAGGGTGCGGCGGGTGGCGGCCGCCTGCAGCGTGCGCAGCCAAGACACCCGCTGGGCGGGTGGATTTTCCTGGTCGGCTGCCTCTGACATCGGATCCATTCTGACAGGCAGCCACTGATGCGTGACAAATGATGCGAAAGTGATGCCACCGGCAGGGTTGTAGGGTTGCGCCGTGATCGACCTGAACCTGCTGCGTGAAGACCCCGACCGTGTCCGCCGCTCCCAGGTGGGTCGCGGCGAGGACCCGGGCCTGGTGGATGCCCTGCTGGCCGCCGACACCGCCCGGCGCGCCGCGATCGCGGCGGCCGACAACCTGCGCGCCGAACAGAAGGCGGCCAGCCGGTCCGTCGGCGCCGCGTCGCCCGAGGAGCGCCCCGTGCTGCTGGCGCGGGCCAAGGAACTGGCCGAGCAGGTCAAGGCCGCCGAAGCCGCCCAGGCCGACGCCGAGGCGACGTTTGCCCGCGCGCACATGGCCATCCCGAACGTCGTCCTCGACGGGGTGCCGGCCGGCGGGGTGGACGACTACACGGTGCTCGATGTGGTCGGTGAGCCGCCGGCGATGGCGAACCCGCGCGACCACCTGGAGCTCGGGGAGTCGCTGGGCCTGATCGACATGGGCCGGGGCGCCAAGGTCTCCGGCTCGCGGTTCTACTTCCTGACCGGCCGCGGTGCGCTGCTGCAGCTCGGGTTGCTGCAACTGGCGCTGCGGGTGGCGGTCGACAACGGGTTCACACCGATGATCACCCCCGCGTTGGTACGGCCGGAGATCATGTCCGGCACCGGGTTCCTCGGTGCGCACGCCGAGGAGGTGTACCGGCTCGAAGCCGACGACCTCTATCTGGTCGGCACCTCCGAGGTGCCGCTGGCCGGCTACCACTCCGACGAGATCCTGGATCTGTCGGGCGGGCCGCTGCGCTACGCCGGGTGGTCGTCGTGTTTCCGCCGGGAGGCCGGCAGCTACGGCAAGGACACCCGCGGCATCATCCGGGTGCACCAGTTCGACAAGGTGGAGGGCTTCGTCTACTGCCGGCCCGCCGAGGCCGAGGCCGAGCACGAACGGCTGCTCGGCTGGCAGCGCGACATGCTGGCCCGCATCGAGGTGCCCTACCGGGTGATCGACGTCGCCGCCGGCGATCTGGGTTCGTCGGCGGCGCGCAAATTCGACTGCGAGGCCTGGGTGCCGTCGCAGGGCACCTATCGGGAGCTGACCTCGACATCGAACTGCACCACCTTCCAGGCGCGCCGGCTGGCCACCCGCTACCGCGACGAGAACGGCAAGCCGCAGACCGCCGCGACGCTCAACGGCACGCTGGCCACCACCCGCTGGCTGGTGGCGATCCTGGAGAACCACCAGCAGTCCGACGGCAGCGTGACCGTGCCGCAGGCGCTGGTGCCGTATGTCGGCGCCGAGGTGCTCGAACCCTAGGCTCCGGCGTCAGGCCGCGAACAGCCGGCGCGAGCAGTCCAGCAGCATCCGGTGCAGCTCCTCGTTGGGGATGTCGGCGACGGCGGGATCGGCTGCCGCGCCGAAGATCCCCGACACCAGCACCGCGACCGCCGTGCGCGCAGTCGGGTCGGGCTCCGGGCCGGCCAGGATGGCCTGCAGCCGGCGGACGGCGTCCCGGAACTCCGCGACCGCCTCGATCACCACGGCGACGGCGGGATCGGCGTAGACCAGTGCGGTGGTACGACGGTGCCGGACGGCCAGCTCGATCATGCCGCTGATGGTGGCCTCCCGCCGGACCTGCGGCGACGGGATCACTTCGGCGATCTTGACCACTCGGGCGATGTCCTCGAACGCCGGACGGAACACCGCGGCGACGATGTCGTCCTTGCAATGGAATTGGTAGTACACCGCCGACTTGTTGACGCCCAGTCGGTCGGCGATCATCTGCAACGACGTGCCGCTCACCCCGTGTTGCGTGAACAGCTCCTGTGCTGCCTCCAGCACCCGGTCCCGCGCGAATCCACGCGGTGCCACCGCCCTTGCCACCGCCTACCTCCCGGCCCTTCAGGCCTCACGCGCGCTGAGCCACAGTGAGCTACACCGCAGAGTTGAACTGACTAATCGCTTGATTCTACTTTACTAGTCGTATAACTTCGCCTTTTGTCACGCGCAACCACAACCGCGGGGGAAGGGAGCGTCGCCGATGCCGGACGCCTGGGTGCACAACCTTGCTGAGCCGTCGCAGCTGCCGGGAGTGCCCGGCCCCAGCGTCGCGGAACTCCGGTGATGACAGCGCTCAAACGCGGGTGGCTGCCGCTGCTGATCATCGTGGTGGTGCTGCTCGGCACGGCGACCGTGCTGCGGCTACGGACCTACTTCGGCGGCGAGAACTCCAACCTGGTCAGCACCAAGGTCGACGACACCAAGCCCTATGACCCCAAAGTCGTCACCTACGAGGTCTTCGGTGAGCCCGGCGCCACCGCCGATATCAGCTACCTCGACCTCGACAGCAGGCCGCAGCGCGTCGACGCCGCACCGCTGCCCTGGACGCTGACCTTGAGCACCACGTTGTCGGCGGTGTCGCCCAACCTCTACGCCCAGGGCAAGGGCTCCATGCTCGGGTGTCGCATCAGCATCGACAACGAGCTCAAAGACGAACGAACCGCCACCGGCGTCAGCGCCCTGACCTTTTGTCTGGTGAAATCCGCATGAGCACGCACAGCTCCACCGGCGCCGAGCGCGGCACCATCGCCAAATGGATTCGGCGCCTGGCGATCCCGATCATGCTGGGCTGGATCGCGATCATCGTTCTGGCGAACACGACCGTTCCCCAGCTGGAGAAGGTCGCCGAGATGCGCGCCGTGCAGATGACCCCGGACGAGGCGCCGTCGATGATCGCGGTCAAACGCCAGGGCCAGCTGTTCGAAGAGTTCAGCTCCAACAGCTCGGTGATGCTGGTGCTCGAGGGCGAGCAGCCGCTGGGCGCCGACGCTCACCACTACTACGACGCGATCATCGCCAAACTCAAGACCGACACCACCCACGTCGAACACATCCAGGACTTCTGGGGCGATCGGCTGACCGCCGCGGGAGCCCAGAGCCCCGACGGCAAGTGCGCCTACGTGCAGATCTACACCGCCGGCAACCAGGGCGAGGCGCTGGCCAACGAATCGGTCAAGGCGGTCCAGGACGCCGTCGACAGCGTCACCGCCCCGCCCGGCGTCAAGGCCTACGTGACCGGCGGCGCGGCGCTGGCCGCCGATCAAGACAAGGCCGGCACCCGCAGCATGCACGTCATCGAATCGCTGACGTTCGTCGTCATCATCACGATGATGCTGCTGGTCTACCGATCGATCACCACCGTGCTGCTGGCGCTGGCGATGGTGGTGACCGGCCTGATGTCCGCCCGCAGCATCGTTGCCCTGCTCGGCTATCACAACCTGATCGGGCTCTCGCCGTTCGCGACCAGCCTGCTGGTGACCCTGGCGATCGCCGCCGCGACCGACTACGCCATCTTCTTGATCGGCAGATACCAGGAGGCGCGCAGCGCCGGCGAGGACCGGGAAAGCGCCTACTACACCATGTTTCGCAGCACCGCTCATGTGGTGCTCGGTTCGGGGATGACGATCGCGGGCGCCACGCTGTGCCTGCACTTCACCCGATTGCCCTACTTCCAGTCCCTGGGTATTCCACTGGGTATCGGGATGACGGTCGTCGTCATCACCTCGCTGACGATGGGGGCGGCGGTCATCTCGGTGGCCGGGCGGTTCGGCAGCCTGCTGGAACCCAAGCGGGCCAACCGGGGCCGGGGCTGGCGCAAAATCGGTGCGGCGGTAAGCCGTTGGCCTGGACCGATCCTGATCGCCGCCACCGCGACCGCTATGATCGGCATCCTTGCCCTGCCCGGCTACCGGCCCGGCTACAACGACCGCGCCTACATGCCGGCCGACCTGCCCGCCAACCAGGGCTTCTTGGCCTCCGACCGGCATTTCCCCTCTGCGCGGATGAACCCCGAGATGCTGATGATCGAAACCGACCACGACGTGCGCAACTCGGCGGACTTCCTGGTCATCGAGCGAATCGCCAAGCGGGTCACCGCAGTACCCGGCATCTCCCGGGTCATGTCCATCACCCGGCCGCAGGGCATCCCGATGGAGCACTCCACCTTCGGCTACCTGCTCGGCATGCAGGCGGTCAGCCAGGAAATGACCCGCAAATTCAACGACGACCGCACCGCGGAGATGCTGGCCCAGGCCGAGGAGATGCAGGTCAACATCGACACGATGACGAAGATGATCGAGCTCATGGAGGATATGAACGCCACCATGGGCCGCATGGTCGGCAAGATGCACCTGATGGTCTCCGACATCGAGGACCTGCGCGACAAGATCGCCAATTTCGACGACTTCTTCCGGCCGATGCGTAGCTACTTCTACTGGGAGCCGCACTGTTACGACATCCCGATCTGCCATGCGCTGCGGTCGGTCTTCGACGCCATGGACGGTGTCGACACGATGACCGACAGCTTCAAGCAGATCGTTCCGGACATGGACGCGATGGCCGCGCAACTGCCGCAGATGCTCACCTTGATGCCGCCGATGATCCAGATGATGAAGAACACCAAGGCCATGATGCTGACCACCTATGCCACCCAGAGCGGGCTGGCCAAGCAGGCTCAGGAAGCCCAGGGGGATCCCGCGGCGATGGGCGAGGCCTTCGACAAGGCCCGCAACGACGACTCCTTCTACCTGCCGCCGGAGATCTTCGACAACGCCGAATTCCAGCGCGGCATGAAGATGTTCATCTCCCCGAACGGGCACGGGGTGCGGTTCGTCATCACCCACGAGGGCGATCCGCTGAGCGCCGACGGCATCGAGCACATCGACGCGATCAAGCTCGCGGCCAAGGAGGCCATCAAGACCACCCCCTGGGAGGGTTCCAAGATCTACGTCGGCGGTACTGCGGCGATGTTCAAGGACATGCAGGAGGGCTCCAACTTCGACCTGATGATCGCCGGCGTCGCGGCGCTGTGCCTGATCTTCATCATCATGCTGCTGATCACCCGCGCCGTGGTGGCCGCGCTGGTGATCGTGGGCACCGTGGTGGTGTCACTTGGCAGCGCCTTTGGCCTCTCGGTGTTGTTGTGGCAGAACATCATCGGCCTGCCGGTGCACTGGATGGTGCTGGCCATGGCGGTGATCATCTTGCTGGCCGTGGGCGCCGATTACAACCTGCTACTGGTGTCGCGGCTGCGCGAGGAGATCCACGCCGGACTGCATACCGGCATGATCCGCGCCATGGGCGGCAGCGGGTCGGTGGTGACCGCGGCGGGACTGGTGTTCGCCTTCACCATGATGACGATGGCGGTCAGCGAACTGCGGGTGATCGGCCAGGTCGGCACCACCATCGGTTTGGGACTGCTGCTCGACACCCTGATCATCCGGTCGTTCATGACGCCGTCGATCGCGACCCTGCTCGGCAAATGGTTCTGGTGGCCGCAGGTGCCGCGCCTGCGGCCGGAGCCGGCGCCGTGGCCCGCGCCGCTGCAGCGGAATCCGGGCGAGGCTCTGGTCGGATCCGGTGGCGGATCCCACCGACGGTGGTGAGGGCCGCTCAGGTCAGCGGCTCCATCACCCGGCGCGCAGTGTCGAGCAGGATGCGATGCAGGTCTTCATCGGCGATGTCGTCGAGTTCGGGATCGGCCGCGGCGGTGAAGGTTCCCGCCATCAGGGCGGTGGTGATGACGCGGGCCGTCGCATCCGGCTCGGACCCCTGCAGGATCGCTGCGGCCTCCTGGCCGGCGGCCATGAAATCCTCCCGGGACCGCACGGCGTGCTCCACGGCGCGGTCATAGAACAAGAAGGTGAGCCGGCGGTATCGCACGGCGAGCTCGACCACTCCGCTGACCGCCACATCGCGCTTGCCCTGCTGGGTGGGCATCGCCTCAGCGATCTTGATGACCCGCACGATGTCGTCGAACATCGGTTCCACCAGGGCGATGACGATGTCGTCCCGGGACCGGAATTGGTAGTACACGGCCGGTTTGCTCACGCCCAACCGGTCGGCGATCATCTGCATGGACGTGCCGCCCACGCTGTGCTCCATGAACAGGGCCAATGCCGCCTGCAGCACCCGATCGCGCGCAGACCCGCGCGGCGCCACCGGCTTGGCCACGACATCCCTCCCGTCGTCGCGGCCAGCCTATCGGTGATCGCGAGGCCGGCGCAGCGCTACCTGCCGGCGGCCTCCATGAGCGACGGTGTCGCGGCGTGGCGGCGCTGGCGTTCCATGGTCGCGAAGTAGAACGCGTAGGCGAACGCGCAGCTGGTGAACAAGCTCGACACGAAATACAGCCAGGGACGCCGCAGCCCACGCCGGTAGCCGTCGATGATGGTGAACAGCGGCAGCAGAATGACATTGATGATGGTGTAGTCCTGGCTCGCCGAGCCGGCCGCCGGATTGGTGAACATCAGCCGGATGTACTGCGTCCAGCTGCCCGGCCCCCAGATCGGGTTGTGGTTGGGGCTCTGCGCGTACTCGTTCACGAAGCGGATGTTGAAGTACCAGCCCAGCAAGATCGAGGCGATGCCGATCACGTAGTAGACGACTTCCAGCGGCGAGAACGCCCCGCCGCCAGCGGGTTTCGCGAAGACCGTGCGGTTGGAGGCCACGATCCAGCCGACGGTCGCCAGGCCCAGCACTGCATGCACGAGGAGCGAGATCATGCGGTCAGTGTCACCATGACCCGGCAGTTTTGTCAATATTGTCATTACAGCGCGACGGTTGGTGCTGCGGTACGTTTAGCCGCATGCCCCGAGCGCCGCAGACCGCGCGCAGTGAACGCACCCGCGAGGCGTTGCGCCAGGCAGCGCTGGTCCGATTTCTGGCCCAGGGTGTCGAGGACACCTCGGCCGAGCAGATCGCCGCGGACGCCGGCGTCTCGCTGCGCACCTTCTATCGGCATTTCACCTCCAAGCACGACTTGCTGTTCGTCGACTACGACGCCGGGCTGCAGTGGTTCCGCAGCGCGCTGGCCGCCCGACCGCGGTCCGAGCCGACGATCGAGGCGGTGCAGGCCGCGATCTTCGCCTTTCCCTATGACGTTGAGGCGGTAACGCGCATCGCCGCGCTGCGCGCCGAAGAGCTCGACCCGGACCGGATCGTGCGTCATATCCGGCAAGTTGAAGCCGACTTCGCCGACGCGGTGGCCGAGCGGCTGCGAGTGGCCGGAGCCGGCGCCGGCGGTTCAGCGAGGCTCGACCCAGGAGAGGTGAAGCTGGGACCGCCGTACGAAACTGCCGACGACCGGCTGCGCATCGCGGTGACCGCCCGCTGCATCGCGGCCGCGGTGTTCGCTGCGATGGAGGTCTGGATGCTGGGCGAGGACCGTTCGCTGGCCGACTTGGCCCGGATGTGCCGAACCGCACTGAATTCACTACAGAACCTCTAGTTACGTCAATATTGACAAAACTGGCGTCGCCGTGTCAGCCTCGGCTCAACGGAAGGCGAGTGCAAGGGTGAGTTCCAAGACCGATTACGACGTGATCGTCATAGGTGCCGGGCACAACGGGTTGGCCGCGGCCCTGATCCTGCAGCGCGCCGGGCTGCGCACGCTGTGCCTGGAGGCCGGGCGCTATGCCGGCGGGATGGCCTCGACGGTGGAGTTGTTCGACGGCTACCGCTTCGAGATCGCCGGTTCGGTGCAGTTCCCGACGTCGGCCGCGGTCAGCGCGGAACTGGGCCTGGACGCCCTGGACAGCATCGATCTCGAGGTCATGTCGGTGGCGCTGCGCGGTGTCGGCGACGCGCCGCTGATCCAGTACACCGACCCGATGAAGCTGTTCACCCACCTCAGTGAGGTGCACGGTGCCGAAGCCGTCAACGGCATGGCGGGCCTGCTGGCGTGGAGCCAAGCCCCCACCCGCGCGCTGGGCCGGTTCGAAGCTGGCCGCCCGCCGAAGACGCTCGACGAAATGTATGCCTGTGCCGCAAACGAATTCGAGCGTTCGGCCATCGACGAGATGCTGTTCGGATCGGTCACCGATGTGCTGGACCGCTACCTGCCCGACCGGGAGAAGCACGCGGCGCTGCGCGGCTCGTTCACCGTGCTGGCCGTCAACACCCTCTACCGCGGGCCGGCCACCCCCGGTAGCGCTGCCGCCCTGGCCTACGGTCTCGGTGTTCCCGACGAGAACACCGTGCTGATGAAGAAACTGCGCGGTGGGATCGGGGCGCTCACCGGGCACCTGCACGAGACGTTCACCGGGCTCGGTGGTGAACTGCGGCTGCGCACCAAGGTGTCCGAGATCCTCGTCGACCCGGCCGGACCCGAGGTGGCGGGGGTGCGCACCGACGCCGGTGACACCGTGACCGCACCGGTGGTGGTGTCCGCCATCGCCCCCGATGTCACCGTGACGTCGCTGATCGATGCCGGCGTCCTAGCCGAGGACGTTCGGGCCCGATACGCCCGCACCGACCATCGCGGCTCCTACCTGCAGATGCATTTCGCGCTCGAGGAGGCCCCCGAGTTCGCCGCCCCCTACGAGGCGCTCAACGACCCCGCGATGCAGGCCTCGCTGGGCATCTTCTGCACGCCCGAGGAGGTGCAGCAGCAGTGGGAGGACGCCCGGCGCGGGATCGTGCCGGCCGATCCGACCGTCGTGCTGCAGATCCCGTCGCTGCACGACCCGGAACTGGCCCCGGCCGGAAAGCACGCCGCGTCGGCGTTCGCGCTGTGGTTCCCGATCGAGGGCGACGGCAACTACGGTGCGATGAAAGTCGAGATGGGTCAGCGGGTGATCGACAAGATCACCCGGCTGGCACCGAATTTCGAGCGCAGCATCACCCGCCATACCACCTTCACCCCGCGCCATATGGGCACCATGTTCGGAGCGCCGGGCGGGGACTACTGCCACGGCCTGCTCAACCCCGACCAGATCGGGCCCAACCGTCCCGGGGCCCGCGGCTTCGTCGGGCAGCCATTGCCGGTCGAGGGGCTGTATCTGGGCAGTGCGGGCTGTCACGGCGGGCCCGGGATCACGTTCATCCCCGGCTACAACGCCGCCCATGCGGTGCTGGCCGACCGCAGCTAGCTCAGCCGGTCAGCTCACCGGCGATGTCCTGGCGGCTGAGCCCGCCGCGGCTTCGCTGATCGGTGAGGTTTCGGCACTCGCCGTAGATCTTGAGGCTGCCGAAGCGCGGGTGATCGGGCTCCGGTGCCATGATCGCCATCATCTGGCCCCGGTGCAGTACCCGGCCGTAGGGCATCTTGCCCGCCGGCGGGCCGTCCTCCCACCCGAGCCCCGTCATCGTCGCCGCGACCTGACCGATATAGGTCTGTTCGTCGGCATCGGTGGGAAACGTGAAAATCACTGTGGCGACACCACGGTAGGGCGCCTCGTTCTGGTCGTTGCAGGACTCGAACCGAAACGACGCGGTGAAATCGTGGAGGCCGGCGGCTCGCACGATCTGCTTGGCCGGCTCGACAACCTGGGCCCTGCTCTGTTCGTCGGTCAGTTCCGGTCCTTCGAGTTCGCTTCGCCGGTCAGGGGCAGACATCGCGCACCCTCCTATCGCCAGTGCGGTTGCAAGCAGCGCCACGACCCGGCGCCACGTGCGGTTAGCGGTATTGGTGGTCATCGGTGATCGTTCCTGGTGCACGTTTGCCTTCCGGGTCGACCAGTGCTGGGGTTCCGGGGATGCGGGTGTCCACGTGCGGCAGGTTGACATCACCGACGAACGGGACGTGAACCTGCTCCGGCAGGCCGAGGTGGGCCTGGCGGCGGCCGTCGGCGATCAGGCCGTTGTCGGCCAGGGACGGTGCCTTGCCGGCGGCGATGTCGGTCATCGCGCGCAAGGATTCGCTGCCCATGTCGTAATAGCGGGAATGATCGCCGAAGGCCAGCCCCTGGTGGCCGACCGCCTCGGCCTGGAATCGCACCGATCCGTAGGAATCTCCGGCCGGGTCGGTGCCCAGCCCGGCCATGTCGCCCAGCGGGTGGTGCATCGTGTGGTTGATGAAGTCCGCCGCCAGCCCGGACTGCCCCAGCCAGGAGACCGGGTCACTGGACGCGGCTCCGACGTAGACGTGGCCGCCGTTGAGATGAAAGTCGGCGGCGCTCTTGGCCACATCCGTTCCGGGGCAGCCGATCAGCACCGCGTCGCCGGCCTGCATCCCGCTGTTGGCGAACGCGTCGGCCACCGTCGTCGCACCGTAGGAGTGGCCGATCACCGTCACGTGCGACGACAACCCGGCGTCATGCGTCGCCGAGAGTCCGTTGACGTCAGCCGCCAGCATGGCGCCGCCGTCGCGCGCCAGCCAGGGTGTTGCGATCCGCAGGTCCTCGGGGCTGTCCGGGGCGTCGTAGCCCATCCAGGCCATCACCGAGGTCGACTCGGCGGGGTTGGCCAACCGCATCTGGTCGTAGAGGTTGGTCGCGTCGCTGCTTTCCAGCCAGCCCTGCTGCACGCTGTTGCCGGTGCCGGGCACCACCACGGCGGTGTTGTCGGCATGGTCGGGGTTGCCGAGTGCGACCGCCGCCCGACCCTGCCCGTTGAACGCCAGCGGGTCGTAAGCCCACAGCATGGCCTGGCGCGTGGTGGTGCCGTCGGGGTTCACATCGCCCGCGAGGTGCCGTAAGCCCTTCTCGGTCTGCACCGCGTTGGCGTACCGGGTGGCGTCACTGGCCGGCAGTCCGTACGCGGCAGGATTCTTCAGGATGTCGTCGACGGAGACGCCCCGCAGGTTGGCCAGGTCGCGTACCCGGTTGAGGTCGTCGTGCATCACCGCGAGGTTGACTTCGTTGCGGGCGTCGGCAGGGATGCCGTTGAGGTTGCCCAAGCCCGGGTCGTGTTGGGCGAGATACGCCGCTCGCTGCTGCGGCGTCAGCGCGTTCCACCAGTTCGTGACCGCCTGCGGGTCGGTTCCGGCCGGGGGGATCGGCATCAGCGGATCGCCCAGCGGGGAGCTGGGCTGGTCGAGGTTCTTGACCAGCCCCGGGTCATAGCCCTCGGCGCGCAGCCGGGCTTCGGTGGCGCGCAGCGTGGCCAGGTAGGCGTCACGGATGACGGTGATCCGGCGCAGCGTCTCAGTGGTGTCGTCGATCGCCGCCTGCTGAAGACCGGCGATCTCGTCGTGCACCTGCTTGCGCTGTGCGGCAGTCAGATTCGGGTCCTGGTCCACCTCCAACAGGTGCGTCAGGTTGCGGTCGATGCCCTCGAGCACCTCTTCCAGTTCGGAGCTGCACGCCGCCGACGCCTGCTGCGCTTCGGCCAGCGCCGCGGCGATGCTCTCCAGATCCGCGGCGATCTTCGGCAGCTGTTCGGCCTGCACGCCCAGCGAGGTGGTGACCAGCTGCACCTGGGCGGAATCGTTGATCGGATGGTCGCCGTTCTCCCGGTTCCAGGCGCCCTCGAACCGCTTGCGCGCTTGCTCGAAGGTGGTATCTGCCTCCGCGGCGGACCGGCCGGCATTGTGAAACGCCTGGGCCAGGCTGTCGATCTGGGCGGGCCGGCCGTGCTGCAGGGCGGCGTTGATCGCCCACGGATCACCACCGGCTTCGGCGACCAGCAGCGGGATGCTGATCGACTCCAGCTGCATCGATCACCCCTTAGCTTTCGGCGGCGATCAACGCTACCACCGCCTCGACCAGGAGCAATTCACTTCCGGTTCAGCGGGCCAGCAGCTCGTCGAGCAGGTCCCGGAATGCCTTCGGGTCGGCCGGCGTGAACGCCGGCCGGGGCCATGACTGGCCGTGTATCTCCAGGGTGATCAACGTGGATCGCAACGGCCGCTTGACATCCAGCGGCAGCCAGCGCCGCAGATCCGAGCTGCCCCAGATCCGGAACCGGTGAGCTATGCCCAGCGGCTCGGCTTTGTAACCGCGGACCGCGCTCAGCGGGATCACCTTGGCAGTCCCGGAGGGAAAGTGGTAGCGCCGCAAGGTGATCGCCTTGTGGTCTAGGGCGACCAGTCCGTCATCGTAGGAACTGCTCACAGCTTCTCGCTGCGCAGCTCGTGGCCCCTGGCGGTCAGGCAGCGGCCGGTGTTCAGGTCCCACTGCCAGCCGTGCTGATTGCAGGTAAGCGTGTCGCCGTCGACCACCCCGAACTTCGACAGGTCGGCCTTCATGTGCGGGCAGCGCCGCTGAATCTGCCAGCCGGACAAGGTGATCGTCGCTGAGTCATCATGGCTCTCACCGAACCAGCCGTCGGCGTAGACGATCCGATCCTCGGTGAGGCACTTGAAGAATGTGTAGAGGTATTCGTTGTAGCCGCCGACCCGCCATGCTCTGAAGCGGGTGGACAAGAAGATGGTGTTGACCCAGTCGGGTTCGCCGTCGCGCAGCACGGTGCGCACCAGCTCGGGCGGGATACCGAAGCCGTAGCGAAACTTCTCGCCCGGAACTGGTTGGCGCACCATGCGTTTGGGGAAGTCCAGCACGACGGTTTCGGTGTGGGCTCCGCTTTGATCCGACCCGTCCAGCACCAGCTCGACCGGATAGCCGATGCCGTCGCAGATCTCGTCGCTTTGGGCCATGATTGGTTCGAACAGCGCACGCAGCTGTCCCAGCATCGCCGGGCCGGCCGCCGGCGCCCAAGACGCCTTCTCGGCGGCCAGCACCGGTGCCATCCGATCGGCGTAGTCGGCGATGTAGTCCGCCTTGCCGGAGGTGAAGATCGCCTCGACCTCGTCGTCGGGCAGCGGGTGGGTCAGCGCATCCAGTCGCGCCCCGGTGAACTCGGCGCTGCTGCCGGGGATCATCAGCAGTCCGCCGTCGTGGCCGTTGCGGCGCAGCTGATCTAGGAACACCATCTCGTCGGGGAAGATGTTGGCCGGATCGCCGTGGTCATCGTTGAGGTAACGCAGCTCGGGGTCCAGAAAACACGGTGGGCCGGCCGACGGCACCACCCAGGTCGCACCGACGTGCGCGATGTATTGGCGGGCGCGGTCCATCTGCCGTTGCCGCTTCTGGGTGCCGAACGCCTCCTTGGCCCGGGCCGGCATGTCGTAGACCATCGGGTACCAGATCGCCCCGGAGTACTGCAGCAGGTGCACATCGACGGTGTCGAACGCCTGGAGCACGTCCAGGTCGATCGGACGCGAGTCGTTCATGTTGAACACGGTGGTCACCCCGTCGGAAACCACCAGCCCGGAGTCGCCGATCGGGCCGTCAGCCGGGGCGCGCAGCGCGATGATCATCACATCCAGCTCGCCCTTGGGGCCGCGCACCGTGTGGCGCACCGAGTCGGCGGTCTCGAAGAACCGGTGGAAGCCCAGCTCCTCCAGTGCCCCGCGCAGGTCGGGCACCGGATAGTCCGGCAGCAGCACCACCGCGTCCTTGTTGACATGGGCCGCCAGGTGCCGCGGATCGAAGTGATCGCGGTGCAGGTGCGAGATGTAGAGGTAGTCGCAGTCGCCCAGGGCGTCCCAGTCCAGGGCCGAGTTGTCCGGGAACGGAAACCACGACGCGAAGTAGGCGGGGTTCACCCACGGGTCGCACAGGATGCTGCCCGCGGCGGTCTCGATCCGGAAGCCGGCGTGTCCGACGCTGGTGACCCGCACTTGTACCTTCCCGACGCTGTAGGCGATTCCACCCGAGCTTAACGGCGGCGCGGCCGGTGACATCGCTTAGGCTGGACGACTGTGGAGCCGTGGTACGGAAGTGTCGCTACCGTTGCGCGCACGTTGTGGCGCTTCCAGGGGGTGAAGATCACCGTCACCGGCGCGGAGAACGTGCCCCCCAGCGGCGGTGCGGTGGTCGCGATCAACCACACCGGCTACCTCGATTTCGCGTTCGCCGGGTTGGCCGCCTACGACAACCACCCGCGGCGCCGGGTGCGGTTCATGGCCAAGAAGGAGACCTTCGACAACCGGTTCACCGGCCCGATCATGCGCGGCTGCCGGCACATCGCGGTGGACCGCAGCCAGGGAGCCGACGCCTACGCCGCTGCGGTGGAGTATCTGCGGGCGGGTGAACTGGTCGGGGTCTACCCGGAGGCGACCATCAGCCGCAGCTTCGAGCTCAAGGAGTTCAAGTCCGGCGCCGCCCGGATGGCCATCGAGGCGCAGGTGCCGATCATTCCGCACATCGTGTGGGGCGCCCAGCGGATCTGGACCAAGGACCACCCCAGGCGGCTGGGGCGCTCCAAAGTGCCGATCTCGGTGGTGGTCGGTGAGCCGATACCGCCGACGCTGCCCGTCGACGACCTGCGCGCGCTGCTGCAGACCCGCATGCAGCACCTGCTCGAGCAGGCGCAAGATGCCTATCCCGAACATCCAGCCGATGCGTTCTGGGTGCCGCACCGCCTCGGTGGCGGTGCGCCCACCCCGGCCGAGGCGCTGCGGCTCGACGCCGAAGAGGCCGCCCGCAAGGCCGAGGAACGAGCGGCCCGGCACCAGCAGCCGCCGAGCGCGACGGGTGCTGCGGAGTAAGCCTGCATGCAGCCGGTTTTTCGTGCGCTGGAGCTGGCAGCGGTGACCGCGGTGAAGGTCACCGGCGCCCGCATCGATTTCGGCGGGCTGGAGCACATCCCAGCCGAGGGCGGCGCGGTGATCGCAATCAATCACACCGGCTACGTCGACTTCTTGCCGGCGGCGCTGGCGGTCTATCGCCGGGGCCGGCGGATGCGATTCATGATCAAAGCCGAGATGCAGCAGGTCCGGGTGGTGAACTTTCTGATCAACCACACCGGCACCATCCCGGTGGATCGCGGCGCCGGATCCGATGCCTACCGGCATGCGGTGGCCGCGCTGCGCTCTGGGGAGGTGGTCGGCGTCTACCCCGAGGCCACCATCAGCCGCAGCTTCGAGCTCAAGGAATTCAAGTCCGGCGCCGCCCGGATGGCCATCGAGGCGCAGGTGCCGATCGTCCCACTGATCGTCTGGGGCGCCCACCGGCTGTGGACCAAAGACCACCCGAGGGCCCGGTTGATCGGCAGCAGGATGCCGATCACCGTGCTGGCGGGCCCGCCGCTGACGCCGGCCGGCGACGCCGCGACGCTCAGCGCCGCGCTGCGTGCGCAGATGGCGCCGATGCTGGCCGCGGTCCAGCAGGAATATCCGCACCCGGCAGGCCAGTACTGGGTGCCGCGACGCATGGGCGGCGCCGCACCCACCCCGGAGGAGGCCAGGGTTCTCGACGAACGGGAACTGGCCCAGCGGGCGCGTAGGGGCGCGGGTGGCCGGCCGGACCCCTCGAGCATGGAGCAGTGAGCATGGCTGAACCCCTCTTCCGCACTTTGGAGATCGTGATCCCGGCGCTGGCGAAGGCCAACGGGCCCCACCCGACCTTCGAGGGCCTGGAGAACATCCCCGAACGCGGCGGGGCGGTGCTGACCCTCAACCACACCAGCTACCTGGACTGGTATCCGGCCTCGATCGCGGCGCTGCGGCGGCACCGCCGGCTGCGGTTCATGATCAAGGCCGAGATGACCGAGGTGCCGGTGATCAACTACGTGATCAAGCACATCAAGCTGATCCCGGTCGACCGCTCCGCCGGGGCCGGTGCCTACGACGTGGCTGTCCAGCGGCTGCGCGAGGGCGAGCTGGTCGGCCTGCACCCCGAGGCCACCATCAGCCGCAGCTTCGAACTGCGCGAGTTCAAGACCGGCGCCGCCCGGATGGCCCACGCCGCCGGTGTCCCGATCATCCCGGTCATCGTCTGGGGTATTCAGCGGGTATGGACCAAAGATCACCCCAAGCAGCTGTGGCGCAACCACGTTCCGGTGCTGGTGAAGATCGGCCGGCCGATAGACGTCTCCGACGACATCGTGGCGGCCACCGCCGAGCTGCGTGACACCATGGCCGCAATGCTCGAACAGGCGCAACTGGAGTACCCGCACCCGGCCGGCGCCTACTGGGTGCCGCGCCGGCTCGGCGGCAGCGCCCCCACCATGGCCGAAGCCCTGGCGATGCGCGAAGCCGAGCTCGCCGAACGCGATCGCAAACGGCTGGAGCAGGGCAACGGTGGCCGGCTTCGGCGCGCGCTGGCCGGTCTGAGTCGGCATTGATGCACGATCTCCCCGCGCTGATTGCCAGCGACGTCGACGGCACCCTGCTCGACGACACCGAGAACATCACCGCCCGCACCCGGGCGGCGGTGCACGCCGCCATTGAAGCTGGATCCGGCTTCG
This sequence comes from Mycolicibacter sinensis, assembly GCF_001667945.1. GTDB lineage: Bacteria > Actinomycetota > Actinomycetes > Mycobacteriales > Mycobacteriaceae > Mycobacterium > Mycobacterium sinense_B. The sequence continues at coordinate 33,366 of NZ_LZJK01000114.1, read as the reverse complement.
TCCTGGCGACCGGGCGCCCACCACGCTGGATCCCGCCGGTCGTCGACGCGCTCGGGTTCGCCCCGTTGGCGGTGTGCGCCAACGGCGCGGTCATCTATGACCCCGACACCGACCGGGTGATCTCGGCGCGCACGTTGTCGGCCGACAGCCTGGTCAAGCTGGCCGAGGTCGTCGGCCGCATCATCCCCGGCGCCGGCCTGGCGGTGGAACGCATCGGCGAGCGCGCACACGACGCGGCGACGCCGCAATTCGTCAGTTCACCGGGCTACGAACACGCCTGGCTCAATCCGGACAACACTGAGGTTTCGAAAGAGGACCTGCTGTCGCAGCCGGCGATCAAGCTGCTGATCCGCAAGGCGGGGGCGGCCAGCGCCGACATGGCGGCCCAGTTGGCGCCGCATATCGGCAGCGCCGCGGAGCTGACCTACTCCACCAACAACGGCCTGGTCGAGGTGGTGCCGGCCGGTATCACCAAGGCCACCGGCATCGAGGAGCTGATCGCGCCGCTGGGCATCGGCGTCGAGCAGGTGGTGGCCTTCGGCGACATGCCCAACGACCTGCCGATGTTGCTGGCGGCGGGGCACGGCGTGGCGATGGGCAATGCGCATCCGGAGGTGCTGGCCGCCGCCGCCGAGATCACCGCGCCCAACACCGATGACGGACTGGCGCGGGTGCTGGAACGCATTTTTGCGCGTTGACTCTGCGCTGAGGGCGGGGTCTTCTCGCGCTTTTCCGCCCTGGCCGCAGAGTCAACGGGGCTAGCCGACCGGGAACGGATCGACCACCCGGGAGAAGCGCTCCAACTGCACCGGCGGGCCCTCCGGCGGCGGTGGCGGCAGCTCTTCGGCGTTGCCGTCGATGACCCGGATGACGCTGCCGCTGGCCCGGTGGTAGTTCAGCGTGCCGTGCTGGAAGTTCTGGCCGATCCACTCCGGTTCGGGGATCTCGCCGCTGGTGGGCAGCCCCAGCATGCCGCGCTCGTAGCCCAGCGATGCCCAGGCGTCGTAGATCGCCCCGGTGACCGGCTGGGCGCCGGTCTCCGGTGACCAGTACACCGCGCCGTGCTCGAAGGTGGCGTACTTGGTGGAACCCGCGCCGATCGCCTCCGGCGAGGTGACGGCGCCGAGCAGGCCGTCGGCGCCGCCCAGCTCCAGCCAGCGGGCGTGGATGGCGCCGCCCTGCATCGTCCTGGCGAGGTCCTCAGGACCGGGCGGGTCGCCGAAGCGGGCCGCGATCTCGCGGATCTCGTTGAGAGCGACGTAGCCCTGTTCGCCGGGGCACTCGGTCGCGTCGAGGTCGCGGTGGCCGATGATCGCCGGCAGTGTCAGCGCCGAGCCGCGGGGAAAGTGGGTGGACGAGCCGCCGCCGGAGGTCAGCTGCGCGGTGCCCCGCGGGTCGGTGCGGTCCAACCCGAGTCGCCAGCCCAGCAACCGGCCGACGGTCTCGAGCTGAATCGGTGGGGGAGGGGCGTCGTCGAAGGTGCCGATCATTGACACCCCCCAGGTGTTCTTGTTGAACCCGCCGGCATGGCTGCCCACGATGCCCTTGGTGACGCCGCCGGCTCGGCCCTCGAACACCTGGCCGTACTTGTCCACCAGCGCGTTGTAGCCGATGTCGCACCAGCCCAGGGTTCGGGTGTGGTAGGCGTAGATGGCCCGGATGATCGCCGCGGAGTCCTCGGGGGAGTAGTCGTTGGAGCCCGCGGTGTGATGCACCACCGCCGCCTGGACCGGGCCGCTCTCCACCGGCTTGCCGCACCGGCCGCGCGCACCGGCACCCCACTGGCTGCGCGGGATGATGTTGGGCGGCTGTCCCGGTGCCAGCACCGCGCTCGGCGGCGACCACTGGGCATCGACCGGGGCTTTCGGTGGGGTGATCAACACCGCGGAGATGTTCTGCGCGAACGGCTGTTCGGCGGTGGCCGGGATGTAGCCGAGATCGGGCTTGGGCTGTGCGGCACCGGATTTGGGCTTCGGCGTTGCCGGGGCCGCCGGTTCGGGGTGTGCTTTCGCAGCGCGGGCCGGCCGGGTGACCGCGATCTGCACCGCGGTGGTGCGGCCGACGAATACCGGCTCGGTGCCCTGCGGGCCCGGGGCGGGCGCGTGATCGACCGCCGGGCCATGGTCGGCGGCCTCATGGGCGGTGGCGTACCAGGGCCCCCACGACCCGTCGGCGCGTTGGGCGCGAATCTTTGCCGTGGTGCCGCTCAAGTCGGCACCGGTGAGCGCGACCATGGTGAACGGCTCGTCCTGGGTGAGCTCACGGACGGTGGTCCCCGGTTCCAGATCGGGCAGCGGTTGGTGGTTCAGCTTGGTGGCGGCGGCGCTCGGCGTCTTTGAGATGACAGCCGGCTGAGATCCCGGTCCATCGGCCACCGCCCACGGCAGGATCAGCACGGTCGCGACGGTGGCGGTCAGCTTGATCGTCGGCGGCGGACGACGGGTTGGCACGTGCTGATGTTACGTATGTGCCTTGTGTTGTTAGTGATGCGACACGCGGCCTTGTCGAGCGGCCCCATTGTTAACGGCACCGCAGAGTCTCACGGGTGCCCGGCTGGGCGGGCTGACTCTGCGGTGCCGTTAGGGAAACAGGTCTCCTTGGGATCAGGGGGCCGGCAGCGGGGCGGGTGCGGCCGCGGCGGCCGGCGCGGCACCTTGCGCGGCCTGCGCGATGGACGGGATCACCACACCCTTGAGCAGATCGATGGCCTGTCCGGCACCCAGCTGGTTGGCCGCACTCATCAGGTCGCTGACGACGCCGCCGCTCCCACTGCTCTCCGGCATGCCCAGCGAGGGGTCGCCGAGGATCGGGTAGGTGCCGTCGAGACCCGGGTCCAGGCCCACCGGAGAGGTGAGCGGCATGTCGCCGGCACCCAGCAGGCCGGTGTCCGGGCTGGTCAGACCGGGGCTGGTGAGCCCGGGGCTGGTCAGCGACGAGTCGGACAGCGACGGTGTGGTCAGACCCGGTGAGGTCAGCCCGGGCGTGCCCAGCGACGGCGTGGTCAGCCCCGGCGAGGTCAGGCCGGAGGTGGTCACCCCGGGGGTGCCCACCGGCGGCGTCGACAGTGACGGGGTGGTCAGCGACGGGTCGGTCAGCCCCGGCGAGGTCAGCCCGGGCGTCAGGCCGGGCGAGGTCAGCCCCGGCGTCAGGCCGGGCGAGGTCAGGCCCGGCGACGCCGGGTACATCCCCGGCGAGGCGGGGTACATCCCCGGCGAGGTCAACGAACCCGTCCCGCCCCCGAAGCCGGGCACCGGCGGAAGGTTCACTCCGAACTGGGACAGGCCCTGCGACAGGGCCGAGATCAGCTCATTGGGCAGGTCGGCCACCGATGCGGCCGCAACGAAGTCGTGGTGCTGCGGTGCGTTGGCGCGGGCCGCCAGCTCGGATACAGCGACAACTGCAAACGGACTCGCGACCGCCAGGGCGGCGACTGCGCTCATGGTGGTCGAGAGCCTGCGTCGACGGCGGTTCGGCACGGAAGTCTCCTCAATATGTTTTGCCCTCGGCCCGGGGAGCCGCACGGGCGTTTACTGCCTACCCGGTCGACGGTACGCGTGTGACTCTTGTGAATAGAGTGACGAGATCGAATCGTGAGGAAACTGCGACCAGCGCTTTCCCGCAGTGCGGAGGCCCCGGCTGCGCGCCGAGATCGCCCTGGTGCAGGCGATCGGGGCGTTTTGCCTGCGTGAGCGCAATCTCGCGGTCCGGGCGGCGCGGCACGCGGCGGCCCGGCCGGCGGCGGGGCCGACCGGACGGGGCAGGCGGCGGGGCGCCGACGCTGCTCGCGGCCGCTGTTCAGATACCCTTGGCGCCGATGACCGCTCGTTTTGACCTCTTCGTTGTGGGTTCTGGATTCTTCGGCCTGACCATCGCCGAGCGCGCAGCCACGCAGCTCGGCAAGCGTGTCCTCGTCGTCGAGAAGCGCCACCACATCGGCGGCAACGCCTACTCCGAGGCCGAGCCCCAGACCGGCATCGAGGTCCACAAATACGGCGCCCACCTGTTCCATACCTCTAATAAGCGGGTCTGGGACTACGTGCGGCAGTTCACCGACTTCACCGGCTACCAGCACCGGGTCTTCGCCATGCACAACGGGCAGGCCTACCAGTTCCCGATGGGACTGGGCCTGGTGTCGCAGTTCTTCGGCCGCTACTTCACCCCGGACGAGGCCCGGGCGCTGATCGCCGAGCAGGCCGCCGAGGTCGACACCAAGGAGGCGAAGAACTTCGAGGAAAAGGCGATCAGCCTGATCGGCCGCCCGCTCTACGAAGCATTCGTCAAGCACTACACCGCCAAGCAGTGGGAGACCGACCCCACCGAGCTGCCCGCGGCCAACATCACCCGGCTGCCGGTGCGCTACACCTTCGACAACCGCTACTTCAACGACACCTACGAGGGGCTGCCGGTCGACGGCTACACCGCGTGGCTGGAGAACATGGCGGCGCACGACAACATCGAGGTCCGCCTGGAGACCGACTGGTTCGACGTCCGCGACGAGCTTCGGGTGGCCAGTCCGGACGCGCCGGTGGTCTACACCGGACCGCTGGACCGTTACTTCGACTACGCCGAAGGCCGGCTCGGCTGGCGCACCCTGGACTTCGAGGTCGAGGTGCTGCCGACCGGGGATTTCCAGGGCACCCCGGTGATGAACTACAACGACGCCGACGTGCCCTACACCCGCATCCACGAATTCCGGCACTTCCACCCGGAACGGTCCTATCCGACCGACAAGACGGTGATCATGCGCGAATACGGTCGATTCGCGCGTGACGATGACGAGCCGTACTACCCCATCAACACCCCCGACGACCGTGCCATGGTCGAGGCCTACCGCCGGCTGGCCAAGGCCGAGATGGAGTCGGCGAAGGTGCTCTTCGGCGGGCGGCTGGGCACCTATCAATATCTGGACATGCACATGGCCATCGCCAGTGCGCTGAGCATGTACGACAACATCCTGGCGCCGCACCTCGCCGACGGTGTTGCGCTGCACGAGAACAACAGGGAAAACAACCGATGACCAAGGCCACGAGTTCGCGTGCGGTGAGCCGACTTTCGCGAATCATCCTGCCACGCCACGGTGAGCCGCTGGACGTCCGCAAGCTCTACATCGAGGAGTCGGAGACCAACAGCCGCCGGGCGCATCCGCTCACCCGCACAAGCCTGGAGATCGGCGAGGAGTCGGAGGTGTCGTTCGCGACGTACTTCAACGCCTTCCCGGCCTCCTACTGGCGCCGCTGGTCGACGGTGGAGTCGGTGGTGCTGCGCCTGGAGCTCACCGGGTCCGGTCGCGTGGATGTCTACCGCTCCAAGGCGACCGGTGCGCGGATCGCGGTGGACGGCAAGCCCTTTGACGGCAGTGGCACCCCGGCGATCATCGAGTTCGAGGTCGGCCTGCAGCCCTTCGAGGACGGCGGCTGGATCTGGTTCGACATCACCACCGACACCGCGGTCACACTGATCGGCGGTGGCTGGTACGCGCCGACCGAAGCGCCCGGGCGCGCTGACGTCGCCGTCGGGATCCCCACGTTCAACCGGCCCGAGGACTGCGTCAACGCGCTGACCGCGCTCACCTCCGACACGTGCGTCGACGAGGTGATCAGCGCGGTGATCGTCCCGGACCAGGGCACCCGCAAAGTGCGTGACCATCCGGGCTTTCCCGCGGCGGCCGCCGCCCTGGGCGACCGGCTGTCGGTCCACGACCAGCCCAACCTCGGCGGCTCCGGCGGCTATAGCCGGGTGATGTATGAGGCGCTGAAAAACACCGGCTGCGAACAGATCCTGTTCATGGACGACGACATCCGCATCGAACCGGACTCGATCCTGCGGGCACTCGCCCTGAGCCGGTTCGCCAAGACACCCACTCTGGTCGGTGGGCACATGCTCAACCTGCAGGAGCCGTCGCACCTGCACGTCATGGGCGAGGTCGTCGACCCCGACGTGTTCATGTGGACCAACGCCCCGCACACCGAGTACGACCACAACTTCGCCGAAAAGTCGCTGGCCGAAAGCCCCGAGCTGCACCGGCGCATCGACGTCGACTTCAACGGCTGGTGGATGTGCATGATCCCGCGCGCCGTCGCCGAGGAGGTTGGCCAGCCGGTGCCGTCGTTCATCAAGTGGGACGACGCCGAGTACGGGCTGCGGGCCGGCAAGCACGGCTACCCCACGGTCACCCTGCCGGGCGCGGCGATCTGGCACATGGCCTGGAGCGACAAGGACGACGCGATCGACTGGCAGGCCTACTTCCACCTGCGCAACCGGTTGATGGTGGCTGCGCTGCACTGGGACGGCAAGATCTCCGGTCTGATCCGCAGCCACCTCAAGGCGACGTTGAAACACCTTGCCTGCCTGGAGTATTCGACGGTCGCCGTGCAGAACAAGGCGCTGGACGACTTCATGGCCGGCCCCGAGCACATCTTCTCGATCCTGGAGTCGGCGCTGCCGGACGTCCACGCGTTGCGCAAGAACTATCCCGACGCGGTGGTGCTGCCGGCGGCCAGCCAGCTGCCCGCCCCGTCGCAGCGCCGCAGGCCGATGCACCCGCCGGTGCAGCCGCTGTCGATCGGTTACCGGCTGGCCCGCGGCATCGCTCACAATCTCAAGGCCACCGCGGCCGAGCACCATCAGCGCCCGCAGCTCAACGTGCCCACTCAGGACGCCCGGTGGTTTCTGCTGTGCACCCAGGACGGCGTCACCGTCACCACCGCCGACGGACGTGGCGTGGTCTACCGTCAGCGCGACCGGGAGAAGATGTTCGCCCTGCTGCGCGAGTCGCTGCGCCGCCAGTACCAGCTGGGCCGCCGCTTCGACGACCTGCGCCGGGCCTACCGCCGGGCCCTGCCGCAGCTGGCCAGCAAACAGCAATGGGAGACGGTCCTGTTGGAGAGCCATGACTGAACCGGCGGTCGGCCCGCCGCACGGTGAGGACGCCGTGCTGGTCGCCGTGCAGTCCGCGCTCACCGGCCGCAGCGGCGTGCTACCGACGGCGCGGACGTTGTCGCACTTCGGGGAGCACAGCCTGGGCTGGCTGGCGGTGTCGGCGCTCGGTGCGCTGGCGCAGCCGCGTCGGCGCCGGGCCTGGCTGGCCGCCGGCGCGGGGGCCTTCGCCGCGCACGCAGCCGCGGTGGTGATCAAGCGGCTGGTGCGCCGCGAACGGCCGCACCACCCGGCGATCGCGGTCAATGTCGCCACGCCCAGCCGGCTGAGCTTCCCCTCCGCGCACGCCACCTCCACCACCGCCGCGGCGGTGCTGGTGGGACGGGCGGCCGGCCTGCGCGGGTGGGCGCTGCCGGCGGTGCTGGTGCCGCCGATGGCGTTGTCGCGCATGGTGCTGGGGGTGCACTACCCCAGCGATGTCGCCACCGGCGTGCTGGTGGGAGCCGCGGTCGCCGCAGCCGTGCAACGGATGGAGTCGCGCTATGAGTGAGGACACCCGGGTGGCGGGCCCGCCGGCCAACCTGGTCACCGGAGCCATCAAGGCGATGCGGCCCCGCCAGTGGGTGAAGAACGTGCTGGTGGTGGCGGCGCCCCTGGGCGCGCTGGGCCGCGGTGTGCACTACGACTACGCCGACCTGGCGTTCAAGGTATTGATCGCCTTCGTGGTGTTCTCGCTGGCGGCCTCGGCGATCTACCTGGTCAACGACGCACGCGATGTGGAAGCCGACCGGGCGCACCCCACCAAGCGGTTCCGGCCGATCGCGGCCGGAGTGGTCCCCGAGCCGCTGGCCTACGGCCTGGCGATCGTGCTGGGCGTGGCCTCGCTGGCCGTGTCTTGGTGGCTCAGCCCCAATCTGGCGCTGGTGATGGCGATCTACCTCGCCATGCAACTGGCCTACTGCTTCGGGCTCAAACACCAAGCGGTGCTGGATATCTGCATCGTGTCGTCGGCGTATCTGCTGCGGGCCATCGCCGGGGGCGCAGCCACCAGCATCTACCTGTCGCAGTGGTTTTTGTTGGTGATGGCATTCGGGTCACTGTTCATGGTGGCCGGTAAACGCTACGCCGAACTGCAGCTCGCCGAGCAGACCGGCGCCAAGATCCGCAAATCGTTGGAGAGCTACACCGGCACCTACCTGCGTTTCGTGTGGACGGCCTCGGCCACCGCGATGTTGGTCTGCTACAGCCTGTTCGCCTTCGAGCGCGACAGCGGGTCGGGTTCCTGGTACGCGGTGTCGATCATCCCGATCACCATCGCGATCCTGCGGTATGCGGTCGACGTCGACGGTGGCATGGCCGGTGAGCCCGAGGACATCCTGCGGCGCGACCGGGTGCTGCAGTTGATGGCGTTGGCCTGGATCGGAACCATCGGTGCTGCCGTCGCTTTCGGTTAGCCGGTCGGCGCTCGGCGGATCGCCGGACCCCCGGGTCCGGCCGCTGGGCTGGCCGGCGGTCGCCTACAGCACGTCGGTGCGGCTGAGTTCGTGGGCCGGGGTGGCCATCGTGTTGCTGCTGTTCGGCATCGGCGCGTGGCGGCGGCGCTGGATCTCCGATGACGGACTGATCGTGCTGCGCACCGTGCGAAACCTGTTGGCCGGCAACGGGCCGGTCTTCAACGCCGGCGAACGGGTGGAGGCCAACACCTCCACGGCATGGACCTACCTGATGTATGTCGGCAGCTGGCTGGGCGGGCCGGTGCGCATGGAGTACGTAGCTCTGACGTTCGCGCTGGCGCTCAGCCTGGCCGGGGTGGCGCTGCTGATGTTCGGCGCCACCCGGCTGTACGCGCCGGGGCTGCAGGGCCGCCGCGCGCTGCTGCTGCCGGCCGGGGCACTGGTCTACATCGCGGTGCCGCCCGCCCGGGACTTCGCCACCTCCGGGCTGGAGAGCGGGCTGGTGCTGGCTTACCTGGGGCTGTTGTGGTGGATGCTGGTCTGCTGGTCGCAGGCGCTGCGGATGCCCCGATCCCGAGCCCGCGGAACGCGATTCACCGCCGCGCTGGCGTTCGTGGCGGGCTGCAGCGTGCTGGTGCGCCCCGAGCTGGCGCTGATCGGCGGCGGCGTGCTGATCATGCTGCTGATCGCGGCGCGGGACTGGCGACCCCGGGCGCTGATCCTGGTGGCCGGCGGCGCACTGCCGGTGGCCTACCAGATCTTCCGGATGGGCTACTACGCGCTGCTGGTGCCGGGCACCGCGCTGGCCAAGGACGCCGCCGGCGACAAGTGGTCGCAAGGGATGATCTACCTGGCGAACTTCAACGCGCCCTACGCATTGTGGGTGCCCGCAGTGCTGTTGACGGCGCTGGGTGCGGCGCTGTGGGTGGGCGCCGCAGTGCGCTACCGTCCCCGCCGCCCGGTGCCCCGCGGCGTCGGCACCTGGGCCCGGCTGGTGCAGAGCCCGGGTGCGGTGGTCTGCTTCTTCGTACTCAGCGGTGTGCTGCAGGGCGCCTACTGGATTCGCCAGGGCGGCGACTTCATGCACGGCCGGGTGCTGCTGGCACCGCTGTTCTGCCTGCTGGCCCCGGTGGCCGTCATCCCGGTCCAGCTGCCCGACGGGGCGCGCTTTCACCGGGAGGCCGGTTACCCGCTCAGCGGCGCGGTGGGCCTGCTGTGGCTGGCCGTGGCCGGCTGGGCGTTGTGGGCGGCCAACTCCCCGGGAATGGGCTACGACGCGACCCGGGTCACCTACTCCGGCATCGTCGACGAGCGCCGGTTCTACTCGCAGGCCACCGGCCACGCCCACCCGCTGACCGCCGCCGACTACCTCGGTTACCCGCGGATGCGCGCGGTGCTGACCACGATCGCGGCCACCCCCGACGGCGCGCTGCTGCTGCCCTCGGGCAACTATGACCAGTGGGACGTCGTCCCGGTCATCCTGCCGCCGCCACCGGGGATCGGCGTCCCCGAGCATCCCGATGACGGCGGACCGCACACCGTCTTCTTCACCAACCTGGGCATGCTGGGCATGAACACCGGCCTCGACGTCCGGCTGCTCGACCAGATCGGATTGGCCAATCCGATTGCGGCGCATACCGAACGGCTCGAACACGGCCGGATCGGCCACGACAAGGACCTGTTCCGGGACTGGGTGGTGGCCGACGGCCCGTGGGCCAAGTGGTATCCGCTGATCCCGGGCTACCTGGATCAGGACTGGATCGCCCAGGCAGAGGCCGCCCTGCGCTGCCCCGATACCGCGGCGGTGCTGGGATCGGTGCGCGCGCCGATGGGCCCACGCCGGTTCCTGTCCAACGTGCTGCATTCGGCGAGCTACACCCGGTACCGGATCGACCGGGTGCCGCGCGACGAACTGATCCGATGCGGCCTGGCCGTGCCCGAACCGACCCGCCCGCCCTATACCGGGATGCCGCCCGACGTCCCGTGACGGCGCCCAACCGCCAGCGAACGTCCACGGCCGAAAATGTGATCGACGTCATGTTCTGCCCGTCGCAGCTACCGGCCGCGTCCGGTCTCACCGGCTGCAATGGCCTCCCGAGCGCAGCGCGCCGGGCACGGAAAAGACCGGTTCGGGCCGATTCACCGGTCGCGTGCCAGAACCGTAAGAGATCCGTGGCCGCTTTCTGTGGTTGACTACACCGGCACTGCCGCACTCGCGCGCGCAGATTTGGTCCGACTCGGGCCACCCACTCAGAGCACGGCAACAAGACGAATGAGGATGTCCAGAATGAAGCTGCTTGACAGGTTGATGGTCGGCGCCGCCGGCGCGGCCCTGCTGGCGGGGTTGGTCGGTGTCGTCGGCGACACCGCGGAGGCAAACGCCTTCTCCCGGCCGGGACTGCCGGTCGAGTACCTGCAGGTGCCTTCGTCGTCCATGGGCCGCGACATCAAGGTCCAGTTCCAGAGCGGTGGCCAGGGCTCCCCGGGCCTGTACCTGCTCGACGGCATGCGGGCGCAGGACGACTTCAACGGCTGGGACATCAACACCCCGGCGTTCGAGTGGTACCTGAACTCCGGCATCTCGGTGATCATGCCGGTCGGCGGCCAGTCCAGCTTCTACAGCGACTGGTACAAGCCGGCTTGCGGCAAGGTCGGCTGCCAGACCTACAAGTGGGAGACCTTCCTCACCAGTGAGCTCCCGGCCTACCTCGCCTCGGAGTACGGCGTGAGCCAGACCCGCAACGCCGCCGTCGGCCTGTCGATGGCTGGTTCGTCGGCGCTGACGCTGGCCATCTACCACCCCAACCAGTTCACCTACGCCGGCTCGCTGTCGGGCTACCTCAACCCGTCCACCGGCAAGGGCTGGATCGGCCTGTCGATGGGCGACGCGGGCGGCTACAAGAAGAACGACATGTGGGGCGACGACAACGACCCGGCATGGCTGCGCAACGACCCGACGGTCAACGTCGACAAGCTGGTGGCCAACAACACCCGGCTGTGGGTGTTCTGCGGCAACGGCAAGGCCAACGAGCTCGGCGGCGACAACATCCCGGCCGTCTTCCTGGAGCAGAACTTCATGATCGGCGCGAACAAGAAGTTCCAGGAGCTCTACCTGGCAGCCGGTGGCAACAACGCGATCTTCAACTTCCCGGAGTACGGCACGCACAGCTGGGAGTACTGGGGTCAGCAGCTGCAGGCCATGAAGCCGGACCTGCAGAGCCACCTGGGCGCTTCGCCGAACAGCGGCGAGAGCAGCAGCTCGGGCGAGTAGTCCCGCACCGAAACGCACCGCCGACGGCGGCGACCCCGATGGGTCGCCGCCGTCGGTAGTTTCCGGCCTGGCTGCGAGCCCCGTGTGATTGACTACCTTGCGTGGTCGGGGCGCGCGACCCGCGGGTGGATCATCACGAAGCTGTGCCGACGAGCGAGGTGGATATGAGCGGACTGTCGAAGTTGCTGCGGACGCTGTGGGTGGCCGTGCTGACTCTGGGCATGTGGGGCGGTGGCGTGATCGTCGGCGCGACCGCGCATGCCGCACAGTTCGAGAACCTGATGGTGCCGTCGCCGTCGATGGGCCGCGACATCCCGGTGGCCTTCCTCAACCAGGGACCCCACGCGGTGTATCTGCTCGATGCCTTCGACGCCCACCCCGAGGTGAGCAACTGGGTGACCGCCGGCAACGCGATGAACACCTTGGCCGGCAAGGGCATTTCGGTGGTCGCACCCGCCGGTGGGGCCTACAGCATGTACACCAACTGGGAGCAAGACGGCAGCAAGCAGTGGGACACCTTCTTGTCCACGGAGCTGCCGGATTGGCTCGCGGCCAACCGGGGGCTGGCGCCGGGAGGCCACGCCGTGGTCGGCGCGGCCCAGGGCGGCTACGGAGCGCTGGCGCTGGCCACCTTCCACCCCGACCGGTTCGGCTTCGCCGGATCGATGTCGGGCTTCCTCGGCCCGTCCAACACCACCGAGAGCGGGGTGATCAGCGCCGGCTTGGAGAACTTCGGCGGCGTCGACCCCTACGGCATGTGGGGGGCACCCCAGCTGGGCCGCTGGAAGTGGCACGACCCGACCGTGCACGCCACGCTGCTGGCGCAGAACAACACCCGGGTCTGGATCTACAGCCCGCTGGGGGGTGCCTCCAACCCGGCCGCGATGATCGGCGACCCGGCCGAGGCGGCCGGCAGCGGCCGGTTCTTCAACATGCAGTACCGCCAGGTGCGTGGCAAAAACGGGCATTTCGACTTCTCGGCCGGTGACAACGGCTGGGGGTCGTGGGCCTCGCAGCTGGGCGCGATGTCCGGCGACATCGTCGGCGCGATCCGCTGATTCTGCCTTGAGTCTGCGCTCACGGCGCAAAAGTGCGAGTCGCGCACGCCCTGGACGCTGAGTCAATGGCCGTCACGGGCCAACGCGACCGGTCTGTACCGTGAGAGGCGCTATGGCCAACAAGAAGCCCGCGAAATCACCGCGCAAATCCCCTCGCAAATCCGCGCCGAAATCGCTCCGCAACCGTCGCCGCATGCTGGCGTGGGTGGCGGCCGGTGCGATGGCGCTGGCGGTGGCGCTCGTCGCGGTGGTGCTGGTGATCTGGATTCGTCACCCGGGTTCGCCGCCGATCGCCGAGCCGCCGTCGGAGGGGGTGCCGCCGAGCGGCTCGGTGCCGCCGCGGGTCAAGAAGCCGCGCCCGGCTTATCAGGACGCCAGCTGCCCGGACGTGCAGTTGGTGTCGGTGCCCGGCACCTGGGAGACCTCGCCCACCGACGACCCGCTGAACCCCACCCAGTTCCCTCGGGCGCTGCTCCTGACCGTCACCCGCCCGATCGCCGAGCAGTTCGACGCGTCCCGGGTGCAGACCTACACGGTTCCCTACACCGCGCAGTTCCACAATCCGCTGTCGGCCGATAAGCAGATGAGCTACAACGACAGTCGCGCCGAGGGCACCCGGGCGACCATCAAGGCGATCACCGAGATGAACGAGCGCTGCCCGCTGACCAGCTACGTGCTGATCGGCTTCTCGCAGGGTGCGGTGATCGCCGGTGATGTCGCCAGCGACATCGGCAACGGACGCGGCCCGGTCGACGAGGACCTGGTGCTGGGCGTGACGCTGATCGCCGACGGCCGCCGCCAGGAAGGCCCGGGCAGTGGGATCAACGTGCCGCCGACCCCGCCGGGTCAGGGCGCCGAGGTGACGTTGCACGAACTGCCGATCCTGTCCGGCATGGGGCTGACCATGACCGGTGCCCGCGAAGGCGGTTTCGGTGACCTCGACCAGCGCACCTACGAGATCTGCGCCCGCGGGGACTTGATCTGTGCCGCACCGCAAGAGGCGTTCAGCATCGGCAAGCTGCCCGCCACCCTGGAGACGCTGGCGGGCGGGGCCGGCCAGCCGGTGCATGCGCTGTACGGCACCACCGACGTCTGGAGCTCCGACGGTGAGTCCGCGACCGAGTGGACGCTGAACTGGGCGCGTGGCCTCGTGGACAACGCGCCGCATCCGCCACACGGCTGAAGCTGGAACCGTCGCGTGACCCCCGGCGGTTCAGCGAGGCTCGACGAAGGAGAGGCGAAGCTGGAACCGTCGCGTGACCCAGCGATGGCCGTCACACGCGGTACCGTTTGATTTGGCACGGGCGGCACCGACCTCTAACATTAAGAAGAATTTAAGAGCGTGCGGCTCGTGGCCGCGGGGCCGGCAGCGCGGGTCGAGGGGATCGGGATCCCGCTACGATCTGTGAGGTCCCGGGCCCGCGTGACGGACCACACCACGTGGCCGGCCGCGCCCGGCAGCCGATGAGAACGTATGTTCGCGACAGGAGATTTTGCATGGCCCCGGCACCAGCACAGGCCGCCTACCACAACCCGTTCATCAAAGACGGCAAGATCCGGTTCCCCGACAACGCCAACCTGGTGCGGACCGTCGAGCGCTGGGCTGCGCTGCGCGGGGAGAAACTGGCCTACCGGTTCCTGGACTACTCCACCGAGCGGGACGGCCTGGCCCGCGACATCTCCTGGGCGGACTTCGGTGCCCGCAACCGCGCGGTGGCGGCCCGGTTGCAGCAGGTCACCGAGCCCGGCGACCGAGTGGCGATCCTGTGCTCGCAGAACCTGGACTACCTGGTGTCGTTCTTCGGGATCATGTACTCCGGCCGGATCGCGGTGCCGCTGTTCGACCCGGGCGAACCCGGTCACGTGGGCCGGCTGCACGCGGTGCTCGATGACTGCACCCCATCGGCGGTGCTGACCACCAGCGACTCCGCCGAGGGGGTGCGCAAGTTCTTCCGCAGCCGCCCGGCCAACGCCCGCCCGCGCGTCATCGCCGTCGACGCGGTGCCCAACGAGGTGGGCTCGACCTGGGTGATGCCCGAACCCGACCGGGACACGATCGCCTACCTGCAGTACACCTCCGGCTCCACCCGCACCCCGACCGGGGTGAAGATCACCCATCTGAACTTGCCCACCAACGTCGTGCAGTTGCTGGACGCTCTCAAGGGGCGCGAGGGTGACCGCGGCGTCACCTGGCTGCCGTTCTTCCACGACATGGGCTTGGTCACGATCCTGCTGTCGTGTGTGTTGGGTCAGCAGTTCACCTTCATGACCCCGGCCGCGTTCGTCCGCCGGCCCTACCGGTGGATCAAGGAGATGTCGCGCAAGGAGGGCGAGACCGGCGAGTGCTTCTCGGTGGCCCCGAACTTCGCCTTCGAGCACGCCGCGGCCCGCGGCCTGCCCAAGGAGGGCGACCCGCCGCTGGACCTGTCCAACGTTCGGGCGATCCTCAACGGCAGCGAGCCGGTGTCGGCGGCCTCGGTGCGCAAGTTCAATGAAGCGTTCGCGCCGTTCGGTTTCCGTCCGGAGGCGATCAAGCCGTCCTACGGGCTGGCCGAGGCCACCCTGTTCGTGTCAACCACCCCGCCCGACGAGGGCCCGCGGATCATCTACGTCGACCGCGAGCAGCTCAACAACGGCAACCGGTTCATCGAGGTGCCCGCCGACGCGCCCAACGCGGTCGCGCAGGCCTCGGCCGGCCGGGTGAGCGTCGACCAATGGGCGGTGATCGTCGACTACGAGACCGGTGCCGAGCTGCCCGACGGCCAGATCGGTGAGATCTGGTTGCAGGGCAACAACATGGGTTCGGGCTACTGGAACCGGGACAACGAGACCACCGACACCTTCCGCAACGTGCTGAAGTCGCGGACCAGCCCGTCGCGCGCCGAGGGCTCCGACGAGGACGGCTTCTGGGTGCGCACCGGCGACTACGGCGCCTACTACAAGGACGACCTCTACATCACCGGCCGGGTCAAGGACCTGGTGATCGTCGACGGCCGCAACCACTATCCGCAGGACCTGGAGTACTCCGCGCAGGAGGCCAGCCGGGCGCTGCGGGCCGGCTACATCGCGGCGTTCTCGGTGCCGGCCAACCAGCTGCCGCAGTCGGCGTTCGACAACCCGCACTCCGGGCTGAAGTTCGACCCGGAGGACACCTCAGAGCAGTTGGTGATCGTCGCCGAGCGCGCCCCGGGCGCCCACAAGCTGGAGTACCAGCCCATCGCCGACGACATCCGGGCGGCCATCGCGGTGCGCCACGGCGTAACCGTGCGTGACGTACTGCTGGTGTCGGCGGGCACCGTGCCGCGCACCTCGAGCGGCAAGATCGGCCGGCGCGCCTGCCGGGCCGCCTACCTCGACGGCAGCCTGCGCGGCGGCACCACCGCACCGAACTCCTTCCCCGACCAGGCTTAAGTCCGATGAGTGAGGCACCGCAGATGACCGGCGATGACGCAATCCTGCGCGGCACCAGCCGCACCGACCTGACCGTCGCCGACATGCGGGCCTGGCTGCGCAACTGGGTGGCCAATGCCACCGCGCAGTCGCCGGAGAAGATCAACGAGACCGCCCCGCTGATCGAGCTGGGGTTGTCCTCGCGTGACGCGGTGGCGATGGCCTCTGACATCGAGGACTACACCGGTGTGACGCTGTCGGCCACGGTGGCGTTCCGGCACCCGACGATCGAGGCGCTGGCCACGGTGATCATCGAGGGCGAGCCGGTGGTCGTTGACCACTCCGGCGACGAGGACTGGTCGCGGGAGGACGATGTCGCCGACATCGCCGTGGTCGGTCTGGCCACCCGCTTCCCGGGCGACATGAACACCCCGGAGGAGACCTGGGCCAAGCTGCTGGCGGGCTTCGACGCGATCACCGACCTGCCGGAGGGCCGTTGGAGCGAGTTCCTGGAGGAGCCGCGGATCGCCGAGCGGGTCGGCAAGGCCCGCACCCGCGGCGGCTACCTGTCCGACATCAAGGGTTTCGACGCCGAGTTCTTCGCGCTGTCGAAGATGGAAGCCGACAACATCGACCCGCAGCAGCGGATGGCGCTCGAATTGACCTGGGAGGCACTGGAACACGCCCGCATCCCAGCCTCGGCGCTGCGCGGCGAAGCGGTCGGGGTCTACATGGGCTCGTCCAACGCCGACTACCAGAACCTGGCACTGTCCGACCCGAGCATCACCCACCCGTACGCCATCACCGGCAACTCCAGCTCGATCATCGCCAACCGGGTGTCCTACTTCTATGACTTCCGCGGGCCGTCGGTGACCGTCGACACCGCCTGCTCGTCGTCGCTGGTGGCGGTGCACCAGGGCGTGCAGGCGCTGCGCAACGGCGAGGCCGACGTGGTGGTGGCCGGCGGTGTCAATGCGCTGGTCACTCCGCTGGTGACGGTCGGTTTCGACGAGGTGGGCGGGGTGCTGGCCGCCGACGGGCGGATCAAGTCGTTCTCGTCGGACGCCGACGGCTACTCGCGCGCCGAGGGTGGCGGTGTGCTGGTGCTCAAGCGGGTCGACGACGCGCGCCGCGACGGCGACCAGATCCTCGCGGTGATCGCCGGGTCGGCGGTCAACCACGACGGCCGCTCCAACGGACTGCTGGCGCCCAACCCGGACGCGCAGGAGGCCGTGCTGCGCAAGGCTTACAAGAACGCCGGCATCGACCCACGCACCGTCGACTACATCGAGGCGCACGGTACCGGCACCATCCTGGGTGACCCGATCGAGGCTGAGGCGCTGGGCCGGGTGGTGGGACGGGGCCGCGCCGCGGACAAGCCGGCATTGCTGGGCGCGGTGAAATCCAATGTGGGGCACCTGGAATCGGCGGCTGGGGCGGCCAGCTTGGCCAAGATCGTGCTTGCGTTGCAGCACGACAAGATCCCGCCGTCGATCAATTACGCCGGCCCCAACCCCTATATCGACTTCAACGCCACCCGCCTCAAGGTCGCCGATACCGTCACCGACTGGCCGCGCTACGGCGGCTACGCGGTGGCCGGGGTTTCCGGCTTCGGCTTCGGCGGGGCGAACGCCCACCTGGTGGTGCGCGAGGTCCTGCCGCGTGACGTGATCGAAAAGGAGCCGGAGCCGAAAGAGCCTGCCGCCGAAGAGGTTGCCGATCCGGTGCTCGAGCACGAGGCGCCCCGCTTCGATGAGTACGGCGAGTTCATCCACGACGAGCCGGCCGCGACCGGCGACGAGGAATACGAGCTGCCCGGCCTGACCGAGGAGGCGGTGCGGCTCAAGGAGGCCGCGCTGGCCGAGCTGGCCGCCCGCGAGCCCGCCAAACCGCTGATTCCCTTGGCGATCTCGGCCTTCCTGACGTCCCGCAAGAAAGCCGCCGCCGCCGAGTTGGCCGACTGGATCGACAGCGAGGAAGGGCGCGCCACCCCGCTGGAGTCGATCGGCCGGGCGCTGTCCCGGCGCAACCACGGCCGGTCTCGCGCCGTGGTGCTGGCCCACGATCACGATGAGGCCGTCGCCGGTCTGCGGGCGGTCGCCGAGGGCAAGTCGAAGCCCAACATCTACTCCGCCGACGGCCCGGTGACCAACGGGCCGGTGTGGGTGCTCGCCGGATTCGGTGCGCAGCACCGCAAGATGGGCAAGGAGCTCTACCTGCGCGATCCGATTTTCGCCGAGTGGATCGGACGCGTCGACGCGCTGATTCAGGACGAGCGCGGCATTTCGATTCTGGAGATGATCCTCGACGACGCGGTGGACTACACCGGCGACACCGTCGAGTACCCGATCGAAGCGGTCCAGCTGGTGATCTTCGCGATCCAGATCGCGCTCGGTGAGCTGCTTCGCGCGCACGGCGCCACGCCGGCGGCGATGATCGGCCAATCGCTGGGCGAGCCGGGCGCGGCCTACTTCGCCGGCGGGCTGTCGCTGCGCGACACCGTCCGGATCATCGTGCCGCGCGCCCGGCTGATGGGCGAGGGCGAGGCGATGCTGTTCGGCGAGTACATCCGGCTGATGGCGCTGGTGGAGTACTCCGCCGAGGAGATCAGAGGCGTGTTCGCCGACTTCCCCGACCTGGAGGTCTGCGTCTACGCCGCGCCCACCCAGACCGTGATCGGCGGACCGCCCGAGCAGGTCGACGCGATCATCGCCCGCGCCGAGGCCGAGGGCCGCTTCGCCCGCAAGTTCCAGACCAAGGGCGCCAGCCACACCGCGCAGATGGACCCGCTGCTCGGCGAATTCACCGCGGATCTGCAGGGCATCGAGCCGATGCCGCTGACCTGCGGCTACTTCTCCACCGTGCATGAGGGCAGCTACATCCGTCCCGGCGCCGAGCCGATCCATGACGTGGACTACTGGAAGAAGGGGCTGCGCCACTCGGTGTACTTCACCCATGGGGTGCGCAACGCCGTCGACAACGGCTACACCACCTTCCTGGAGCTGGCGCCCAACCCGGTGGCACTGATGCAGGTGGGGCTGACCACCGCCGACGCGGGGCTGCCGGACGCGCAGCTGATCGCCACGCTGGCCCGCAAGGCCGATGAAGTCGACTCCATGACGATGGCGATGGCCCAGCTCTACGTCCACGGCCACGACCTGGACATGCGCACGCTGTTCCCGCGGCGCGCCGACGGGCCGGTCAGCCCGGCGGAGTTCGCCAACATCCCGCCGACGCGGTTCAAGCGCAAGCCGCACTGGCTCGACGCCCACTTCTCCGGCGACGCCACCGGCGTCATGCCCGGTTCGCACATCTGCACCCCGGACGGCCGGCACGTCTTCGAATACGCCGCGCGTGGTCCGGAGGTGGACCTGGCTGCGCTGGTGAAATCGGCTGCGGCGGCGGTGCTTCCGGACGCCACGCTGGTGGCCTCCGAGCAGCGTGCGGTGCCGGCCGAGGGGTCCCGGTTGGTGACGACGCTGACCCGGCACCCGGGTGGGGCGGCCGTGCAGGTGCACTCCCGCATCGGCGAATCGTTCACGCTGGTCTACGACGCCCTGGTTTCGCGTGGCGGTGCGGCTGGGGTTTTGCCGGTGGCAGTAGGTGCCGGCACCGCGGTGACAACCGAAACCGTTGCGGCGCCGGTCGGTCCGGAGGCCGAGGATACTGACGATGCGGCGATCCTGCACGACAACCTGACCCAGGGCGCGAACCTGGGGGCCGGTTTCGCCAAGTGGTCACCGGATTCGGGTGAGACCATCGCCGACCGGTTGGGCGCGATCGTCGGCGGCGCAATGGGTTACGAGCCCGAAGACTTGCCCTGGGAGGTGCCGCTGATCGAGCTGGGCCTGGATTCGCTGATGGCGGTGCGGATCAAGAACCGGGTCGAATACGACTTCGACATGCCGCCGATCCAGCTGACCGCGGTCCGCGACGCCAATCTCTACAACGTCGCGGAGATGATCAAGTACGCGGTCGAGCACCGCGACGAGGTCCAGGCGCTGCACGAACACCAGAAGACCATGACGCCTGAGGAGATCGCCGCTGAGCAGGCCGCGTTGATCTCGGGCGCCACCCAGGCCACCGTCGCTGCGCCCGCGCCGGATCCGCAGGCCGAGCCGGAAACCCAAGCGGCACCCCCGGTTTCGGATATCCCGATCCCGCCGCCGCCGACGAACCCGGCCGGTCCCGCGGTGCCGCCCCCGCCCACCGACCCGTCCGGCCCATCTGGCCCGTCCAAGGCGACAGCTGCCGCTGCGGCCGCCAAGGTGCTCACCCAGGAGGCGGTGACCGAGGCGCTCGGTGCCGACGTGCCGCCGCGGGACGCCGCCGAGCGGGTCACGTTCGCGACCTGGGCGATCGTCACCGGCAAGTCGCCCGGTGGCATCTTCAACGAGCTGCCCGCACTCGACGACGCAGTGGCCGAGCAGGTCGCCGCGCGGCTGTCCGAGCGGGCCGAGGGCACCATCACCGTCGACGACGTCAAGTCGGCCACCACCATCGAGGGCTTGGCGACCGTCGTGCGTGACCACCTCGAAGAGGGTGTGGTGGACGGTTTCGTCCGCACGCTGCGGGCCAAACCCGAAGGCTCGGACCAGGTTCCGCTGTTCGTCTTCCACCCGGCGGGCGGCTCCACCGTGGTCTACGAACCGCTGATGAAGCGCCTGCCCGCCGACCTGCCGGTCTACGGCATCGAGCGGGTGGAGGGTTCCATCGAGGAGCGCGCCGCCGAGTACCTGCCCAAGCTGCTGGAACTGGGCGGCAATGGGCCGTTCCTGCTGGCCGGCTGGTCGCTGGGTGGGGCGCTGGCCTACGCGTGTGCGATCGGGCTCAAGCGGGCCGGTGCTGACGTGCGCTACGTCGGGCTGATCGACCTGGTGCTGCCGGGCGAGCCGATCGACCAGAGCAAAGAGGGCATGCGCGCGCGCTGGGACCGCTACGCCCGGTTCGCCGAGCGCACCTTCAACGTCGAGGTTCCCGAGATCCCCTACGAGGAGCTGGAGAAGCTCGACGACGAGGGCCAGGTCAAGTTCGTCCTCGACGTCGTCGCGCAGAGCGGTGTGCAGATCCCGGGCGGGATCATCGAACACCAGCGCACGTCGTACCTGGATAACCGGGCGCTGGACACCATCGAGATCCAGCCCTACGACGGGCACGTCACCCTCTACATGGCCGACCGCTACCACGATGACGCCATCGTTTTCGAGCCCGCGTACGCGACCCGCAAGCCCGACGGCGGCTGGGGCGAATACATCTCCGATCTCGAGATCGTGCCGATCGGGGGCGAGCACATCCAAGCCATCGACGAGCCGTACATTGCCAAAGTGGGTGCACACATGAGTGAAGCCATCAACCGCATTCAGGGAGAGCAGTGAGCAACAAGACCACCGCCGAACTGCTGGCCGAGCTCCGCGAGAAACTGGAGCTGGCAAAGGAACCCGGCGGTGAGAAGGCCGTCGCCAAGCGGGAGAAGAAGGGCATCCCGAGCGCCCGCGCCCGCATCAACGCGCTGGTGGACCCGGGCAGCTTCATGGAGATCGGGGCGCTGTGCAAGACCCCCGGCGACCCGAACGCGCTCTACGGCGACGGCGTGGTCACCGGCCACGGCCGAATCAACGGCCGTCCGGTCTGCGTGTTCAGCCACGACCAGACCGTGTTCCAGGGTTCGGTCGGGGAGATGTTCGGCCGCAAGGTGGCTGCGCTGATGGAGTGGGCCGCCAAGACCGGCTGCCCGATGATCGGCATCAACGACTCGGCCGGTGCCCGCATCCAGGACGCGGTGACCTCGCTGGCCTGGTACGCCGAGCTGGGGCGTCGTCACGAACTGCTGCGCGGCCTGGTACCGGAGATCTCCATCATCCTGGGCAAATGTGCTGGGGGAGCGGTATATTCGCCGATCCAGACCGACCTGGTGGTAGCGGTGCGCGACCAGGGCTACATGTTCGTCACCGGCCCGGACGTCATCAAGGACGTCACCGGCGAGGACGTCACCCTCGACGAGCTCGGCGGCGCTGACGCGCAGGCCCGGTACGGCAATATCCACCAGGTGGTCGAGAGTGAGGCCGCGGCCTTCCAATACGTCCGCGACTATCTGTCGTTCCTGCCAGCCAACACCTTTGACGATCCACCGATCATCAACCCGGGCCTGGAGCCGGAGATCACCCCGCACGACTTGGAACTGGACTCGATCGTTCCCGACTCCGACAACACCGCCTACGACATGCACGAGATCTTGCTGCGGATCTTCGACGACGGTGACATCTTCGAGGTCGGTCAGCAACGCGGGCAGGCGATGATCACCGCGTTCGCCCGTGTCGACGGGCACCCGGTCGGGGTGATTGCCAACCAGCCGATGTACATGTCCGGTGCCATCGACAACGAGGCGTCGGACAAGTCGGCAGGCTTCATCCGGTTCTGTGACTCCTACAACCTGCCGCTGGTCTTCGTCGTCGACACTCCCGGGTTCCTGCCGGGTGTGGAGCAGGAGAAGGGCGGGATCATCAAGCGCGGCGGCCGGTTCCTCAACGCGGTGGTGGAGGCCGACGTGCCGAAGGTGACCATCACCATCCGGAAGTCCTATGGTGGGGCGTATGCGGTGATGGGCTCCAAGCAGCTCTCCGCCGACCTCAACTTCGCCTGGCCGACCGCCCGGATCACCGTGATCGGGGCCGAAGGCGCGGCTCAGCTTCTGGTGAAGCGCTTCCCGGATCCGACCGCGCCCGAGGTGCAGAAGATCAAGGCGGACTTCATCGCCGGCTACAACGAGAACATGGCGATTCCGTGGGTGGCCGCCGAGCGGGGCTACATCGACGGCGTAATCCAGCCGCACGAGACCCGGCTGCTGCTGCGCAAGTCGCTGCGATTGCTCGTCGACAAGCAGAACACCCGGAAGGTGCAGCGCAAGCACGGGCTGCTCCCGATTTAGAGCCGGCGCGGATGCTCGCGCCGGTCGCGCCTTAAGTTAACGCTCAGTTTAGCATAGTCTGCCGTTTTGACGGTCTGAAAAAACGCCTGGTCAGTGGCCGAATCGCCGCCCGGCGAAGCTAAATTTGACATAACAGAGTGTGATTGAAATCATCCATTCCGACAGCGGCCCGTGTCCGCGCGGACGTGAGACCTCAACGAGGAAGTCTGGATGTTTGATGCGCCGCGAGCTGCCTTAGGCACCGTCGCGCTGGCCGCCGGTCTCATCGGAATACCGGTGTCGGTGCCGGCGGCCGTGGCGCCTGCCGGCATTGCGCTGACCGCCACCGATTCACTCGCCGGGTCGAACATCGCGCTGATCATGGGCCCCAGCATGATCCCGACGCCGAGCCAGCAGTACGCCGACACCGTCGATGCGCTCTTTCTGCAGCCCCGCGGCTTCGCCGGCGAACTCGAGGTGCTGACCACACCCGCGTCGCCCTACAACCTGGACAAGTCGCTGGCCGAGGGAGCCCAGATCCTGGTCGACCGGGTGCAGGGGCTGCTCGCCGACGGGCAGGCCGACGCCGAGCATCCGGTGACGGTCTTCGGCTACTCCCAAAGCGCTGCCCTGACGACGCTGGCGATGCAGCAGCTCAATGACGCCGGCGTGCCGAGTTCAGCCGTGCATTTCGTGCTGATCGGCGATTCGGCGTATCCCAACGGCGGCATGCTGGTGGGCTTCGCCAATATGCCGGGCATCTTCGACTCCTTGGAGCAGGGCGGGGTCACGTTAGGTCATCCGACGCCAAATGACCTGTACCCCACCGACATCTACACCCTGGAGTACGACGGCTACGCCGACTTCCCGCGCTATCCGATGAACTTGCTGTCCAGCATGAACGCCATCATGGGCCTGGCCACCCAGCACATCGCGTACCTCGGCCTGACGCCCGAGCAGCTCGCGGAGGCGACGCTGCTGGAGTCCAGCCCCGACAGCCTGATCAACTCCTACATGATCCCCAGCGAGTATCTGCCGCTGCTGTGGCCGCTGTTGTTCGTGCCGGTGATCGGTCAGCCGCTCTATGACCTGATGGAACCCACCATGCGGATCCTGGTGAATCTGGGCTACGGCAACATCGATCACGGCTGGAATGACGGCCCGCCCGACGTGCCGACGCCGGTGTCGGTGGACGGGCCGGACATGGACTGGGCGGAGGTCTCCGACGCGCTTGCCAAGGCGGCGCAGACCGGCTGGGATGCCTTCGTCGCCGACGTGATGGACCCGGCGACCTACGACATCTTTGCCATCCCGGCGCTGGTCGACAACCCCGCGCTGGCAGGCCTGCTGGACGCGGGATTCGCTGCGGGCCTCGCGGGCTCGGACGACACGTCGGTGGCAGACCTGCTCGCCGGGTTGACCAACATGATGTGGTCCTCGCTCGTGGGCGGTCTTTTCGCGGTCCCGTCCTAGGGCACCGCCGCGCGAGACGCGCCCAATACCCGGTCTCGGGCAGGTAAGTGTTGCGTAACGCTTCAGCAACATGCGCAACTTCCGCCTCAAACCAATTATCGTTTCCCCCAGGCGATCCCATGCAGGGCCGAACGCCGAGGTTCCAGATGAACGGGCCGCAACGTGGTTCCCCGCTGCGCGGATCGCCCAGAGGAACTCTGGTGGTGTGATGAGGGGGACGGCGTGTGTCTTAGCGACGGGCAGCGATGAGCCTACTGTTGCCGGCGCCGCGGCCGCCGGCGCCGGCCGGGGCAAAGCGCCGCAGCGTCGCTGATGAACGTAACCGGGTGCTGCGCAAGGCGATTATGGCGTCCGCGGTCGGCAACGCCACCGAGTGGTATGACTACGGCGTCTACGCCGTCGTGGCGACCTACCTCACCGGCGCGTTCTTTCCGGGCGCGCTCGGCAACCTCGGCACCATGCTCGGTTTCGCGGTCTCCTTCGTGTTGCGTCCGCTGGGCGGCATGATCTGGGGCCCGATCGGGGACCGGTTCGGGCGAAAGACTGTGCTGGTCGCCACCATTGCGCTGATCGCGGTGGCGACCACACTGATCGGCGTGTTGCCCACCTACGCCACCGCCGGCTGGTGGGCGCCCGGACTGCTGATCGCACTGCGCGTGGTGCAGGGGTTCTCCACCGGCGGCGAATACGGCGGCGCCGCAACCTTTATGGCCGAAAGCGCACCCGACGCCAAACGCGGAACCTACGGTAGCTTCCTGGAGTTCGGGGCGGTCGGCGGGTTCGTCGTCGGCAGCGCGGTCGTGCTTGCTCTGGAAGCGATGCTCAGCCACGAGCAGATGGTGGCCTGGGGCTGGCGGATCCCGTTCCTGCTCGCCCTGCCGCTGGGAGTGGTGGGCCTGGCGTTGCGCAGCCGCATGGAAGAGACGCCGGTCTTCGCCGAGTGCGTCGCCTGCGACGAGATCACCGGTTCGGCGTGGGATCGCCTGGTGGATCTGCTGACCAACTACACCCGGCCGATCGCCGTGACATTCGCGTTGCTCGTCGTGCTCAACATCATCGACTACACCCTGGTCACCTACCAGCCGACCTACCTGCACGCCTCGGCCGGACTCGACGAGCGCAGCCGAACCACGGTGGTGCTGATCGGCGAACTGGCGATGATGGCCTGCATCCCGTTTGCCGGCGCCTGGTCGGACCGGATCGGGCGCAAGCCACTGTGGCGCGGCTCGCTGCTCGGGTTCGCTGTGCTGGCCGTGCCGATGTACTGGCTGATGGGGCAGGGATTCGCCTGGGCGCTAGTGGGTTTCACCGTCCTGAGTGTGCTTTTCGCGGCGCCGCTGGCGACGGTGGCCGCGACCTTCCCGGCGCTGTTCCCCACCCAGGTGCGCTATGCCGGCTTCGCGATCGCCGACAACGCGGCGGTGGCGGTGTTCGGCGGCACCGCACCCGTCGTTGCCGACACCGTCATCGAGCGCACCGGGTGGCAGTTGTTCCCGGCCGCCTACCTGGTATTCGCCGCCTTGATCGGCTTGGTGGCGCTGCGGTTCCTGCCGGAGACAGTCGGATACTCCCTGCGCGGCACCGGAATTCCCGGTGAGCAGGGCGTCCTCGAGCGGGAGCTGTCCGCCCTGACCGCGGAGCGGCCGGCCTGGGTGAACCGAAACGCGCTGATCGGTGGGGTATGGGCCGTAGACAAGTACCTCCGGCCACAGCAGCGCACGCCCGCCGGCTATCGCGGTGTCCCGCAACTCGCCGGTGTCAGCGGGCCCCGGATCAGGGTCTGATCACCCGCATGCCATAGAGGTAGGTGGTCAGGTATTCCTCGATCACCGGGGCCCGGACCTCCTTGGCCTCGGGGATCGTGATGAGCAAGGCGTACAGCCCGACCAGAAACGAGATGCCGTTGTGCATGACGTCGACCTCGGCCGGGATCTCGCCGCGGTCGCGGGCCCGCTCCAGTTCCTCGATGACCGCCACGATCACCGGGTGCGTGGGCCGCGATGAGGTGAGCATGACGGTCTTCGGCTACCGCCAACATCGGCATGAGACCGAGCGGTCGTTGACCCGGGTCTGGCTCGTGCTGGTGGCGATCACCATCGGATCCTGGACGCTGGCGCCGGCGCATATCACGCATATCGCGCAGGCCAGCGTGCCGGTCACCGCGCTGGTGCTGGCGCTGACATTCGTCAAGTCGCGCATGATCATCGGCCACTTCATGGAAGTCCATACCGCGCCGCCCTGACTCAGACGTGCCACCGACGGCTGGCTGGCCGCGTTGATCGCGACGATCTTCGTGATCTACCTGTTCTGAGCCGCCAGGGGTCGCGAGCCCAGGGCGCGGGGTCAGGCCTTGATGCGGATCTCCCCGGGTGACCACCAGCCGCTGCGGGTCGCACTGCCCAGCTCCAGCTCCGCGGGCGAGGCCGGCGTGACCTCGTCGAACTTGCGCAGCGAGCCCCAGTCCCGGCCCCAGTCATGGTTGAGGTAGGTGGCCATCACGTGCGCCCGCAGCAGCATGTCGGAGATGCCCAGCAGCCCGCCGTTGACCCCGTCCTGCCAGGTGTCGGTGTCCTGCTTCTTGGCGTTGTAGTCCGGGGTGATCCGGTACTTGGGCACCTCGGTGACACCGTTGGCGTGCAGCATCGGGTGCTGACACGGGAACGCCAGGCCCACCGCCCAGTCCAGCAGCACCGGCTGGTCGGAGCCGATGTACTCCTGAATGGTCTTGACCTCGGGCAGCCGCGGCGGCGTGAACGCGATCCAGTCCCGCGGGTTCAGCGACTTGTCAGAAGCCACAATGCGAACCGCGACGGCGTCGGCGGGGATCTGCGCTCGCGGATAGCGCAGGTTGCGCCACATCCGCGGCCATTCGCCGAACAGGTCGTAAGGCACCAGGCGCCCGCCGGGCACGACGGCGCCGTCGGGACCGGGCAGCCCGTACTCCAACTGCACCTGCTGGCCGGTGGTGTAGCCCTTCAGCACGCTGTTGCCGGCGATCGTGCCCGCCGCGGTCACCGCCAGCAGCGGGTGGGCATCGTCGGCCGGGGGCAGCGCATACCAGGCGGAGGTCAGCTTGGATTCCTGCTGGCCGTCGGTGCTGTAGCTGCCGGCCAGCGGAATCCGGGCCGGGTCCAGCCCGTAAGGGAGAGGGACCCTGGAACCATTAATGCCAGGCGTCGTCAGCTTCTTCGGGGCATCCCAGTCGTAGTCGGTGCCCGGCTGGGTGATCGACATCCGCAGCGACTCGGCCACGATCTTCTCTGGCACCCCGTTGGCGCTGAACCCGACCGGATCGCTGCCGCCCAGCGGCCCGAGCTCGCCGTACATACCCGGCAGCGGCGTCAGCGCGCCGTCGTTGGGGTCCGGTTCGACCAGCACGTTGTCGGCCTGCCCGCAGCCGCCGACGAAGGCGCGCACGTTGGCCAGACCGTTGGAGTAGCTCGGGTATTCGCGGATGATGCCGGCCACCATCGAGGCCACGAACACACACACCATGAACCCGGCCGCGACCGGAACCGGTGCGGCGGTCAGCGCCCGCGCCACCCGGCCCTCGCCGCGGTCCCGGGGCGCGAAGTGCAGCCACGCCGCCCACCCGGCGGTGATGGCGAACAATGCGAAGAAGATTGTGCTGACGGTGATTCCACCGATCCGCGGCATGTCGGCGTTGAACGGCACCCCGTAGCTCGAGACGTACCACCAGCCGTTGGTGGTGGCGAAGCACAGGGCCAGCAGGAACAGCACCGCTGCCGCGAACGCCATCCGGTTGCGCGACCAGCGCACCACCTGCCGGGATACCAGCACGGTGGTCAGCGCGGCCATCGCCCCGGCCACCGCGGCGAACAGCCCGAAGTGGTGCACCCATTTGGTGGGGGCGAACATCAGCGAGAACATCGTCGCCAAGATGACCCCCATCAGCCGCCACACCGGGCCGCTGGCCACCCCGGCGATCCGCTTGCGGCGCAACATGATGAACATCGCGGTGAACAGGCACAGCGCGCAGATCAGGAACCCGAACCGCCGCGACAGAGAGCCGTCGACGGTGGGCAGAATCAGGTAGTAGTAGCGCAGGTTCTCGGTGTACCAGGCCTGACTCGGGCCGATCGCGGTGCGAACCCTGGTGGCTTCCAACACCGCCCGGATCGTCTGGTCGGCGAAGACCACGGTCAGAATCACCGCGCCAGCCGCCAGCAGCGGCGCCACCAGTGGCCACGTGCCGTGAACACGGTGGCGGCCCACCAGAATCCGCAATAGTGGCCGGCCACCGGCCAGCAGGGCGGCCACCGCGATCAGCCCGGTCGGCTGGATGCCCAGGGTGAAGGCCGCGCAGATGATCGCCAACGCGGCCGGGGTGAGCCGGCTGGAGATGATCGCCCGCTCCACCAGCACGTAGGTGATCAACGAGCCGACCGCGATGATGCCCTCGGGCCGCAGGCCGTTGTTGAACGGCATCCACGCCGCCAGCAGCACCATCCCGGCCGCCCACAGTGCGGGCTTACTGGCCGCCACCGCCGGACCGAACCGCGGCAGCACCTCGCGGGACAGCAGCAGCCAGCACACCAGCCCGGCGACCAGATCCGGCAACCGGATCCAGATGCTGGCATCGGAGACGTGCGTCATCAACGCCAGCAGGTTGTAGTACCAGCCAAAGGGGTCCTCGGGGCTGCCGAACCAGCGGAAGTAGTTGCTCATGTAGCCGGCGTGGTCGGCCACCCGGGCCATACCGAGGATGTAGCCGTCGTCGGAGGAGTTCGCGCCGATCACGTACCAGACCACGAACCCGAGCACCACCGCGACGTCGGCAGTGGAGAAGAACCGCCAGCGGGCCGGGATCAGCCGGTGCATCCGCCGCCCGTCGAGCCGGTCGAGGCGCCACAGCGCCAGCACCGCGACCACCGTGGCGAGGATCGCCGCGTAGATCGCCGCGCGCTTGAGCGCCGTCGGCTTGGTGGAGAACCGGGTGTCGATGTCGGCGGTCAGCTCCAGGCCGGCCGGTGCGGGACCGGCCAGATCGGTGAACACCCCGACGATCTGCGGGCGCAGGTTGGGGTCTGGCCAGCCGTAGCGCTGGGTGATCCCGCCGATGGTGGCGAACGTTCCGGCGTGCGAGGAGGTGACCTCGATGTCGGTACATCCGGGGCCTTCCACCTTGGCCCGCGGCGCGGTGGCCAGCACCACGTTGCGGTCGGTGACGTCGACCCGCTTCTCGGTGACGCTGATGAACAGCCCGTTGAGCGCGGCGTCCTTGCCCTTGGCCGGGGCGGTGGACAGCAGCGTCCCGCCCTCCGCGGGCAGCTCGCGCACCAGTGCGCACGGCGCCTTCACCGACATGCTGATCGGGGTCTGCGAAATCAGCGGCGCGGTAACGCTGTTCAGCTGCCCATGCTGCGGCCAGTTCAGCGTCGCGGTGGTCTGCACCACCGGCAGCAGCGGGGTGGCCACCGACAGCAGGAAGCCGACCAGGCCGGCGATGATCGCTACCAGGCGCGTGGTGCGAATACTCATGGCAGTGCTCGAATCGGTCCGGGCCGGCTCCAGCCGGTGACGGTCATGGTGCCCTGCTCGACGTGTGCATCAGGCGCGGTCTTGGCCGGGATCAACCGGTGGTAGGCCTCCACCGCCCCCCAGTCGCGATACCAGTCGTCGCGCAGATAGGTCGGGACGGTGGTCGTCCACAGCATCGCCTGGGTGATCATGAACGGCCCGCCGTCCTCGGCCGACTGCCACAGGTTCGACGACGCCGCGGTCTGCTTGTGATCCGGCATGATCCGGTACTCCGGGAGTTCGGCGACGCCCAGGTGTTCGGTGAACGGCCGCTGGCAGGGGAAGTTCGCCGCTACGGCGATGTCCATCAGCACCGGGGTCTGCGAGCCCATCAACTCGCCGATGGTCTTGACCACCGGCACCCGCGGCGGGGTGAAGGCGATCCACTGCTCGGTGGACAGGTTCGGGTCGTTGGCGACGATGCGGACCACGTCGGTGCCCGGCGGCGCCCAGGCCAGCGGGAAACGCAGGTTGCGCCAGGAGTTCTGCGGCCCGATGTCGATCGGCTCCACCTCGCCCTGTGCCTTCACGGTGCCGTCGGGCGCGCTGATACCCCACTCCAGCTTGAGCGGCTGGCCGTAGTCGAGCTTGCCGTCCTCGCCGTGCGACCAGATGGCCCCGGCGGCGCTGACCACGACAATCGGCGCCCGGTCTTTCGACGGTTCCGGCAGCCGGTACCAGACCGAGGTGGCGTGCGCGGCCACCTGCTCCTGGTAGGACCCGAGCACCGGGGTGACCGCCGGGTCCAGGCCGAACGGCAGCGCCACCCGGGAGCCGTTCACCCCGGCCGGGGCGTCGTCGGGCAGCCGGCCGCCGGCGGTGCCCGCCGCGTCGCTCTGGTTGG
Organism: Mycolicibacter sinensis; assembly: GCF_001667945.1. Classification (GTDB taxonomy): domain Bacteria; phylum Actinomycetota; class Actinomycetes; order Mycobacteriales; family Mycobacteriaceae; genus Mycobacterium; species Mycobacterium sinense_B. The sequence continues at coordinate 2,555 of NZ_LZJK01000114.1, read as the reverse complement.
CGCTGGGCTTGTTCGGTGAGGCGTCGGCGTTGGGCACGCCGGGTTTGGCGATCACCGCCAGTGAAGTCAGGTCGTCGTCGACGGCGTTAGGGGTGAACCCGTACGGGTCGGCGCCGCCGAGCGGGCCGAGCTCACCGTAGGTCTGGCCCGGGACAGGTTGCAGCAGACCGGCATTGGTGTCCGGTTCGGCCAGCACGTCGTCGGCCATGCCGCACGAGGACAGGCCCGACGTCAGGGCTTCGGCATTGGCCCGGGCGGTAGTGTAGGCCGGGTAGCGGCCAGCCGCGGCCTTGGCCATCGAACCGACCATCAGCAGCACCATCAGGCTCGCGACGACCAACAGCGGTGTCGAGGCCAGGATCCGGTTGCGCCGGTTCGGTGTGACCTCGGTGTGCCCGGCGTAGTCCAACCGGAAGTGCTGCCAGCCGGCCAGCAGCCCGGTGGCGATCGAAGCCGCCAGGAACATCGACGTCACCGGCCGGCTGGCGATCACCGGCGGGATGTCGAACCACGGCACCCCGTAGCCGCCGACGTAGAACCAGCCGTTGACCCCGGAGGTCGCCCAGGCCACCAGGAAAAGCAGCGCCGTGACGTAGAGCGTCATGTTGCGTCGGCTGTGCAGGCCGACCCGGGCGAAGGTGAACGCGGTGACCGCGGCCAGCGCCCCGGCCAGCCCGGCGAACGCGCCGAACTGCACCGCCCACTTGGTCGGGGTGAACGTCAACAGCAGCAGGCCCACCGCCGTCGACCCGATCAGCCGCCAGGCCGGCCCGCTGGCCACCCCGGTGATCCGGCCGCGCCGCAGCAGCACCACCAGCATGGCGAACATGCAGAACAGCAGCACCAGCACGGCGAAGCGGCGGGTCAGTGAGGCGTCGACGTTCTCCTCGACGGTCAGGAAGTAGTAGCGCAGGAACTCCTGGTACCACGCGATGGTCGGCCCGACGACGTATTTGATCCGGGCCGACTCGGCGACGGCGGCCAGGGTCTGCGACCGGCACACCACCACGGCGATCACCGAGGCCGCCGCGGCCAGCGCCGCCAACGGAGCGGCCAGCCCGTCGGTGCCCCGGCGCGTGCGGATCACCGCTTCGATCTTTCGGGAGCCGGTCAGCAGCGGGGCCAGCGCGATCAGCCCGTGCGGGGCCAGGGTGACGGTGAAGACGGCCACCACGACCGCGCAGGCCGTCGGCACCAGCCGGCGGGTGGCGATGGTGCGCTCGACCAGCATCCAGACCACCAGGGTGCCCAGCGCGATCAGCGGCTCCGGGCGCAGGCCGTTGTTGAACGGCAGCCAGGCCGCGGCGAACATCATCGCGGCGGTGAACACCGCGACCCGGTTGCCGGACAGCCGGCCCAGCCGGGGCAGGATCGCCCGGCTGATGATCAGCCAGCAGGCCATCCCGGCGGCGGTCGCCGGCAGGCGCATCCACACCCCGGCGGTGCTGATCTGGCTCAACTGGCCCAGGAGTGCGGGATACCAGTCGAACGGGGCCTCGCTGGCGCCGAAGAACCGGTAGTAATTGGCGACGTAGCCGGCGTGCGCGACGTTGCGGGCCATCGTCAGGTTGTAGCCGTCATCGCTGGAGATGGCGCCGATGACGTGCCACAGCGCCAGGGTGGCCAGCACACCGATGTCGGCCAGCCAGGTGATGGGATTGGCCTTGAGCCAATGCCGCCAGCTGCGCGGGGCCCGGTGGGTGTGCCGGCGGTCCAGCACCGCCAGGGCCAGGATCGACGCCAGCACCGCGATCAGGCCGAGCGCCATCACGGCGGTCTTGAGCATGGTGGGGTTGGTGATGAACCGGGTGTCGACGGCGATGTGGGCGCTCAAGCCGGGCTGCGGGCCGACTTTCAGCTCCGTGAAGAGGCCCCCGATCTGCGGCTTGTTCTCCGGCGGCAGGGTGCCGGCCGCGCCGGGGATGCCGACGAACTCCGCGCCGACCTCGCCGGCGTTGGCCCACAGGTGCAGTTGGGCGCAGTCGGCGAGCTTGTCGCGGGGGGCGGCCGCGGCCACGTGGTCGCGGTAGGCGGCGAACACGGCGGTCTTGTTGGCCCGCACGAACAGACCGTGTGCGGTGGCGTCGACGCCGCCGGCCGGCACGGTGGACAGCACCAGGCCGCCCTTGTCCGGCAGGGTGGCGATGGCCGAGCAGGGGATGGTGATGTCGAGGCCTTTAGGGGCGCCGGACACCAGGGGAGCGGTGACGTCGGTGATATGGCCGTCGGCGTCGACGCCCTGCGGCCAGGCGATGGTGGCGGTGGTCTGCTTGACCGGGAGCAGTGGGGTGATGCCGCACAGCAATATGCCGGTGATGCCTGCGACCACCGCGATCAGCCGGGCGATCCGATAATTGGGCCGGTCGTGGGGGGAGGACACGAGCCTCGATGTTATGCGACGGGAGCCGCGAAGCCGGGACCCCGCCCCGCGGGGAGGCCGTCCTCGTTGCCCTGCCGCCAGCCGGCAGATATGTGATTGTTGCCCGCCTTTGAGCGACAACTCGCGTTATGTCAGCCCGTGGCCGGGGCCCTGTCCCGCGGCCTGAGCCCGCAGC
>NZ_LZJK01000113.1 GCF_001667945.1 Mycolicibacter sinensis | reverse complement strand
GAGGAGGTGGTGGAGATTCCGGAACAGACCAGTGCGAGCCGCCGCCGTTCGTTCTCCCTCGACGAGGCCGCGGCCTGGTTGAACCGGGCGACCAACGACGTGCGGGTAGTGGACTTGGTCCGGCGTGTGCGCCGGGCGCTGCCCGGTGACCCGGAGTTCGGCGACCCGCTGTCGACGGCCGGTGACGGGGGACCGCAGGCCGCGGCTCGGGCGGCGGGCCGGTTGATGGGCGACCGGTCGGCGGCCTCCCGGGAGGTCAGCCTGGGGGCGCTGCAGATCTGGCAGGCGCTGACCGAGCGGATGTCACGGGCGCCGTCCAACGCCGAGGCGACGCTGGTCTTCACCGACCTGGTCGGTTTCTCAACGTGGTCGCTGCGCTCCGGTGATGACGCCACCCTCACCCTGTTGCGGCGGGTGTCGCAGGCGGTGGAACCGCCGCTGCTGGATGCCGGGGGTCGGATCGTCAAACGGATGGGCGACGGGATCATGGCGGTGTTCCGTGATCCGCTGGTCGCGGTGAGCGCGGTGCTGCAGGCTCAGCAGGCCATCGGCACGGTGGAGGTCAACGGCTTCACGCCGCGCATGCGGGCCGGTATTCACACCGGCCGGCCGCAGCGGCTGGCCGACGACTGGCTCGGCGTGGACGTTAACATCGCCGCACGAGTCATGGAGCGCGCCGTCAAGGGCGGCATCGTGGTGTCCGGGTCGACTCTGGAGCGCATCGACCCCGCCGACCTCGACGAATTGGGCGTGGTGGCCAAGCGGGCGCGCCGGCAGGTGCTGTCGGCTAAGACCAGCGGGGTGCCCGCCGATCTGATGATGTACCGGCTCAAGGCGGTTCACCGCGAGGCCCCCGCCGCCGAGTAAGCGCCCGTCGCGGACGCCAAACCGCGGCAACGGATTCCCGCACTCGAGTGGAGGAACCCCGTTCCTTGGAATAGTCTGCGTGAACAACCCATCTATTTGTTCAGTTCTACACAGGTCGCCTTCAGCGCAGAAGCGGGGAATCATGGCAGGTCGGGAGCAGCGTCGGAACAACGGCCGCCGGGCAGGTAAGCGGCTGGTCGGCGCCGGCGGCACGGTGGCGGCGTTCCTGACCTTCGGCATGGCTCCGCTGGCCACCGCCCCCACGGCGCGCGCCGACCTCGACTTCGACTGGCTGACCGATCTGTTCAACCCGGTCTCGGATTCGACGGTCGGATGGGACAGCAGCGGCTGGGACAGCAGTGCCTGGGACATCAGCTCCTGGTTCAGCTCGGCTGACCCGGGTGTGGCCGCCGACTCGACTCCGGCGTTCGACATCACGTCGCTGTGGAACACGCTGTTCTACACGCCGATGCACACGGCCGTGGAGGCGTGGATCGAGAATCCGGCGAACGCCGGCACGCTCGAGTTCATCAACTCGCTGTTCAAGGACTCGGATTACTGCGGCCTGATCTGCAACGGCGCCGACGGTACCGCGGAGAACCCGGACGGCGGCAACGGCGGCTGGCTGTTCGGGGACGGCGGGGCCGGTTATGGCGGCGGCGAGGACGGCGCCGGAGGCGGCGGTGACGGCGGAAACGCCGGACTATTCGGCAACGGCGGGGCCGGCGGTGCCGGCACGGCGGACAGCCATGACGGCGATGGCGGCAATGGCGGCCTGGGCGGCTCGATCATGGGCATCGGCGGTGCCGGTGGGGCCGGCGGGCTGGGCGGCGACGGCGGCAAGGGCGGCGACGCCATGGGCTGGCTGTTCGGCATCGGCGGTGCAGGTGGCGCCGGGGGCGCGGGTGCGGTCGGTGACACCGGTGCGACCGGTGCTTGGGGCACCAACGGTGGAGTCGGCGGGAACGGCGGCGAGGGCGGCGTCGGCGGCACCGGTGGTGTGGGCGGCAACGCCACGAAAGCGATCTTCGGCAGCGGCGGCGCCGGCGGAGCTGGTGGTGCTGGCGGTTCGGGTGGCCAGGGCGGGACCGGCGCGGCCGGCGACGCCGACCACCGCGACGGTGGCACCGGCGGTAACGGCGGTGCGGGCGGCGAGGCCGGCAAGGGCGGCGAAGGCGGCAAGGGCGGATCGCTCGGTAGCGCCGGCGCAGCCGGCAAGGACAGCACGGTCAACGGCAACGGCGGGCAGGGCGGCACCGGCGGCGCCGGCATGGACGCCGACGCCAATCACGATGCCGGTGTTGGCGGCGCCGGCGGGACCGGCGGCAGCGGCGGCGAGAGCGGCAACGGCGGCCAGGGCGGGACCGGCGGTGCCGGTGGTGCTGGCTTCAATGAGGCCCATGGGGCCGGTACCGGTGGCAACGGCGGCACCGGTGGTGACGGCGGCAAGGTCGGCAACGGCGGCACGGGCGGTACCGGCGGTGCCGGTGGGCTCAGCGGCACCTACCAGGGCGCGGAAGGCGGCACCGGCGGCGTCGGTGGTACCGGGGGCGTCGGTGGCACCGACGCGGGCAACGGCGGCAACGGTGGTGTCGGTGGTGTTGGCGGCGCCGGGCACGACGGGGCCAAGGGCACAAACGGCGACGACGGCACCTTCGAAAACGGTGGAACCGGCAACGGCGGGCCCGGCGGCAAGGGCGGCGACGGCTTCGACGGCGGTAAGGGCGGCCAGGGCGGCCAGGCCGGCGCAGCCGGTGGCGGTGCGGGCAGCGTCGCCGGAAAGAACGGCAACGGCGGGGCCGGCGGCGCCGGCGGTGCTGAGGGCGCGGGCGGTGATGGCGGCAAGGGCGCCGACGGGACCTGGGCTAACGGCGGGGACGGCAACGGCGGCAACGGCGGGAAGGCCGGCGAGAACGGCCAGGGCGGTCACGGCGGCGCGGGCGGTGCCGGTGGCGGTTCCGGGGACAACGCCGGTGCCACGGGTGCCGACGGCGCTGAGGGCGGCAAACCCGTCGAGGCCAGCACGGGCGGCGCCGGCGGCAACGGAGCCGACGCCGATGCCACCCACGACCACGGCGGCAACGGTGGCAATGGCGGCGACGGCAATAACGGCGGCAAGGGCGGTGCCGGCGGCAGCGGCGGCGACGGCGGAACATTCGGCGACGGCGGCGACGGCGGTAACGGCGGTGCCGGTGGTGACGGTTCGCACAGCGCCGGTGGCGTCGGGGGCGCCGGTGGAGCCGGTGGTAGCTCCGTCTCCGGTGACGGCGGTAACGGCGGCAAGGGCGGCGCAGGAGGCAAGGGCGACGTCGGCGAGACGGGCAGCCACGGCGCTGACGGCACCTTCGACAACGGCGGCACCGGCGCCGGGGGCAACGGCGGCAACGGTGGTGCGGGCTACGACGGCGGCAAGGGCGGCGCGGGCGGTAACGGCGGCGCCTCGGAGCACGGCACCAAGGGCGTCAACGGTGACGGCGGTAAGGGCGGCCAGGGCGGTGCCGGCGGCGCGGGCGGCAACGGTGGTAACGGCGCTGACGGCAACTGGAATTACAAGGGCCAGTACGGCTTTGGCTCCGGCGGTAAAGGCGGCAACGCCGGTAACGCGGGCGCTGTGGGCAAGGGCGGCGACGGCGGCGCAGCAGGCACCGGCGGCACCGGCGGGGCGGCCGGCGCCGCCGGTGATAAGGGCGTAGGAGTCGCAGACTCCAGCGGCGTGCACGGCGGCAATGGCGGTAACGGTGCCAACTCCGACGGCGTCCTCCACCCGAACGGCGGCGCCGGCGGCGACGGCGGCACAGGTGGCACCAACGGCGACGGCGGCGACGGCGGCGATGGCGGCGGCTACGTCACTCCGCCCGCAGGCGACGACTCAAATCCCGGCGGACCCACCGTCTTCAACCCAACTACCGGCGGCAACGGTGGGGCCGGCGGCAACGGTGGCGCTGGCGGCACCACATCCGGCAGCGGTGGCGACGGTGGTAACGGCGGCAACGCCTACCAGCCCGCCGGAAATGACCCCAACACCCTGACCAAGGGCGGCAACGGCGGCGCCGGCGGCAATGGTGGCGTCGGCAATGGCGCCGGGAACGGCGGCAACGGCGGCGATGGTGGTAACGGCAACGCCGGCACCCAGTACGGCGGTGCGGGCGGCGCCGGCGGCAAGGGCGGCGCCGCGACTGGCTCCGGCAATGGTGGCGCCGGCGGTGACGGTGGTGCCGGTGGCACCGCGACCGGCTGGAAGTCCGACGGCACCTGGGGCATCGACGGGTTCAGCGGCAAGTTCGGCTCCGGCACCATCCTCGGTGTCTCCGGTGCCGGCGGCGCGGGCGGCGCTGGTGGAGCGTCCGTAACGGGTGACGCCGGAGCCGGCGGTGACGGCGGCGACGGCGGATCCGCCGCCGACGACGCCGGCGCCCGGGTTATCTGGGGCGGTTCCGGTGGCGCCGGTGGTGCCGGTGGCGCCGCTGCCAACAGCGGCAAGGACGCCACCGACAGCGGCGACGGCGGCGCAGGTGGCAACGGCGGTAACGGCGGTGAGGGCACCATCACGGGCGGCAGCGGCGGCAATGGCGGTGCCGGCGGCGCTAGCGCCAGTGGCGTCGGTGGCAAGGGCGGTGACGGCGGCGCGGGCAACGGCGGTACCGGCTGGAACGACGTCAACGGCAACCTGGCCGGCAAGGGCCAGATCCTGAACTTCGCCGGCAGCGGCGGCAACGGCGGTGCCGGCGGCAACGGCAAGACCGGTGGTGACGGCGGTGCCGGCGGCACCGGCGCCGACGGCACCGGTGGCGGCAACGTGTTCAGCTCCGGCGGCACCGGCGGCAACGGTGGAGTTGGTGGCACCGGCACCACTGGCGACGGCGGCAAGGGCGGCGCGGGCGGTGACAGCGGCGACGCGACCTGGCGGGCCCACAACGGTGGCGTCGGCGGTGCCGGCGGCAGCAGCGAAAAGGGCAACGGCGGCACCGGCGGCGACGGCGGTGACGGCGGCGACCTCCTTGCTGGTGGCGGGACTGCACCGACCAACGGCCAGGGCGTAATTGTCGGCGCCGGAGGAAATGGCGGTAACGGCGGCAGCAGCACCGCAACCGGCACTACCGGCCACGGTGGCGACGGCGGTCACGGCGGCGACGGCGGCGAAGGCGTCGGCAGCATCAAGGGCGGCTCGGGCGGCAGCGGTGGCACCGGCGGCTCGTCTGGTTCCGAGAAGGGCGTAACGCCTCCCAAGCCGACGGCGCCCACTACCACGGCCGGCGGCGAGGGCGTCGCCGGCGGCGCGGGAGCAGAGCCCGCGACCGGCAGCTAGCGCACGCGGCCGAGAGCCCCGCACGTCCACCGCGTGCGGGGCTCTCGGCTATCAGTAGTGGTAGCGGCGGGCCTGGAAGATTCTGGCCTCGTCGTCGTGGGCGCGGCAGTCAAGCCGGTGCTGGTCGTCGATGCGAGGCGACCAGTAGCCGGACGGCTCGCCTTTCAGCGGTTCGGGCTCGCCGATCCCGTCGAACGGATCCCGCTGGTTCTCCGCGCTCATCCTGACGAGGCGACATGCCAGCTTCACGTCGGAGCCGAGCCACAATGGGACGTCCCCCAGCCGGCGGGATCGAAGCGGATCTCCTTCACGCCTCGCCGCCGGCCATCTCCCGCGGCTCAGCAATCGACTTTGTCGGGGTGGCCAATCCGGGGCGCGGCGCCGGCCTCCATCAGCCGCCGGGCGTTCCCGCAGACCGCCACAGATAGCACCGCGCGACGCGACGCGCACCGGCTGGTGGTCGGTGTTGACCTGCTCCAGCAGCGGAAAAAGCTGTTTGCGGGCCTCGCTTGCGCTGATGGGCACTGTCACTCCCTGGACAAGAATGTCGGACGAACAAAGTGCCAGCAGCGCCTCGGCCGGGCAATCGTCGTGCTCGCTGCGGCGTGGCACGCCGCGGTCTATATGATTTGGACCGGCCAGCATTCCGGCCGAGGCGCCCTGGACCGATTTCGAACCGGGCCCGAGCCAACCCAGCCAGCAAGGAGAGTCGCGCCGCGTGGGCGATCAACCCGTTGACCCGTCCGTCGTCTCCGACGCGACCCTGAATTCGGCGCTGGACGCAGCGCAGCGGGCCTTTGACGCCGCCGCCGATCTCGACGCGCTGGCGCACGCCAAGACCGAGCACCTCGGTGACAAGGCGCCGCTGGCTTTGGCCCGCCAGGCCCTGGCCAGACTGGACAAAGCCGACCGCGCCGACGCCGGCAAGCGCGTCAACGCCGCGCGCGCGCAAGCCCAACGCGCCTACGACGAGCGGCTGGCGGCCCTGCGCGCCGAACGCGACGCCGCCGTGCTGGCCGCCGAAAGCATCGACGTCACGCTGCCCTCGGCGCGCCGGCCCGCCGGCGCGCGGCACCCCATCACCATGCTGGCCGAACACGTCGCCGACACCTTCGTGGCGATGGGCTGGGAGGTGGTCGAGGGCCCCGAGGTCGAAGCCGAGCACTTCAACTTCGATGCGCTGAACTTCCCCGTCGACCACCCGGCGCGCAGCGACCAGGACACCTTCCACATCGCCCCGGCCGGCTCACGCCAACTGCTGCGCACCCACACCTCTCCGGTGCAGATCCGTGCCCTACTGGCCCGCGATCTGCCGGTCTATGTCGTCTCGATCGGGCGCACGTTCCGCACCGACGAACTCGACGCCACCCACACGCCGGTGTTCCACCAGGTCGAGGGGCTGGCAGTGGATCGCGGGCTGACCATGGCGCACCTGCGCGGCACCCTGGACGCCTTCGCCCGATCCGAGTTCGGGCCGGCCGCTAAGACCCGCATCCGACCGCATTTCTTCCCGTTCACCGAACCCTCCGCCGAGGTCGACATCTGGTTCGAAGGCCGCAAGGGCGGCGCCGGCTGGGTCGAGTGGGGCGGCTGCGGGATGGTGCACCCGAATGTGCTGCGCGCCGTCGGCGTCGACCCGGATGAGTACTCCGGTTTCGCATTCGGCATGGGGCTGGAGCGAACCCTGCAGTTCCGCAACGGAATTCCCGACATGCGTGACATGGTCGAGGGCGATGTGCGGTTCTCCCTGCCGTTCGGGGTGGGTGCCTGATGCGCATTCCCTACAGCTGGTTGCGGGAGGCCCTGACCGCGGGCGCGCCGGGCTTCGACTTCTCCGCCGACGCGCTGGAGCAGGCGCTGTTGCGGGTCGGCCACGAGGTCGAGGCGGTGCACACCCTGGGGCCGGTCACCGGGCCGCTGAAAGTGGGCCGGGTCGCCGAGATCGAGGAACTCACCGAGTTCAAGAAGCCGATCCGGGCCTGCCTCGTCGACGTCGGCGAAGTCGAGCCACGCGAGATCGTGTGCGGCGCCACCAATTTCGTGGTGGGCGATCTGGTGGTGGTGGCACTTCCCGGCGCGGTGCTACCCGGCGACTTCGCCATCGCCACCCGCAAGACCTACGGCCGCACTTCCGACGGAATGATCTGCTCGACAGCCGAATTGCGGGTTGCCGCAGACTCTTCCGGCATCCTGGTGCTGCCGCCCGGCACCGCGGAGCCGGGCGCCGACGCCACCGAGGTGCTCGGCCTCGACGACGTGGTCTACGAGCTGGCGATCACCCCCGACCGCGGTTACTGCATGTCGGTGCGGGGGCTGGCCCGGGACCTGGCGTGTGCCCTGGATCTGGACTTCCGTGACCCGGCCTCGCGCGAGGTCGTGCCCGCACTGCCCAACGAGGGCCAGGCGTGGCCGCTGAGTGTGCAGCCGGGCACCGGGGTGCGCCGGTTCGCGCTGCGCGGCGTCACCGGCATCGACCCGGCGGCGGTGTCGCCGTGGTGGCTGCAGCGTCGCCTGCTGCTCTGCGGCATCCGGGCGATCTCTCCGGCCGTCGACGCCACCAACTACGTGATGCTCGAACTCGGCCACCCGATGCACGCCCACGACCGGGCGCGGATCATCGGCGGGTTCGACGTGCGCTTCGCCCGGCCCGGCGAGACCGTCACCACCCTCGATGACATCGAACGCAAGCTGGATCCCGCCGACGTGCTGATCGTCGACGACGCGGCGACCGCCGCGATCGGTGGCGTGATGGGCTCGGGCAGCACCGAAATGCGCGACGACTCCACCGACGTGCTGCTCGAGGCCGCGATCTGGGACCCCGCGGCGGTGTCGCGGACCGCCCGGCGCCTGCACCTACCCAGCGAGGCGGCGCGACGCTACGAGCGCTCGGTTGACCCGGCCATCTCGGTGGCGGTGCTGGACCGTTGCGCGGCGCTGCTGGCCGAGATCGCCGGGGGAGTCGTCGAACCCACCCTGACCGATTGGCGCGGTGACCCCCCGGTCCAGGATTGGTCGCAGCCGGCGATCGAGATCCCGGCCGACCTGCCCGATCGCACCGCCGGGGTGGGCTACCCCGAGGGCACCACCGCCCGGAGACTGACCCAGATCGGTTGCGCGGTAATGGGTTCCGATGTCTTGACCGTCACCCCGCCGAGTTGGCGCCCCGACCTGCGCCAGCCAGCCGACCTGGTCGAGGAGGTGCTGCGCCTGGAAGGGCTGGAATCCATCCCGTCGGTGCTGCCGACGGCGCCGGCCGGCCGCGGCCTGACCGATGCCCAGCGGCGCCGCCGCGCGATCGGCAAGTCGCTGGCGCTGGCCGGCTACGTCGAGGTGCTCACCACACCGTTTTTGCCCGCCGGTGTCTTCGACGCCTGGGGGCTCACCGACGATGACCCGCGCCGCGCCACGGTGTCGGTGCTCAACCCGCTGGAGGCCGACCGGCCGCAGCTGGCCAGCACACTGCTGCCCGGGCTGCTGGAAGCGTTGGTGCGCAACGTTTCGCGCGGCATCAGCGATGTCGCCCTGTTCTCGATCGCTCAGGTGGTGCAGCCGGCGCGGGGCGACTCCGCCCTGCCGGCCGTCCCGGTGGATCGTCGGCCCACCGACGCCGAGATCGCCGGAATCGACGGCGCCCTGCCGCACCAACCGCAGCACATTGCGGTGGGGCTGACCGGGCTAATCGAACCCCGCGGCCCCTGGGGACCGGGCCGGCCCGTCGAGGCCGCCGACGCCATCGAAGCCGCTCGGATCATCGCCCGCGCCAGCGGTGTCGAGGTCACGCTGCGCGCCGCGGCGTACCTGCCGTGGCACCCGGGCCGCTGCGCCGAGGTGCTGGTCGGCGAGACGCTGATCGGCCACGCCGGGCAGCTGCATCCGGCCGTCATCGAACGCGCCGGCCTGCCCAAGGGCACCTGCGCAGTCGAGCTGAACCTGGATGCCATCCCGATCGCTGCGTCGCTGCCGGCGCCGCGGGTGTCACCATTCCCCGCGGTCTTCCAGGACGTCGCGCTGGTGGTCGACGAGAAGGTGACCGCCCAGTCGGTGGCCGATGCGGTGCGTGACGGGGCCGGCGAGCTGCTGGAGCACATCGCCCTGTTCGACGTCTACACCGGCCCGCAGGTTGGGGAGGGCCGCAAATCGCTGGCGTTCGCGCTGCGCTTCCGGGCCCCGGATCGCACCCTGACCGAGGACGAGGCCAGCGCGGCGCGTGACGCGGCGGTGGCCTGCGCGGCCGAGCGCGTCGGTGCGGCCCTGCGCTAGGTCCCACCGTGCGCGAGGCTATCGCGAACCCCGGTGCTCCGGCATGCTGAGAGGCGCCAACCGCCACCAAGCGGGAACCTCGAGGGGGTCGACTCGATGCACGAATCCGAAACCTACGATGTGGTTGTGCTCGGGGCCGGACCCGTCGGTGAGAACGTCGCCGACCGTGCCCGAGCCGCCGGATTGACGGTAGCGGTCGTCGAACGTGAGCGCGTCGGCGGTGAATGTTCCTACTGGGCGTGCGTGCCCAGCAAGGCCCTGCTGCGGCCGGTGCTCGCGCTCAGCGATGCCCGCCGCGTCGCCGGCGCACGACAGGCCGTCAGCTCCTCGATCGATACCACCGAGGTCTTCGTCCGCCGTAATCGCTATGTGGGGGACTGGGACGACACCGGCCAGGCGGACTGGCTCAACGGAATCGGCGCGACGCTGGTGCGGGGCCATGCGCGACTGGACGGGCCACGGCGGGTGGCTGTCAGCGCACCCGGCGGCGACGTCACGACGCTCACCGCTCGGCATGCCGTCGTGATCTGCACCGGCACCCGACCAGCGCTTCCGGATATTCCCGGCATGACCGACGCGCGACCGTGGACCAATCGTGAAGCCACGGACTCCAGTTCGGTACCGGGCCGGCTCGCTGTCGTCGGCGGCGGGGGAGTGGGCGCCGAAATGGCCACCGCCTGGCAGGGTTTGGGCGCCGCGGTGACGCTGCTGGTGCGTGGGTCCGGGCTGCTGCCGCGGATGGAACCCTTCGTCGGCGAATACGTCGCCCGCGGGCTCGCCGACGCGGGTGTCGATGTGCGCACCGGTGTTTCGGTCGCCAAACTGCATCGCGCCGACCCCGCGGGCCCGGTGCGGCTCGACTTGACCGACGGCAGAGAGCTCGAAGTCGACGAGATCCTGTTCGCGACGGGCCGGGCGCCGCTGACCGACGACATCGGACTGGACACCGTCGCACTGACCCCCGGTGACTGGCTGGACGTCGATGACACCTGCCGGGTGAAAGCGGTGGACGACGGGTGGCTGTACGCGTGCGGCGACGCCAATCACCGGGCGCTGCTGACCCACGAAGGCAAGTACCAGGCACGTATCGCCGGCGACGCGATCGGCGCCCGGGCGGCCGGAAAGCCATTGGACACCGCGGCATGGGGCGCGCATGCCGCCACCGCCGACCACCACGCGGTCCCGCAGGTGTTCTTCACCGACCCCGAAGCCGCCGCGGTCGGCCTCACCGCCGAGCAGGCGCAGCAGGCCGGCCACCGGGTGCAGGTGGTGGACGTGGAGATCGGCGAGGCGGTGATGGGCGCCAAGCTGCACGCCGACTGCTACACCGGTCGGGCGCGGATGGTGGTCGACGCCGACGGCGAATACTTGCTCGGCGTCACATTCGTCGGGCCCGGGGTTGCCGAACTGCTGCACTCGGCCACCATTGCCGTGGTCGGCCGGGTGCCCATCAGCCGGCTCTGGCATGCCGTGCCGTGTTTCCCGACCATCAGCGAAGTGTGGTTGCGGCTCCTTGAGGGCTACCGCGATGCCGGGCAGGGCAGCTAGCCGCCGGCAGAAGTCAGCCGTTCCGCAGCAACCCGCGCCATCGCCACTGAGATAATGCAGGGCAGCCGATTCGCGTCCGGTTGCCAGCAGGAGCAGCGCCGAAACCGGACCCTCGATGGTGGGCCCGGCGCCGCATCGATCAGCGATCGCCGCGGTCTTGTCATCGGTGTCGCCGAAGCCTGTGCCATGGCCATGCCGCTGGTGCTGGACACCCCCGGGTTTCGGCGCGCCCTCATCGGCAACGCGGGCGCCGACGACGATCCGCGGATCGGCCGGTATTGGGGATCTCGTCGCCGATCTCGCGGCCGAGGCGGCTACCGTGGGCTCTGCACAACGACGGCTCTTCGAGGCGCTCCGTCGTCCGCTGGCGCACATGGTTTAATGAATTTGCATATACGCGCATAATCATGCAGAATCGCGCGGTGACCAAAGAGATCAAGGTGGCGGTGGCCGGTGCCAGCGGGTACGCCGGCGGTGAGATCCTGCGGCTGCTGCTGGGACATCCCGCCTATGCCGACGGCCGGCTCAGCATCGGGGCGCTGACCGCCGCCGGCAACGCCGGCAGCACCATCGGCGAGCAGCACCCCAACCTGATGCCGTTGGCCAGCCGGGTGCTGCAACCGACCGAGGTCGACGTCCTGACCGGCCACGACGTCGTGTTTCTCGGCCTGCCGCACGGACATTCGGCCGTGCTGGCCGAACAGCTCGACGACGACACCCTGGTGATCGACTGCGGTGCGGACTTCCGGCTGGGCGACCCGACCGACTGGGAACGCTTCTACGGCTCCGCGCACGCCGGCACCTGGCCCTACGGCCTGCCCGAACTGCCCGGGGTACGCGATCAGCTCAAGGACGCCCGGCGCATCGCGGTGCCGGGCTGCTACCCGACCGCGGCGCTGCTGGCCCTGTTCCCGGCCGTGGCCGCCGGCCTGGTGGAACCGGACGTCACCGTGGTCGCGGTCAGCGGCACCTCCGGCGCCGGCAAGGCCGCCAAGGTTGACCTGCTCGGCTCGGAAGTGATCGGCTCGGCGCGCGCGTACAACATCGGCGGCGCCCACCGGCACACCCCGGAGATCGGTCAAGGCCTGCGGGCGGTCACCCACCGCGACGTCACGGTGTCCTTCGTCCCGGTGCTGATCCCGGCATCGCGGGGGATCCTGGCCACCTGCACGGCCAAAACCACCACGCCACTGCCGAAACTGCGCGCCGCCTACGAAAAGGCCTACCAGGCCGAACCGTTCGTGCACCTGCTCCCCGAGGGCCAGCTGCCCAAAACCGGGTCGGTGATCGGCAGCAACGCCGCACACCTGGCGATCGCCGTGGACGAGCACGCCTCGACATTCATTGCGATTTCTGCGATCGACAACCTGGTCAAGGGCACCGGCGGCGCCGCGGTGCAGGCGATGAACCTGGCCCTGGGCTGGCCGGAATCCGAAGGTCTTTCGGTCGTGGGGGTGGCGCCATGAGCGACACGCGGCTGCTGCGCGAACAGGGTGTCACCGCGCCGGAAGGCTTCCGCGCGGCTGGAATCGCGGCCGGCATCAAGGCGTCCGGGGCGCCGGACCTGGCGCTGGTTTTCAACGAGGGCCCGGACTACACCGCCGCCGGGGTCTTCACCAACAACCAGGTCAAGGCGGCGCCGGTCCAGTGGAGCCAACAGGTGCTCAAAGGCGGCCGGCTGCGGGCGGTGATCCTCAACTCCGGCGGCGCCAACGCCTGCACCGGCCCGGGAGGCTTCCAGGACACCCACGCCACCGCTGAAGCCGTCGCCGCGGCGCTATCGCACTGGGGCACCGAAACGGGAGCTGCGGAGGTCGCGGTCTGCTCCACCGGCCTGATCGGTGACCGGCTGCCGATGGACAAGCTGCTGGCCGGCGTCACCGAGGTGGTGCAGGAGATGGCCGGGGGACTGGTCGGCGGCGACGAAGCAGCCCGCGCGATCATGACGACCGACACGGTGCCCAAGCAGGTTGCGTTGCACCACAAGGACAACTGGACGCTGGGCGGGATGGCGAAAGGCGCCGGCATGCTGGCACCGTCGCTGGCCACCATGCTGGTGGTACTGACCACCGACGCCAAGGCTGATGCGCCGGCGCTCGATGCGGCGCTGCGCCGGGCCGCCGCGTTGACCTTCGACCGGCTCGACATCGACGGCAGCTGCTCCACCAACGACACGGTGTTGTTGCTGTCGTCGGGCGCCAGCGAGATCACACCCAGCCAGGACGATCTCGACGCCGCGGTGCTGGCCGCCTGCGACGACCTGTGCGCCCAACTGCAGGCCGACGCCGAAGGCGTCACCAAGCGGGTGGCGATCACCGTTACCGGCGCCGGTGGTGACGACGAGGCGCTGGTTGCCGCCCGGTGCATCGCCCGCGACAGTCTGGTCAAGACCGCGCTGTTCGGTTCCGACCCCAACTGGGGCCGGGTGCTGGCCGCGGTGGGGATGGTGCCGTTTGTGATCGACCCGGACCGGATCACGGTGTCCTTCAACGGCTCCCCGGTGTTCAGTGAGGGCATGCCGATGCCGGGCGCGCGCGAAGTCGACCTGTCCGGCCCCGACGTGGAAGTCACCGTCGAACTGAACCAGGGCACCGGGTGCGCCACCGTGCGCACCACCGACCTGTCCCACGCCTACGTCGAAGAGAACTCCGCGTACAGCTCATGACCGAACTCACCACACACGACAAGGCCCAGGTGCTGGCCGAAGCACTGCCCTGGCTCAAGCAGCTGCACGGCAAGATCGTCGTCGTCAAATACGGCGGCAACGCGATGACCGACGACGTCCTCAAGCACGCGTTCGCCGCCGACATGGCGTTCCTGCTCAACTGCGGCATCCAGCCGGTGGTGGTGCACGGCGGCGGGCCGCAGATCAGCGCCATGCTCTCCCGGCTCGGCATCGACGGCGACTTCAAGGGCGGATTCCGGGTCACCACACCGGAAGTGCTCGACGTGGCGCGCATGGTGCTGTTCGGCCAGGTGGGCCGTGAACTCGTCGGGCTGATCAACGCGCACGGACCGTATGCGGTCGGCATCACCGGCGAGGACGCCGCGCTGTTCACCGCGGTGCGGCGCAGCGTCACCGTCGACGGGGTCGCCACCGATATCGGGCTGGTCGGCGACGTCGATGAGGTCAACACCGCTGCGGTATTGGATCTGATTGCCGCGGGCCGGATTCCGGTGGTCTCCACGCTGGCCCCGGACGCTGACGGTGTGGTGCACAACATCAACGCCGACACCGCCGCGGCGGCGCTCGCCGAAGCGCTGCAGGCCGAGAAGCTGCTGATGCTCACCGACGTCGAGGGCCTCTACACCGATTGGCCCGACACCGATTCGCTGATCAGTGAGATCGACACCACGACATTGGAGCAGCTGCTGCCCAAACTGGAATCCGGGATGATTCCCAAAGTCGAAGCCTGCCTGCGCGCCGTCCGCGGCGGGGTGCCCAGTGCCCACATCATCGACGGCCGGGTCGAACACTGCGTGCTAGTCGAGTTGTTCACCCACGCCGGCACCGGAACCAAGGTGGTAAACCCATGAGCCTGCAAGACCGCTGGTCTGCGGTGATGACGAACAACTACGGCACGCCGCCGCTGGCGCTGGTCAGCGGCGAGGGTGCGGTGGTCACCGACGAATCCGGCAAGAGCTACCTCGATCTGCTCGGCGGCATCGCGGTCAACGTGCTCGGCCACCGGCACCCGGCGGTGATCGAGGCCGTCACCGCCCAGCTGAACACCCTGGGGCACACCTCGAATCTTTATGCCACCGAGCCGGGCATCGCGCTGGCCGAGGCTCTGGTGGACCATCTGGGCGCCCCGGCACGGGTCTTCTTCTGCAACTCCGGAGCCGAGGCCAACGAGGCGGCCTTCAAGATCACCCGGCTCACCGGGAAGGCGAAGATCGTTGCCGCCCAAGGCGGGTTCCACGGCCGCACCATGGGCTCGCTGGCGTTGACCGGCCAGCCCGACAAGCGGGCGCCGTTCGAGCCGCTGCCGGGCGAGATCACCCATGTGCCCTACGGGGACACCAAAGCGCTTGCCGACGCAGTGGATTCGGCTACCGCCGCGGTCTTCCTGGAACCGATCATGGGGGAGGGCGGCGTCGTCGTGCCGCCCGCCGGCTACCTGGCCGAGGCGCGGGGGATCACCGCCGCCCACGGGGCACTGCTGGTGTTCGACGAGGTGCAGACCGGCGTCGGGCGCACCGGGGCGTTCTACGCCCACCAGCATGACGGCATCACCCCGGACATCGTCACCCTGGCCAAGGGGCTCGGCGGTGGCCTGCCGATCGGGGCCTGTGTGGCCGTCGGGGCGGCCGGTGACCTGCTGACCCCGGGCAGCCACGGCAGCACGTTCGGTGGCAACCCGGTCTGCACCGCGGCCGCCTTGGGAGTGCTCAAGGCGCTCGCCGACGGCGACCTGATCGCCCGGGCGGGGATGCTCGGCAAGACCCTGAGCCACGGCATCGAGGAACTGCACCATCCGCTGGTCGACCACGTGCGTGGCAAGGGCCTGCTGCAGGGCGTGGTGCTGACGGCGCCGAGCGCCAAAGCCATTGAAGCCGCCGCCCGCGACGCCGGATTTCTGGTCAACGCCGCCGCACCCGACGTGGTGCGGCTGGCCCCGCCGCTGATCATCACCGAAGAGCAGATCGACGGTTTCCTCACCGCCCTGCCCGGCGTGCTGGACACCGCACAGGAGGCCGCGAAATGATCCGTCATTTCCTGCGCGACGACGACGTCACCCCGGCCGAGCAGGCCGAAATCCTTGCTCTAGCAGCAGAGTTGAAGGCAGCTCCGTTCAGTCGCCGACCGTTGGAGGGTCCGCGCGGGGTCGCGGTGATCTTCGACAAGAACTCCACCCGCACCCGGTTCTCCTTCGAGGTCGGCATTGCCCAACTGGGCGGGCACGCCGTCGTCGTCGACGGCCGCTCCACCCAGCTGGGCCGCGACGAAACGCTGGAGGACACCGGGCGGGTGCTGTCACGCTACGTCGAGGCGATCGTGTGGCGCACCTTCGGCCAGGATCGGCTGGCTGCGATGGCCAGCACGGCAGGCGTTCCTATCGTCAACGCGCTCTCCGACGCGTTCCACCCCTGCCAGGTGCTGGCCGACCTGCAGACCATCGCCGAACGCAAAGGCGCCCTCAACGGCCTGAAGCTGACCTACCTCGGTGACGGCGCCAACAACATGGCGCACTCTCTGATGCTCGGCGGCGTCACCGCCGGGGTGCACGTCACCGTCGCCGCACCGGACGGATTCACCCCCGACCCGGCCGTCGTCGCCGCCGCCGAAGCGCGCGCCGCCGAGACCGGCGCCTCGGTCACCGTCACCACCGATGCGGCCAAGGCGGCGGGTGGCGCCGATGTGCTGGTCACCGACACCTGGACCTCGATGGGCCAGGAGGACGACGGGCTGGACCGCGTCGCACCGTTTCGGCCCTATCAGATCAACGACGAACTCGTCGCGCTCGCGGACTCGGAAGTCACTGTGCTGCACTGCCTTCCGGCGCATCGCGGCGACGAGATCACCGACGCGGTGATCGACGGGCCGCGCAGCGCAGTGTGGGACGAGGCGGAGAACCGGTTGCACGCCCAAAAGGCGCTGTTGGTGTGGTTGCTGGAACGATCACGATGAGCCGACCGGAGAGCCCCGTCACCCGGGTAGGCCGACAGGCCCGCATCGTCGAGGTGCTGTCCTCGGAGTCGGTGCGCAGCCAGACCGAGCTCGCCGCGCTGCTCGCCGCCGACGGTATCGAGGTCACCCAGGCCACGCTGTCGCGCGACCTCGAGGAACTCGGCGCGGTGAAGCTGCGCGGCGTCGACGGGGGCGCCGGGGTGTACGTGGTGCCCGAGGACGGCAGCCCGGTGCGCGGGGTGTCCGGCGGCACCGACCGGCTGTCCCGGCTGCTGGGGGAGCTGCTGGTCTCCACCGACGCCACCGGCAACCTCGCCGTGTTGCGCACCCCGCCCGGCGCGGCGGACTACCTGGCCAGCGCGATCGATCGGGCCGCGCTACCGTACGTCGTCGGCACCATCGCCGGGGATGACACCATCTTCGTGGCAGCGCGCGAGCCGATGACCGGCGCAGAGCTCGCCGCCACCCTCAAAGACCTGCAGTAAGACCAGTAGCACTTAGAAAGACAGAGCAAGGAGAACTCGATGTCCGAACGCGTCATCCTGGCGTATTCCGGTGGCCTGGACACCTCGGTGGCGATCAGCTGGATCGGCAAGGAAACCGGGCGCGAAGTCGTCGCCGTCGCCATCGACCTCGGCCAGGGCGGCGAGGACATGGAGGTGGTGCGGCAGCGGGCCCTGGACTGCGGGGCCGTCGAGGCTGTCGTGGTCGACGCCCGCGACGAGTTCGCCGAGGGCTACTGCCTGCCCACCATTCAGTCCAATGCGCTCTACATGGACCGCTACCCGCTGGTGTCGGCGATCAGCCGGCCGCTGATCGTCAAGCACCTGGTGGCCGCGGCCCGGGAACACGGCGGCGGCACCGTCGCGCATGGCTGCACCGGCAAGGGCAATGACCAGGTTCGCTTCGAGGTCGGATTCGCCTCGCTGGCACCGGATCTCAAGGTGCTGGCCCCGGTTCGCGACTACGCCTGGACCCGGGAGAAGGCGATCGCGTTCGCCGAGGAGAACGACATCCCGATCAACGTCACCAAGCGCTCGCCGTTCTCCATCGACCAGAACGTGTGGGGCCGGGCGGTGGAGACCGGGTTCCTGGAGCACCTGTGGAATGCGCCGACCAAAGACGTCTACGACTACACCGAGGACCCGACGGTCAACTGGAACACCCCCGACGAGGTGATCATCGGTTTCGAGCGTGGGGTCCCGGTCTCGATCGACGGCCGCAAAGTCAGCGTGCTGGAGGCCATCGTGGAGCTCAACCGGCGGGCCGGCGCCCAGGGCGTGGGACGGCTCGACGTGGTCGAGGACCGGCTGGTGGGCATCAAGAGCCGCGAGATCTACGAGGCACCCGGTGCGATGGTGCTGATCACCGCGCACACCGAACTCGAGCACGTCACCTTGGAGCGTGAGCTGGGCCGGTTCAAGCGGCACACCGATCAGAAGTGGGCCGAGCTGGTGTACGACGGGCTGTGGTACTCGCCGCTGAAGTCGGCCCTGGAGTCGTTTGTGGCGCACACCCAGCAGCACGTGTCCGGTGAGGTGCGGCTGGTGCTGCACGGCGGGCACATCGCGGTGAACGGCCGCCGCAGCGCGGAGTCGCTCTACGACTTCAACCTGGCCACCTACGACGAGGGCGACACCTTCGACCAGAGCGCCGCCCGCGGCTTCGTCGAGATCCACGGGTTGAGTTCGAAGATCTCCGCCCGCCGGGACCTGGGCTCGTGAGCTCACCCTCCACCACCGCGAGTCGGAATCTGGCGACGCAACACGCCGATACCGCGTCGTGGAATTCCGAGTCGGCACAGGCCGGTAGCGCATGAGCACCAACGAAGGATCACTCTGGGGTGGGCGGTTCGCCGAAGGCCCGTCCGACGCACTGGCCGCGCTGAGCAAATCCACCCACTTCGACTGGGTGCTGGCCCCCTACGACGTCGCCGCTTCCAAGGCGCACGCGAAGGTGCTCCACGATGCCGGGCTGCTCACCGATGAACAGCGCGACGGCCTGCTGGCCGGCCTGGACAGCCTCGGCGCCGACGTCGCCGACGGCAGCTTCGGGCCGCTGGTCACCGACGAGGACGTGCACGGTGCCCTGGAACGCGGCCTGATCGACCGGGTCGGCGCCGACCTGGGCGGCAGGCTGCGGGCCGGACGGTCGCGAAACGACCAGGTGGCCACGCTGTTTCGAATGTGGCTGCGCGACGCGGTCCGGCGCGTGGCGGCCGGCGTACTCGACGTGGTCGACGCGCTGGCTCACCAGGCGGCTGCGCACCCCGGCGCCATCATGCCCGGCAAGACGCACCTGCAGTCCGCTCAGCCGGTGCTGCTGGCGCACCACCTGCTGGCCCACGCTCACCCGCTGCTGCGCGATGTGGACCGCATCATCGACTTCGATGCTCGCGCCGCGGTGTCGCCGTACGGCTCGGGGGCGCTGGCCGGCTCGTCGCTGGGTCTGAACCCGGATGCGATCGCAGCCGAACTCGGCTTCACCGCGGCCGCGGACAACTCGATCGACGCCACCGCCGCCCGCGATTTCGCCGCCGAGGCGGCATTCGTGTTCGCGATGATCGCTGTCGACCTGTCCCGGCTGGCCGAAGACATCATCTTGTGGAGCTCAACGGAGTTCGGCTACGCCGTGCTGCACGACTCCTGGTCGACCGGTAGTTCGATCATGCCGCAGAAGAAGAACCCGGACATCGCCGAACTGGCCCGCGGCAAGTCCGGCCGGCTGATCGGCAACCTGACCGGCCTGCTGGCGACGCTGAAAGCCCAGCCGCTGGCCTACAACCGGGACCTGCAAGAGGACAAGGAGCCGGTGTTCGATTCGGCGGCTCAACTGGAACTGCTGCTGCCGGCGATGGCCGGGCTGGTCGGTACCCTGCGTTTCGACACCGAGCGGATGGCCGCGCTGGCACCGGCCGGCTACACGCTGGCCACCGACATCGCCGAATGGCTGGTGCGGCAAGGCGTTCCGTTCCGGGTTGCCCACGAAGCGGCGGGTGCGGCGGTGCGGGCCGCCGAGCAGCGCGGCGTCGGCCTCGACGAGCTCACCGACGCCGAGCTGGCCGACATCAGCGCCGACCTGACCCCGCAGGTGCGCGAGGTGCTCACCGTCGAGGGGTCGGTGGCCTCCCGCGACGCCCGCGGGGGCACGGCACCGGCACGGGTCGCCGATCAGCTGGCTGGCCTCGCCGAACGCGCTGCGCGGCAGCGGCAGTGGCTCGACGGCTAAGCATCCGCCTGTTGTGGGCGGTCGCGGTGTGCGGGCTGTTGCCGCAATGCACCGGCGCGCCCCCGCCGGCCGCGCCGTCCACCGACCCTCGACCGGCGGCCGCCACTGTCAGCGCCGTCACGGCCGCCGACCTCGGCGCCACCTGGCACCCCGGCTGCCCGGTCGACCCCGCGCAACTGCGGCGCGTCACCGTGACCCACCTCGGCTTCGACGCCCGACCGCACCGTGGCGAGCTGATCGTGCACCAGGAACTGGTTCGCCAGGTCATCGCGATCTTCGAGCGGCTGTACCGGCTGGACTTCCCGATCGAGAAGATGCGGACGGTCAACCACTACCGCGGCGGCGACGACGAACTGTCGATGGAGGACAACAACACGTCGGCGTTCAACTGCCGGCGCATCCCCGGTTCCGGTAACTGGGCGCAGCACGCCTACGGCCGCGCCATCGACATCAACCCGCTGCTGAACCCGTCGGTCGACCGCGGTGGGTTCGAACCGACGAACGCGGGCGTCTATCTGGACCGCCACCGGATCGAGCCGGGCCTGCTGCACCCCGGCGACCCGGCGGTGCGCGCATTCACCGACGCCGGCTGGCGCTGGGGCGGGGAGTGGACGTCGCCGGTGGACTACCAGCACTTCGAGCGGCGCTGACCAGACCGTGGTCACGCGTGCCACATTGGCACCGTCACCGCAGGGTAGTGCAAGATCGGAAAACGATAGCGCCGGCGCTATCACGGTAGCGCGGCGTGCCGCGCGATAGCGCGGGCGCTATCCGATTCGGCAACACCCACATGGTCCCGCCAGGGTGCTAATGAGACCCGCGTGACGCCAGTGCTATTCGATGATCTCCGAGAGCTCCAGCCAGCGGCCCTCCTGAGAGGACACCTCGTCCTCCAACGCGCGCAGCTCCCGCGTGAGCGTCGCCAGGCCCACGTGATCGGACTGGTCGAAAGCGGCGAGCTCGTGGTGCTTGGCCTCGATCTGTTCGGCCAGCCGCGCCAGCCGGCGCTCCACGGCGGCCAGATCCTTCTGCGCGGCACGCAATTCCGCGCCCGACAGCGCCTGCGAACCAGCCGGCTCGGAGCCAGCGGCCGGCCGCGGCGCCGGTGCCCGGCGCGCCTCAGCGGCCAGCCGCAGGTATTCGTCGACACCGCCGGGCAGATGCCGCAGCCGGCCGTCCAGAATCGCGTACTGCTGATCGGTGACCCGCTCCAGCAGATACCGGTCATGAGAGACGACGATCAACGTGCCCGGCCAGGAGTCCAGCAGGTCCTCGGTGGCAGTCAGCATGTCGGTGTCGACGTCGTTGGTCGGCTCGTCGAGCACCAGCACGTTCGGCTCGGCCAGCAGCGTGAGCATCAACTGCAGCCGGCGGCGCTGACCCCCGGAGAGCTCACCCACCCGAGCCGACAGCTGCGCGCGCCCGAACCCGAGCCGCTCCAGCAGCTGAGCCGGGGTCATCTCGCGGCCGTCGACCTGATAGTCGTTGCGCAGCCGGCCCAGCACGTCGGCCACCCGATCTCCGGCGAGGGGCCCCAACTCCGCGGACTGCTGATCGAGCATGCCCAGCCGCACGGTCTTGCCGCGCTTGACCCGCCCGCTGTCCGGCGCCACCGTCCCGGCGATCAACCCGAGCAGCGTGGACTTCCCCGCGCCGTTGGCGCCGACGATCCCGGTGCGCTCACCCGGGCCGATCCGCCACTCGATGTCGCGCAGCACGTCGCGGCCATCGAAGGAGACCGAGACGTCGAGCAGGTCGATGACGTCCTTGCCCAACCTGGCCGTCGCCAGCTTCACCAGCTCGACCTCGTTGCGCAGGGGCGGCACGTCGGCGATCAGCGCGTTGGCCGCCTCGATGCGGAACTTCGGCTTGGAGGTGCGGGCCGGTGCGCCACGGCGCAGCCAGGCCAGCTCCTTGCGTAATATGTTCTGCCGCTTGGCTTCACTGGCCGCGGCCATCCGGTCGCGCTCCACTCGCTGCAGCACGTAGGCTGCGTAGCCGCCCTGAAACGGCTCCACGATGCGGTCGTGCACCTCCCACGTGGTGGTGGCCACCTCGTCGAGAAACCAGCGGTCGTGGGTGACCACCAGCAGGCCACCGGTGTTGCGCGCCCAGCGCTGCTGCAGATGGCCCGCCAGCCAGGTGATCCCCTCCACGTCGAGGTGGTTGGTCGGCTCGTCCAGGGCGATCACGTCCCATTCGCCGACCAGCAGCGCGGCCAGCTGGACCCGGCGACGCTGCCCGCCGGAGAGCCCGGCAACAGGCGCGTCCCACGCGATGTCGGAGACCAGTCCATCGACCACGTCACGAATCCGCGGGTTCGACGCCCACTCGTGATCGGCCTGCTCGCCGACCAACGTCACCCCGAGAGTGCGGTCCGGGTCGAGGGTGTCGGCCTGGTCCAGCAAACCGACCTGCAGACCGGTGCGGCGAGTGACCCGGCCGGAATCCGGTGTCATAGCACCGGCAAGCAGCCGCAGCAGCGAGGATTTGCCGTCCCCGTTGCGGCCCACGATGCCGATGCGGGCGCCGTCATTCACCCCCAGGGTGACTGAGTCGAGCACCACACCGGTGGGGTACTGCAGGTGAAGGGCCTCAGCTCCGAGCAGGTGTGCCACTGCGCAAAGGCTACTGGCCGCGGTTGAACGGTCCGGACGGACGTTGCTGATGTGCCAGAATGTGCACGTCATTGACGATCGGGCGCGACGTAGGGGAGCAGCGTGGATCTGAATCTGTCGGCCATCACCCGGCCGGTCGAGTGGCTGATGGCCACCGCGCAGAACGGTCTGGAGGTGCTGCGCTGGGGCGGCCTGGAGACCGGCACCGTCCCCTCGCCGTTCCAGATCGTCGAGAGCACACCGATGTACAAGCTGCGGCGCTACTTTCCTCCCGACAATCGTCCCGGCCAGCCCCAGCCCGGCGCGCCGGTGCTGCTGGTGCATCCGATGATGATGTCGGCGAACATGTGGGACGTCACCCGCGAGGACGGCGCGGTCGGCATCCTGCATGCGGCCGGAGTGGATCCCTGGGTGATCGACTTCGGCTCACCTGATGAGGTCGAGGGCGGCATGCGCCGCAATCTGGCCGACCATATCGTCGGCCTGAGCCAGGCGATCGACACCGTCGCCGAGACGACCGGACGTGACGTGCACCTGGCCGGCTACTCCCAGGGCGGCATGTTCGCCTATCAGGCCGGGGCCTACCGGCATTCGAAGAGCATCGCCAGCATCATCGCGTTCGGCTCCCCGGTCGACACGCTGGCCGCGCTGCCGATGGGCGTGCCCCCCAACATCGCCTCCGGTGTGGCGTCCTTCATGGCCGACCACGTCTTCAACCGGCTGGACATCTCGGGATGGCAGGCGCGCCTCGGCTTCCAGATGATGGACCCGCTCAAGACCGCCAAAGCCCGGATGGACTTCCTGCGCCAGCTGCACGACCGGGAGGCCCTGCTGCCGCGCGAGGCGCAGCGGCGGTTCCTGGAGTCGGAGGGCTGGATCGCCTGGTCGGGCCCAGCGATCTCCGAACTGCTCAAGCAGTTCATCGCGCACAACCGGATGATGACCGGTGGCTTCGCGATCAACGGGCAACTGGTCACCCTGACCGACATCACCTGCCCGGTGCTGGCCTTTGTCGGCGAGGTCGACGATATCGGCCAGCCGGCCGCAGTCCGCGGTATCCGCCGCGCCGCCCCCAACGCGAAGGTGTTCGAATACCTCTTGCGGGCCGGGCATTTCGGTCTGGTGGTGGGATCCAAGGCCGCCGAACTGACGTGGCCGACGGTCGCCGACTGGGTGCTGTGGCAGGAGGGGCAGGGGCCACAACCGGCCGGCGTGGCGCTGATGGCCGATCAGACCTCCGAACACACCAAGGGCGGTGTCGCGATGACCTCGCGCATCGCGCACGGGCTGGGGGAGGCCTCCGGTGTGGCGCTCACGTTGGCGCGGGGTGCCGCAGATGCCGTGGTGGCGGCGCAGAAGTCGATGCGCACCATGGCGGTCGAGACCGCCCGCACCCTGCCCCGGCTGGCCCGATTGGGGCAGATCAACGACCACACCCGAATCTCCTTGGGCCGCATCATCGATGAACAGGCAGCCGACTCCCCGAACGGCGAATTCCTGCTGTTCGACGGGCGGGTGCACACCTACGAGGCGGTCAACAAACGGATCGACAACGTCGTCCGCGGGCTGATCGACGTCGGCGTGCGCCAAGGCGTGCACGTCGGCGTGCTGATGGACACCCGGCCCAGCGCCATGGTGGCGATCGCGGCATTGTCGCGACTGGGTGCGGTCGCCGTGCTGATGCCCCCGGACGGGGATCTGGCCGCGGCCGCACGCCTGGGCGGCACCTCCGAAATCATCACCGACCCGGGCAATCTCGACCTGGCGTTGGCGGCGGCCCGCGAACTGGATTGCCAGCTACTGGTGCTCGGCGGTGGTGAGGCCCGCGACCTGGATCTGCCCGCCGACGTCGACGTCGTCGACATGGAACAGATCGACCCCGACGCCGTGGAGCTGCCCGGCTGGTACCGGCCCAACCCCGGCTTCGCCCGCGACCTGGCGTTCGTCGCCTTCGGCACCGTGGCCGGCGAGCTGGTGGCCAAGCAGATCACCAACTACCGCTGGGCGCTCTCGGCATTCGGCACCGCGTCGACAGCAGCGCTGGGAGCCAACGACACGCTGTACTGCCTGACGCCGCTGCACCACGAGTCCGGTCTGCTGGTCAGCCTGGGCGGTGCGGTGGTGGGTGGGGCGCGCATCGCGCTGTCCCGCGGGTTGAACCCGGACCGGTTCGTCGCCGAGGTGCGCCAGTACGGTGTCAGCGTGGTGTCCTACACCTGGGCGATGCTGCGCGAGGTCATCGACGACCCGAATTTCGTGCTGCAGGGCAACCACCCGGTGCGGTTGTTCATCGGTTCCGGTATGCCGGTCGGCCTGTGGCATCGGGTCACCGAGGCGTTCGCGCCGGCCCATGTCGTCGAGTTCTTCGCGACCACCGACGGTCAGGCCGTGCTGGCCAACGTCTCCGGCGCCAAGGTCGGCAGCAAGGGCCGCCCGCTGCCCGGCGCGGTGGAGGTGGAATTGGCCGCCTACGACCCCGAACACGACCTGATCCTGGAGGGCGACCGCGGCTTTGTGCGCGTCGCCGAGACCGATGAGGTCGGGGTGCTGTTGGCCAAGCCGCGCGGCCCGATCGACCCGTCCGCCTCGGTCAAGCGCGGGGTGTTCGCCCCGGCCGACACCTGGATCTCCACCGAATACCTGTTCCGGCGGGACGCCGACGGCGACTACTGGCTGGCCGGTGGGCGCGGCTCGAGCATCCACACCCCCCGAGGGACGGCCTACCCGGTGGTGATCACCGACGCGCTCGGCGCCGTCAACGGCATCGATCTGGCGGTGACCTATCGGGTGCCGGCCGGTTCGCCGGGTGCTCCCGACCTTGTCGTGTCGGCGATGACGGTACGGCCGGGGGCGACCATCACCGCCGCGGACCTCAGCGAGGCGGTGGCCGAGATGCCCGTCGGCGCCGGACCCGACGTCATCCATGTCGTACCGGATCTGCCGCTGAGCGCGGTCTACCGTCCGACGCTGGGTGAGCTGCGCGAGAAGGGGCTGCCCAAGGCGGGGCGCCACGCCTGGTACTTCGATGCCGGCACCCAGCAGTTCAAGCGGTTGACCGCCGCGGTGCGCGCCGAACTGGCCGGGGGCCAGCAGTGATCGACGCCGAGCTGCTCGCCATCCTGGTCTGCCCCGCCGACCGCGGTCCACTGCAGCTGGTGCAGCGTTCCGGTGCCAGCGCGCTCTATAACCCGCGCCTGCGCCGCGCCTACCGGATCGAGGACGGCATTCCGGTGCTGCTGGTCGACGAGGCCGACGCGGTCGACGACGACGAGCATGCCCGCCTCATCGCCCAGGGGCCTGCGGCAGATCCCCGGTGAGATAACGCTGCAGGGTTGGGGCGATCATCGCCACGATCTGCTCGTGCGGCAGCGAGGCCAGCGGTTCCAGGCCGATGATGTAGCGGACGACCACGACGCCCATCAGTTGGCTCGCGGCGAATTCGGCGCGCAGTACGCCGGTTCCTGCCGGGTCGTCGACCCGTTGGGCAAGCTCGGCGACGACGATGTCGCGGAAGAACGAACGAGCCAGCGGCACTTCGGTTCCAGTGAGCAGCGAGCGCAACGCCGCGATCAGCCCGGTCCCGGCCTGGGAATCCCACAGCGGCAGCAGCAGCTCCGGCAAGACGTGGCCGAGCCGATCGACGGGGGTTTCCCGCAACGGCCCCAGCACCACCATCGGGTCGACCGGCAGCTCGGTGGCGGCGGCGAACAGCTGCTGTTTGGTGCCGAAGTAATGGTGCACCAGTGCGGCGTCGACACCAGCATCGGCGGCCACCGCCCGGATCGACGTGTTCCCGAAACCGTTGCGGGCGAATAGTTCCCGCGCAGAACCCAGAATCCGGTCCCGGGTGTCGGAGGCACCGGAGGGGCGGCCCGGCCGGCGGCTGGTGGGCTCGGTGGACATCATGCCGTGCGTCGTCGCAGTGTCACCGCCGCCAGGCCCAATGCGGCGACCGCGAACGCCAGCACGATGACGATGTCGCGCACCGCGACCCCGGTCAGCTCCGGATGAACACCCACCTGCTGCAGCGCTTCGAGGGCATAGCTGGCCGGCATCGCATTGCTGATCCACTGCAGCCATTCGGGCATCGCCGCGCGCGGCACGATGATCCCGGCCAGCAGCAGCTGCGGCACCATAACGAGCGGAATAAACTGCACCGCTTGGAATTCGGTGCGGGCGAAGGCGCTGCACAGCAGGCCCAACCCGACGCCCAGCACCGCGTTGACGATCGCGATCACAAACACCCACGCCGGGCTGCCCAGGGTCTGGAAACCCAGGAGCCAGAACGCGACCACGCACGCCAGGCTGGCCTGGGCGGCCGCGGCGATCGAGAACGCCGTCCCGTAGGCGGCCAGCAGATCGAGCCGCCGCAGCGGGGTGGTGAGGATGCGCTCCAGCGTTCCCGACGCGCGTTCACGTTGCATCGTGATCGCGGTGATGACGAACATCAAAAACAGCGGGAACAGCCCCAGCAGGATCAGACAGGCGACATTGAACGGCGACGGCGTGCCGGGCGGGGGCGTGGCGCCCGAGAACATGAAGTAGATCAGCGTGATGACCAGGCTGGGCAGCAGCAGGACCATCGCGACGCTGCGGTGATCACCGGCCAGTTGCCGCAGGATCCGCTGGGTGGTCGCCAGGAACGGCCGCAGCTGCAGTGGCCCGGTCAGCCGGCTCGGGGCGCGGTGGTGCGCCGGATGACGGACAGGAACGCTTCCTCCATTGACGTACATCCGGTCTCCTCTCGCAGTCGTCTCGGTGAGGTGCGCGCCAGCAGCCTGCCCTCGCGCATCAGCAGCAGATCGCCGCAGTGGTCGGCCTCGTCCATCACATGACTGGAGACCAGCAGCGTGGTGCCGCGCCGGGCCAGCGTCTGAAACTGGTGCCAGAGCTCCGCGCGCAGCACCGGGTCCAAACCGATCGTCGGTTCGTCGAGCACCAGCAGCTCGGGCCGGCCGACCAGCGCGCAGGCCAGTGAGACCCGGGCACGCTGGCCGCCGGACAGGTTTGCGCAGTAGTCGCCCCGGTGCCGCTGCAGATCCACCGCGTCGACCGCCTCGTCAGCGGCCTGGCTGTCGACCCCGGCCAGCGCCGCGAAGTACCGCACGTTGTCGATCACCCGCAGGTCGTCGTAGATCGTCGGCTGCTGGGGCATGTAGCCGACCCGGTGGCGCAGCGGCGGCGAGCCGGCCGGGCCACCCAGCACCTCGACCTGCCCGCCGGTGATGACCTGGGTGCCCACGATGCAGCGCATCAAGGTGGTCTTGCCGCAGCCGGACGGGCCGAGCAGGCCGGTGATCGCGCCGCGGGCGATGTGCACCGACAAATCGTGCAGGACCGGTCGCTTGCCGCGCACCACCCGCAGATGCGTGATGGCGACGGCTGGGGCGGCGCCACGCCCGGATAATTCATCAGGCGATGAAATCATCATGCGTTGAATACTCTGCCGGTGGCGGCGCGCTGTCAAGGGTCCGGCACAATCTCCGGCGTGAGTGCTGCCCGGCTTGCGGTGGATCCGCTGGCGGCCGCCCGCCTGCTGCTCGGCGCCACCCTTGACGCTCGCGGGGTGCGCGCGACGATCGTCGAAGTGGAGGCCTACGGCGGCGTGCCGGATGGGCCCTGGCCGGACCGGGCGGCGCATTCCTATCGCGGCCCCACCGGGCGCAACACGGTGATGTTCGGCCCACCCGGGCGCCTCTACACCTACCGCAGCTACGGCATGCACGTCTGCGCCAACGTGGCCTGTGGCCCGGACGGGACGGCGTCGGCGGTGCTGCTGCGGGCCGCGGCCATCGATGCGGGAGCCGCGGTGGCCCGAGCCCGTCGCGGCGAAGCGGTGCCCAGCACCGGGTTGGCCCGCGGTCCAGGCAATCTCTGCGCTGCCCTGGGAATCACCATGGAGGACAACGGGATCGACCTGTTCGACGCGCGCAGCCCGGTGCGCCTGCAGCTCGGTGCGCCGCTGGCCGCGCAGGCCGGCCCGCGGGTGGGGGTCAGCCAGGCCGCCGACCGGCCGTGGCGGCTTTGGGTGCCCGGCCGGCCCGAAGTATCGGCCTACCGACGCAGCCCGCGGGCACCGGCGCCCGGCGCCAGCGACTGATCCGGGAAAATCGACCCCATGCCGACCACGATTCTCGACGAGCTGAGCTGGCGCGGGCTGATCGCCCAATCCACCGACCCGGACGCCTTGACCGCCGAGGTGACGCGGGGGCCGATCACCGTCTATGCCGGATTCGACCCGACCGCGCCCAGCCTGCACGCCGGAAACCTGGTGCCGTTGCTGGCGTTGCGGCGCTTCCAGCGGGCCGGGCACCGGCCCATCGTGCTCGCCGGCGGGGCCACCGGGCTGATCGGCGATCCCCGCGAGAGCGGCGAACGTACCTTGAACACCGCTGACACCGTGGCCGAGTGGTCCGAGCGGATCCGCGGGCAGCTGGAGCGGTTCGTCGATTTTGACGACAGCCCCACCGGCGCGTTGGTGGTGAACAACCTGGACTGGACCGCGCCGCTGTCGGCGGTGGAGTTCCTGCGGGATGTCGGCAAGTACTTCTCGGTCAACGTGATGCTCGACCGCGACACCATCCGGCGCCGCCTCGAGGAGGGCATCTCCTACACCGAGTTCAGCTACATGCTGCTGCAGGCCAATGACTATGTGCAGCTGCACCAGCGGTACGGCTGCTCGCTGCAGATCGGCGGCTCCGACCAGTGGGGCAACATCATCGCCGGCGTCCGGCTGGTGCGCCAGAAGCTCGGCGCCACCGTGCACGCGCTGACCGTCCCGCTGGTGACCGCCGCCGACGGCAGCAAGTTCGGCAAGTCCACCGGCGGCGGCAGCCTGTGGCTGGATCCGGAGATGACCAGCCCGTATGCCTGGTACCAGTACTTCTTCAACACCGCCGACGCCGATGTGATCCGTTACCTGCGCTGGTTCACCTTCTTGTCCGCCGATGAGCTGGGGGAGCTGGAGCAGGCGACGTCCGAGCGCCCGCACGAGCGGGTGGCCCAGCGCCGGCTGGCGCGCGAGTTCACCACCCTGGTGCACGGGGCGGCGGCCACCGAGGCCGTCGAGCTGGCCAGTCAGGCGTTGTTCGGCCGCGGTGAGCTGACGCGGCTGGACGAATCGACCCTGGGCGCGGCCCTGCAGGAGACGTCGGTGGCGCAGCTGGAGCCAGGAGCTCCCGACGGGATCGTCGATCTATTGGTCTCCACCGGGCTCTCGGCGAGCCGGGGCGCGGCCCGTCGCACCATCGGCGAGGGGGGCGTGTCGGTGAACAATGTTCGCGTCGACAGCGAGGAATGGGCGCCGCAGGCGCAGGATTTCCTGCACGGTCGGTGGTTGGTGCTGCGCCGCGGCAAGCGAAACGTGGCCGGGGTGGAGAAGGTCTAGGGCGGGTCTAGCCGTGGTGTTGCCGGGGGCCCGGGCCGGCGGAAGTTGATCTTGAACCGGCCGAGATACCGCTTCTAGCAGCGGATTTGACTCCCAGTTTCACCTCGCGTAACTTAATCCACGTCGCAGCGACCAGGCCAGACCCGGTCAGCGCGACAAGCCCGCGGGACCCGCAGAGATTCGCAAAGCGATTCCGGGGGCGTTTCACTTGTCCGCACGGCCGATGCGCGGCTTTTAGCCGCGGGTTGACTGCGCGTCCGGGTGGGGCGTGTTGTTTGAGAACTCAATAGTGTGTTTGGTGGTTTTTGTTTGTTGTTGTTTTGCCACATCCTTGGCGCCCC
>NZ_LZJK01000112.1 GCF_001667945.1 Mycolicibacter sinensis | reverse complement strand
GAGCGGCGCAGTTCGTCGGTGCGCATCACGGCGTCGGCCCTCCCCGCTTCGACCGCCAATTCCTCCTGGCGTACCAGTCCCGCGGCCTGCCGCGCCACCACCGACAGCACCCGGCGGTCCCGGGAGGCCAACTGGCGGCCGGCCATCAACATCCAAAACTCGTTGTCGCCGACATCGATCGCGGTGTCGGCGAGAGCCACCGACATGCAGGGGTTCTCGCCGACCGAAGCGACGACCTCGGGCTGTTCGGGGGCCGCGGCTCCGCTCGGCACCCGTACCAGGCTCACCGAGCGTTGCGTGTAGGTCTCGCGCACCCGTTCCAGCAGGCTGTCCAGATCCGCTCCGCGCAGCACCGATCCGGCGAACAGTGTCATCAACTCGGCTTCCCGCGAGGCGCGGCCGGCCTCGCGGGATCGTTTGGCCGTGCTGTCGACCAGTGCCGCCACCGCGACCGCCACCAGCAGCAGCACCACCTCGGTCACCGCGGCGTCGTGTTCGGCGATGGCGAAATCGCCGCGCGGCGCGAGCAGGAAATAGTTGAGCAGCACACCCGACAGCAATGCCGACAGCACGGCCGGCGCGATACCGCCGAGCAGTGCCACCACCAGCACCCCGACCACGAACAGGGCGCTTTGCCCGCTGTTGAGGTAGTGATCCAGCCAGCCGACCACGATCGCGCAGACCAGGCACGGGACGGCGATCGCGGCCAGCCAGGACGCCGCGCGCCGCTCCCGCGGGGAGATCGACACCGCCCGGAAGTTCGGCTTGGTGTCCTCGTCGGTGACGATGTGCACGTCGATATCGCCGGATTGCTGCACCACCGCCGCACCGACGCCCTCGTCGAGGATGCGGGCCCAGCGCGAACGCCGCGAGCTGCCGATCACCAGTTGGGTGGCGTTGACGTCACGGGCGAAGTCGAGCAACGCGGCTGGCACGTCATCGCCGATCACGGTGTGCAGGGACGCGCCCAGGCTGACCGCCAGTTGGCGGATCTGGCCCACGCGCGGCGCCGGCGCAACGGAATCGCCGTCGCGCAGCACGTGCAGCACCAGCAGTTCGCCGCCGGCCTTGGATGCGATCCGGGAGGCTCGGCGGACCAGCGTCTCCGATTCCGGGCCGCCGGTGACGGCCACGACCACCCGCTCGCGCGCCTCCCAGGTTGCGGTGATCTTTTTGTCGGCGCGGTAGGTGGCCAGGGCGGCGTCTACCTGGTCGGCCACCCAAAGTAGCGCCAATTCCCTTAGCGCAGTGAGGTTTCCGCTGCGGAAGTAGTTGGACAGCGCTGCGTCGACCTGCTCCGGCGCGTAGACGTTGCCGTGGGCGAGCCTGCGGCGCAACGCTTCGGGTGCGATGTCGACCAGCTCGATCTGTGCGGCCTGACGGACGAACGAATCCGGCACCGTCTCTTGCTGCTGTATTCCGGTGATCTCGGCGACGACGTCGTTGAGGCTCTCCAGATGCTGCACGTTGAC
>NZ_LZJK01000111.1 GCF_001667945.1 Mycolicibacter sinensis | reverse complement strand
ACTCCTCGACCGCGGCGTCGATCCGATTGTCGAAGTCGGCCAGCAGCCACGCGCGCTGCTCGGGGTGATCGACGAGGGCCTTGAACGCGTGCGTGGTGGCCTGCTTGGTGGTGTCGTTGCCGGCCGAACCGAGCAGCACCATGAACGAGCCCAGCTCCTCGTCGATCACCCCGAGCAGCGCGCGTGGCTGCTGGCCGACTTCGACAATCGGATCGACGCCGCGGTCGAGGAGTTCGTGCGGTGGGCGACACCGGTGATCGCTTTCGCGCGCCACGCGGTGGTCGACACCGAGGTGGCCGGGACCGCGATCAAGGCCGGCGAGAAGGTCGCGTTGTTCTACTGCTCGGCCAACCGCGACGAGACGGTGTTCGACCGTCCGCATGAATTCGACATCACCCGCGCCACCAATCCGCACCTGGGGTTCGGTGGCGGTGGAGCGCACTACTGCCTGGGCACGCACGTCGCCCGGATGGAGCTGCGGCACTTGTTCTACGAGCTGCTCACCCGGCTGCCGGAGGTCACGCTCGGCGAACCGGAGTACCTGCACAGCACGTTTGTGCACGGCATCAAGCGAATGCCGATCAGCCTCGCCTGACGCTGGCGCGATGCCCGCCCGATCATTTACTGTAATGCTTACAGTAAATTGCCCGAGCCAGACGGGAGACCAGCCGTGGAGAGCCAGGTCGACGACATCGCCGCCGCACTCGACAAGCCGGCCGGCTACCTCACGAACCCCTACCCCTACTTCGAGAGCAAACGCGCCCAAGCAGGGATCTTCCCCGGCACGGTCATGGACTACTCCAAGACCCCGGCGTCACTGCGGCCCGAGACGCAGTTCGCCGCCGTCTCTTTCGATGCCGTGAACCAGGTGTTCCGGGAAGCGGATTCGTTCAACTCGCACATCTACGACGTCACGATCGGGCTGTTCCTCGGGCCGACCATCCTGGCGATGGAGGGCGAGCCGCACCGCAAGCATCGCAATCTGGTGTCCTCGGCCTTCAAACGGAAGTCGTTGGTGCACTGGGAACCCGACGTGGTGCGGCCGATCTGCAACAGGCTGATCGACGAGTTCATCGAGGCGGGTTCTGCCGACCTGGTGGCCGGTTTCACCTTCGAGTTCCCCACCCGGGTCATCTCGAGACTGCTGGGGCTGCCCGAAGAGGATCTGCCGTGGTTCCGTCAACGGGCGATCGAGCTGATCAGCTACACCGTCAACTACCAGCGCGCGTTCTCCGCGTCGGCGGCATTGAAGGACTACTTCCTGGCGCAGATGGACAAGCGCAAGTCCCATCCGACCGAGGACATCATCGGTGACCTGGTCACCGCGGAGGTCGACGGCGAGAAGCTCAGCGACGAGGCGATCTACTCGTTCCTTCGCCTGCTGCTGCCGGCCGGACTGGAGACCACCTACCGCGCCACCAGCAACCTGCTCTACCTGCTACTGACGCACCCCGAACAGTTCGCCGCGCTGCAGGCCGACCACGACCTGATCAGCCCCGCGATCGAGGAGGGTCTGCGCTACGAGACACCACTGACCACCGTGCAGCGCACCGCGATCCGCGACACCGAGGTCGCCGGCGTCGCCATTCCGGCCGGCGCCGTCGTCGACGTCTGCATCGGATCGGCCAACCGCGACGAGGCCCGGTGGGAACGCGCGGAAGAGTTCGACATCTTCCGCAAGTGGATTCCGCACATCACGTTCGCCGCCGGCGAGCACACCTGCATGGGCCTGCATCTGGCTCGGATGGAGATGCGGGTGGCGATGGAGTGCCTGCTCGAGCGGCTCGGCGAGATCACGCTGGTGACCGACGACAATCCGCACATCTACGGTCAGCCGTTCCGCTCCCCGCGCTCGCTGCCGGTGACGTTCACGGCCTAACGCCCGCCGATTGTGCGGTTTCGTACGCGACTCACCGATGAGGGCGTACCAAACCGCACAGTCGATGACCGAACCGCGGAGGTTGCCTCTACGCCCCCCGCGGTTTCCGATAACCGATGGTCTTGGTCTCCAGGTACTGCGAGAACCCCTCGATCCCGCACTGCCGGCCCCAGCCGCTGTTCTTGTAGCCCCCGAACGGTGCATCGGCGCCGTAGTACATGCCGCCGTTGACGCCGATCGCCCCGGTGCGCACCCTGCGGGCCACGGCCATGGCCCGCTCGGCGGACGCCGAGACCACCGCGCCGGCCAGCCCGAAGGGGCTGTCGTTGGCGATGCGCACCGCCTCGTCGTCGTCGCCGAACGGCAGGATCACCAGCACCGGCCCGAACACCTCCTGTTGGGCGATGGCCGCGCGGTTGTCGACGCCGACGATCACCGTCGGTTGCACGTAGTGCCCGCCGCGCAGGTCCTGCGGCAGGTCGACGTATTCGCCACCACCGGTGGTGATCTCCGCCCCGTCAAGCCGGGCCTGCGCGATCACGTCGAGTACCCGCTGCTTCTGCTGCGCGCTGATCAGCGGGCCCACCAGGGTCTGCGGCAGCGCGGGGTCGCCCACCGGCACCGCCGCGAACGCCGCGGTCACCGCCTTGACCACCTCGTCGAACATGCAGGTGTGCACCAGCATCCGGGTGGTGGCAGCACAGGCCTGCCCGGCGTGCACGCACACCCCGACCGCGCCGGGGATGACCTTGGCCGGGTCGGCATCGTCAAGCACGATCAGCGCCGACTTGCCGCCCAGCTCAAGGAAAGTCCGCTTCATGGTGTCGGCGCTGCGCCGGGCCAGCAGCTTGCCGACGGCGGTCGAGCCGGTGAACGAGATCATGTCGACCCGCGGGTCGGTGCCCAACAGGCCGGCGACCTGATTGGATCCGGTGGGCACCACGTTGATCACCCCGGCGGGGATGTCGGTGTGCTCGGCGACGAGCCGCCCCAACCGGGTGGCGTTCCACGGCGTATGCGGGTCGGGCTTGAGCACAACGGTGTTACCGGCCGCCAGCGCCGGCCCCAGCTTGTTCAGGATCACCTCGACCGGGAAATTGGACGGGGTGATCGCCGCCACCACCCCGACCGGCTCCTTGACGACGGTGCGCACGTTGCGATCGCCGAACAGTCCGCCACCCTCGATCACCCGCTCCCACTCGAACTCGTCGATCAGCCGCTGCGGGTACCGCAGTGCGTCGGCCAGCGGCCAGTCCAGCTGTGCCAGTTGGGTAGTCATCACCGGGCAGCCCACTTCGGCGATCAGCTCGGTGCGTAGCTCTTCCTTCTCGGCCTCCAGCGCCGAGTGCAACTGCCGCAGGCAGTGTTTGCGCAGTTCGCGGTTGGTGGACCAGTCGGTGTCGTCGAAGGCGCGCCGGGCCGCGCCGATCGCCCAGCCCATGTCGATGTCATCGGCGGACGCGGTGGTTCCCAGCACCCGCCCGGTGGCGGGGCTGACATTGTCGAACTCCGCACCGGAGGCCGCTGCCACCAGCTTGCCGTCGATGAGCATGCGCGGCTCCGCCGTCGCAGCGGCCCGTTCGCCGATCTCAACACTGGTCGCCTCGACGTCGTCGGCGTCTTTAGGATGCCCAACGGTAACCATTACAGTAGAATACTCCAATGGGTCGGATGTCAGGAGCGCGCTGAGTTGATCAAGGTGATGGACGGCTTCCGGGTGCTCGAGGTCGCGCAGTTCACGTTCGTGCCCGCCGCCGGCGCGATCCTGGCCGACTGGGGCGCTGACGTCATCAAGGTGGAGCACCCGGTGCGCGGCGACACCCAGCGCGGGTTCATCCGGATGGGCGGCTTCGAACTCAACCCCGACCGGCACCCGCTGATCGAACACCCCAACCGCGGCAAACGGAGCGTCGGTATCGACGTCTCTTCACCCGAGGGCCAGCAGGTGCTCTACGAACTGGCCGCCACCGCCGACGTGTTCTTGACCAACTACCTTCCGCGGGCCCGGCAGAAGAACAAGTTCGACGTCGAGCACATCCGGCAGGCGAACCCGAACATCGTCTACGCCCGCGGCAGCGCCTACGGCGACAAGGGACCCGAACGCGACATCGGCGGGTTCGACGGCACGGCGTTCTGGACCCGCAGTGGCGTCGGCTACGCTCTGAGCCCCGAGGAACTCGGCGCACCACTGTCCCAGGGGATTCCGGCGTTCGGCGACTCGGTCGGCGGCATGAACATCGCCGGCGGTATCGCCGCGGCGTTGCTGCATCGCGAGCGCACCGGGGAGGCCCTTGAGGTCGATGTCTCGCTGTTGTCCACCGCGTGGTGGGCGGCCGGCGCCAGCGTCACCCAGGGTATGGAGACCGGCGAGGCCATGCGTGCGCTGATGCCGCAATCCGGTGGCTCACCGGCGAATCCGTTCCTGGGCAACTACGCCACCTCCGACGGCGGCACCATCAACCTGTGCATCGTCAGCCCGACCGGATACATTCGGGACACCTTCGAGCACTTGGGAATTCCTGAAGCCGCCGATGACCCCCGCTTCTGCGACGTGCTGCCGCTGATGGAGAACGCCGACGCGGCCAGCGAACTGATCGTCGCGGCGATCGGCGCCAAGCCCTTCGAGTACTGGCGCCAGCACCTCAAGACGATGAAAGGCCAATGGGCGCCGTTTCAGAGCCTGGTCGACCTGGGCTCGGACGAGCAGGCGATCGCCAACGACATGATCGTCGAAGTCGAAGCCGGTGACGGCGGCCCGGCGTTCAAGGTGGTCCGTGGCCCGGTCCAGTTCAACCACGAACCACTGGAGACCACCCGCGCCCCGCAGGCCTCCGAGCACACTGAGGTCGTGCTGATGGAGCTCGGAATGGACTGGGACCGTATCGAAAAGCTCAAGGAATCCGGCGCTATCGCCTAGCCGGCCGTCGAGTCTTCCCGCCGGTTGCCGGGGTCGAAGTTGAAATTCGCGATCGCGGTCGACACCCCGCTGCCGATCGGGCCGCGGGTGTCGAACAAGCTCGCACTTCCGGTCGCTACTCCGGCGTCGCTGTAATGGGTCAGCGCCGCCAACCCGATATAGGGCCCCACCGGTAGCCGGCTCAGGGCCAGGGTGTAGTCGGCGTTGATGAAGGCCAAGCCCTTGGTGCTGAAATTCGTCAACGAGGCGGTGACGTCGACGGCCATCGCCGCCCGCACGAAGGGCGTGAGCTCCTCGCCGTCGACGAGATCGCGGATCTCGCGGATCCAGGCGTATCGCGGTCCGGAGTGTTGCCACGGAAAGCGATCGCCGACGTCGCCGCCGTAGGCCCGGATGAACATCGGTACCGACTCGTCGAAGCGGGCCGGCTCCTCCGGGACCGGCGGAAGCGTTATCGCGGTGGTGAAGAAGTCACCGTCGGGCTGCACGCCGCGGCGCAGATACAACGCCGAGGCGCGGGCCACCAGCTCGCCGTCCTGCGTCATGGCGGCGTCCACGGCCCGCATCCGCGACCCGGTGCGGACCACCGCGGCGGTGACTCGCAGCGGCGCACTGGCCACCCGGCGCAGGATTTCGACGGTCAGCCGCGCCGGCTGCAAGTCGTCGCCGCCGACGTGCTGCTCGATGGCGCGGGCCAGTAGGCCGCCGACCACCTGGCCGCCCAGCGTCGGCCCCCACCCGCCGTGAGCGATGGCGTTCGGCACCAGGTCGTTGTCACGACGAACCACGAATGGGATCATGTCGTGCTGCGCTCCAGGTAGAACTTCGCGGCGCGGCGGATCGCATGCTCAGTCGGTTCCGGGTGCCAGCCCAGTTCCCGGGTTGCCTTGCTGTGATCGGCAGGAGAGGTCAATGCCATCAGGCGTGCCCCGGTCGCGGTGAAAGCGAAGTCACGGCGCAGCAGTGCTCCCACCGCGCCGACGAGGTGCCCCAGTAGGTGCACAACCGTCATCGGCACACCGATGCGCGGCGGTTGGGCTCCGACCGCTTCGGCTGCGATGGTGAACATCTCGCGCTGCGTCATGTACCGCTCGGAGATGATGTAGCGCTCACCGATCCGGCCGCGCTCCGCGGCCAGCAGCATTGCCCGGGCGGCGTCATCGATCCCGACCACCTCGGCGCCGACGCCGCGCACGTAGGCGGGCAGCTTGCCCAGCGCGGCGAGCTGAATGAGCATGCCTTGCCGCGGCTGCCAGTCCGGCGGCCCGTAGGGATTCGACACGTTCGCCACGACGGCCGGCAGGCCGCGGTCGGCGACATAGGACAGTACCAGCCGCTCGGCCTCGCGCCGTGAGGCGATGTAGCCCCCGCCCTGATCGGCCCAGTTGAACGGCGTTCGCTCGTCCACCGTTTCGCCGTTGCGGCCCACCGCGATGGTGCCGATGGTGCTCAAGAATACGAACCTGTTGAGGTCGGCCTGCGCCGCGACGTCCAGGACGTTGCGCAGCCCGTCGACGTTGGTCCGAAACAGCGGTGCGGGGTCGCGCAGTTCGGCCCGGGTGTCGACGACGCAGTAGTACACGACGTCCCGGTCGGCCATGGCGGCGGCGACCGCCTCGGTGTCGAAGATGTCGCCGTAGCGCCGCTCCACATCGAGCCCGTCGATCCCCTTGGTGGAGCTCGAACGGCGCAGCAACACGCGCACCTCGTCGCCGCGGGCGACCAACTGCCGGGTCACGCAGGCGCCGACGTTACCGCTGGCGCCCATGACCAGAGCTCGCCGCCCATTCGCCGCGGATCCGTTGTTCACTGTCATACCTGCAGCCTTCGCCGTGATCGCCGGTGCCCGGAAGCCCCGCTGGTCAACTGCGGCGATCATACTTTACTGTAAGCATTACAGTTAGCTGACCCGTTAGGCGGAGGCCCCATGCAGAAGGCGCTAGCACCCGACATCTCGACGTGGCCGGAAGAGAACCCCCAGTTGGTCGGCAGCCGCTGCGCGGCCTGCGACGCCACCGTCTTCCCGGCCCAGCCCCGTTGTCCGAAGTGCAGCGGCGATCAGATGGTCCGGGAGTTGCTCCCCCGCAGGGGAACTCTGGTGGCTTGGACCACCCAGGGCTTCCCACCCGGCCCACCGTATCTGGGCCCGGCAGGTAACGACTTCGTGCCGTTCGGCGTGGGGCTGGTGCAGCTCGGCGACGTCGTCCGGGTGGAGGGCCGGCTCACCGTGAACGATCCGGACAAGCTGCAGTTCGGTATGCCGGTGGAGCTGACCATGGTGCCGTTCGCCGCTGACGCTGACGGCAACGAGATCGTCACCTTCGCCTTCCGGCCGACGGGACAGCGCTCATGAACGACGTCGCCATCATCGGGGTCGGTCTGCACCCGTTCGGGCGCTTTGAAGGCAAGTCGGCGATGGAAATGGGCGTCGATGCCATCTTCGCCGCGGTCGCCGATGCCAGAGTGGCCTGGGCGGACATCGGCGCCGCCACCGGCGGCAGCTGGACGGTGGCGAACCCGGATGCGATCGTCGGCATGGTGGGTCTTTCGGGCATCCCGTTCACCAACGTGTTCAATGCCTGTGCCACCGCGGCCAGCGCAGCCAAGGTCTGCGCCGACGGGATCCGGCTCGGCGACTATGACATCGGGATCGCCGTCGGCCTGGACAAGCACCCGCGCGGGGCGTTCACCGAGGACCCGGCGCTGGTCGGCATGCCGCGCTGGTATGCCGAGAACGGCCAGTACCTGACCACCCAATTCTTCGGCATGAAAGCCAACCGGTACCTGCATGATCACGGCATCTCGCAGGCGACGTTGGCCAGGGTCGCAGCCAAGAACTTCCGCAACGGCGCGTTGAACCCGAATGCCTTCCGGCGCAAGCCGATTTCCGAAGAGGAGATCCTGAGCTCGCCGATGCTGAACTATCCGCTGACCCAGTACATGTTCTGCGCGCCGGACGAGGGCGCGGCCGCGGTCGTCATGTGCCGGGCCGATATCGCGCACCGCTACACCGACAAGCCGGTGTACCTGCGGGCGGTGGAGGTGCGCACCCGCCGCTACGGCGCCTATGAGGTCAATACCACGTTCGCGCCGGTCACCGAGGATGTCGCGCCGACGGTGTACGCCGCGCGTGCTGCGTTCGAAAAGGCCGGGGTGGCACCCGAAGACGTCGACGTGGTCCAACTGCAGGACACCGACGCCGGCGCGGAGATCATCCACATGGCCGAATGCGGTTTCTGCGCCGACGGCGACCAGGAGAAGCTGCTCGCCGAGGGTGCGACCGAGATCTCCGGCTCGCTGCCGGTCAACACCGATGGCGGGCTGATCGCCAACGGCGAGCCGATCGGCGCTTCCGGGCTGCGCCAGCTCCACGAGCTGGTGCGCCAGTTGCGCGGCGAGGCCGGTGACCGCCAGGTCCCCGGCGAACCCAAGGTCGGGTTCGCCCAGCTCTACGGCGCACCGGGCACCGCGGCGGCAACAATCCTGACCCGTTAGCGACAAGAGACCCCCAATGAGCCAGTTCAAAGACGCGCCGATCTTCGATGCCGACCAACACATGTACGAAACCCCCGAGGCGTTGACGAAGCACCTGCCGGAGAAGTATTCCCGGGCAGTCCAATTCGCCCAGATCGGCCGCCAGACCCGGATCATCATCAACAATCGCGTCAGCGACTTCATCCCGAATCCGACCTTCGAGCGGGTTGCCGCGCCGGGTGCGCACGAGAGGTTCTTCGCCGGTGAGAACACCGAGGGCCTGACCCTGCGCGAGATGCAGGGGCGTGCGATCGAGGCACCGGCAGCCACCCGCAACCCCGCTGACCGGGTGCAAGAACTGGACCGCCAGGGCGTGGTGGAGGCGCTGAACTACCCGACGCTGGCCAGCCTGGTGGAACACTCCGCAGCCGACGACCCGGAGCTCACCCTCGCGATCATTCACGCGCTGAATCAGTGGATGGCCGAGCACTGGAGCTACAACTACCACGGCCGGGTGTTCTCCACGCCGATCATCAACCTCTCCGAGGTCGACGCCGCCCAGCGCGAGCTGGACTACATCCTGTCCCAGGGCGCCGCGGTGGCGTTGATCAAACCCGGCCCGGTCAACGGTGTCCACGGCTGGCGCTCACCGGCGCTGCCGGAGTTCGATCCGTTCTGGCGCGACGTGGAGGCCGCCGGTCTACCCATCGTGCTGCATGCCAGTTTCCCGCCGCTCGATGACTACGTCGGCCGGTGGGAGCCGCCCTACACGCAGAATTTCATGACGCAGAGCGCTTTCCGCTGGATGGTGCTGGGACATCGGGAGATCGCCGATATGATCACCGCCCTGATCTGCCACGGCACCTTGACCCGATTTCCCAAGCTGCGCATCGCCAGCGTCGAGAACGGCAGCTCATGGATCGCGCCGCTGTTTCACGACTTCGGCGACCTGTACAAGAAGATGCCGCAGAACTTCCCCGAGCATCCCCACGACGTGTTCCGGCGCAACATCTGGGTCAGCCCGTTCTGGGAGGGCTGCATCTCCGATGTCGTCGAGACCGTCGGGTGGGACAAGGTGTTGTTCGGCTCGGACTACCCACACCCCGAAGGCCTGGCCGAGCCGAAGGGATTCTGGAAGTACGCCGAGGGCATGGACGTTCGGCGCACCTATGACTTCATGGGTGACAACGCCCGCCGATTCATGGGGCTGCCGATCACGAACCCGGATCCGGCGGCGGTCAATCCGCCGGCGCCGGCGAGTGTATGAGGTTTGCCCGCCTTATAGCGACACCGCCCGTCTATCCCCCACCACCACAGCAGTTGTCGCTACAAGCCGGGCACAACACCCTATGGTCCAGCAGGCGTCTGGACCTCATTTCATCAGCCGCTCGGCGACTCTGCCCACCACCGCGCGAATCCGCGGCGAGATATACACCGCCACCAGACCGTTGAACACGTCCTCGCGCAGCCGGGTCAGTGTCGAGGTCTTGATCCGCCACTCGCCGTCGACCTTCTCGTAGGTTTCGGTGTAGTGGCCGTAGCCGCGCAGGTTCACGCCCGGACCGAAGCGCACCACATCTTCCAGCGCCCACACCCCTTTGGCCGCCGTGGATGAGGTGAGCTCGATATCCGGCGCATGCACCTGATGCACGGTGGCCTGGGAGCGCAGGCTCTTGCGGGTGAACGCCACGAAATCAT
Organism: Mycolicibacter sinensis; assembly: GCF_001667945.1. Classification (GTDB taxonomy): domain Bacteria; phylum Actinomycetota; class Actinomycetes; order Mycobacteriales; family Mycobacteriaceae; genus Mycobacterium; species Mycobacterium sinense_B. The sequence continues at coordinate 91,585 of NZ_LZJK01000111.1, read as the reverse complement.
CAGCGCCCGCGATGATCTTCCCGCCGGCGCGAGAGGTGTCGCTGACGAAGTCGTCGGCGAAGAGGGCGCGCCAGGCGGTCCAGTCCTTGGTGTCCAGGTAGCGGCAGTAGCGGGACTTGAGCCGTTTGATCGCCTCGATCTCGAGCAGCACCGCAGCGTCGTCCGCCATCAAGCCACCTCGTGCGCGGGTTCGTAGCGCAGCATCGTCACATCGTGTTCGGGGTAGTCGCAGAACACCGGCCGCACCCGCATACCCACCACCAGCTCGTCGGGATCGACGTTGACCAGTTCGGTGGAGAACCGCGGCCCCTCATCCCATTCCACGATCGCCAGCAGTTGCGGGACGGCGTCGGCGAAATGCAGACCCACCGGCCGGCGGGCCACCGTGAAGGAATACAGCGTGCCCATTCCCGAGATCTCTCGCCATTCCAGGTCATCGGCCAGGGTGCGCGGCGCCCGCACCCGCGGGTAGAAAACGTAGCGATCGGTCGATGGCGAGTACTGGATCACGATGCGGTGGTCGGCAAGCGCATCCCAGAACGGTGCGGTGGTCGGTGTTTTGACCGGCATCGGGCGTTCGAAGGTGGTCATCGGCGTTCAGTCCCCTACCAGGATGAGGGTGGTCTGTTCGGACAGGATGCCGCCGTTTCCGGAGACGAAGGCCCGATTGCAGTCGGTGACCTGGGCTGCGCCGGCACGGCCCATGATCTGGCGGGCGGCGTCGCAGACGTGGTGCATGCCGCCGGCCAGACCGGCCTGCCCAAACCCGAGTTGGCCGCCGGCGGTGTTGAGTGGGAAGTCGCCGCGGAAGGTCAGGTCGTGGTCGGTGATGAACTGCATACCCTTGCCCTTTTCGCAGAATCCGGCATCCTCCAGGGACAGCAGCACCGTGATCGTGTAGCAGTCGTAGATGGAGACCATGTCCATGTCCGCGCGGGTCAGATTCGTCATCGCAAAAGCGGTATCGGCGGCCTCGCGGATCGGGGTCGCCAGCAGATCTGCGGCGTAGGTCGGGGTCTTGAACGGCACGTGCTCACCGAACCCCTTGATCCACACCGGACGATTGCGTGCTCGCCGCGCGATGTCGGCCGAGGCGATCACGACGGCGGCACCGCCGACGCAGGGCATCACGATCTCCAGCATGTGCAGGGGGTCGGCGATCACCGGGCTGGCCAGCACGTCGTCGATGCTCAGCGGGGTGTCGCGCCAGATGGCACCGTCGGTGTGGTTGGCGTTGACGCGTTGGTCGACGACGATCTTGGCCATGGCCCGCTCGTCGTAGCCGTAAACGGCACCGTAGCGGGTGGCCACCTGCCCGTAGGGTCCGTTCTGGCCGAGGTTGCCATACGGGATCTCGAATTCCGCCTGCGGAGAGCCGTATTGGTTGCTCGACGAGCCGAAGAACATCGCGTCGACCAGTGGTTTGGGCTTGCGCTCCGACATCGGGGTGATGTAGCGGGCCGGCAGCGCGCACAGCACCACATCGCAGATCCCGAGTTCGATCGCCGCCGCCGCGCGCCACACCATGGCGGCTGCGCTGGCACCGCCCAGGTCGACGATCTCAGCGAATCGGGCCGGCATCCCGAGGTATTCGGCGATGGTCGAGGGAACGAAGATCTCCGACTCGCCCAGGTGCGAGGTGACGATCCCGTTGACGAGTTCGCCCGGCAGTCCGGCGTCAGTCAGCGCGGCCGCACCCAGCTCGGCCCATTGTTCGAGGGTGAATGGGGCCACGGCGGCCTTGTTCATCCGTTCCGGGGGCAGCTCGACGTAGCCGACGATCGCGGCCTCTCCACGTAATCCCATGTGCGGTCCTCTATCTCACTTGCGGGGAAGGCCGAGGATCATCTGCGCGATGACGTTCAGCTGAATCTCGTTGGTGCCGCCGCCGATCAGCTCGGCGGGCGAGAGCAGATAGGGTTCGACGACGGCGGGGTCGGAATCGGCGGCCATCGCCAGGCGCCCGACGGTGGCCAGGGTGGCCCGGAAGGTGCGGCGCAGCAGGACGTTCATCGCGACCTTGGCGATGCTCGACGCCGCGCCGAGGCCCTGTCCGTCCAGCAGCCTGATCGTCTCACGCACCCCGAGCGCCTTGATCGCATTGGTGTAGGCGTCGAGCTCGCCCAACGCCCGCACCGCGTCGTCGCGCTGGTCACCGCCGGCGGCGGCGATGCACCGCAAGGCAATCGCTCGATCGTTCTCGACGTATCCGCTGATGGCTGACCGTTCCTCGGCCATGGTGGCGATGGCCAGCTGCCAGCCTTCGGTGGGCTCGCCGAGCAGCATCTCGTCGGGAACGAAGACGTCGGTGAGGAACACTTCGTTGAATTCAGCAGCCCCGGTGGCCATCACGATCGGCTGGATCTCGATGCCTGGCGAGCGCATGTCCACGATGAAGTAGCCGATGCCGCGATGTTTGGCTGCCGCGGGGTCGGTACGAGCCAGCAGTGCACCATAGTCGGCGCGCTGCGCCGCCGATGTCCAGATCTTGTGCCCGTTGATACGCCATCCGCCCTCGACCTTGACCGCGCGGGTGGTCAACGAGGCCAGGTCGGAGCCGGCGCCCGGCTCGGAAAACAGTTGGCACCAGGCAAGCTCGCCGCGTTGCGTCGGGGGAATCAATTGCTGCTGCAGGGCATCCGGTGCGGCACGTACCAGCGACGGCAGAATCCATTCGGCGATGCCCAGTGACGGCCGGACCAGCCCGGGCCGCTTGGCGAACTCTTCGATGATGATCAACTGCTGCAATGGGGAGGCATCCAGTCCCCACGGTGCGGGCCACTGCGGGGCGATCAGCCCGGCTTCGGCAATCAGTGTGCGTTGCGGGCCGGTTTGGAAGTGCGGGTAGTCGCCTTGGCGTCCCGGGCCGTCGTTGTCCAGCGCCGCGGCGGCATCGAGCGTCGCGACGACGCTCGCCCGGAACTCGGCTTCGGCACCGCCGAGGTCGACGGTGAAATCCCGCTGCTGCGTGGTCGCCAGCTCGCCGAGGCGCCGTGCCCAGCCGGTGGCGGCACCGATCGATGCGGCGACGCTGGTGGCGCGGCGCCAGTACAGATGCAGGTCGTGTTCCCAGGTGAATCCGATGGCGCCGAACATCGTCAAGGTGTCCAGGACGGCATCGGGGCACGGCGTGATCGCCGTCAGTGCCGCAGCAGCGGCGGCCATCTGATGCTGGTCGGGGGTGTCAGTGGCTGCACGGACCGCGTCCCAGGCGGCGGCGCTGGCCAGTTCGCTGTGCACCAGCAGCATCGCCGCCCGGTGTTGCAGTGCCTGGAAGGTGCCGATCGGTTTGCCGAACTGCTCGCGGGTGCGCAGGTGTGCGGTGGCCGCCTCGACGCACCACCCGGCGATCCCGGCGGAGACCGCCGCGGCGAGCCCGACGGCGAGCCATTCGGTGCGCCCGGGCTCGATACCGGTCAAGACGTCGGCTGCCGTTGCCGGGTAGCCGGTAAGTGTGAGGGTGCCCAGATCGGTGAGGAGATCGGTGCCCGCGACCGGATCCACCGACACCTGCGGCCGTGACAGGTCGATGGCCAGCCAGATCTCCGCACCATCCACGCGGTCGGCACCGACCAGCGCGACCCGCGCCGAGCAGGCACCCGAGACCAGGTCGGCGACACCGTCGATCAGCCACCCACCGTCTATCGGACGGGCGGTGAGCGTTGCATGCTGCGGCAGGACCACCGTCGCCGGCGCGCCGGCCGCCACTGCGCCCAGCAATGCCTCCCGGGCCGGCGTCGCCTGAGCGAGCAGCCCGACCGCGCCCGCGACGACCGTGGGCAGAAGCGGCCCCGGCAGGGACGCCTTGCCGGCAGCTTCCAACACGCACGCGGCATCGAGCAGCCCGCCGCCTTGCCCGCCACACGACTCGGGCAGATGGATGGCGTGAAAGCCGTTGGCCACCAGCTCTGGCCACCAGCCCGGCAGCTCTCCGGCGGCCAGCGCATCGAACGCTGTGCGGGTGTCGGCGATCGGTGCATGCCGGGCGGCGAACCGCCGCAGCGACTCGCCGACTTCGCGTTGTTCAAGGGTCAGTGCCACGCTCACGAGCTCTCCAGATTCTTCGTGCGCCCTCTGCTGCGGAAGAAGACAGCGGCTTCGGCCAAGGCCTCGGTGGTCGGCCGGGGTGCCCAGCCCAGTTCTCGCACCGCCTTGTCGTGACTCATCGGCGACATGATGTGCAGCAGTCGCATCGACAGCGGGGTCAGCGCCGTGTCGCGGCGCCGCAGCCGCGCGGCGAACTGGCCGATATGCCCCAGTGCCGACATCACCGTGACCGGAACACCGTATCGGGGTGGCTCGACATCGACTGCGGCACAGGCGGCACAGTAGATGTCGCGAGCGCTCATAAACCGTTCGGAGATGATGTAGCGTTCGCCGGGACGTCCATGCTGGCCGGCCAGGATCAGGGCGCGGGCCGCGTCGTCGATGCCGACGACCTCGGCTTGTGCACCGGAGACGTAGAACGGGAGCTTGCCGCGGACGGCCGCGGCGACCAGCCCACCGTGCGGGGTGGGCTGCCAATCGCCGGAGCCGTAGGTGTTGGCGACACACATCGCCACCGCAGGCAGGCCCTTGTCCCGGTGGTAGGCCAGTACCAGGTTCTCCGCCTGCACCCGGCTGCGGATGTAGTCACCGCCCACCTCCAGCCAGTTGTGGGCGGTGCGTTCATCGGCCAGGCCGTGATCGACGCGGCCGATGGTCCCGATCGAGCTGGTGAACACGAACCGGTCCAAGCCGGCTTCGACCGCGGCGTCGAGGACATGGCGCAGGCCCTCGACATTGGTGCGATACAACGGTTCCGGGTCGCGCAGCCAGGCTCGCGCATCGACCACGCAGTAGTAGACGACGTCACATCCGCTCATCGCCGCGCGCACCGCGTCCGCGTCGAAGATGTCTCCGTGGCGGATCTCGATGTCGAGGCCGTCGATGCCGCGCGTCGAGCTGGTGGCGCGGATCAGCACCCGGACGTCTTCGCCGGCGGCGACGAGTTGCCGGGTGACGTGGGAGCCGAGAAACCCGCTGGCCCCGATCACCAATTTCTTCAGCATTAGGAGTCCGCTCTAATCGGCTTGCGGGGCACGCAGATCGAAGCTGCTCAGCATGCGCGTCTGGGTGAAGATCCGTCGCGCGATGCGCCATCCCTGCGGTGACAGCACCAGCTCGTCGCGGTATTGGCCGACCGCATCCACCCACTGCTGGGGATCGGCGGCCAGAGCCTGCACGGTGTGCACATAGGTCACCGCGGTGGCACGGCCGGCGTTGGCCACATCGATGACCATGTTGTGCAGCATGTGCTTGGCGTCGCTCATCGCCTCATGCACCGTCGCCATGAACTCGGTGATGGATGCCGCATCAGACCACTGCCCGATCTCGCCGTAGTCGGCGACGACGTCGTCGGTGAAGCAGGTCCGAAACAGCGCCCAGTCCTTGGTGTCGATCGCGGTCGCATACCGCAGCAGCACCTCGCTGATGCCGGCTTTCGCGTCGGCGTGCTCGGTCATGCTGGATCCTTCCTTGCCGCCCATAATGATTCGATGCGTGTCGCGGTCTCCCGCACGGCCGCACCGAGGTCGCTGACCTCGGCCGGGGTCAGCGTCGCGAACGGGGACGCACCCACCGACATGGTGACGGTGCCGTCGGTGTCGTGGATCGCCGCGGCCACATTGGCGACCCGGTGCTCGGCGGGATCGAGCTCACCGGGCAGGTAGTCGACGACGGTCAGATCGGCGAAGGCACTGGCGAGCCGGGCGGTGATCTCGTCGGGCTCGCCCTCGGCGGCCAGTGCTTGCAGCGCCGAATAGACCCGGACATACTCGCGGCTCATCCGCTCGATCGCATAGCCGCGGCTGCGGACTTCGTCGAGCACCGCGCTCAGCCGTCGGCGCAGTCGCGGTGAGGGGGCGCCGAGCCCGCCCAACCACTCCCGTCTGACCTGCTCGCCCGCCTCGGCGACGAACTCCCGGCAGAACGGGGCCACGATCGGCATCCGGAACCCGACACTGACTTGCGGTGCGGCCAGCGACTCCCCAACGGTGTCGGTCACCACCACCGTCGGCCCCTGCCGAGCGCCCAGGATGACCTGCATGCCGACCGTGTCGGAGAGCCGCTGCAACTCCGGTCGGAACGCCTGCTTGTTCACCGGCCGGGTCAGCGCGGCGAGTGCGGGCCCCCACGAGTAACCGCCCGAGTGGCGATCGCGCACGATCCACTGCCGAGCCGCCAGGGTCGTGACGATGGCATGGCAGGTGCCGTGGCTGATATGCAGCAGCCTGGCGATCTCCGACAGCGAGAAGCCGCGATCGGGATCCGAGGCCAGCAGCTCCAGGATCCTGATCACCCGTTCGGTCGGGGGCGAAGAAACGGGAGTGCCAGGCACGCCGGTATTCGTGGTCATATCAAGCGTTTCCGGCGGCCAGTCGGGCACGCTCGCGCACCGAGGCGACCACCCCGCCGTCGTTGAGGATATCGGTCCCGGTGAGATAGCCTGCCGCGTCGCCCGCACAGAACGCCAGCAGTGCCGCCATCTCTTCGGGCTTGCCCCACCGTGGCACGGCGGCGTCGACAACCAGCGCCCCGGCACCGGCCCGCTCCTCGAGCCGGCCCATCTCGGTGTCGGTCGAGCCCGGCGACACCGAGACGATGCGCAGCCCGCGGCCGTTGAATCGTTCGGCCTGCGCGCTGCTGTACCAGCGGACGAACGCTTTGCTCACCGCGTAGGCGAAGCCCGAGCGCGCCTCTGCCGGAATCGGGTCGCACACACCTGCCATGGCAGCCAGGAAGGCGTGGGCATCGGTCAGCGCCAGCGGGAATTGTCCGGTCGGAATCAGTTCCTCCGGCAGCAGGTGCGCGGCCATCGATGCCACGTTGACAATGGCCGCTCCCTCGTCGGCGGCGTCATAGAACACTTCGTTGACGTTGACCGCCCCGACCGCGTTGGTTCGCATGATGTAGTCGGCGTCACCCATGCTCGGACTGACGCCCGCGGTGTGGATCACCGACGCAATCGGCCCGATGGCGGCCGCGGTGTCGAAGAGCTGTAAAACGGCATCCCGGTCCGTGACGTCACCGTGGACGAGCGTGACATCAACGTCTTTCAGCGCAGCGCCGGCGCTATCCAACCGGTCTTGCCGGACATCGCAGAGCACCACCACGTGGTCCCGGCCGACGATCCTGGCCGTGGCCGAACCTATCCCGCCCGCCCCGCCGGTGATCACCGATACCCGCGCCATGGCTCCTCCTGCCTCACTTGCCCATTGCGGCGTTGATCGCCTGCGCCATGAACGCCACCGCCTCGTTGCGGCCCAGTGAAGACAGCAGTTGCGCGGCGCCGGTGACCTGGTCACCGACGTACACCGTGGGCCCGTTGCCGAGGTTGTCCAGCGCTGCACGCACCGCTTGCTCGACCGGCTCTGCCCCGGCCGGAACCTGGTCTGTCGAGGTGATCTGACCGCGTTGGTACTCCAGCCGGCGCAGCGCCGGGGTGTCGGTCTTGCCGAGGATCAGGCCGATCACGTCGACGCCGGTGTGCTGCAGCTCGCTCCAGAGCGCCTCGGCGAATACCATGTCGAAGGCTTTGGACGCCCCGTAGGCCACCATGTTGGGGCCGCCGACGAATCCGGCGCCCGAGCCCACGACCACGATGGCGCCCGCGCCGCGTTGGACCATGGGCGGTGCCAGGGCATGGCAGAGTTGCATCGGTACGACGCAGTTGCGCTGCACCATGGCTTCGGCCGCCGAAATAGTGTTCGCCAAAAAGGGTTTGAAGTCCGGATCGGCGCCGGCGCAGTACACCAGAAAACCGACGGCCAAGCCCTCCACCGCCTGAAGCAGCGTGCGCGCCGCCTCGGGTTCAACGAGATCGACTGCCACCGTGCGCGTTTGGACTCGATACCGCGCTGCGATGCCGGCGGCGACTTCGTCGAGCAGCGCCTGCCGGCGCGCCACCAGCACCACGTTGAGCCCGCCCGCGGCCAAGGCATCAGCGAATGCGGCGCCCACCCCGTCGGAGGCGCCGACGATCAGCGCCCACGGCCCGTACCTGCCCACGCCCTGCGTCATATTGTCGAACGATACGTCGAATATTCGACGTGGGCAAGACCGCCTAGGCCTTGGCCAGTTGCTTCTCCGCATACCGCCGCGCCCACTCGGCACGCGACCGGATCGAGGTATCCACGTCGGTCGCGGTGGCCCGCAACGCCCCCACCGTCGCCTGTTCGCGAGGCGTGTGGGCGAACGGATCCCAGCTGAAGAACCGGGCCGAGTTCTCCCAGGTGATCTTGTTGATGTCGGAATCACTGGCGCCCACCGCATCGAGTTCGGCGAGCACCTGTTCGGGGGCATCCGGCCAGAAGCAGTCCGAGTGCGGGTAGTCGCACTCCCAGGCGATGTTGTCGATGCCGATCTCGTGGCGCAGCTTCAGCGACGTCTTGTCGGTGACGTAACAGGCCAGCGAGTGCTCCCGGAACACCTCCGAGGGCAGTTGAGAGCCGAAGTCGCGGCGCAACCACTTCTGGTTGGTGTAGTGCCGGTCGCTGCGGTCCAGGTAGAACGGGATCCAGCCGATGCCGCCCTCGGAGAACGCGAACTTCAGGTCCGGGTAGTTGCGCATTGCCGGGCCCCACAGCAGATCCTGGGCGCACATCGCCGAGATCTGGGTGGCCAGGATGATCAGGTTGTCGATGGGGGCGTTCGGGGCCATGCTGATCGCCCCGAACCCGGTGCCGATGTGTAGGCACATCACCACGTTGCACTCCGAGAGCGTGGTGAACACCGGCCCCCAGTACTCCTCGTCGTGGTAGCTGGGCAGCCCTTCCAGGTGCGGCAGTTCGGGCATGGTGACCGCTCGGCAGCCCTTGGCCGCCACCCGGCGGATCTCGGCGCACATCGCTTCGGGATTCCAGGTCGGCAGGATTGCGATCGGGATGAACCGGCCCGGATACGAGCCCGCCCACTCATCGATGTGCCAGTCGTTGTAGGCGGACACCATTACCAACGTGACGTTCTCGCGAGTCATATTGAGATGCCGCGCGGAGAATCCGGTGAAGGTCGGAAAGCACATCGAGGCCAAGATGCCATTGCGGCTCATGTCCCGAACCCGCTCGTGCACGTCGTAGACCCCGGGACGCATCTCGGCGAAACCGGCGGGGTCCCGGCCCCATTCCTCGGCCGGCCAAGAGACCACGGCGTTGAGCCCGCTGACGCCTTGCGGCCGGCCCTGATACATCCACTGGTCGACGCCCTTGTCATCGGTGACGACGATCGGGGCCTCCGCCTTGTACTTGGCCGGCACATGGCGCAGGAACATGTCGGGCGGCTCCACCACGTGGTCGTCGATGCTGACCAGGATCAAGTCGTCGATGTTCATGCCTCTACTAGTACCCTGGAAAGTCATGACCGTCTCCGCGCGTTCGGCCACAGATTTTGCAGAACCGGCCAACATCGATCTGCGCCGGGGTGGCCGTGCCCGGGCCGGCAGCTACCTCTACGAGGGCCGGCACCTGATCACCGGGTGGCACTCCCACGACATGCACCAGATCGAGTACGCGGTCGGTGGGGTCGTCGAAGTAGAGACCGCCGCGGCGCACTACCTGTTGCCCCCGCAGCAAGCAGCCTGGATTCCGGCCGGGCTGGAGCATCAGGCCACCATGCGGCCCGAAGTCCGTACCGTGGCAGTGATGTTCGACCCCGAGTTGGTGCGGCACGCCGGAGACCGGGCGCGCATTTTGACCGTCTCACCGCTGATCCGGGAGATGATGCTGCATTCGCTGCGCTGGCCGATCGAGCGGGCGTGCGGCGATACGGTCTCCGACGACTTCTTTCGCACCCTGGGCCATCTGGTCGCCGACGCGCTGGACCACGAGGCACCGCTGAGCCTGCCTACCTCCGATCACCCGATCGTCGGGGCGGCGATGGACTACACCAAGGCGCACCTGGCATCAGTGACCGCGGCGCAGGTGAGCCACGCCGTCGCGGTCTCCGAGCGCACCCTGCGCCGCCAATTCGAAGCGGTGATCGGCATGTCGTGGCGGACCTATCTGCTGCATGCCCGGATGCTTCAGGCGATGGCGTTGTTGGCCGCACCCGATCAAGGGGTGCAACAGACCGCGACCGCCGTCGGTTTCGACAGTCTGAGCGCCTTCACCCGGGCGTTCACCAAATTCGCCGGCGAGGCGCCGTCGAGCTACCACCGCAGGATCACGGCGGTTTAGCCGCATCAACCCGGCGGTTTAGCGAGGCTCGACGCAGGAGAGCCGAAGCTGAAACCGCCGCATCAACCCGGCGGTTTAGCGAGGCTCGACGCAGGAGAGCCGAAGCTGGAACCGCCGCATCAACCCGACGTCTTGACCACCGGCGGCGAATAGTTCGGCTTGCCCAAGCCCAGTACGTACTGGGCGATCATGTTGCGGAACACCTCCAGGGTGCCACCGTAGATGCCGACCAGCGGGGCAAAGCGGTAGACGTAGTCCGACGCCCCGTTGTCTATGGAACCGTCGGTGCCGATCGGCAGCGCCGACGCGCTGCCCAGCAGATCCATCAGATCCGGTGAGATATCGCGCATCGCCTGAGCAAGCGCGACCCGGCCGAAGATGGATGGCGCCGACAGTGACGCCTCCACCCGCGCCGCGGCGCGTCCCAGCCGGTAGGCGACTGAGCGGTCGTCGATGCGCCCCGATGTCTCGACGACCGCGCCCGCTTTGTCGACGGCCTCCGCCATGAAGTTCGCCTGGTGCATCATGATCGAGACGTCTTGCAGCCCATCGGGATCAGCCGCGACGGCGCCGTGCTCGACGTTGAGCGGTTCGCGCAGTACGGTCCAGCCGCCGTTGACCTCTCCCAGCCGGTATTTGTCGTCGACCCGCACGTCGCTGTAGTAGACGATGTTGGTGCGGTCGCCGTCGACGGTGCGCAATCCCTGGATCTCGATGCCGGGCGTGTCCAGCGGCACCAGGAACATGGTCAGGCTCTGGTGTTTCTTCGCCTCGGGATCGGTGTTGGTGATCAAGAAGACGTACTGGCAGTTGTGCGCGCCGGTGGTGAACATCTTGGAGCCGTTGATGACCCAGTGGTCGCCGTCGCGCACCGCGCGGGTCTTGCACGTCGCGACGTCGGAGCCGCCCTCGGGCTCGGTGTAACCCAGGCAGAGCCGGATGTGACCGCTGAACACACCGGGCAGGATCTCCTCACATAGTTCAGGAGAGCCGAACGACGCCACCGAACGGGCCACCATCGCGGTGGTTCCCCAGGTCACCCACGGTACGTGCGCGCGGCGCTTCTCCAACTCCCAGATGCGCCGGCGCACCCGGGAAAAGCCGCCGTCCGCTTCGGGTTTCCACTCCGCCTCCAAGTAGCCCGCGGCGCCCAGCGCCAGGTGCACGCCTTCGTCGAAGTTGTCGCCGGTCTCGCGGTCGCGGCGTTTGACCTCCTCGGTCACGTGGGTGGCCAGGAAGGCGCGTACCTCCTCGAGGAAGGCCTGGTCGTCGTCGGTCAATTGCGGTCGTGAGAAGTCCATGATGCTCCAGTTCTAAACGGCTGCGCGGTCGGCGGTTTCGCGGCCGGCGACGATCTCGGCGATGCGGCAGGCGCTGGCGCCGGGATCGCCGCCGGCCAGTGGCCAGCCGCGGGCCCGCACCAGGTACGCCGTGGCAGCGGCTTCCGCCGAAACACCGAGGCCACCTTGGATGTGCACCGCCATGGTGGCGGCCTTGGCGGCTTCCTCGGTCATGAAGACGAACGCCGACGCCGCCAGCTCCGGCCGCTCGTCGGGTTCGTTGTCCATGAACCATCCGGCCCGATAGGCAAGATTGCGCCCGCTCGCAACCGTGATCGCCATGTTCGCCAGCGGGTGAGAGATGGCCTGCAGGGTCCCGATCGGCACCCCGAGGGTGTAGCGGGTCTTGGCGAATTCCGCGGCGATGGTCATGGTCTGCTCCACCATGCCCACCAGCGCGGCGGCGGTCAGCAGTCGCCATTCATCCAGTGCCCGCTGGTATTCGGCCAGTGCGGAGCCCCCGCTGGCCAGCACTGTCCGGGCGTCGACGGCGGCCGGGTCGATCCAGGCCATCGGCAGCCGGCCGATGTTGTCCACTTTCGTGGGTCGGGTGACGAACGTCAGGCGAACGATGTCGTCACCGTCGCGGACGATGATCGCATCGGCGATCGAACCGGTGGGCAACAGACGCGGCCCGTCGGCCGCGTCCTGGTGCGGGTCGAACGCGGCCAGGTGGCTACCGCTCACGACGTCCGCGTCCACCGCGCCAAGACGCGCCAGCAGCCGCGCCGCGCACACGTGATCGATCCACGGCACCGGCGCCAGTGACCGGCCGATCTCTTCGGCGACCAGAATGAGATCCACCAGGGTGGCGCCGTCGCCGCCGACCGATTCCGGCAGCGCCATCGTGGTCGCGCCCATCGCGCACAGCCGCTCCCACAGGTTCTTGTCGAACCCGGATTCCTCAGCGACGCGGACGGTTTCGATATCGCAGTGGGTCGCAAAGAACTGCTTATAGGCGGCTTGTAGCGCCTGATGGTCCTCGGTCAGGCTGTAGTCCAACCTGCGCAGTTCGAAACGATCCATTCGTCATTGCTCCTTAGTGGTCACCGAAGAAGAAATCGCGGGCGTTGTTGTAGAGGTAGTTGTCCATCACATCGGCCGGCAGATTCAGGCCCAGCGCTTCGGGCACGACCCGGTTCATCGGCAGCACCGGCCAGTCCGAGGCGAAGATGATCTTGTCGGCGCCGCGAGTGCGCATGAAGTGCAATAGGGCTTCCGGCAACCGTTTCGGCGACCAAGCCGACGTCATCAGCCGCAGGTTGCGGTACTTGATCAGCATCCGGATCGCGACGTCCCACCACGGGTCGGCGCCGTGGATCATGCACAGCCGCAGTTCCGGGAAGCGCACGCAGACCCGGTCGAGGTGTATCGGGTTCTGCACCTCACCGGGGATCGGCGGTCCCGGAATGCCGGTGTTGACGCACAGCGGCAGATCCAGCTCGGCGCACTTGGCATACAGCGGGTAGTAGACAGCATCACTGGGCGGGTACTGGCCGTCGCCCCAGAAGCTCGGCCCCACCACGGCGTAGACCACCGGCAGGTCCTTGACGACGGCGCTGAGGTCGCGAAGTGCCGGAACCGGACGCAGCAGGTTCACCCCGCCCATCGCCAGCACGAACCGGTCCGGCCTGGCCTCTACGAACTTTCGCGCGGTCACCGACGGTGTGGCCAGGTTGTCCATCAGCACGGCCTTGGTCACACCGTTGGCGTCCATCTCCTCGAGCAGCGCCGACATGTCGGCGGGCTCGAACATCGACTTCGGACCCTTGAAGTAGTCGTCCCGCGTCTTGGCCATCCAGGCGGGCTGTTCGCGTTCGCCGAAGTGAACATTGACCAGACAATCGATCGCTCTCATGAGTTTGCGCATACCTCTTCACCCACTTGGCTTTTCGCCCACCGGTAATCGGCCTTGCCGTTGCCCAGCCGACGGACCTCCGGCACGACGACGAACTCCTTGGGCACCTTGAACCCTGCCAGGGACGTCCTGCAATGCGCCGCGAGCAGATCGCCGTTGACGTCGGCTCCGGTGCGCAGCGCCACCAGCGCGGCCAGCTCTTCGCCCCACCGATCACTGGGCCGGCCCACCACCAGCGCATCCGCCACCGCTGGGTGGGCTCGCAACACTTCTTCGACCTCCTCGACGAACACCTTCTCCCCACCGGTGTTGACCACCAGGGCGTCGCGGCCGAGCAATCGCAGCGTGCCGTCTTCCTCGACGGTGGCCCGATCACCGGAGATCACCACCCGCACACCGTCGATCTGGGCGAAGGTGCGCTGGGTGGCCTCGGCGTCGTTGAAGTAGCCGAGCGGGATCCGCCCCGTCCGCACCACCCAACCGATCTCGGGTTCGCCGGGTTTCAGGAATCGAGCGAGGTCCTCGGAGACCACGGCTCCGCCGGTTCGCAGCTCGAACGTGTCGCGCCGCGCCGCGCGCTGGCTGCGGCCGAACCCCATGTTGCCGGTCTCCGAGGAGCCATACCCGTTGATCAGAGTGATCTGCGGAAGATGCTCGAGCAGTGCCGCCTGATATTTCGGGTTGGTGGCAGCACCGCCGGTCCCGATGGCGTAAAGCGAAGGCAGGCCGTAGACTCCCCTGCCGAGCTCTTCCACCAGCGGTGCCGCGTAGGCGTCACCCACCATCGTCATCAACCCGACCTGTTCGCGCTCAACGGTTTCCAGCACCGAACGCGGGTCGAATCTGGTTCGGGTGTCGTTGAGGATCACGGTCTGTCCGCTCAGGATTGCCGAGAACGCGGTCCACATCCCGGCCGCGTGCATCAGCGGCGACAGCGCGAACCAGGGCGAACCCGCGGTGCTCACCTTCTGGTGGATCTCCGCGGCGGAGGCGTGGTCGGCGCCGACCATCGAGGAGACGTAGATGTCGCTCTGCCGCCACAGCACGCCCTTGGGGCGACCGGTGGTGCCGCCGGTGCAGATCATCAGCAGGTCGTCCGGGGACGCCAATAGGTCCCGATCGGTGTCCCCCTGCGCCAGTGCCTCATCGAGCGGTACCGCGCCGGGGAGGTCGGGGATGGTACTGCCGTCATCGACGCAGATCCGCAGGTCGATTCCGGCCGCAGCGACGATGTCGGCGAACTTTGCCCCCAGTGCCCGGTGGTAGATGATGCCGCGGGGCCCGAGATAGCGGAGCAGGTCGGCGATTTCGGCCGGTGCGTAGTAGAAGTTGACGTTGACCGGTACGGTGCGCGCTTTGAGGCAGCCGATCACCATGTCGGGGTACAGGTCGTTGTGCATCAGCAGCGCGACCCGGTCCTGTCCACATTCCCAGTTGCGCAGCTCCGCGCGCTCACGCCGGGCGCCCAGGCCGCGGCCGGCCAGGAAGTTGGCCAGCCGGCGGGTGCGCTCCGCTGATTCGGCGAACGTGCTGCGCCGGTCCCCGCAAACCGTCATGGTCCGGTCGGGAACGGCCACGGCGATCTCGTCGAGGACCGCGCCGATGGTCCACTCGCTCATAAAGGCAGCGACCTAGGCTGCCGACGCGACGGTGACGCCCAGCAGGTCCAAGGCGTTGTCGCGCATGATCTTGCGGATGTCACCAGCGCTGAACGCCGAAAGCTCCTCGGTGAACGCCACCGGATCTTCCAGTCCCTCGCCATGCGGCCAGTCCGAGCCGAACAGAATCTTGTCGACACCGATGGTCTCCGCTAGCAGCGGCAGGTCATCCTCGTAGTACGGGGCGATCCAGACGTTGTTGCGCAGCTGCTCGACGGGGTCTTCGGCGAAGTGCCGCGGCTGGCTGTTGGCGGCCTTCTTGAGCCGTTTGATCAACCGGTGCACGAAGTACGAGCCGTTCTCGATGCTGGCCACCTTCAGGTTCGGGTGTCGGCTGAACACCTGGTGCACGATCATCGATGCCATCGTGTCGTGGATGGCGCGGTCATCGAGCAGAACCGTGTCCAGCGGATCCTTGGCGCCGAATCCCTCAAAGGTCGATTGGCCGCCCCACATCGCCGCGATGTGCAGATAGCCGCTGTCGGACAAGTGGAATCCGACCGGCACCCCGGCTTCGGCCAACCGCGCCCACACCGGATCATGGCTGGGATCGCCCAGTGAGCGCGGCTTGACCACACCGGGCACCGGCGCGGGCCGCACCAGCACCATCTTGGCGCCCTTGGCCAGAACCTGGTCGACTTCGGCCACCGCGGCGACGGGATCGGCGAGCGAGATGATCGGCGCCGCGATGATCCGGTGGTCGGGCCGGTCGAAACCCCAGTCCTCGTCGAGCCACAGGTTGAAGGCATGCACCGAGGCCATCGTCGCTTCGATGTCGTGTTTGAGAGCCTCTTCGACGCCGCAGGCGAAAGTCGGCAACATGAACACGGTTTCGATGCCCTGAGTGTCCATCACCGTCACCCGGGCGTCGCGATTCTGGTACTCGGGGTGTTGGGCCAGCCGCTCGACCTTCATCAGCGACGCCGGGTCGACGCCCTCGGGGATCTCGCCGCGGAACAGCAGGTCCAAGCAGCCGGGCACGATGATCGGGTCGAACGTCGGGTTGGGGATGAAGTGGTTGACTTTGTCGCCGATCACCGCCTGGGTGCGCTTGCCGTCGGTGAGCATCTGCACACCGCGGCGCTTGAACTTCTTGTCCAGGTGTCGGGTGAACGAGTCCAGCGGCTCGTAGTAGTGGTTGTCGACGTCGATCGCTCGGTAGTCCAGCGTCATTAGCGTGATCCTCTCCCTGCGTTAGTCATTCACGTCAGCGGCGGGAAGTTCGGCGGCCGCTTCTGGAGAAAACTCGTGATGCCCTCGATGAGGTCGGGCCGTGTCAGCGATTCGTACATCAACTTCTCGGCACGCGCGCTCACCGCGGCGACGTCATCGAGCGCGTCGCGGTAGGCCTGCGCCTTGATCACCGCCAGTGATGCCGGTGAGCAGTTCGCGGCGAGGTCATCGGCGTATTCCAGGGCGCGTTCCAACACTGTGTCGGGAGGCGTGACGTGGTTGACCAGCCCGAGTTCGCGGGCCTCCTCGGCCAGGAAGGTTCGCCCGCTCAACAGCAGATCCATCGCCGCACCCCAGCCGGCGAGCCGCGGCAGAATCCAGGTGATCCCGTATTCGGCGATCAATCCGCGGCGGGTGAACGCGGTGGCGAACTTGGCTCCGGCCGCCGCGAACCGGATGTCGCACATCAGCGCATGGGTCAGCCCGATGCCGACACAGGCGCCGTTGATCGCGGCGATGACGGGTTTGCGCAATTCGGTCAGGAAATGCGGGTGACGCTCCCCGACTACTTGAGCCACATCGGTTTTGGCGGCGTCCGGACCCGTCTCGCCGGAGTTTGGTACGGGTCCCAGGTTCGCGCCGGCACAGAAACCGCGCCCGCTGCCGGTCACCACGATCGCCCGCACCGCCGGGTCGGCCTCGGCGCGGTCGATCGCCGCGTAGAAGCCGGCCGCGATGTCGGGCCCCCACGAGTTGAGTCGCTGCGGACGGTTGAAGGTGATCACCGCGACGCCGCCCCGCACCTCGGAGAGCACCGCAGCGTCATCCGGGGCGCCGGTGTCAGCCAGCGTGCCGTCCTCGGCAGCGGTCACGACCCCGCACCTCCTCGCCTCGGATCAACTCGGCCGCCGTAAGAAGCCCGGCTGGAATCTCTCTTACTGTATACCTTTCGGTAGCGCGTTCCGCAACCCTCGCGCGTCCGGCGAGAACAGCTAAGTCAGCAGGTCAGGCGCGGATTTTTGGGCGAGTCAGAGGAAATCGGAGCCGCCGTCGACATTGACGTTGGTTCCGGTCATATAGGAGTTGCGGCGCGAGGCCAGAAAGGCCGCAACCGATCCGACCTCGTCCGGCAGCCCGGCCCGCGGCAGGTGCGCCGGATGACCGAAGTGCTCGGTGATGGCTTCCATCAATCGGTACGGGTCATCCCCATCAACACCGACCGAGCGGGCCCAGCCGACCAGCGCCTCGGAAGCCACACTGCCCGGAGAGATCACGTTGACCAGGATCTCATCGGGAGCCAGCAGCAGCGACAGGTTCTTCGAGATGCTGTTGACCATCGTCTTGGCGGCGGTGTAGGCGGCCAGCACCGTGCTTTGGCGCTGGGTCGAATGCGCCGAGAAATTGACGATCCGGGCCCATTCGGCCTTGCGCAGCAAGGGAAGTGCGGCGCGTACGGTGTGCACCATCCCCATCGCGCCCTGGTCGACGGCCCGGCGCCACTGCTCGTCGGTGAGTTCGTCGAAGGTGCCCCGTACGTCGGGTCCGGCCGCGTTGATGAGGATGTTGAGCTCGCCGCCCCAGCGCCTCCCCAGCTCGGCGAAGACCTCCTGCACGCGCCGCTCGTCGCTGGCGTCGGCGACCAAGCCGACCGCGTCGGGGCTGCCGCGCCGGGTCAGGTCGTCGGTCGCACGGTCGAGGTCGGCGGCCGAGCGCGCCACGACGGCGACCCGCGCACCGTCGTCGGCCAGGCAGCGGGCAGTGGCCAGCCCCATCCCGCGTCCGCCGCCGACGACGACGGCGGTCGCGTCCTGCAGGCCCAGGTCCACGTGTCAGCGCGGCTGGAATCGTTGCGCACCGTCGATGCGCACGACTTCGCCGTTGATGTAGGTGTTCTCCAACAGGTGCTGGGCCAGGCTGGCGTACTCGTCGGGTGTGCCGAGCCGCTTGGGGAACGGCACCGTTTCGGAGAATTTCGCCAGCATCGCGTCGGTGGCGCGTTCCATCGCCGGCGTCCGGATGGTGCCCGGCGCAATGCTGTTCAACCGGATCCCGACCGAGCTGAGATCCCGGGCGCCGCACAGGGTCAACCCGATCACCCCGCCTTTGGCGGCCGCGTACGCGGACTGGCCGATCTGCCCCTCGATGCCGGCGATCGACGACGTCATCACGATCGCGCCACGCTCACCGCCTGAGCCGGGCTCGGTGGTGGCGATCTTGGCCGCCGCCAGCCGCAGCACGTTATAGGTGCCGGTCAGATACAGCGCGATGGTCTTGGTGAAGCCCTCCATCGGGGCGGGGCTGCCGTCGCGGGCGACGATCTTGTCCGCCACGCCGAAGCCGCCGTGGGCGATCACCGCGTAACGCAGGGTCCCCAGTTCGTCGGCCTTGGCCAGCGCCGCCTGCACGTCGTCGTCGTTGAGCACATCGGTGCGCACGTAGACGGCCTTGTTGCCCAGCTCGTCGGCCAGCTTGGTGGCCTTCTCGTCGGCGACGTCGGCGATGACGACCGCCGCACCGGCTTCGTGGAGCCGACGGACCGTGGCCTCACCGAGACCACCAGCGCCTCCGGTCACCAGAACCACTTCACCTGCGAAAGACATGACTACTCCTCACTTTCGATCAACGAGTTCGGGCTGTGGGGCCGGGATCAGGACCCGGTCCAGTTGGGGGCGCGCTTCTCGGCAAAGGCAATGGCACCTTCCTTCGCGTCGTTGGACGCGAACACCGGAGCAATCAGCTCGCCCTGCTTCTGCCACATCTGGTCGGCGGACCAGTCCGCGGACTTGACCATGATGTCCTTGGTCACCGCCACCGCGAGCGGTCCGTTGGCCGTGATCCGCTCGGCCAACTCGAGCGCCCCGTTCAGCGCCTCGCCCGGTTCGGTCAGCACATTGACGAAGCCCCACGACTCCCCTTGCTCGGCGGTGAAACTCTCACCGGTGAGCGCCAATTCGAGTGCCTTCTGGTAGGGGATCCGGTGCGGCAACCGCAACAGGCCGCCGCCGGCCGCCACCAGGCCTCGCTTCACCTCGGGAATGCCGAACTTCGCACCCTTGGCGGCCACCACCAGGTCGGTGGCCAGTACCAGCTCGGTGCCGCCGGCGACCGCGTGACCCTCCACAGCGGAGATGAGCGGCTTGCGCGGCGGGCGCTCGGTGAAGCCAAGGCCCCGCCCTGGGACATACGCCAGTTCTCCGGCTGCGAACGCCTTGAGATCCATTCCCGCGCAGAAGTTTCCGCCGGCTCCGGTCAGCACCGCCAGCGACAGTTCCGGCGTGTCATCGAGTTCGTCGCAGGCGGCAGCCAAGCCTTCGGCGACCGCCTTGTTGGCCGCGTTGCGGGCCTCCGGACGATTGATCGTGATGATCAGGGTTCGTCCCCGACGTTCGGTGAGCACTTCATCTGGCACGGGCAACCCCTCCAGCGGTGTGACAAGTTATACCAAAATGCTTACCATATGCTTTACGGTAAGAGAAGCTCAATACCGGGTGGCAACGACGCGCACCGGTAGGTTTGACGGCGACAAACCGGCCGCGCATCCAGAACTGGAGGTACCCGCAGTGGCAAAGCAGCCTGTCGCCGAGAAGCGTCAGCGGCGCGAACGCGGATCGATCAACCCCGACGACATCATCGACGGCGCGTTCGAGCTCGCCGAACAGATCGGGGTCGACAATCTGAGCATGCCGTTGCTCGGCAAGCACCTCGGTGTCGGGGTGACAAGCATCTACTGGTATTTCCGCAAGAAGGACGACCTGCTCAATGCCATGACCAGCCGCGCCTTGCGGCAGTATGTGTTCGCCACCCCCTACGTAGAGGCCAAGGACTGGCGGCAGACCTTGCGCAACCACGCCCACACCATGCGCGCGACGTTCTTGGGCAACCCGATCCTGTGCGACCTCATCCTGATTCGGGCCGCCCTGAGTCCGCGCGCCGCGCAGCTGGGTGTCCAAGAAGTCGAGCGGGCGATCGCCAGCCTGGTGGAGGCGGGGTTGTCGCCGCAGGATGCCTTCGACACCTACTCCACGATCTCGGTTCATATTCGCGGATCGGTGGTGCTGCGTCGTCTCTACGAGAAGAACCGGGCCTCGGACGCCGAGGGCCCCTCGGACTTCGAGGAAGCGCTCGTCATCGACCCCGAGGTGACCCCGCTGCTGGCCCAGACCACTGAGCAGGGTCATCGGATCGGCGCGGCCGACGACGCCAACTTCGAGTACGGGCTCAACTGCATCCTCGACCACGCCGAGCGACTGATCGAGCAGAACAGCAAACCGGCGCGGCGTCGCGGTAGCACCTCGGCCAAATCCTCGAAGGGCCGCTAGGGCTAGACCTCGATCACCACGGCGCCGCCCTGGCCGCCGCCGGCGCACATCGCCGCCACGCCGATCCCGCCGCCGCGCCGCTGCAGCTCATAGGCCAACGTGGTCACCATCCGCGCTCCGGAGGCAGCAATCGGGTGGCCGAGGCTGCATCCGCTGCCGGAGAAGTTCACCAGCTCCTCGTCCAGGCCGTACTCGCGGCACGCCGCGATCGGCACCGACGCGAAGGCCTCGTTGATCTCCCACAACGCCACGTCCCCCGGGGACAGCCCCGCCCGCTGCAACACCTTGCCGATCACCTTGACCGCTCCCAGGCCGGTGTCGCGAGGGGCGACGCCGGCCGACGCCCAGGCTTTGATGGTGCCCATGACGTTGAGTCCCCGGGCCTGCGCGTAGTCGGCGTCGACGAGTGCGACCGCGGCCGCGGCGTCGTTGGTGCCGCTGCTGTTGCCGGCGGTGATCGAGAAGCCTTCGATCTCGGGGTGCAGGACCTTCAACCCGGCCAGCTTCTCCACTGTGGTGTCGCGGCGGGGATGCTCGTCCACGCTGAACTCGGTCACCGTGCCGTCGGGCAATTGCACCTTCAGCGGCACGATCTCGTCGGTGAACTTGCCCGCGTCGATCGCGGCGATCGCCCGCTGGTGCGACCGGGCCGCCCACACGTCCATCTCCTCGCGGCTGATGCCGGCCGCCTGAGCGGTGTTCCAACCCACCGTGATCGACATGTCGCGGGTGGGAGCGTCCACCGTCTCGGGGTGGGTCGGAGGCATCCACGGCTCGGCGAAGGTGAGCTCGGGGCCGGGGATGCGCATCTTCATCACCGGCAGCATCGACAGGGTCTGCACCCCACCGGCGATCAGCACCCGTTCCATCCCGGAACCGATCTGCGCGGCGGCGTTGCCGATCGCGGTCAGGCTGCCGGCGCAGTGCCGGTTGACCGCCTGGCCGGGCACCGACTCCATCCCGCAGGCGGCTGCGGCGAAGCGCGCCATATCGCCACCGCCATAGTGGGATTCGGCGAAGATCATGTCGTCGATGTCCGCGGGCGCGATCCCGGCCCGGCGGATCACCTCGGGCACCACCGTGGTGATCAGCGTCTCCGCGGAGGTGTTGGCCAGCGTTCCTTTGAATGAGCGTCCGATGGCCGTGCGAACGGCACCGACGATGACAGGCGTAGGCATGCTTTGACCTTACATTATTCGTTCTTTTTGTAAAGGTGCCGGTGGGCGGCAGGTTGGCGTCCCGGAAGCCGCTCAGGGCTCCGGCACGTGAAAGTGCTCATCACGCAGCCGGAACGCCTCCTTGGTGCCGTGCTGCGCCCGCGTCTTGACGAAGTTGAACTCCCCCGGCGCGAACTGCAGGTTGGTGCCGTAGGCGTGAAACAGATAGCTGGCCACCTCTTCGCCCTGATAGGCCTGGCTCTGCTCGACGAGCCGGAACGCCTCCTTGGCGATGACGACACCGTCGGCCGGCATCTTGGCCGCCTTGGCCGCCCAGTACCGCGCCCGTGCCGTCACCGCCGCGGGATCGCAGGTCTCGGTGAACACGCCCAGATGTTCGACCGCGGCGGCTTCGATGATGTCGCCGGTCAACAGCAGTCGTCGCGCCAGCACCGGGCCGAGGCGATGGAAGAACATGTGCAGGCTGCCCAGGGCCGGGCCCAGGAAGCGGGTGGCCGGCATGCCGATCCGGGTGTTGCGGGCGATCACCGAGATGTCGGTCATCAGCGCCATCTCGAAGCCGCCCCCCAGGGCGTAGCCGCTGATCTCGCCCACCGTGACCTTCGGAAACCCCATCAGGTTGTGGTAGAAACCGAACGACTTGCGGTCGACGGTGAGCCGGCGACGCTGGCTCGGCCGGCCCTTGGCCGCCGCGCCAGCCGCCTGGCCGCCCTCGCCGTACCAGCCGTAGGCGTTGTTCATGTCCGCGCCCGCGCTGAAGACGCCCTCGGCGCCCCGCAGCAGCACCACCACGACGTCGTCGTCCTCGGCGACGCGGTCCAGGTAGCGGGCGATCGCATCCCGCATCGCGGCGTCGTAGGAATTACGCCGCCCTGGATTGTTCAGCGTGATGGTGGCGATCCGCCCGTCGGGATCGACATCGAAGAGCACGCGGCCGTCGGTATCGCTCATGGCTGGGACTCCTCACTGGGCCGTCTGCGGCCGAATCGGTTGGCGCTCACCTGCTCCGGCGGCATTGCCGCGGTGGTGACTTCGCCGGTGCACAGCACCTCGCCGCGGTGGAGCAGTCGCGCGGTGGAGGTGATGCCGCGCTCGACCTCGGTTCGCACGATGTCGAAGTTCAGCTCGGTGAGAATGGGCGTCGGGCGGCGGTAGGTGACCAGCAGCGAGCGGGTGCGACCGGCCAAACCCGCTGCGCAGCTCTGATGCTGGGTCACGCAATCGAAGAACACGCCGAGAAAGCCGCCGTGCACCAGTCCGGGAGGGCCTTCGTACACCAGCGGGAAAGCGACTCGCCCCGAGGCGGTTTCGGCGGCAAGGTGGTCGAATCGGTACTCCGGGAAGCAGGGGTTGAACGCCCCGACGTCGAAAGCATGGGTGAGGTAGACCCGACCGCCGCGCTCGGACCGCAGGCGCGGTATCGGGTCAGCCGGGGCGTGGGCCGCCAGCTGCCGCTCCCAATCGGCGCAGCGTTCCAGCATGTCGTCCACTACCGGGTGCGGGTGCTCGAGCGCAAGCAGCAGGCCCGCTAACCGGCGGATGGCGCCGGCCGCCGCCACGGTCTGCTCCAGCGGCGGCTCGCCGAAGCGCGCGCCGCCAGCTGAAACCGCTGAGCTCGCCGAACCGTCCGCCATCGGCATCTCCCTGTCGAATCCGCGTCGAATCGCGCAATCGTATAGCCTACTGTAGCCCTCACGATATACGGTTGAGCGGTGGACACCACAGTGGCCGAGTCCCCCGATTCCGGGCCCGGCGCCGACGGCTCAGTGACGGCGGTGCGCGACGGCGCGCTGCTCCGGCTCACCCTTGTTCGCCCCGATCACCGGAATGCGCTCAGCCCACCGATGACCGAGACGCTGATCGGCGCCCTGACCGAAGCGGCCCGTGATGATGCCCTGCGCGCAATCCACATCCAAGGCGCCGGTGCCGACTTCTGCGCGGGAGCCGATTGGGTCGCCACCAACTCGACCGGCGCGCGGCCCCGCACCGGTGACCTGGTGCGGCGCATCCCGCACGCCGCGCACCGGGTGATCGAACTGCTGCACACCATCCAGTTGCCGGTGGTGTGCAGTGTCCGCGGGTGGGCGGTGGGGCTGGGCTGCAATCTGGCGCTGGCCGCCGATTTCACCGTCGCCGCAACCGACGCCGTGTTCTGGGAACCGTTCCTGGCGCGCGGATTCAGCCCCGACTCGGGAGCCACCTGGTTGCTGCCGCGCCTGGTCGGGCTGGCCCGGGCCAGACGGATGTTGCTGCTCGGCGAGAAGCTCAGCGGTGCCATGGCGCAGGACTGGGGGCTGATCCATCAGGCCGTGGATTCCGCGCAGGTCGACTCAATCACCGAAGAGCTGCTGGCGCGCCTGGCCGACGGGCCCACGGTCGCGATCGGACTGACCAAGCAAGGACTGCACTACGGGCAACACGCGACGCTGCCCCAAGCCATGACGCAGGAGCTGTTCAACCTTGAACTCAGCTGCCGCTCCGCGGATTTCAAAGAGGGACTGGCCGCGTTCACCCAGCGGCGTCCGCCGGATTTCACCGGCCGCTGAACAGAAGGGAATCGGCTATGCCGACGTTCGACACCATCACCTATGAGCTCGACGGGCACACCGCGACGATCACGCTGAACCGCCCCGAGGCGCTCAACGCGCTGAGCCCGCACATGGTCACCGAGCTGCGGGCCGCCTACGCCGAGGCCGAGAACGACGACCGGGTGTGGCTGCTGATCGTGACCGGGACCGGGCGGGCGTTCTGCACCGGCGCCGACGTCAAGGCGATCCCCGGTGACGGCAAGGTGGTCAACGAGCGGCCGTACCTGTCCACCTACGAGCAGTGGGAGGCCCCGCAGGAGGGCACGCCGCCATTTCGGACGATGGCCAAGCCGGTCTTGGCCGCGATCAACGGAATATGTTGCGGCGCAGGCCTGGACTGGGTGACCACCGGTGACATCGTCATCGCCTCCGAGCATGCCACCTTCTTCGACCCGCACGTCTCGATCGGGCTGGTCGCCGGCCGTGAGGTAGTGCGGTTAGCCCGAGTGCTGCCCCGGTCGGTCGCGCTGCGCATGGCGATGATGGGCAAACACGAGCGGATGGACGCCCAGCGTGCCTACCAGCTCGGGATGATCAGCGAGGTGGTCGAGCACGACCGCCTGCTGGAGCGCGCGCACGAGATCGCCGGCGTCCTCAACTCCAATGCGCCGCTGGCGGTGCGCGGCACCCGGCTGGCGATCCTCAAGGGCCTCGACCTGCCGCTGCACGAGGCCGAGATGCTCGCCGAATCGTTTCGGGAACGCAACCTGCACACCGAGGACTCGCTGGAGGGCCCCAAAGCGTTCGTCGAGAAGCGCGCACCGGAGTGGCAGTGCCGATGAAACCGCTGAATTTCGAGACCATCCTGCTCGACGTCGATCGCACCGATCGCGTCGCCACGATCACGCTGAACCGGCCGGATCGGCTCAACGCCTTCAACCGCACCATGTGCGAGGAGATGGTCGCCGCGTGGCGCATCGTCAAACTCGACACCGACGTCAACGCCGTCGTGCTGCGTTCCGCCGGTGACCGGGCCTTCAGCGCCGGACTGGACATCAAGGCCTCCTACGGGCAGCCCGACAACGTCTGGAATCACGAGGATCCCGGTGAGGCGCTCAGTCCCAAGTGGCAGAAGATGTTCAAGCCGGTGGTCTGCGCGGTGCAGGGCATGTGCACCGCGGGCGCGTTCTACTTCGTCAACGAATCCGACGTGGTGATCTGCTCGCAGAGCGCAACGTTCTTCGACTCCCACGTCTCGGCCGGGCTGGTCTGCGCGCTGGAGCCGATCGGGTTGATGCGCCGCATCGGGTTGGGCGAGACCCTGCGGATTGCGCTGATGGGCAACGACGAGCGAGTCAGCGCCGACACCGCGCTGCGCATCGGACTGGTCTCGGAAGTGACAGCTCCCGAACACCTTTGGGCGCGCGCACATGAGATCGCGGCCACCATTGCGGCAAAGCCGCCGTCGGCGACCCAGGGCACGGTCAAGGCCGTCTGGGAGTCATTGGACAAGCCCTACCGCGCCGCCTTGGACCAGGGCCTGATCTACACTCGGCTGGGCAATCCCCTCGGCAAGGCCGAGCTCGACGCGCGCTCACCCCGCCCGGTGACCGAACCGCGGATCCGCTGATGGCGCACCCGCTCAGCGCACGGATCGCCGCGGTGCTCGCCCTGCAGCCCGACGCGCCGGCGGTCGAGTACGCCGGCCAGTGGTTTTCCTGGGCGCAGGTCGGCGTCATGGCCCGGCGCATCGCGGAATTGACCTGCGGCGGCAAGGTCGGGATCCTGCTGCGCAACCGTCCCCCGCACCTGGGCGCGCTGCTCGGGGTGCTGCTGGGCGGGGGGTGCGTGGTGGTCATCAATCCCGCGCGCGGGGATGACCGCACCCGTGCGGACATCGCCGCACTGAAACTGCCGCTGATTATCGGCGAGCCCGACGATCTGGCCGCGCTGGTCACGGCCGCACCGCACACCACGACGGTGGCCATCTCCGACCTCGATGCCGAACCCCAGGTGGCCCCGGCCGCAATCCCCGGCCTGCAAGCCGGCTCGGAACCCAGCCGTCCCGGCGTGGCGGTGTGGATGCTCACCAGCGGCACCACCGGACCGCCCAAGCGCGTCGACCTGAGCTACGACATGCTGGCGCACAGCGTGCTCGGCCCGGCACCGGCCGAGCTGCGGCGCGGTATCGCGATCGTGAACGCACCGCTGGTGCACATCGGCGGGGTGTTCCGGGTGCTGCAGAGTGTCGCCGAGGCGAGATCCTTCGTGCTGCTGGACCGCTTCGAGCTGGACCGCTGGGCCGATGCGGTGCGCAAGTATCGGCCGCGTGCGGTGTCCCTGGTGCCCGCGGCGCTGCGGATGGTGCTGCACTCGACGCTGGGCCGCGAGGACCTGTCCAGCATCCGTGCGGTCACCTCGGGTACCGCACCGCTGTCGGCCGACGACGCCGATGCGTTCACCGAGAAGTTCGGCATCCCGGTACTCACCTCGTACGCGGCAACCGAATTCGGGGGCGGAGTGGCCGGGTGGACGCTCGTGGACTACCGGCGGTTCTGGCGGGACAAGCGCGGCAGCGTCGGCCGGGCCAGCCTGGGGGCGCAACTGCGGGTGGTCGGCGACGACGGTGTTCCGCTGAGACCCGATGAGCCTGGCCTGCTCGAGGTCAAGCCGGGTCAGCTCGGTCCCGACACGGCCTGGATGCGCACCACTGACCTGGCGCGCATCGACGCCGACGGCTTCCTGTGGATCCTGGGCCGGGCGGATCAGGCCATCATCCGCGGCGGGTTCAAAGTGATGCCCGACGACGTCCGGGCCGCACTCGAGGCCCATCCGGCGGTCAGAGGTGCTGCCGTGGTGGGGCGTGCGGATGACCGCCTGGGCCAGACCCCCGTCGCCGCAGTCGAGCTGCGGGCCGGTGCTGCCACCGACGCCGAGACACTGGTCGATTTCCTGAGCACCCGCCTGGCGCGCTACGAGATTCCCACCGACATCGCCATCGTCGACGACCTCCCACGAACGCCCTCGGGCAAGGCCGACCTGGGCGCGGTGCGGGCCCTGATCGGAGCGCCAGGACAGCATGGCCGCTGACGCGCTCGACACTCTGCCGGAAGTCCTGGCCGCCCAGGCCCGTTCGCGCGGCCCTCACCCCCTGCTGATCTGCGACACCGAGCGGATCAGCTACGCCGACGCCGAGCAGCGCTCCGCGGTCTTGGCCGGACACCTCATTGCGCTCGGGGCCGGCAGGGGCACCCATGTCGGGCTGTTGTATCCCAACGGTGCGGCCTTCGTGGTAGGCATGTTTGCGGCAGCCCGCATCGGCGCGGTGGTGGTGCCGTTCCCCACCTTCGCCACCGCGCCGGAGCTGCGCCGCCAACTGGCCCACAGCGATGTGCAGATCCTGCTGGCCGCCGAAACGTACCGGTCCCACGACTATCGCCGGCGCCTCAGCGAAGCGCTCTCCGACGCCGACATCGCCGGCGCGGCACCGTTGTTCAGCGCCCATACCCCGCAGCTGCGCCACGTGGCGTTCGACGCCGATGCGGTCGGCATTGACGTTCCGGCCACGCTGAAAGCCCTCGAAACCGATGTCGACGGCAGCGATCCGCTGGCCATCGTCTACACCTCCGGGTCGTCCGGCGCGCCCAAGGGGGTGATACATACCCATGCCGGTCTGCTCGGCCACCAACGCAACCTCAACGAGCTCCGCCGGCTCACCGCATCCGACATCTTGTTCTGCAATTCACCGTTCTTCTGGATCGGGGGCTTCGCCTTCGCACTGCTGGCCACCATGCTGGCCGGATCGACGCTGCTGTGCTCCAACGCCACCGACCCCGGCGCCACGCTGGATCTGCTGGAGGTTGAAAAGCCCACCGTGACCAATGGTTTCGTCAGCGGGATTTCTGCGTTGGCGCAGCATCCCAGTATGGCCCGTCGGGACCTGTCGTCACTGCGCCGCGGCAACCTGTACCCGCTCATGGCACCCGAGACCCGTCCCACCGACCCGGAGCTGCGGCACAACATGCTGGGGTCGACCGAGACCGGCGGCCCGGTGCTGCTCAGCGAGGACGACACCGACCAGCCCGAGCACCGGCGCGGCAGCTACGGCCGACCGGCGCCCGGGTTCGAGTGCCGCGTCGAGGCCGGTGAGTTGTTGGTGCGCGGGCGCTACCTGATGCAGCGCTACCACAAGCGCAGCCAGGAGGAGTCCTTCGACGCCGACGGCTGGTTACACACCGGGGACCTGGTCCGCGTGGACGCAGACGGCTTCTACTACTACCTGGGCCGGCGGGACGCGCTGATCAAGACCGCCGGTGCCACTGTGTCACCGGCCGAGGTGGAACGCGCCATCGCGAAGGTGACCGGCGGCACCGTCGCCCACGTGGTCGCTATCCCCGACGCCGACCGCGGACAGCTGGTGGCCGCCGTCCTCGAGTGCGACACCGAGATCGACGAACAATCGCTGCGCGAACGGCTGAAAGCGCAGCTGTCGGTGTACAAGATCCCCCGCCTGTTCGCCACGATGCCGGCCGCCGAGGTCCCGCTGTTGTCCAGCGGCAAGGTTGACCGGCACCGGCTGGCGCAGCTGTTTTCGCGGAGCTCCGATGTCTGACACCGTCGACGCCCTGGTCCGCGCCCGCGCGGCCGCCTTCCGGGACAAGCCTGCGGTGATCGATCCCGTCGACCGGATCGGCTACGCCGACCTCGACGCGTCCTCACGCGACCTGGCGGCGGTCTTGGTGGCGGCCGGCGTCGGCAAGGGCACCCGGGTCGGGCTGATCATGCCCAACGGCGTCGACTGGGTGCGGACCGCCATCGCGCTGACCCGCATCGGAGCGGTGCTGGTTCCGCTGAGCACGCTGTTGACCGCACCCGAGCTGACCGCGCAGCTTCGCGTCGCCGCGGTGCAATTCCTGGTCAGTGTGGAGGAATTCCGCCGGCGCCGTTACCTCGACGGCCTCGAGGCAGCGCAAGCCGAACTGCCTGCGCTGCAACGCCTCTGGACCGCTGACCGGTTGGCGTCGACCACGCCCGAGGCCGATCCGGCACGGATCGTCGACGCACTGGCCGCAGCCGTCACGCCCAGCGACCCGCTGGTGATCATGTTCACCTCCGGCAGCAGCGGCCCGCCGAAGGGCGTACTGCATTCGCACGGCAGCGCCTTGGGCGCCGTCCGCGCCGGGCTGGCGGCCCGTTGCATCAACGCCGACACCCGGCTGTATCTGCCGATGCCGTTCTTCTGGGTCGGCGGTTTCGGCGGCGGTGTGCTGTCGGCGCTGCTGGCCGGGGCGACGCTGGTCACCGAACCGATCCCAAAACCGGACACCACGTTGCGGCTGCTGGAAACCGAACGGGTGACGCTGTTTCGGGGCTGGCCCGATCAGGCTGAGGCACTGGCCCGCCACCGCGGCGGCGCCGATCTGTCGGCGCTGCGGCCCGGAAGCCTGGAGGCACTGCTTGCTCCGGAGTTGCGCTCCGCACCCGGGGCGCGGGCCAACCTGTTCGGGATGACCGAGTCGTTCGGCCCGTACTGCGGCTACCCGGCCGACACCGACATGCCACCATCGGCCTGGGGTAGCTGCGGAAAGCCGTTCGCCGGCATGGAGGTTCGGATTGTCGACCCCGAGACCGGTGTGCCGGTGCCGCCCGGGGCGATCGGGACGATCCAACTGCGCGGACCGCACATCCTGCGCGGCATCTGCCGCCGCAGCCGCGAAGACACCTTCACCGTCGACGGCTTCTACCCCACCGGCGATCTGGGCCGCCTCGACGACGACGGATTCCTGTTCTACCACGGCCGATCCGACGACATGTTCAAGGTCAGCGGCGCCACCGTGTACCCGAGTGAGGTGGAGAAGGCACTACGGGCCATCGACGGTGTCGAGGCCGCCTTCGTGACCAACGTGTCCGACGGCGACCGGGACCGGGTGGGGGCGGCCGTGGCCTGCGATGCGCTGACCGTCGAGCAGTTGCGCGCGAAGGCCAGTGAACTCCTGAGCCCGTTCAAGGTGCCATCGGTGTGGCTGTTGGTCTCGGGTCCCGAGGACGTTCCGCGCGGGCCGACCGGCAAGATCGACAAGGCCCGCCTGCGGGAGATGCTGACCGAATCAACTGCCGAAACGCCCAGGTGAGCGCGAGCCCCCATCGGGCACCGGCCCGGTTCGCGGTTATCCCCAATTGCCGGTCTATCCACAATTGACCCGCGGATGGAGGTCCTATCGCTCATCTGTTCGATAGCGTGACGTCATGTCGATCAGCGATGAGGTCTTGCTCCCGCAGGAGGCCGCGCGTGCCGCTGTCCGCGCTGATCTGGACCTCGTCGATGCCGCTTACGCGCGGATGCGGGCCGCCGACACCGACATGGTGGGCAATGCGTTTCGTATCGAGGTCGCCGAACGGCTGGAAACCCAGCACCGGGTCAACCGCGGCTTGTCCTACCGCATGTTCGGAGAGATCGAGCAACCTATCGACAGCTTGGGCGAAGCCGAACTGCCACCGCACACCAGCGCCCGTGATGCCCTTCGGCAGCGGTTACGGATCACGCGCGGCGAAGTCCGGCGCCGCTTCGCCCTCGCCGCGCGCATTCGGCGCCGCCGCAGCCTCACCGGCCCCACTCTGCCACCCGCCCTACCCGAACTGGCCGCCGCCATCGAGAACGGTGAGCTCGGTGAAGACCACATCACCACCATCACCAAAGCCCTCGACCACCTACCTGCCAAGGCCACCAGCGCGGACCACGAACAGGCCGAACACCTCTTGGTCGCCAACGCCCGCCGCCAGGACTCCCCGTTCGTGGCCGCCGTCGGGCGCAGCATCGCCGACACCATCGCCGAACGCCTCGGCCACTACAGCGACGTCGACCGCGCACGGCGGCGCACCCTGAGTCTGGGTCCCCAACAGCACGATGGCATGAGTCGCGTTTCGGGCTGCATCGACCCCGAAACCCGGGCCTACCTCGAAGCCGTCATTGCCGCTGTGCGGCCGGGGCACCACCTACCCGACGCCGACACACCGGACCTGCGCAACGAAGGCCAGCGCGCTCACGACGCCCTCAAGATCGCACTGCGCCACGCCATCGAATCCGAAAAGCTGGGCACCCACCGCGGTACCCCCGTCACCGTCATCGTCTCCACCACCCTGACCGAACTCGACCAAGCGGTCCACGCCACCAAGGACCTCTCCGTCGCCATGCCGGCGGCGGCACGTACCGGCGGCGGCTCTCGGCTGCCCATGCGTGACCTCATCCGTATGGCCGCCAACTCGATTCACTACCTTGCGGTGTTCGATGACCACTCCAACCGCCCGCTGTACCTGGGACGCAGCAAACGTATCGCCACCGCCGACCACCGCATCATCTGCCACGCACGAGATCGGGGCTGCACGAGACCGAACTGCACCCAACCGGGGTACCGCTGCGAGGTACACCATTGTCCCGGCTGGGCCGGTGGTGGACGCACCGATGCCGACGCCCTCTGGTTCGCGTGCCCTCACGATCACGCCGGCGAAACCAACGGCCGCTATACCACCACGCCCCATAACGGACGCCTCGCATGGAGCGACGGTAGTGGCCCACCTGAGATCAACCACGCCCACCACCCCGAGGAACTCCTCAACGACCCCGACGGAGTTCCCTAGCGGCGCCGAGATGGTCAGCCGTTCCGCGGATCTCGCGTACGGACTGTCACTGCGAGGCTACGGTGCGGTGCATTGTGCGTCGGCCGCCCGACTGGCCGATGACACCGTCGTCGCCGCATCCGGTCACCAATACCTACTGTCGGCATGACCGAGCTGGGCATAGCAACTTACGACACCGGGCGGTCTTGATCCACCACACCGCGTTCGACGAGGTGATCGATCATCGGCGCCGCCCCGGCGGCCAGGTGGTCAGCCATCGCGGCGCGCGCCAGCTGCTCATCCCGCTTGGCCAGTGCCGCCAACACCGCGCGGTGGTGCCGGATCGACTTCGCCGGCCACCCCGCGACCGTGGGAAACACCGATTCTGGTGCGTAGCGGGTGATCTGGTACATCAGCTGAGCGAGTTTGGGTGAGTCGGCCGCGACGTTGATGGCGCGATGGAACTCGTGGTTGAGCCGGACCGCGGCCGCTTCGTCATCACCGGCGTAGGCGGACTCGAGTTGGTCCTGGATCTCTTCGAGCTCGCGCAACTGGTCATCGGTGATATTGGCCGCCGCCCGCGCCGCGAGCTCACCGCCGATGTGCGCCTGGACATCGGAGACATCGGTGATATCGCGCCGGGTCACCGGAAGCACCACGAAGCCGCGGTGCGGCTGCTGGTCGAGCAACCCTTCGGCGCGCAGCCCGAACAGCGCCTCACGCACCGGCGTCACGCTGACACCCAGCTCGGCCGCCAGTTGGTCCAGCCGCACGTACTCCCCGGCGGCATAGTCCCCGTTGAAGATCCGCTTGCGGACGAAACGGGCCACCTCCTCGGAGAGCTGTGACCGCGCCGGGAAGTCGGGGGCACTCACTTGTCAGACCCGGTAGTCGGCAAGCAGCCGCTTGCTGATGATCTGCTTCTGGATCTCACTGGTGCCCTCACCGATGAGCAGGAACGGGGCGTCGCGCATCAGCCGTTCGATCTCGTACTCCTTGGAGTAGCCGTAGCCGCCGTGAATCCGGAAACTCTGCTGGGTGACCTCCGCGCAGAATTCGCTGGCGAGGTACTTGGCCATCCCGGCGGCGACGTCGTTGCGCTCCCCGGAATCCTTGAGCCGGGCCGCATTGACCATCATCAGGTGTGCCGCTTCGACTTTGGTGGCCATCTCGGCGAGCTCGAAGGCGATCGCCTGGTGCTCGGCGATCGGCTTACCGAAGGTCTCGCGCTGCTGGGCGTAGCGCACCGCAAGCTCGAACGCCCGGATGCCCACCCCGCACGCCCGCGCCGACACATTGACCCGGCCGACTTCGATGCCATCCATCATCTGGAAAAAACCCTGCCCCGGCACCCCACCCAGGACGTCGTCGGCGGCGGCAGCGTACCCGTCGAAGATCAGCTCGGTGGTGTCGATGCCCTTGTAGCCGAGTTTGTCGATCTTTCCCGGGATCACTAGTCCCGGCAGGACTTCGCCGAAGCCGACTGGCTTTTCGACCAGGAAGGCGGTCAGGTTCCGATGTGCTCGCTCGGCTCCCTCTTCGGTGCGCACCAGCACCGCGATCAGGGTGGAGCTACCGCCGTTAGTCAGCCACATCTTCTGGCCGTTGATGGTGTATCCGCCGTCGGCCTCCCGGGTGGCACGGGTGCGGATCGCCGCGACATCCGAACCCAATTCGGGCTCGGACATGGAGAACGCGCCCCGGGTCTCGCCGGTGGCCATCCGCGGCAGGAAGCGCTGTTTCTGCTCGACGGTGCCGTGCTGGCGCAGCATGTAGGCGACGATGAAATGGGTGTTCAGCACGCCGGAGACACTCATCCAGCCGCGAGCCAGCTCCTCGACGCAGAGCGCGTAGGTGAGCAGTGATTCGCCGAGTCCGCCGTATTCCTCGGGGATCATCAGCCCGAACAGGCCCATCTCGCGCATCGCGTCGACGATGGCCTGCGGATAGGTGTCGGTGCGCTCCAACTCGGCCGCCGCCGGAATGACTTCCTTGTCGACGAATCGGCGGACAGTGGCCAGGATTTCGGTCTGGAACTCGGTGAGACCGAGGGTTTGGGCGAGTCGTGTCATGGGCCGACCCTTTCGAAGATTGCGGCCAGCCCCTGACCGCCGCCGATGCACATCGTTTCCAGCCCGTAGCGGGCACCGCGCCGGTTGAGCTCGCGGGCCAGCGTGGCCAGCATCCGCCCGCCGGTGGCGCCGACCGGATGCCCCAGCGAGATTCCGGAACCATGCACGTTGGTCCGGTCCCGGTCGGCGTCGCCGAATCTCCACTCGGCCATCACGGCCAGCGCCTGGGCGGCGAACGCCTCGTTGAGTTCGATGAGGTCGATGTCGGCCAGACGAAGCCCGGCCTTCTGTAGAGCGACGTCGGTGGCCGGCACCGGACCGATACCCATGATGTTCGGCGGGACTCCGGCAACGCCCCACGACACCAGCCGCACCAACGGTGTCAGGCCCAGCTGCTCGGCCTTCTCCCGCGTGGTCACCACGCACATCGACGCGGCGTCGTTCTGGCCGCTGGAGTTGCCGGCCGTGACAGTGGCCTCTGGATCCTCCTTGCCGAGAACGGGTTTGAGCTTGCTCAGCGACTCCACCGAGGTGTCGGCCCGCGGGTGCTCATCGGTGTCGATGCGTTCCTCGCCGGCGCGGGTGCGCACGGTGACAGCGATGATCTCCTCGGCGAGCACGCCGGCCCGCTGAGCGGCCACGGCGCGCCGGTGCGAGGTCACCGCCAACTCGTCTTGGTCCTCGCGAGAGATGCCGTACTCCCGGCGCAGGTTCTCGGCGGTCTCAAGCATGCCGCCCGGCACCGGGTGGTGCCGGCCGCCCGCGGTCGTGCGGCCGCGAGCAAGCCCGTCGTGCACCCGGATACCGCCGCGGGCCCCGCCCCAGCGCATGTCGGTGGAGTAGAACGGCACGTTGCTCATGCTCTCGGCGCCGCCGGCAATCACCACCTCGCAGTCGCCGCTGCGGACCTGGAGGCAAGCCTGCAGCATCGCTTGCAATCCCGAACCGCAGCGGCGGTCGACCTGCATACCCGGAACCGTTACCGGCAGACCGGAATCCAACGCGACGACCCGTCCGATGGCCGGCGCCTCACTGCTGGGATAGCAGTGCCCCAGCACTACGTCGTCGATGTCGTCGGCGGGCAGCCCGGTACGGTCCAGGAGACCCTTCAGCGCGGCGACCCCGAGCTCGACGGCGGTCAGCGAGGCGAACATCCCGCCGTAGCGACCGATCGGAGTACGGACCGGTTCGCAGATCACCGCTTCCCGGGCACTCACAGGTGCCTGCCGCCGGTCACTTCCAGCACCGTTCCGGTCATATACGACGACAGGTCCGAGGCCAAAAACAGCGCGACGCTGGCGACCTCCTCGGGCTCACCGGCCCGGCCCAAGGGCACCTCGGCCACCTTGGAATCCCAGATGCGTTGCGGCATCGCCTCGGTCATCGCCGAGCGGATCAGGCCGGGCTGGATCGCGTTCACCCGCACGCCCAGGTACGCCAGCTCCTTGCTGGCGGCCTTGGTCATGCCGACGATGCCGGCTTTGGCCGCCGAGTAATTCGTCTGGCCCACCATGCCGACCTTGCCGGAGATCGAGGACATGTTGACGATCGCGCCGCGCTTCTGCTCGCGCATGATCGCCGCCGCCGCACGCAGCCCGTTCCAGGTGCCCTTGAGGTGTACGGAGATGACCTGATCGAACTGCTCTTCGGTCATTTTGCGCATGGTGGCGTCGCGGGTGATGCCCGCGTTGTTCACCATGATGTCCAACCCGCCGAACGTCTCCACCGCGGCGGCCACCAACGCGTCGACCTCGGCGGAGCTGGTGACATCGCAGCGCACCGCCCGGGCCACATCGGATCCACCCAACTGGGCGACGGCCT
Organism: Mycolicibacter sinensis; assembly: GCF_001667945.1. Classification (GTDB taxonomy): domain Bacteria; phylum Actinomycetota; class Actinomycetes; order Mycobacteriales; family Mycobacteriaceae; genus Mycobacterium; species Mycobacterium sinense_B. Next base: position 55,813 of record NZ_LZJK01000111.1, on the reverse strand, counting down.
CCTCGGTGGCCGCCAGGTTCACGTCACCGAGCACCACCCGGGCGCCTTCGGCGATGAATCGCTGCGCGATGGCGAAACCCAGCCCCTGGGCGCCGCCGGTGACGACCGCCGTTTGACCGGTCAGCAAGGACACTGACATCACCCGCCTTCTCTGAGATGTTTCGAGCATCATATTTCATATATGATCGTCGGCGGCAACCGGTCGTTCCGTGTCGGAGGTAGAGGAGAAGCGGCGTCGATGAGTGAAGTCAGCGACGAGGATTTCGCCGAAATCCTGGCCCAGACCCGCCATTTCGTCCGCACGTCCGTGGTACCGCGCGAGGCCGAGATCCTCGCCGACGACCGGGTCCCCGACGACCTGCGCGAGCGGGCCAAGACCATGGGCCTGTTCGGCTACGCCATCCCGCAGCAGTGGGGCGGGCTGGGGCTGGATCTGCGTCAGGACGTCGAGCTGGCCATGGAGTTGGGCTACACCTCGCTGGCGGTGCGCTCGATGTTCGGCACCAATAACGGCATCGCCGGTCAGGTCTTGGTCGGGTTCGGCACCGAGGAACAGAAATCGCGGTGGCTGGCACCGATCGCCACCGGTGACGTCGTCGCCTCCTTCGCGCTCACCGAGCCCGGTGCCGGCTCCAACCCGGCCGGGCTGCTCACCAAGGCGGTCCGCGACGGTTCGCACTGGGTGATCACCGGCCAGAAGCGGTTCATCACCAACGCGCCGACAGCCAATCTGTTCATCGTCTTCGCGCGCACCCGGCCGGCCGACGACCAGGGCGCCGGTATCGCGGTCTTCCTGGTTCCCGCCGACGCCGCCGGCGTCGAAGTCGGGGCCAAGGACGCCAAGATGGGTCAAGAGGGCGCCTGGACTGCCGATGTCGGTTTCACCGGGGTGCGCGTTTCCGACGCGGCGCTGGTCGGGGGCAGTGAAGACCTCGGCTACCGGGCGGCACTGACCTCGCTGGCGCGTGGCCGGGTACATATCGCCGCCCTGGCGGTGGGCGCCGCGCAGCGTGCCCTCGACGAGTCGGTGGCCTACGCCGCCGCGGCCACCCAGGGCGGTACCCCGATCGGGAATTTTCAACTGGTGCAAGCAATGCTTGCCGATCAGCAGACCGGGGTGCTGGCCGGCCGGGCCATGGTGCGCGACGCGGCGCGCATGTGGGTCACCGAAGAGGATCGGCGGATCGCCCCGTCGGCGGCCAAACTGTTCTGCACCGAGATGGCCGGCAAGGTCGCCGATCTGGCGGTGCAGATCCACGGCGGCACCGGCTATATGCGCGGGGTGCCGGTCGAGCGCATCTACCGCGATGTCCGGCTGCTGCGCCTGTATGAGGGCACCAGCGAGATCCAGCGGCTGATCATCGGCTCGGGGCTGGTCAAAGCGGCGCAACGCCAAGCGTGAAACATCTACGGAGGGAACAGGAATGACGGGACGACTGACCGGCAAGGTCGCGTTCATCACCGGCGCGGCGCGTGGCCAGGGTCGCGCGCACGCGGTGCGGATGGCTGCCGAGGGCGCCGACATCATCGCGATCGACGTCGCCGGCAAACTCCCGGGCTGCGTGCCGTACAACCCGGCGACGCCTGAGGACCTGGCCGAAACGGTGCGGCTGGTCCAGGGCAGCGGCCGGCGCATCGTGTCCGCCGTCGTCGACACCCGCGACTATGACGGCTTGCGGGAGGCCGTCGCCGACGCGGTGAACACGCTGGGGCGGCTGGACATCATCGTCGCCAACGCCGGGGTCGCTGCCCCGCAGGCCTGGGATGCGATCACCCCGGCGGACTTTCGCGATGTCCTGGACATCAATGTGACGGGCACCTGGAACACCGTGATGGCCGGCGCGCAGCAGATCATCGACGGGGGCCGCGGCGGCTCGATCATCTTGATCAGCTCCGCGGCCGGCATCAAGATGCAGCCGTTCATGGTGCACTACACGGCCAGCAAGCATGCCGTCACCGGGATGGCCCGCGCGTTCGCCGCCGAACTGGGCAAGCACGGGATCCGGGTCAACAGCGTGCATCCCGGCCCGGTCAACACCGACATGGGCACCGGCGACATGGTCAGCGCGCTGGGTCAGGCCATGGAGACCAATCCGCAGTTGTCAAACATGCTCACGCCGTTCCTGCCCATCTGGGTGGCCGAACCCGAGGACATCGCCGGGACGGTGTGCTGGCTGGCCAGCGATGACTCGCGCAATGTCACCGCCGCCGCGGTTCCGGTCGATCAGGGCTGCACCCAGTACTGAGGCCTATTTCGCGTCGCGGGCAAGCCGCTCGTCGTGAATGCGCACCAGTTCACGGAAACCCAGCCGGTGGTACTTGGGCACCGGCTGAATCCCCCACTCGTCCTGCGCGGTGTCCTTGCCCTCGGCGCCTTCGGGCGGACCCAACGGCGGGTAGGGGAACTTGCACTCCAGGGTGTCATCGGAGAAGCGGGTCTTGAGCAGTTCACTGCAGATCTGGGTGAGGCTCAACGTCGGGTAGCCGTAGTAGACCGCCATGAACGGCAGGGTGAAGGCCCCCTCGATGACCAATGCCACCAGGCACACCAGCGTGGCGCGCTTGATCCACTTGTGCATCCGCGCGTAGTACGGCGTGGTGCCCGGGGGCAGCTGATCGGTGACGGCACTGTCCATCGTTGTGCTCCTTAGTCAGTCGGAGAAGATTTCGCGGTTGACGGTGTGCAGATACGGGATGGCCAAAAACGGTGTGATGTAGAAGATGTCGTAGATCCACCAGCCGATCACCGGGAACACCACGCCGGCATAGCGCACATCGGCGTACATCGTCATGTTGAACACGTAGCCGATCCAGATCACCACGCCCATCCAGCAGGTCACCACCATCCACTGATGACCCCACCGCTTCATCTGCAAAAAGCCGATCGCCGCGGCGCAGCGCATCGCGAACACGGTCAGGATCAGGCCGGCCACCCAGGCCTTCTCGCCGGGGCCCGCGGAGCCGCCGATCCACAGTTCGTTGTAGTGCCAGAAGTATCCGGCGTCGAACATCGCGCCCCAGCCGACCATCAACACCCGGTTGATCAGGGTGTGGTTGGCAACCAGATCCAGTGCCCAGCCGAGGCTGTTGAGCGCACCGTCGATGAGCACCAGGTAGCCGATCAAGGTGACGATCATCGGCCGGACGGCCAAGCCGGCGTGCAGTGCGTGCCGCTGTAGCCAGACGCCACGCAGGAAGATCGGCAGCCCGATGATGCCGGGCACCCACATGCCCATCAGCGCGGCACCGGCGATCATCCAGCGGTCGGCGCGCCACTGGGCGGCCCGGGATTGCTCCTGATGCTCCTCGAGGCCGAGGAACTCCGCGGTGGAACCGCTCGCAGTCACAACAGCCACCAACCGCGAGCGAAGGACATGTACAGCTGAATGCCGAACATGATGAGCAGATAGCCGTAGATGAAGACCTGGAAGGCGATCAGCGCTCTCTTGCGTTTCTGCTCTTGTGAGTCCATGGACGACTTCCCTTCCTAGAGCGGATTTTTCGGCGGAGCGAACAGGCTGGCCGCGACCTCACGCAGCCCGTCGTGGATCCCGCCGTCGGTGCTCAGCGGCGCCAGGATGCACGCTTCGGCGGCCTCCATCTCGCCGGCTCCGTCGGCGACCAGCTGCGCCGCAGTGACCAGCGCGCGGGTGGACGGCGGCTCGAAGTGGAAAGCGTGGTCGGCGGTGCGCAGTGATGTGGCGCAAGCGACGAGCCGGTCGGCGACCGCTGCGTCGACGCCGGTCTCGGCGACGATCACCTGAGCTTCGCGCTGAGCCGGCAAGTAGTCCATCGCGAGCGTGACGAAGCGCTGCCGAAAGGACGGCTTGAGGTCCTTGAGCGAACTCCGGTAGGCCGGGTTGTAGGAACAGACCAGCATGAAGCTGTCGGGGGCGGTGACCACTTCGCCCGCGCGGTCCAGGTACAGACAGCGCCGGTGATCGGTCAGCGAATGCAGGATGGCCAACGAGTCGTGCCGCGCCTCGACGACTTCGTCGAGGTAGCAGATCGCGCCCGTCTTGACCGCTTTGGTCAGCGGTCCATCGGTCCACACCACGTCACCGCCGGCGACCATGAAACGGCCGACCAGGTCCGAGCTGGTCAGGTCGTCGTGGCAGCTGATGGTGACCACCGGACGCCCCAACAACACACCCATGTGCTCGACCAGCCGGGTCTTGCCGCACCCCGTCGGCCCGGTGAGCATCACCGGCATGCGCCTGCGGTAGGCCCGCTCGAACAGCTGCACTTCGTTGCCGTTGGCCAGATAGATATCGCTTGTCATCGGTGCCTCCGTCCGGTCATGCGGCGACCAGCTCGCGGTGTACGTGGGCCAGCACTCGGGGAAGGTCCTCGATGCGCCGGATGCGCTGGGAGCAGCGCGCTCCGAACACCTCCGGCAGGGGATCGACGCGGACCGGCCCGACGCCGACGTAGTAGACGTGGACGCCGGCCTCGTTGGCCTCTTCGACCGCGTGCGCCACATCCGCCCAGGCGTAGCGGCCTTCGTAGCCTTCGTCGGACATCAGTCCGTCGCCGATCACGATCAGCAGCCGCCGCCCGGACGGTTGCGCGACCAGCCGGCTGGTCAGGTGACGCAGCGGCGCGCCCAGGCGGGTGTAGCCGCCGGTCGGCAGACCGAGGTCGCTGGGGGCCACGAACCGTCGGTCGGGGAAGTCCTTGAGGCAGTGCACGGCCACGTGGTGGCGGGTGTTGCCGGTGAACGCGAAGACCCCGTGCCGCTGACGTGCGCGCGTCATCGCCGCCGACAAAGCGTCCGCGCAGGCCAGTTCCAGGCGGAAGAGCCGACCACCGTGCACGCCCAGCGATGAGCTCGCGTCGAGCAGCAGCGCGGTCGTGACGTCGCGGCCCGCGGGAAGCAATTCGCGGAAGATCCGCGGTTCGTCGGCTTCGCCGGTCAGCGCGTCGAGGTGATAGCTGACGTAGGCGTCGACGTCGAGGGCGGATCCGTCCGGCAGGCCGTTGGTCATCGCCCGAAGGGTGTGCTGTTCGAACCACTTCCGCAGATCCGGCCGGGCGGCGGCGGGTTCGCGGCGGCGCGCGACCCAGGCGTGCTCGACGACGGCGACGTGCCCGGGCAGGAAGCTGCCGCTGTGCATATTCCATTCCGGGTACGGGATGCCCGGCCGCCGCTCGGCGCTGGTGTGGCGATCGTCGTCGTCCGGTCGGCTCGGCGGCGGCAGATTGGGGTTGCGCACCCCGCCGTCACCGCCGACCGGAACGGAATAGGCTCGCGGCCGGCGCTTCTGGGTGCTCGACCACGGCATCCGCCCCAGTCGGCGCACCGAGTCGGCGAGAGTTTCCGGCGCCGTCCAACCCCGCGGCAACGTTCCCACCAAGGGGTGCCAGTCCAGCTTCCGCCGGGACCGCGCCAATTCGATAGCGCGATCGAACATCTCGGACGCCGCCAGGTCGGGGTCCGCCGGATCAAGATCCCCCAGCACCCGCTGCATCTCGGTCATCAGACCGGGCCACCGGTCGGCCACCCACCCCAGTGCCACCTGGGCCTCTACGTAGGTCAGGGCCCGCAGTTCGCGGGCCGACAGGTCGGCCAGCCGGTAGCCGGCGAGGCGCTCCTTGGAGGGTGAGCATTGCAGTGCCACACCGCAAGTCAGCGTCCGGCGGGTCCAGCCCGCTTCTCCCGGGTGCGGCACCTCGACGGTGGACAACGTCGCGCTCACGCCGAATCCGCGTTCGGCCCCGGTGATCAGCCGTGCGCCCTCGCGGCGCCGATCGCTCAATGCGATCGCCGTCAGTGCGCAGCTGCTCTCCAGCTCCAACGGGTGCATGGCGCCTTGAGCCCGCTCAGAACGTTCCGATGCTGGAGAACATCCAGTACCAGAACGCGATGATCAAACAGGTGCCGCCCCACGCGGCGACGTAGCGCAGAATCTCCCAGAGCCAAGTCATCCGATCGTCCTATCGTTGGTCAATCCGAGAAGATTTCGCGGTTGACGGTGTGCAGATACGGGATGGCCAAAAACGGTGTGATGTAGAAGATGTCGTAGATCCACCAGCCGATCACCGGGAACACCACGCCGGCATAGCGCACATCGGCGTACATCGTCATGTTGAACACGTAGCCGATCCAGATCACCACGCCCATCCAGCAGGTCACCACCATCCACTGATGACCCCACCGCTTCATCTGCAAGAAACCGATCGCCGCCGCGATCCGCATGGTGAACACGGTGAAGATGAGGCCCACCTCCCAGCCCTTCTCACCGGGGCCGGCCGCACCGCCGACCCATAGCTCGTTGAAGTGCCAGAAGTATCCGGCGTCGAACATCGCGCCCCACCCGTTGAGCAGCACTCGCGCCAGCAGGGTGTGATGGCCCACCAGATCCAGCGCCCAGCCCACGGCATTGATCGCGGCATCGATGATGACCAGATAGCCCAGCAGGGTGACCAGCATCGGCCGTACCGTCAGCCCGTCATGCTGTGCCCGCCGCAGCAGCCAGATCCCGCGCAGGAATAGCGGCAGGCCGAACACCCCGGCGGCCGCCGTGCCGATGAGCATGCCGCCGGAGATGAGCCACCGGTCGGCGCGACGCTGGGCGGCCCGAGACAGTTCCAGATGCTCGTCGAGGCCGAGCCCGTCGTGCGGATGCTGCGCTGCGATAGCCAATCGCCATCTCCCTTATCGTGCCGAGAACCGCCTATGACGGTAGGCACCTCACTGACTGAAGTCAATGACTTTTTGGGATCAGCGTGCGGCCCGCAAGCCCCGCATCGTCCGGGTCAGGTAGTCGTTGACCAGCTCCGGCCGGGTCGGCCAGTCGTGGGTGGTGATCAACAGTGCGTACAGGCCGAGCAGGAAGAACACCGCACTGTTCATGGCGACGACGTCGTCGTCGACCTCGCCGCGCTCCCGCGCGCCCTCGATCCGCTCGGCGACCAGCACGATCAGCGGGTGGTGTTCCCCGCCCTCCGCTGAGGGTCGGGTCGGCGAGAAATGCAAGGCCAGAAAATCCCGGAACAACGCCTCACCCAGGCGGGTTTCCAAGTCCATCACCATGCGCGCCGCTTCGGCCAGATCCTCCGAGAGCTCGTGACGCGTGGTGAGATACCTGCGGAACTGCTTGGCTATCCGTTCTTCTTCACGGCGCTCGAGCTCGAGCAGCACATGCTCCTTGGTGGGAAAGTGGAAGAAGAATGTGCCGTGCGCCACGCCGGCGGCGGCGACGATCGCACCGACGTCGGCCTGAGCCATCCCGGTTCGCTTGAACTCAGCGGTTGCCGCGCCCAACAGGCGCTCGCGCGTCTGCAGGCGCTTGGCTTCGCGCGCCGTCATCTTGCCCGACTTGCTCGCTACCGCCATGCCTGATCCCTCTTGCTGCCTGCCGTGACCATCCGCCGGCCATGACAGTACCGCCTGTGCGCAGGCATCCGGACTGCGATGACTTAAGTCAGTAACGAGGACCGGTCGGTGTCCGCGTGATCAGCGCGCGAATGTTGTTCTTGCAGCGTCCGCAGACGGTGCCCGCACCGGTGCGTTCGCCGACCAGCTTGGTGCTCGAGGCGCCGTCCTCGACGGCGTCGATCACCTGCTGACTGGTCACCCCGGCACACAGGCAGACGTACATGACGCCTCACGCCCCGGGCGCGGTCCCCAGTCGGGCCTTGTCCACCTTGCCGGTGGCGTTCAGCGGCAAGCGGTCCACGAACGACACGAACCGCGGGGCCTTGAAGCCGGCCATCCGGTCTCGGCACCAAGCGATCAGCTCCGATTCGGACGTGTGCGCGTGGGCGGGGTCTTTGACCACGAACGCCTTGCCCACCTGGCCGAGGCGCTCATCGGGCACGCCGATCACCGCGACCTGTGCCACGGCGGGATGTTCCAGCAAGAAGCCCTCGATCTCGGCGGGATAGGCGTTGAAGCCGCCGACGATGAACATGTCCTTCTTGCGTCCGACGATCCGCAGCCGACCGGCGCAGTCCAGTGTGCCGACGTCCCCGGTGTGCAGCCATCCCTGCGCGTCGATCGCCTCGGCGGTCGCCTGCGGGTCATCGAGGTAGCCGGCCATCACGTTGTAACCGCGCACCAAGACCTCGCCATCATCGGCGATTTGCAACTCGATGTCCTGGCAGGCCAGACCGGCCGTGGTCGCGATGTCCTCGAATGAGTCACCGCGGCGCGAGGCCGTCACCGTGCCGGCTTCGGTGAGCCCGTAGCCGGTCATGATGGACTGGAACGGCAATTCGCTGCGGATCCGGCGCACCAGATCCACCGGGATGTCCGCGGCGCCGGTGACCGCCGCGCGCAACGATGACAGGTCACGCTCCGACGGCGCGTCCAACAGCGACTGATACAGCGTCGGCGGTCCCGGAAGCATGGTGATGCGTTCGGTTTCAATGAGTTCCAGCACGGCATCGACGTCGAAGACGCGGACCGGAAACATCGTGGCTCCCCGGATGCACGCGGCGATGCAGCCGGCCTTGTAGCCGAAGGTGTGGAAGAACGGATTGACCATGAGATAGCGGTCGCCCTCCCGCAGATCGGCTAGGTCGCACCATTCGGCGTAGAGCCGCAGATTCTGCCGATGGCTCATCATCACGCCCCTGGGCCGGCCGGTCGTACCCGAGGTGAAGATGATGTCGGCGATATCATCACCGTCGACCGTGCGCTGCATGGGCGAACCGGAACCCAGGAAGCCTGATTTGAGGTCGATCACCGGAATGCCGGGCGGCGCAGTGAAATCCAGTCCCAGGAAACCCTTTTCGACCAGCACTAGCTTGGCTCCACTGCGCCGGATGACGTCGTCTGCCTCGGCCGCCTTGAATCGGGTGTTGACCGGGACCAGTACTCCCCCGGCGGTCAGCAGCCCGAAAGCCGCGATGATCCACTCCGCCGAGTTGGGCGCCCAGATCGCCGCCCGGTCACCTCTGCCGATACCGGCATCGGCGAAGGCTCCTGCGGCGCACAAGATCCGGTCAGCCAGCTGCGCGAAGGTGAGCCGTAACGGACCGTCGGCGATCGCTTCGGCATCTCCGAAGCGATCGCCGACGCTCAAGACCATCTCGGGAATGGTCTGCCAGCGGGTCACCCTAAACGGTGACGAGGCGACCGAGGTTGCCGCCCATGATCTTGGCCTGGTCTTCGACCGGAAGGTGCTGCAGCGCCGTCACATAGTGGGTCGGTTCGGCAAGACCCTCCGGGTGCGGCCAGTCGGAGCCGTAGAGCACCTGGTCCACACCGATCAGGTTGATCAGGTCGTCGATGCCCTCTTCGTAGAACGGGCTGACGTAGATGCGGTTCTTGATCTCCTCCATGGGGTTGCCCACGAAGGCTTCCGGCGCCTTCTTGTACACCTCGGCCATGGAGTCCAACAGCGGGAACATCCACTTCGAGCCGGCCTCGACGATGCCCACCTTGAGCTTCGGGTGCCGGAACAGCGCACCGTGAATCACCCAGGAGGCCACCGCGTCCTGGATCGGGCGCCACTCGTTGAGGATCGCCATGGCGTTGGTCTGGAACGGCAGCATCTCCTGGGCGGCACCGTCCCACTCGGAGGTGTAACGCGAGTAGCCGCTGTCGGACGAGTGCATGCCCACGAAGACGTCGTACTCGACGCACTTCTCCCAGAACGGGTCGAACTCGGGCAGCGCGAAGGACCGCGGCCCACGGAAACCGGGCACCGGCGCCGGGCGGATCAAGATCGCGCGAGCGCCGCGCTTGACCACCCAGTCCAGCTCCTCGATGGCCTTCTCGACGATGGGCAGGGTGATCACCGGCGTGGTGAAGATCCGGTTCTTGTAGTTGAAGCCCCAGACCTCGTCCAGCCACTGGTTGAGCGAGTGGATGATGACGTGGATCGCGACCGGGTCGTCGCGCAACCGCTCCTCGATCAGGCTGGCCAGGGTCGGGAACATCAGCGAGCGGTCGACGCCGAGCTCATCCATCAGCTCCAGGCGCGGCCCCGGCTCGAAGAACGCCGGAATCGACTTCATCGGCTCGCCGAACAGCTCACGCTTGCTCTTGCCCTCGGGGTTGCCGAATTTGAAGTACTCCTCCCAGGCGCCCGGCTTGGCCACCACCGAGAAGGTGGGATTGGGGATGTACTCGCTGATCTGGCCGCGGATGGCGATTTTGGTGCGCCCGTTGATCTCCACGTACTGGACGATGTCCTTGTACTCCTTGGGCAAGTACTTGGTCATCGCCTCCGGCGGCTCATACAGGTGGTTGTCGGCGTCGAACAACGGGAAAGGAATCTCGACGCGGTGTGACAGTTGACCCATGAAATGCTCCTTTTCAGCTTGTGAGAATCATATTCTCACAAGCGTGTCGGTGCAACCTTGTCGGCCAGGTGCTGGCGCACCACGTACTTCTGCACCTTGCCGCTGGCGGTGCGCGGGAAATCGCCGACCTCGTGCAGCTCCTCGGGCCATTTCTGCGGCGCCACGCCGGTGCGCTCGAAATGGGCCCGCAGCTCCGGCATGGTCGGCAATGCGCACCCGGGTCTGAGGCGAACGACCGCCGCAGCCCGCTCTCCCAGTCGGGCGTCGGGCACCGCGACCACTACCGCCTCGGCGACGGCCGGCAGTGCCAACAGCACCTCTTCGACCTCGACGGCGCTGATGTTCTCGCCGCCGCGGATGATCACGTCGGCCTTGCGGTCGGTGATGGTCAGATAGCCGTCGGCATCGAGCACACCGACGTCGCCGGTGTGATACCAGCCGTCGGCGTCGAACGCCGCCTCGGTCAAGGCGTCGTCGGTGTAGCCAAGGCACAGGTCCGGGCCGCGGCTCAGGATCTCGCCGTCGGCGGCCAACCGGATCTCCACACCGGGCCGCGCGTCGCCGTCGGTGAACAGTCGCTTGTCCTCCGGGGCGTCCGGCCGTGAACCGGTGATCGACGGGTGTTCGGTGCTGCCGTAGGACCGGAAGACGAAGATCCCCAGATCCGCCAACCGGCGGGTGACCGCGGCGGGCACCGTCGATCCGCCCAAGCCGACGTGGCGGATATGGCGCAGGTGTTCGGCGGTGAAATCCGGATGGTCGAGCAGGCTGGTGACGAAATACGGTGGCCCGCCGCCGATCGACACGCCCTCATCGGCCATCAAGGCCAGCACCGCCGCAGGATCCCACGTATCGGCGAGGTCGATCGGCGCGCCCTCCAGTACCGGGATCAGAAACGCTCCCAGCATGCCGATGAAGTGCCCGACCGGGGTTGCGGTCAGCTGCCGGCCCCGGTCTTTGGGGTAATTGGCGAGCAGCTGGCGCGTCTCGAAGCACAGCGTCTGGTGAGAATGGATGACTCCCTTGGGGTTTCGCGTCGTTCCGGAGGTGTAGGCGATCAGCGCCGGTGCGCCCGGATCGGTGGCGAGCGTCCCGGCCATCGGCTCGGCGGCCAGCAGATCCTCGAAGTTCGGTCCGGTGACGGGCGCGCCCACTATCCCCACTATCGGAACATCGCCCACGAGTTCGGGCGCAAACCTCATCCGCCCGAACTCATCGGCGCTGATGAACACCTGCGGCTTGCTGGCAGCCAGGATGTAGCCCACTTCCTTGGGCCCGTAGAAGTGCACGATCGGCACCACCACCGCCCCCAGGAAAGCCGCCGCCCAGAAGGTCGCGGCGGCCTCCATCCAGTTGGGCAGCTGAAACGCCACCACGTCACCGGGGCCGACGCCGCGGGCAGATAGCCCGGCCGCCAAGCGGCGCGCGGTGCGCTCCACCTCACCGAAGGTGCCGAGCCATGGGCGGACCGCCGAGTGCACCTCGAATCGGCCGTCCGGCGTTGCGGCGAGACACGAAGTGAGCAGGTCACCGAGGGTCTCTTGGGTCCACCAGCCGTTGGCCTCGTAGCGCCGCGCCAAGTCGTCCGGAATCTTTCGCATGACGCCCGTGATGTTATTCTCCTAATCCGAGAATGCCAATATCTTCATTGGAGAGTCATGGTTGATGTCGAGCTGGATGAAGGATTGGCGGTCATCACGATCGATCGTCCCCAGGCACGCAACGCGATCGCGCCGGAGACGATGGATCAGCTGGATCGTGCGCTTGACGCAGTAGCCGCGGCACGGGCGCTGGTCATCACCGGCGGCGGCGACCGCGCCTTCGTCTCCGGCGGTGATCTCAAGCAACTCGCGGCCATCCGAACCGAGCCCGAGGCGCAAGTCATGGCGTGGCGGATGCGCTTGTTGTGCGACCGGATCGCGGCTTTCCCGGCACCGGTGATCGCGGCGCTGAACGGCCACGCACTCGGCGGCGGGGCCGAGGTGGCGGTTGCCGCCGATATCCGGATCGCCGCCGCCGACGTCAAGATCGCCTTCAACCAGGTTTCGCTGGCGATCATGCCGGCCTGGGGCGGCGCCGAGCGGCTTGCCGCACTGGTCGGCCACAGTCAGGCGCTGTTGCTGGCCGGCACCGGAACCATGCTCGACGCCGCAGCGGCCGAACGGATCGGGCTGGTGAACCGGGTGGTGCCCCGGGAGTCGTTTGAGGCCGAATGGCGCGGGCTGGCACGGTCGTTGGCCAATCCGTCGGCCGGTGAGATCAAGCGGGTGCTCGCCGGAGCGTCGGCCGACGAGGCGGTGGCGGCGTTCGCTCGGCTGTGGGTCGCCGACGAGCACTGGGCGGCCGCCGATCGGCTGCAGCAGAACCGGGCGCAACGCTAGTGCGGCGCGTGCCCCGACGACACCGCGACGCCGGTCCGCGGGGCTCCCGGTTCGCCCTCGAGACGGTGCAGCCAGCGCTCGACGAACTCCACCGTCTCGGCGTGGCCGAGGGTCATGCCCAGCGCCTCGTGCTCGATGATCAGCATCCGCGACGCGCTGGTCATCAGCACCATCAGCACCGTCGCGGGAAACTCCTCGGCGTCGATGCCGTAGCGCGCCAGCAGCCCGGCCACCGCGTCGATCTGTTCGGCGCGAAGCCGCTCGGCGTAGGTCGCGATCTCCGCCCGCAGGGCCTCACGCTGGTTGGCCAGCGCGATGAACTGCATCGTCAGCGCCGTCCATGCCGAGTCGGTGTTGAATCGCCACAGCGCCCACAACGGCTGCGGCGACGCGAGTGCCGCGGCCTGTTCGATCAGCCCCTGGTCGCCACGTCGGCGGAACATCGACAGGAACAGGTCGTCCATGGTCCGGAAGTAGTAGTGCACGAGTTGGTGTTTGAGGCCGGCCTGCTCGGCCACCCGGCGGGAGCTCACCGCGCCGTGACCGGCGGTCAGCAACAGCTGTTCTGCGGCATCGAGCAGCAGGGTCCGGTTCTTCGCATCCGGGGCGCCAATTCTGCGCTGCCCCTTAGCCGATTCGGCCATACCGTGCGCTCCGCATCGTCGTCATCCACCTTTACATGTCCGGCGGCCATAGTAATGCCGCGCCAACCCTTGACCCCCGGTCCCACCCATGCTAAGCAGATGCTCAGCACCTGTCAGCCCATTCTGCAGAGAGGTCCACGTTGACCGACTTCGACACCATCGACTTCTTCACCGACCAGTCTTTGATTCCCGACCCGCACCCGTACTTCGATTACTTGCGGGCCCAGAGCCCGGTCACCCCGCTGAACGTCTACGGCGTGGTCGCGGTGACCGGTCATGAAGAAGCGAACGAGATCTACCGCGACTCCGACACCTACTCCAACCTGGTCGCGGTCGGCGGACCGTTCCCGCCGCTGCCGTTCACCCCCGAGGGCGACGACATCAGCGAGCAGATCGAGGCGCACCGCCACCTGATGCCGATGTGCGAGCACATGGTCACCATGGACCCGCCGACGCACACCAAGGCCCGGTCGTTGCTGAGCCGGCTGCTCACCCCCAAGCGGCTCAAGGAGAACCAGGACTTCATGTGGCAGTTGGCCGATCGCCAGCTGGACTACTTCATCGACAGCGGCAGCTGCGAATTCCTGACCTCCTACGCCAGGCCTTTTGCGCTGCTGGTGATCGCCGACCTGCTCGGTGTCCCCGACGAAGATCGGCCGGTGTTCCAAGAGGTGCTGGGCGCGCCGCAGCCTGGTGCGCGCATCGGCGCGCTCGATCACGAAGAACTGGCCCACGACCCGCTGGCTTGGCTGGACGACAAGTTCAGCCGTTACCTGTCCGACCGCCGCGAGACGCCGCGCGGTGACGTGCTGACCGACCTGGCCACCGCCACCTACGAGGACGGGTCGATCCCCGAGATCGCCGACGTGGTCAAAAGCGCCACCTTCCTGTTCGCCGCCGGGCAGGAGACCACCACCAAGCTCCTCAGCGCGGCGTTGCGGTTCCTGGCCGAGGACCCCGCCCTGGTGGACCAGTTGCGCGCGGACCGCAGCAAGATCCCGAACTTCCTCGAAGAGACCCTGCGGATGGAAAGCCCGGTCAAGACCGACCCCCGACTGGTGCGCAAGACCACCACCCTGGGCGGGGTCGAGCTGAAGGCCGGCACCGTCGTGGTGGTGTTCCCCGGGGCGATCAACCGCGATCCCCGCAAGTTCGACAACCCGCACGAGTTCCGCATCGACCGGCCCAATGTGCGTGAGCACCTGGCGTTCGCCCGCGGCAGCCACACCTGTCCGGGCTCTCCCCTGGCCCGCGCCGAGAGCCGGATCTCGCTGGAACGCATCTTGGACCGGATGACTGACATCCGGCTCGACGAGTCGCAGCACGGCCCGGCCGGTGATCGCCGATTCACCTTCGAGCCGACGTTCATCCTGCGCGGCCTGACCGAACTGCACCTGGAATTCACCCCGGTAACGGCTCCCGTCCCCGCCGGCCTCTGACCGCAGCGACCAAGGACGGATAACCATGACGGTGACAACCACCAGCGCAGCGCACTACGACCCGTACAACGTCGAACTCAACAACGATCCGTACCCGATGTTTCGCCGGCTGCGCGAAGAGGCGCCGCTGTACTACAACGAAGAGCACGACTTCTACGCGTTGAGCCGGTTCGATGACGTGCACGCCGCGTTCGCCGACTACCAGACGTTCAGCTCGGCCAAGGGCGCCGTTCTGGAGATCATCAAGTCCGGCATGCAGATTCCGCCGGGGATCCTGATATTCGAGGACCCGCCGATCCACGACATCCACCGCAACCTGATGTCGGGGATGTTCAGCCCACGCCGGATGAACGCGCTGGAATCGCAGATCCGGGAGTACTGTGCGCGCTGCCTGGACCCGCTGGTGGGCACCGGGCGGTTCGACTTCGTCAACGACCTCGGGGCCCAGATGCCGATGCGGGTGATCGGGATGCTGCTGGGTATCCCCGAAGACGACCAGAAGCGCGTCACCGAGCACGGCGATGCCACCATTCGCACCGCGCCCGGTCAGAAGATGACCGACAACCCCGACGGGCCGATCGCCACCGGCGACGTGTTCGCCGACTACATCGACTGGCGGGCGAAGCATCCCTCCGACGACCTGATCACCGAGCTGATGAACGCTGAGTTCGAGGACGAGACCGGCACCCGGCGGAAGATGGGTCGGGAGGAACTGCACCTGTTTCTCACCGTGCTGGCGACCGCGGGCAGTGAGACCACCACCCGGTTGATCGGCTGGAGCGGCAAGGTGCTGGCCGAGCACCCCGACCAGCGGGCGGAGATGGCGGCCAACCCGGCCCTGATCCCGCGGGCGGTCGAGGAGCTGGTCCGCTTCGAGCCGCCGGCACCACACGCAGCCCGTTACGTCACCCGCGACGTGGAGTACTACGGCCAGACCGTGCCGGAAGGCTCGGCGATGCTGCTGCTGATCGGTGCCGCCAATCGGGACCACCGCCGGTTCCCGCCGGACGGCGACGTGTTCGACATCCACCGGGAACGCCGGCCGCACCTGGGCTTCGGCCACGGCACCCATTTCTGTGTCGGCAACGCGCTGGCCCGGTTGGAGGCGCGGATCGCCCTCGAGGAGATCCTGAAGCGCTTCCCCGAGTGGGAGGTCGATCTGTCGGCGACGCAGATCTCCCCGACGTCGACGGTGCGGGGCTGGGTCTCCATGCCGGCGATCATTCCGTGAGTTGATCCCCCTATGTACCCCAAGGTTTTCCGGTAATTGAAAGAAGTGAGGTTTCCATGGCTGGACGTGTTGAAGGCAAGGTCGCATTCATCACCGGGGCGGCTCACGGTCAGGGCCGCAGCCACGCGGTCCGGTTGGCCGAGGAGGGCGCCGACATCATCGCGATCGATGTCTGTAAGCCGATCGTCGAGAACTCGCCCATTCCCCCGGCCACCCCGGAGGAACTGGCCGAGACCGCCGATCTGGTCAAGGCGCGCAACCGCCGGATTTTCACCGCGCAAGTCGACGTGCGCGACTTCGATGGGCTCAAGGCGGCAGTGGACGCCGGAGTCGAGGAGCTGGGCGGCCTGGACATCATCGTCGCCAACGCCGGCATCGGCAACGGTGGCGACACCCTGGACCAGTGCAGCGAACACGACTGGCAGGAGATGATCGACATCAACCTGTCGGGCGTGTGGAAGACGGTCAAAGCCGGTGTGCCGCACCTGATTTCTGGAGGCAAGGGTGGTTCGATCATCCTGACCAGCTCGGTCGGCGGGTTGAAGGCCTATCCGCACTGCGGCAACTACGTCGCCGCCAAGCACGGCGTGGTGGGCCTGATGCGCTCGTTCGCCGTCGAGTTGGGCCAGCACATGATCCGGGTCAACACGGTGCACCCCACCCATGTCAGCACCGGAATGATCATGAACGAGGGCACCTGGAAGATGTTCCGCCCCGACCTGGAGAACCCGGGTCCCGACGACATGGCCCCGATCTGCCAGATGTTCCACACCCTGCCGATTCCGTGGGTGGATGCGGTGGACATCAGCAACGCTGTGCTGTTCCTGGCCTCTGACGAGGCGCGGTACGTCACCGGCGTCACGCTGCCGGTCGATGCCGGAAGCTGCCTGAAGTAGCGCGAGCAGGCCCGCCCTGGGCGCTGACTCAACGAGTAGGTGCGCTGCCGATCACGCCGTGCGCCTCCAGCGCCGCGATCTCGGCGTCGGACAGGCCCAGCTCGCACAGCAATTCGTGGTTGTGCTCGCCGAGCAACGGAGCCGGCCGGCGATGGAATCGATTGGGCCCGTGTGTCGACCGCACTGGCAGGGTGCTGTGCCGCACCGCCGGGTTGACCGGATGAGTGACCACTTCGAAGAAACCCCGGTAGCACAGCTGCGGCAACTCGGCCTGCCGGTGCGGCTGCACCGCCTTGGCCACCGGGACCCCTAGGGGCCACAGCAGTTCGACGATCTCGTCACCCCCGCGTTCGGCGCACCAGGCACCGAGGTGGACGTCGATGAGGTCGTGCTGGGCGCGGCGCCCGGCGACACTCGCCAGCTCCGGCTGCATCGCCCAGCCCGGTCGGCCCAGCGCGTCGCGGAGCGCCTCCCACTGTCCGTCGGTCGCGATCGCAATCGCCACCCAGCAGTCCAGCCGGCCGAATTCGTCGATATCGGCGGTGCGGTAGAGGTTTTGCGGGGCGGCAGTCGGCCCGCGGTTGCCGTCGCGTTGCAGCAGCGCTCCGTAGGCCGAATATTCGATCACCTGCTCGGCGGCGATGTTGAGTGCGGCATCGACCATCGCCGCTTCCACCAACACACCCTGCCCGGTGCGGTTGCGGTGTTCCAGGGCCAGCAGCAGCGCGTTGAGCGCGTGGACTCCGGCGTTCGGGTCACCGATCGAGTACGGCTCGTAGGGGTTGCGTTCGGGGAAACCGGTCAGCCAGCTCACCCCGGATGCGGCCTCGATGACATAGGCGAACGCCGGGTTGTCTCGCCAGGGACCGTCCAGCCCGAAACCGGGCATTCGCAGCATGATTGCAGTGGGTTGCACCGCACGGACGGTGTCGAAGTCCAACCCGATCTGCTCGAGGACCCGCGGGGTGAAGTTCTCCACGATCACGTCGGCGGTCGCGATCAGCTTCCGCAGCACCTCGCGGCCCGCCTCGTGCTGCAGGTCGACGGTGAGGCCCCTTTTGTTGGTGTTCAGCGCCGAAAAGATCGGCGAGCGTTCCCACCATTGCGGTTCGCTGACCGGGATCCCGGCGATCAAGCGGGTTCCATCCGGTCTGCGGGTCGACTCCACATGGATGACGTCGGCGCCGAGCATCCCCAGCGGATGCGTGCAGCTCGGGCCGGCCCAGAACGTGGTCAGGTCGAGCACCCGTAGGCCGCTGAACGGCAGGACTTCCGGCCGGTCCTGAGCCGGCGCCGGGCGGGCCGGCATCACCGACATCTGGTAGGCCTCGGTGTGTTCACCGAGACGTGGTGCGGGCTGCGGCGGGCGAAGCGAGGCGGGGGTCAGCCGGTAGGGATGGCCCGGCTGGGTGAAGCCGTCGCGGGGGTTGGTGACGAAAGAGCTGCGGTACTGGAAGTGGTCGAGCTCGGTGACATTGGCGCCGTTGGCAACCGGGGCGTTCGGGATCCGGAACGCAGTGGCCAGGTCGCGGATCTCCTCGACCGTCTGCTCTTTCACCCAGGCGTAGATCGCCTCGGCCTTCTCGTTGGCCTGCTGGGTGATCGACAGCGGCGAGTCCTCGTCGATCCACTCTGGGTGTCCGGTCATCGCGCACAGATCGAACCACTGCTGAGCGGTGCCGCACCCGACGTCGACAAGACCGTCTTTGGCGCTGGCGATTCCGGGGACCGTGACCTTGCGGGCGTCGCGCCAAGGCCGGCCGAGCATCTCGAAGTAGCTGACCGGGTAGTAGGTCAGACCCAGGATCTGAGTCTCCAGCATCGACAGGTCCAGTAGATCCCCGACCGCGCCGTTGCGTCGCGCGTACCACGAGGCCAGTGTCATCGCGCTCGCGTACGCGCCGGCGAGGTACTCGCCGACTTGTCCGCCGACGAAAGCCGGAGGCAGGTCGGGTGATCCGCGGCCGATCCCGAAGATCCCGCCCGACCAGGCCTGCAGGGTGAACTCGGTGGCGGCACGGTCGCGCCACGGCCCGTCGAGCCCGAACGGGGTGATCGCGGTGACGATCAGGTGCGGGTGGTCGCGGCGCATCCGTTCGGGGGCGAAGCGTTCGGCCACCGCCGAGCCGCGTGACCACACCACCGCATCCGCCCCGGCCAGCAGGGCGCCGACGAAATCGTCGTCGGAGTCGGCTGGATCGGTGACGACACTGTGTTTGCCGCCGGCCAAGAAGCTGAACAATGCGCCATCCGCGCCGGTGGCGGCCCCGGATGCCGACCAGTACCGCAGGGGATCCCCCTGTGGCGGCTCGACTTTGATGACCTCAGCGCCGCCGTCGGACAGCAACTTGGTGCAGTAGGCGCCGGCGATTCCGGTGGACACATCGACGACGGTGAAACCGTCCAGCGGCAGCACGGGCTAGTTGTCCTCGTCGCGGCTGGACTTGCTCAGCCGGAAATCGGGCGGGAACCTCGCATCGTTGTCCTTGACCGCGCCGGACAGCCCGGAATCGATGGCGTCGTCGAGCATCAGGTCGTCGGAGTCCGGTGCCACCCCCGAGCCCATCGACTCGAAGAACGCCGACAACAGGCTGCCCATGTACTCGCCCTGATGCTGCTTGTACACCTCGAAGAACATCTTCTGCATGAACACCGTGTCGACCGGGCGGTTACGCGCGCAGGCCAGCGCGTACTTGTCGACCTCGGCTTCGAGCTCATCGCGGGGCACCACCTTGTTGAGGAAGTTGCACTTCTCCATGTCCGCGGCGGTGAAAGGGCGTCCGGTGAAAACCATTTCGGAGAACTTGCGCAGCCCCATCATCTGCACCCAGGTCCACATCCGTGGCCCCCAGCCGTAGTAGCGGAACGACGGGTGGCCGAACAGCGCATCGTCGGACGAGATCACCAGATCGGCGTCGGCGGCCTGGTAGAAGTGCCAGCCATAGCAGTACCCCTTGGCTTCCACGATGCTGATCTTCTTCAGCTCCTGCAGCGGCCGGTTACCGGCCTGCACGTTGGCATACCAGGCACTGATGGTGGCGCCGTTGCGGAAGGTGCCCTGGGGCGGATAGGTGACATCCATGCCTTCCAAACGCAGTTCCGCCAAGCGCTTTTCGGGCTCGTCAACACCTTCCATGAACTCCGGCAGGTCAGCTCCGCTGCCCAGGTTATCGCCGACACCGCGGATCACCACCACCTTGACGTCGTTGTCGACGCTGGCCCCGCGCAGCAGGTCCGCGTAGCGCAATCGTGCCGCCGACGTGGGCGCGTTGAGGTATTCCGGCCGGTCGAAGGTGATCGTGGCGATCTTGGTGGCCGGGTCCTTGTGGTAGCGGATGATCTCGTCGGCGGAAGGCCGTGGCGATGAACCTGGTGTGCCAGACATTGGCGATCTGCTCCTTCAGCAACCGGTGGCGAACGGGCTGGTGGTCAAGACTTCGTGGCCACCGTCGGTGATCAGCACCGCCTCCCGCCCGAAGACCGCGCCCACGCCGGGCTCGAACACATAACCGGTGACCGATAGCACCATCCCGGGCTCCAGCCGCTCGGCGGCGGCGGTGTTGCGAAGCTGAGGCGACACCACCGGCGGATCGAATCCCAGTCCCAGGCCGTGAGCTACCGGCACCGGCGGCAGGGGTTCGCCGGCGTCGGCGTAGGCGGACAGCAATTCACTGCACGTCGCGCCGGGCCGGCAGGCACCAGCCAGCCTCTCCCACAACGTGTCCCATCGCTGGTACAGCCCAGCGGCGCCGGGAACAGTACCGACCGGGTAGGTGCGTCCCACTTCGGCGACGTAGCCGCCGGCCAGCACGCCCGCCGAGAACGCCACCAGGTCACCGGTGTGCACCCGCCCGTCGCCGACCGCGCGCCGCCACGGGTGTTCCCGCGAGGTCACCCAGGCAACGTCCTGGTTGGCCGGGGTGCTGACCCCACCTGCTGTCATCGCCTCCATCAGCACCCCGGTCAACGTCTGTTCGCTGACGCCGTCTTGCAGGGCGCCCACCGCCGCCGCCAGCGCCGACTCGGCCACCGCGACCGAGGACCGCAGCGCCGCCACTTCCTCAGCGGTCTTGATCGCCCGGGCCGCCCGCATGGCCAGCTCGCCATCGACCAAGTCCGCGTTGGGAAACGCCATCGGCAGCAGCTGGGCGAACAAAGGTGACATGGCGTCGGTTCCGACCCGCCGCGCGGTGCCGGCTCCTTCGATACGCGCCAGCGCCGCAATGGTGTTGGTCGGATTCCAGGAGATCCCGTACAGATTGTCGTGCGGGATGTCCTCCGGAATCCCCTCATCCCAGGTACTGAGCAGATGGATGGCACCGGTTTCGCGCACCAGCACACAGGTGGGGCCGAACGGGCGGGTGCCCGCCACCCATAGCTGCGGCGCCCCGGTGACATAACGGACATTGGCCTGCCGGCCCAGCACCAGTACGTCGAGATCGTGGGCTTCCATCTGCGCCAGCGCCCGCTCACGGCGCCCACCGCGCAGTGCGAGGCGGTCCGGCAGAACCTCAGTCGTCATCGTCATGATCCTTCGCCATAGGGGGCATAGGGGTAGTCGCTCAACGAGATCCAGCCGTCCTCGGTGACGACGACCACCTCTTCACCCCGGTACCCGCCGGTGCCGTCCTCCCACACCACCGGCTCGAGCACCAGGACCATGCCCGGCTCGAACACGAAGTTGTTGTCGAACTCATCGCCCAAGTCGGTGCCGATCATCGGCATCTCGGCGGCGTTCACGCCGATACCGTGGCCGAGGTAGAAGTGCGGCAGCCAGGGCCGGGTGCCATCGCCGTTCGCGGCGATGGCCGCGCGGGCCAGATCGCCGGAGGTCACCCCGGCCCGCAGCACCCCGCGCACGGCGTCGAGGATCTCCCGCCAGCGCCGGTACTGCGCCTGCTGCCGAGGTGTCGGATCGGCGCCGGTGACCCAAGTCCGACCGAAGTCCGAGCAGTATCCCCCGTAGGTTATCGACACGTCGGTCCACAGCACGTCACCGGCCGTCAGCTCGCGCTCGGTGGTCAGCAGCGGTAGCGCCAGGTCACCGTGGGTGGTCCACACCCCAGAGGCCCTGCTGTCGGGCATCACCTGCCAGATCGGCTCCAACATGCTGGCGCTGGCACCTAATTCGAATGCGTGCCGCAGGAATTGGGCCGACAGATCCATCTGGCGGATACCGGGCGCCAGCGCCGCCTGCACGTCGACCATGGCCTCATCGGTGATCCGGCACGCGGTACGGATGCAGGCCAGCTCATCGGGGGTCTTGATCACCTTGGCCGCACTGACCACCTGCGCCGCATCCACCGGCCGGCCGCCGGGAAACAGCAGCTGCTGGGCGCGGCGCATCGCACCGGTGTACTCGTCGATGCCGACCACCGCGTTGCCGGGAATCAACTCGCCGAGCACCCGGGCGAAATGCTCTACGCCTTCGTCGAATTCGAGATAAACCGGACCGTGCACATGATCGGCGGGCAGGTCGGACTCCCCGGATGCACCTTCCCGGAACGGCAGAAACAGATGCGGCCATTCGTCGTCGGCCAGCACGACGGCCACCGGCCGCTCGACGTGGGACAACCCGGCATCACCGAGGCGCCAACTGGTCCCGGTGGCGTAGGTGACGGCATTGTTGCCCAGCAGGACCAGGGCGTCGACGCCCCGGTCCGCCATCGCCGCGCGGAGCCGGGTGCCGGTTTCCCGGCGCAGCCTCGCCCGGTCGACGACGTCGGGGATCGCGATGCTGCCGGCGGCTTGCGACACCGAGGCCAACGCACCCATCACACCCCCAGGAACGCTTTGATATTGCCGCTCACCACTTTCGCCGCATCCTGCGGTCCGAGTGCTTCGACGACATGGGCCAACGACTTCTCCGAATAGCCGAAAGTGCTCTCGTTGTGCGGGTAGTCCGACGACCACATCACCTTGTCCACCCCGATCCGGTCGATCAGCCGCAGACCCAGCGGATCGACCATGAACGATGCGCTCATGTTGGTGTCCCAGTAGTGCTGGATCGGATGCTGTAGCTGGTGGTTGAACATGTGCTGGTAGGAGGCGAGCAGGTGTTCGGCGTCCTGCAGCGCCGACGGCACCCAGGCGATGCCACCTTCGAACCAGCCGACCCGCAGGCCCGGGTTGTGGTCGAGGATGCCGCCGAAGATGTACTTGGAGAACATCTCCCGGAACGAGTCGACATTGATCATCATGCCCACGACGACGCTGTTGACCTCACACGGGGTTTTCGGCGGCGTCTCGCCGATGTGGTGGGTCACCGGCAGCCCGGCGGCCTCGATCTCGTCCCACACCGGGCGCATCGCGGTGCTGGAGTAGTCGATCACCCCGCCGTCGTCGTCTTTGCCGGGGTTGAGCGGCAACAGGAAGGTCTTGAGTCCCAGGGATTTCAGCTCGGCCAGGGTGCGGCGAGTGCCGGCCGGATCCCACCAGTTGATCAGGCCCACCCCGTAGAAGTGGCCATTCGACCGCTCCTGCAGCTCGGCCATGTGCTCGTTGTAGATGCGGAATACTCGCTCGCGCAGCTCTTTGTCGGGGAAATGAAACAATGCCAGTACAGCGTTCGGAAACGCCAATTCCTTGTCGACGCCGTCGGTGGCCAATTCCTGGATGCGGGCCTCGATGTTGCTGCTGGCGGCGCCGGCCAGGTCGTCGTACTGCATCAGCACCGCCGAGAAGTCACCCGGCAAAAAGGTCTGCCCCTTGCGCCCGACCATGTATGCGCCGTCTTCGTACCAGATCCGCGGCGCCTTGTCGCGCAGCTCCTCGGGGAACTTCTGATAAAAGATGTCGTCGGCCAGTGAGATGTGGTTGTCGGCGGAGAACACCTCAGTTCCTGGGGGCAGGCCGACGTCACGGCGGGCTTGGCCGCGACGATCCTTGGGTGCACCGTATCCGCCCGGCGGATAGAACTCAGCGGTTCGCGTTGCGCTCGTTGACATGTCGATCCACTCCAATCGGGCGGGTTACCAGGTGACCGGGAGCTCGTAGACGCCATAGGCGAGTCGGTCGTTTTTGAACGGGATCTCGTCGATGCCCACCGCCAGTTTCAGCGTCGGGATGCGCCGGAACAGGGTGCGGAAGGCGATCACCATCTCGGCGCGGGCCAGCTGCTGCCCGACGCACTGGTGCGGCCCGAATCCGAACGCCATGTGCTGGCGGGCCGGCCGGAACAGGTCCAGCACCTCTGGCTCCGGGAAGACCGACGCGTCCCAGTTGGCCGGCGCCAGGTCGATGATGATGCCCTCGCCGGCCCGGATCGTCTCACCGGCGATCTCGATATCGTCCAGCGCAACCCGGCGCTGGCCGGTGTGGATGATCGACAGGTAGCGCAACAATTCCTCGACGGCGTTGGCGATCGCGGCATCGTCGTCGGCGCGGAACACCGCGGTCTTCTCGGCGATCTTGTCAGGCTCGTGCAGCAGCGCCACGATGCCCAGGCCGATCATGTTCGCGGTGGTCTCGTGGCCGGCGATCAGCATCCCGGTGCCGAGTTGGGTGGCCTCGCGTATCGACAGCTCCCCGTTTTGCACTCGCTGGCCCAGCGCGGAGACCATGTCGTCGGCCGGCTCGGCCATCCTGGTCTCCAGTAGCCGGACCAGGTACTTCGACAGTTCGCTGGCGCCCTCGGCGAGGTCGTCGGAGGTGGCGTTGCGGTCCACGCCCATGGTGGCGTGCTGCTGGAAGAACGCGTGGTCCTCATACGGAACGCCGAGCAGTTCGCTGATCACCAGAGACGGAATCGGCAGCGCGAATCCTTCGATCAGGTCGGCCGGTTGCGGGCCGGCCAGGATCGCGTCGAGGTGTTCGTCGGTGATCCGTTGCGCGACCGGGGTCAGCGCCTCGACACGTTTCATGGTCAGGGCCGGGGACAGGATCCGCCGGTAGCGGATGTGCTCGGCGCCGTCGGTGGTGAACACCGACTTGGGGCGGTGATCGACGCTGGCGCGCATCATCTCGTTCCAGTGCGGGAAGCCGGGCTGGTGATCATCGACGCTGACCCGCGGATCGGAGAACAACGCCCGCACCGCTTCGTATCCGGTGACCAGCCAGGGGGTGCTGCCGTCCCAGATCCGCACCCGGCTCAGCGGCCGCTCGGCGGCCAGCGCCATGGTCTCCGGCGGCGGGGCGAACGGACACCGGCCGTCCCTGCTCATCGGGTACTCCGGCGTTGCGGTGGCCGCCATAGTGGATGCGTCGGTCACGCTTTACTCCTCAACGACTGTGATGGCTCGGGACGGACAGACGGCGGCCGCTTGGCGAACGGCTTCGGCGAGTTCTTCCGGGGGGTTCTCGTCGAGCACGACCACGACGCCGTCTTCGTCGCGCTGGTCGAAAACCCGGGGGGCCAGTCCGACGCACTGGCCCGAGGAGGCGCAGATGTTCTGGTCGGCGGTGACTTTCACGCCGCACCTCCGGTAACCGGGGCCCGCCACAATCCGACGATGGCGTCGATGAGGTTCGAGCTGGCTTGTTGCCAGTTGGTTCGCGCTTTGCCGCCGGCGGCCAACGTGCGTTCCCAGTCGGCGCAGGTGTGCATCAGCAGGTTGCGGGCCATCACGTTGCGGGCGGCCCGGACGTCGGCCGGCAGGTCCGGGAGGCAACGGCTGATCTCGTCGACCACCTTGACCAGCGACGGTGAACTCAGCGCATCCTTGACGACGATGTTGTGGTAGGCCGGATCTGCCATCACCTGTGCGGCGAATCGCGCGTACCAGGTCGGATTGCCCAGCGCGGCAAGGTGATCGGTCAGCGGTCGGACCAGACACGACACCCAGTCCCGCAATTCGGTGGAATCGGCCGCCGCAGCCACCATCTCTTCGCGCAGGCGCTCGACGGGCAAGCGGTGGCGGCGTTCGATCTCGCGGACGAGGTCGGTCTTGGTGCCGAAGTGGTAGCCGACCGCGGCGTTGTTGCCCTGGCCGGCGGCTTCGCTCACCTGGCGGTTGGACACCGCGAACACCCCATGTTCGGCGAACAGCCGTTCGGCGGCGGTCAAGATGGCTTCCCGGGTGGAGTTCGCCCGTTCGGCCCGCACAGCCCTATCAGCGGTGGTCACCGGGTCAGTCAACCGCGAGGCGGCCATTAAGTCAAGCGATTGATTTAATTCGGCTCGGCCGGCTTCGCGCGGCGGCGAATCGCCTTACCGGCGACCGTCCCACCGTCGACCGGCAGCACGACGCCGGTGACATAGCGGGATCGTTCACCAGCGAGATACAGCGCGGCTTCGGCGACATCGTCGGCGGTGCCTTCGCGCTTCAGCGGCCGATCGGCGCGCATCGTCTCGCGGATCGCCGCTTCATAGCGCGCGACGGCCTCGGAGTCCAGATTCGCCGCAGCCGACGACGCCACGAACGGTGTCGGGATGTTGCCGGGGGCGATGGCATTGACCCGGATGTCATAGTGCGCCAATTCGATTGCGGCAGACTTGGTGAACTGGATGACCGCGGCCTTGGAGGCGCGATAGGTCATCACCCCGCCGCCAGCCTGGATGCCGCCGATCGAGGTCAAGTTGATGATCGCCCCGCCGCCGGCTTTGGACATCTGCCGGGCGGCATCGCGGGTACCGGCCATCACGCCGAGCACGTTGACCGCCATGATGCGATGGAAATCGGCCAGGTCGTCGTCGAGGAAGCGGTTGTGCATGGTTCCCGAGACACCGGCGTTGTTGACCATGATGTCCAGCCCGCCGAACGTTTCGACGGCGAACTCGACCAGCGCGCCGACCTGTTGCGGGTCGGCGACATCGGCGGCCCGGAACGTCGCCTCGGCACCGAGCTCCGCCGCGAGCGCCTCGCCGCGCTCGGGATCCAGATCGGCGATGACCACTCGTGCCCCCTCGGCGAGAAAACGTTCCGCGATGCCGCGGCCGAGACCCGATGCTCCCCCGGTGACGATCGCCGTCTTGCCCGCCAGCTCGTTGCCCATCGACCACCCTCCGCCCGGAACATCACAGCGGTTCGACTCAACCCGCTTCAGCCCGCTCAGTCAAGCGACTGAATTAATTCGGGACCCGCCTACGGTTTGAGCGCCGGCGCCATCACCGGACCTTCGGTTTGATCTCCTCGATCACCCACTGGGCATAGTCGAGGTATTCGTCGACGCCGCGCACCGCCGGCAGCGGTACCGAACTCACCGTGACCCCCTGCTCGCCCAGCCAACTCAGCCGGTCGATGATCTCCTGGCCGCTCATGCCAGAGCGGGCGTGCGGGTCGTGGCGGCGGACGTGGCCTTCGCCGACGCGCGTGGTCGCCATTCCGTGCACCACGTCGAAGGCGCGCCCGTCGTACTCCGGCTGGGATTTGATGAAGTCCACCCGCTCGGCGATCTGCTCCGGCGGCGTCAGGAAACTCCACCACCCCGAGGCGAACTTGGCGGCCCGGCGCAACGCCGCATCGGCGTCGCCGCCGATCCAAATCGGAAGATGGGGCCGCTGCACCGGTTTCGGCTCGAACGCCACGTCGCTGAAGGAGACGTAGCGACCCTCGAACCGCGGCGACTCGCAGGTCCACAGCTCGATGATCGCCGCCAGAAACTCATCGGCGATCCGTCCGCGCTCACCGAATGGCACGCCGAGTACCTCGAATTCGCGTTGGAGCCATCCCACCCCGAACGTCACCATCATCCGGCCGCCGCTGAGCCAGTCGGCGGTGGCGAGTGCTTTGGCGAGCACGATCGGCTGGTGCAGCGGCAGCACCGTGACGCAGGAGTTGAGCATGATCCGCTCGGTGGCACCGGCCAGGTAGGCCTGGGCGATCGTCGACTGGAAGTAGTGCGGCCCGGAGAGCTCGACGTGCTCGGCCGGGATGACGATGTGCTCGGGGACCGCGATCATGTCGTAGCCCAACTCATCGGCGCGCTTGGCCATCCGGGTCTGCTCGGCTCCGGTGACCCCGGCCTCCCAGGGCTGCATCATCGCTTTCAACCGCAGCATGTGGGGCAGGCCGAACACCAGCTTCATTCGCGCGACTCTACAACAGTAGAGAAGGCTGCAGACTAGACTCGGTCGAACCATGCGACGAAAGCCCAATCCAGATCAGCGCCGGCGGGAACTCTGCGACGCCGCCATCCGGCTGCTTGCCGATGACGGCGTGAAAGGGGTCAGCCATCTCAAGGTCGACCGCAAGGCCGGTGTTCCGGACGGGACCACCTCGTTCTACTTCCGCACCCGGTCAGCACTGCTGCAGGCGGTCGCGGTCAGGGTTTCCGAGCTGGACCTCAAAGACCTGACCGCGGCGACCCGGTCCCAGCCGTCCGCCGACACCGGCGAACCGTCCGGGTTGGCCACCCTGGTGATGCGCTCGACAACCGGTGCGCGGCTGATCCGCACCAAGGCCCGCTATGAACTCGCGCTGCAGGCCGTGCGTGATCCCTTGCTCGACGAGGCATTCCGCAGCTATGGCGACCAGTTCCACGCTCTGATCCGCGACGTGGTGCTGCGATTGCAGCCCGGCGAGCCGGACGACGCACTGGCCGACCGGCAGGCCTATGTCGTGATGATGTTCATCAGTGGCGTGCTGCAGGCGTTCGCCAGCGGGGATCGCAGGATCGGCAGCGCCGAGGAACTGGACGCGCTCATCTCGGGCATTGTCGCCGGAATCGGCTCTTCCTTCTCTCTACGTTAATAGAGTAGCGTTACCCGGCATACGGAAGGATCTGCTATGACTGCGGTGCAAGGAGATTCGGGGGTGCTGGCCGGCGAGTCCCGCATGCTGGTCGACGGCGAGCTCGCCGGAACCAGCAGCGGAGCGACGTTCGACGTCGTGCATCCGGCCAGCGAAGAGGTGGTCGGAACCGCCGCCGACGGCACGGTCGACGACATGGCGCGCGCAGTCGGCGCGGCCCGCCGCGCGTTCGACACCAGCGACTGGTCCCGCGATGTGGAGTTCCGCCACCACTGCCTGATGCAGCTGCACGCCGCACTCGAGGACGAGAAGGAGCGGCTGCGCCGCATCCTGATCACCGAGGTGGGTTGCCCGATCACCGTCACCGGCAGCCAGATCGAGAGTCCGATCGCCGAGGTGAAACACTGGGCCGATCACGCCCGCGCCTTCGACTACCTGGTGGACACCGGGCTGCACGACACCCCGCTGGGCCCGGCGCGCCGCAAGCTGCACTACGAGCCGCTCGGCGTGGTCGGCGCGATCACCCCGTGGAATGTGCCGCTGTATCTCAACATCGCCGAGACCGTGCCGGCGTTGATGGCCGGTAACACCGTCGTGCTCAAGCCGGCCCAGCTCACCCCGTGGTCGGGCAGCGAATTGGGCCGGATCGTGGCCGAACGTACCGATATTCCCGCCGGGGTGTTCAACGTCGTCACCTCGAACGCCAACGAAGTCGGTGCGGCGTTGTCGGCGGATCCCCGCGTCGACATGATCACCTTCACCGGTTCCACCGCGACCGGCCGGGCCATCCTGGCCGCGAGCGCACCGACGGTGAAGAAGACGCTGTTGGAACTCGGCGGTAAATCCGCACACATCGTGCTCGACGACGCCGACTTCAATTCGGCGCTGCCGATGGCCGCGATGATGGCCTGTGTGATGTCGGGCCAGAGCTGTGTCCTGCCGTCGCGAATCCTGTTGCCCCGCAGTCGCTATGAGGAGGGCCTGGCGGTGCTGAAGGCGTCGATGGAGAACTTCCCGATGGGCGACCCGTGGACGCCCGGCAATATGCAGGGCCCACAGATCAGCCAGACGCAGCGGCGCAAGGTGCTGGGGCTGATCGCCTCCGGCCTGGATTCGGGCGCACGGCTGGTCACCGGCGGCGGCATCCCGGAACAGCTGCCCACCGGTTACTACGTGCAGCCGACCCTGCTGGCCGACGTCGATCCGGACAGCAAGATCGCGCAGGAGGAGATCTTCGGCCCGGTACTGACCGTCACGCCGTATGACACCGACGACGACGCGGTCGCGATCGCCAACAACTCGATCTACGGGCTCTCCGGTGAGGTCAGCAGCGCCGACGTGGACCGGGCGATGGCGGTGGCGACCCGGATGCGCACCGGCAACGTCAGCATCAACGGCAAGAGCCACTTCGGTATCGACAGCCCGTTCGGCGGCACCAAGCA
This sequence comes from Mycolicibacter sinensis, assembly GCF_001667945.1. GTDB lineage: Bacteria > Actinomycetota > Actinomycetes > Mycobacteriales > Mycobacteriaceae > Mycobacterium > Mycobacterium sinense_B. The sequence continues at coordinate 25,893 of NZ_LZJK01000111.1, read as the reverse complement.
GAGCGGCCTGGGATACCGCAACGGCACAGTCGGTTTCACCGAATACCTGCACATCAAGACCATCGGGATGCCGGCATGACGGTGCCGATCGAGGATCAGCTGGAGATCTCCGCGCTGCTGTATCGCTACGCCCGCGCCGTCGACACCAAGGACTGGGCGCTGTACCGGTCGGTGTTCACCGACGATGCCCTGATCGACTACACCTCGGCCGGCGCCATCTGCGGCACCCGCGACGAAGTGACCGATTGGTTGGCCGTCGGCTTTACCGCGATCCCGATGTCGATGCACTACATCACCAACATCGAGATCCTGGAACACGCCGGTGATTCGGCGACCGTGCGGGCCATGTTCTACAACCCGATGCAGCTGCCGAGCATGGCCGACTTGAGCTGCTGCGGCGGCTATTACCACCACGAGCTGGTGCGCACGGCCGAGGGCTGGCGTAGCCGCAACCTGCGCGAGGAGAACGTCTGGTTCACCAATCCGCCGGGCCGCCAAGCCGTCGGTTGACCAACGGCGCTGAATACCCGACCACCCAAGCGACCCCCACCTGCGGTCGAGCCCTACCCCGGCCCCACCGGCGAACTCACCGAACACCACCGAACACCAACTAAGTGCAATGTTTCGATCGCATTGCCTGCGACAATCGGATCGAGCAAATCTACGGTCCGGCACGCACCGACGGGGGCCGGTCAACCGGCTAGGAAGTCCAGCAGCAATCCGTTGACCTGCTCGGCCTGCTCGATCTGCGGGCAGTGCCCGGCGTCGTCGACGACGACCGCCCGGCCACCCGGAATCCGGTCGGCGATCTGTTTCGCCCAGCCCCGCGGTAGCAGCTTGTCGCAGCCGCCCTCGATCACCAGCGCCGGCACCGAAATCCGGTCGTAGCGCCGGTCGCTCGACGCGGGCGGGGGCGGCTCGGCGCCAGGCCGGCGAAACCTCGCTGCGGCAACCGCCTCCCAGGCGCCGGGCGCGGTGCTGCAGGCATACCGGCGCTGCACATAGTCCTCGTCGGCGGGATAGGCCGGGTCGTGGAACAGCGCCTCGACGATGCGGCGCATCGCGGCCGGCGTGGCGTCATAGTCGTAGAGCGCGGCCATGTGCTGGTTCTGCTGGATCTCGCCGCCGCCGCAGATGGCGACCAGTCGGCGCACCGGCAACAGCGGCGCCGCCGAAGTGGTGTCGACCAGCAGCATGATCGCACCCATGGAATTGCCCACGAAGTCCGCCGATTCGACGCCGAGGGTGGCGCAGAACCGCGCGACGTGGCGGATCCGCATACCTCGGCCGTCGTTGAAGTCGATGACCTTGGCCGACTCCCCGAATCCGAGCAGGTCCGGCGCGAGCACCCGATAGCGCTGCGCCAGTGCGGTGATATTGCGTTCCCAACCGATTTCGGCGCCGGCGCCGAACTCTCCGCCGTGCAGCAGGACCACGGCAGGCCGAGCCGGATCGCCGGCTTCGAGGTAGGAGGTGCTCAGCCCGTCCACCAGGACGGTCTTGCGCGCGACCAGCAACGTCGGCTCCTTTAGTTCGGGATCAGCGGGCCGATCGGGCGGGTGGTGGTGGCGTGCACCAGCAGCTCGGCCAGTTCGGCGGGTCGGCTCAGAAACGGCGAGTGTGACGCGTCGATGGTCAGCGGTTCCACACCGAGCCGCCGGCAGACCAGGTCGGCCAGCCAGCGCGGATAGGCGCGGTCCTGTTCGCAGCGGATGAAGCTGCGGCCGATGTCGGCCGCCCAGAAGTTGCGCACCGACACCGGCGCCACCGTGGTGTCGCCGAACCGTTCCGGCCCCAGCCGTTCGAAGGCCCACCGCACGGTGTCGTCATCGCAGTCGTGGTAGAAGTACTGCCGGGCACCGTCGATGTTCGCGAAGGTCATCGCGCCGTCGTCGGCGAAGTGCAGATGCGACAGCATGTCAGCGGCGGCGGTGTCGAAGAACTCGGCTCCCTCGCTGCCCATCGTCATCGCATCGGTGTAGCTGTGCCCCTCCCGGGGCAGGGCCGCCGCCAGGTAGACGATGTGGCTCGCCAGCTCCGGTGCGCTGTCGGCGCCCAGCGTCGCATCGAAACCACCGCCGGAGTGGCCCACCAGGACGTCGCCGTGCTGCAGCACCGCCGCCACCGCCTCCCTCCGGTTGGCCAGGGTCGATTCCTCGTCGAGCCGGGCGCCATGACCGGGGAGGTCGATCGCGATGCCGGTATGGCCGATCCTCTCCAGCTCGGCGACGGTCCGGCTCCAGCACCAACCGGCGTGAAACCCACCGTGGACAAATACGAATCGCATGATGAGCTCCTCGCCCGTGGCTACTTGATCGCGATCGGGTTCACCGGCGACCCCACCCCACCGGTCACCCGCAACGGTGGCGCCACCAATTGGAATTCGTAGACCCCGTCGGCGGCGCAATCGGCGGCCAGTGCGCCCAGATCCCAGTACTCCCCCAGCATCATTCCCATGTCCCGCAGGCACAGCATGTGCAGCGGCAGGAAGGTGCCCTCGACGCCGGACACCGGGTTCTCGACCATGAGGTTGTCGGCGGCCACCGCGGCGACGTCATGGGAGTGCAGCCACACCGCACACCGCCAATCCAGCCCGGCGCCCGGTTCAGCGCCGTCACCGGTTTGGGTAAACCGTGTCCACCACCCGGTTCGGACCAACACGATGTCGCCGGGGCCGACCGTGACCTGCTGGGCGCGTGCCACCTCGTCGAGCTCGTCGGGGGTGATCGGGGTGCCCAGCGGCAGGAAGGTGTCCACACCGCGGTGGGCGACCACGTCCAGCAGCACCCCGCGAGAGGTGATGCCCTTGCCGTCGACTTTGTCGATACCGCAGTGATAGGCGCCCAGGCTGGTCACCGAATTCGCCGGGAAGCCGTTGTAGAGCTTTTCGTCGTAGTAGACGTGCGACAGCGCGTCCCACTGGGTCGCCGCCTGCAGCGGCATGACGATCATGTCGTCGTTGAAGCGGAACGGGTTGTCAGTGAAGAATTCGCTCAACTGCTGCGCCACCACGTTGCGGTGCCAGTCCGGGCCGTAGCGCGCCAGCGTGCTCACATCGCCGCCATCGACGGTCATCACGTGAATCGGATTGTGCCGGAACTGGAAGGCGCCCTGCGGGCCCGACGAGCCGAAGTCCACCCCAAGCGGGAAGACTTTGCCGTGCCGCACCAGCGCGGCGGCCTCGGCGACCTTCTCCGGCGTGATCAGGTTCAGCGTGCCCAGCTCGTCGTCGTCGCCCCAGCGCCCCCAGTTGCGCACCGCCTCGCCGACGCGGCGGAACTCGGTCAGGCCGGCCACGGACACCCTCCGTTCGCAAACATGGCGGCCGTTCGGCCGGCGAGGTTACCGCCGTCGACCCAGAGCACCTGACCGGTGACGTAGCCGGCTGCCGAGCTGTTGAGAAACACCAGCGGTGCGGCCTGTTCGCCCGGGCTGGCCACCCGCCCCAGCGGTTTGGGAATCTCATCGAGATAGCCCTGACCGTAGCTGCTGCGCAATTGGTCGAGGATCGGTGTTTCGGTGACTCCCGGTGCGGTGCAGTTGATCCGGATACCGCGACTCGCCAGCCGATCGGCGGTGAGCATGACGTAGAGGATCACCGCCTCCTTCGAGAGCCGGTAGCCGCCGTCGGCGAGCGCGTCGGGATGCGCCCGGCACCACTGCAATCCGCCGGCCACGCCTGCGGAGTTCAACAGGCCGGCCGTAGTCTGGGCATTCTCCCGGTAGGCTGCGGCCGCCAGCGACGAGACGTTGGCGATGCCCGATCCTGCCGGCATCGCCGGCAACAGTGCCTCGGTGAGGTGGCGCATGCCGAGAAAGTTGATGGCCACCACGCGTTGCGGATCCCCAATGCCCGACGACACGCCGGCGACGTTGAACAGCGCATCGACGGGCGCCCGAATAGCCTCGACTGCCCGGTCGATCGATGACGGATCAGCCAGATCCAGCGGGTGGAACTCGTCGACGTGCACCGCGGGCTCGGTCTGGTCCAGGCCGGTAACGGTCGCCCCGAGCTCACCGAGCTGTCGCACCAGCTCGGCACCGATTCCCGACGCGCAGCCGGTGACCACGGCCCGTCGACCGTCGTAGCGCCACAGCCCGGGGGATGCGGTCATTGCTGACCGCGGTTCCGCTCTTCCTTCGCGCGCTGCGCGGCCTGGACCCGACCCTCATTGATTTCGGCCATGGCCTCGGGGATCTCGGTGGCGGTGAACTTGTCGCGGCCGGTCGGCAGACCACCGAACGAGTAACCCTCATCGAACTCGGGTGCGGTGGATTTCGGCCGCCGGGCCTCCAGCTTCTCCAGCACGGGCGCAAGCCTCTTGGCCTTGTCGGCCACCGCCTTCTCGTCGCGTTCGATGAACTCCGGCAAGACCTGCCTACCCATCAGTTCGATGGCCTCCATGGTCGCTTCGTGGCTGCGCGGATTCAGCAGCAGGATAATCTCGTCGACGCCACTTTCCTCGTAGCCGCGCAGGAATTCCCGCACCATCTCCGGAGTACCGATCGCGCCGCGGCCGGGGCCGTAAGCCAGCGTCGGGTCCTTCTCGACTTCGTCTAGGTAGCGTTCCCACACCCCGGTCCGGCCGGGCGTGTGCTGACCGGTCATGTAGTAGTGCATGATCCCGAACGAGAAGAAGCCGCCGCCCTTCCCGAGCCGGTCGAGGGCCTGTGCTTCGGTGGGAGCCACCATCATCGACAGGTCACCGCCGATCGCCAGGATGTTGGGGTTCACCTGCGGGGTGACCGGGACACCGTTCTCTTCGAGTTCTTTGTAGTAGCCATTGACCCGCTCGGCCAGCGGGCCGGGCCCGGTGTAGGCGAAACTCAGGGCGCCGATGCACTTCTCGGCGGCCATCTGGATCGATGCCGGCCGGGTGCACGCCACCCAGACCGGCGGGTGCGGCCGCTGCAGCGGTTTGGGGACGACATTGCGGGCCGGCATCTGCACGTGTTCGCCGCGAAATCCGGTGAACGGCTCCTCCGTCATGCAGCGGATCGACACCTCGAGGGCTTCCTCCCATTGGGCGCGTTTGTCGGCGGGGTCGATGCCGAAGCCGCCGAGCTCGCCGACCGAGGACGACTCACCGGTGCCGAACTCGACGCGCCCGTTGGAGAGCAGATCCAGGGTGGCGACGCGCTCGGCCACCCGCGCCGGGTGGTTCACCACCGGCGGCAGGTGCATGATGCCGAAACCGAGTCGGATGTCCTTGGTCCGCTGACTGGCGGCGGCCAGGAAGATCTCCGGCGCAGTGGAGTGGCAGTACTCCTCGAGGAAATGATGCTCGGTCAGCCACACCGTCGAGAACCCGGCCTTGTCGGCCGCCTCCACCTCGTCGAGGCCGTCCTGGAACAGCACATGCTCATCGTCATCGGACCACGGACGCGGCAGCGCGAATTCGTAGAACAGTGAGATCTTCACGGGTTACCTCCTGATTGGTTGGGAGTCTGCGCGCCGAGCGTTCGACGACTGTCTGAAATATGTTGGGCTGCCACATAACCGAAGGTCATCGCCGGGCCGATAGTGGCTCCGGCTCCGGCGTAGCTGCGGCCCATCACCGGCGACGCGGTGTTGCCCACCGCGTAGAGGCCCTCGATCACCGAGTCGTCGGCACGCAGCACCCGGGCGTGCTCATCGGTGCGCAGGCCACCGGAGGTACCGAGGTCGCCGAGGATGATCTGGAACGCGTAGTAGGGCGGCTTGCCCAGCGGATACAGGTTGGGGTTGGGCAGGGTGGGATCGCCGTAGTAGTTGTCATAGACGCTGTCGCCGCGGTTGAAGTCGTCGTCGTGGCCGGCTTCCGCGAACTCGTTGAACCGTTCCGCGGTGCGCCGCAGCCGCTCGGGTGGCACCCCGATCGCAGTGGCCAGCTCCTCGAAGGTGTTCGCCGCCTTGACCACACCGGAGTCCAGCCAGGACTGCGGCACCCGGCGCCCGGTCGGCACCGGCGCGCCGGGTACCTTCGGGATCGGCAGGTGCCCGGCGACGACGTAGCGATGGAAGGATCGTTGGTCGGTGATCAGCCAGCAGGGGATGTGGGTGGTGCCGGATTGCTGGCCGGCGATCATGGCGTGCGCGAAGTCCATGTAGGGCGCCGCCTCGTTGACGAACCGCTCCCCGTTGCCGTTGACGATGAACTGCGACGGCATCATGCGTTCGTTGAGCATGAACTGCAGGCGGCCGTCGGGCCAGCACAGCGCGGGGAACCACCACGCCTCGTCGAGCAGCTCGGTGGCGGCTCCGACACGCTCGCCGGCGCGGATGCCGTCACCGGTAGCCAGCGGGTTGCCGAAGCTCCAATCATGTTCCAGCACCGGTTGATACTGCTTGCGCCAGGCCATGTCATGGTCGAACCCGCCGCTGGCCAGGATGACACCGTGACGGGCGGTGATGCGCTGTGATGCCCTGTGGCGTTGCACCACGGCCCCGGTGACCGCACCCGAGCCGTCGGTGACGAGTTCGGTCATCGGGGTGTCGAGCCACAGTGGGATGTCGCGTTCGAGCATGGCCAGCCGCAGCCGCGCCGCCAGTGATTGTCCGATGGCGGCCATCCGGTCCCCGAACACCCTGGCGCGGAACATCCGCCACAACAGTTTGACCAGCACGCCTTTGCCGCGCCACGACTGGCGCACCTGGTAGAAGAGCCGGAGGTCCTTGGGCCCCAGCCAGATTCCTTTGGGCGCCAACGCCAGCGGGGCCAGCAGGTGCTGCTCCTCGTCGCCGAGTTTGCGCAGGTCGATGGCCGGGACGTTGATGGTGCTACCCAGCTCCGACCCGCCCGGAAGTTCCGGGTAGTAGTCGGCGTAGCCGGGTTTCCAGACGAATTCGAACCAGTTACTGGTCTGCTCCAGGAACTCCATCATCCGCGGTGCGGCATCGACGTATTGACGCAAGCGCGCCTCATCGACCAGGCCGTCGGTGATGGCGCGCAGGTAGGTGACGACACCCTCGGGGTCCGGGGCGTAGCCCTCGCGGCGCTGCGCCGGCGCACCGGGCACCCAGATACCGCCGCCGGACAAGGCGGTTGATCCGCCGAAGTACGCCGACTTCTCCACCACCAGGGTGTCCAGCCCGCGGGCGTCGGCGGCCAGCGCTGCGGTCATACCGCCGCCGCCGGATCCGATCACCAGCACGTCGACGATGTGATCGGTCATCGGCTGACCCCCGCAGGTATTGCGGTGCGGATGGCGAAGCCCGCGATCAGCTCCGGGGCCGGGCGGTAGTAACGGTCGACCGTGCGGTAGCCGCCCTGGGCCGCCAAGGCGGCGAACGCTGCTGTCCAGGTTCGGATTTCGTGCGCCGAGCCCCCGCCCGATTCGGTGATGAACGAGTTCGACCAGCCGCAGAGGTCATCGAGCCGGCCGCTGTCCAGGATCGACAGGAACCGTTGGTCGAAGTCCGGGTTCAGCGGGGCCAGCTCGTTCACGCCGGCCGCGAAGTCGCGCGCCGCCGCGATGACCGTGTCCTGGCGGGCCTGCCGCTGCTCGGCGCTCATCGCAGTGCCGTGCACAAGCCGGTCTCGGATCGCCGGCGGCGCAGTCGCCAGCGTGGGGATCGGCGGATCATGCGACAGCCCACCGGATCCCAACACCAGCACCCGCAGATCCAGGCTGGCCAGGAATTCACCGACCGCGGTCCCCAGGGCGCGGGCACGGTGGATCGGCCCCAGCGGGGCGGCGACGGCGTTGATGAAGATCGGGATCACCGGGCATGCGGTGGCATCACCGAACAGCCGCTCCAGTGGCTGCACCATGGCGTGATCGACCTCCATACCGGCCGACACGGCCACATCCACACCATGATCCAGCACCGCCGCGGCGCAGTCAGCGGCCAGATCCGCGGCGACGTTCAGCGGGCCGGAATACGTGCCGTAGTCCCCGACCCCCCGCGCGGAGGTGCCGATGCAGAACGGCGGCATCAGCCGCAGGAAGAAGCCGTTGTAGTGGTCCGGCGCGAACACCACCGTCAGCTGGGGGTCGAAGCCGGCGACGAACGCCGCGGCCTGAGCGATCGCGGCCTCGACGTCGTCCATCAACTCAGGGGGCGGTCCCGGCAGATTCAGCAGCGGGCTGTGGGACATGCAGCACAGGGCCAGTGCCATCGCGGTGATCACCCCCTTCCGCGATGAGACCCAGAACGTCGAAGAGCCGGGCACTGACCTCCGCTGCGCGCTGGGCGATGCACGCCGCGGCGATGCAGCGGTCTGGGCGCAGGAACAGCACCGACTCGCTGTGTCGGTCGAACCAGGACTTCAGCTCTCCGGTGCGGTCACCGACGATGGTGACCTCGGGGTCGTCTTCGCTGCCGGGCGGGGTCCAGTGCAGCTGGGTCGATGGCCGAACGGCGATGAAGCTGGCGCCCAGCGCTTTCCACCGCCCGAAGGCGGCTTCCCCGAGCAGGACCCGGGGGTTGTTGTTCCAGGCCAGCACGGCGAATCCGGTGCCGATCACGTCGTCGAGGAGCAGCTCGGTCCCGGTGCGGGTGTCGACGCGGGGCTGAATGAACAGCGTTCCCACCGGCGAGTCCGGCCGGCGGGGCTGGTCGTGGACAACCGCGCCGTGGTCGTAGCGCGGCATCGGCTTGAACCGCATTTCCAGCACGTAGCGCTTGAGCGTGGGCACCGCCGAGGCGGCACGGATCGCCCGGTCGCGCATGGCGGCGACGCGGCGATTGGTCGGGGAGATCACCCGGCCCACCATCGTGGACAGGTCGATCATGGCTCGGGCATGCTTGCGCCGTTCGCTGTCATAGCTGTCCAGCAAACTCGGCTGCGCCTGCCCGCCGACCACGGCGGCGAGCTTCCACCCGAGGTTCATCGCATCGCGGATCCCACTGTTGTAGCCCTGCCCCTGCCAGACCGGCATCAGATGTGCGGCGTCGCCGGCCAGCAGCAGCCGGCCGCGGCGAAATGCGCCGGCGATCCGGGAATGGTGGGTGTAGACCCGGTGCCGGATCACATCGACGTCGTGCGGATGCGGCACGAAGGGGGCCAGCATCGCCGCGACGAATTCCGGGTCTTCGGCCTGCTCGTCGGTTTCGTCGGCGTGGATCATGAACTCGAAGCGCCGGATCCCGTGTGCGATCGAGATGGAGGCGTACGGGCGCGCCGGGTCGGCTCCGACCTCGCTGTTGGGGTGCCCGAGCGGATCGTTGGCGACATCGACGACCAGCCAACGGGTCGAGGACGTGGTGCCCTCGAAGGACACGCCCATCAACCGGCGGGTGGCGCTGCGTCCCCCGTCGCACCCGACCAGATAGCGCGCATTCACCTCAGCACTGCCCAGCTGCACTGTGACGCCGTCCGGTTTCTCAGTGCACCCGGTCATCGGACGCCCCCACAGCACCCGAACATGGTCGAAGCGCTCCAGGCCGCGCAGCAGTTCGGCGTCGACCAGCGGTTGCACGAAGCCGTTGCGCTTGGGCCAGCCGAAACAGGCGTCGGCGGGTGCCATCTCGGCCAGCAACCGTCGCCTGCCGTCGAAGAACCGCAGGATCTGATTCGGAACCGTATGCGGCAGGACGGCATCGATCAGGCCGATCGCCTGGAATGTACGCAATGACTCGTCGTCGAGCCCGACCCCCCGGGGATAGTCGATGAGTGTGTCGCGTTCCTCGATGACCAGGGTGCGGATCCCTTGCAGCCCGAGGATATTGGCCAGGGTCAGGCCGACCGGACCGGCCCCGACCACGACGACGTCGACATCATTGAGCGCAGTCACCTCAGCGCCCCAGCAGGAAATCCAGGTGCAGGCGGTTGAAGGTCGCGGGGTCCTCGTACTGGGGCCAGTGGCCGCAGCCGGGCATCAGCTCGAACCGGGCGCCGGGGATCATCGAAGCGATCCGCTTGCCCTCCTCGACGTCGGCCGTCGGGTCGTCACTGGTCCAGACCACCAGCGTCGGCGCGGTGATCTTGCCGTATTCCTCGGGTCCCAGCAGGTTGCGGGCCCGGATCTGCGGATCCTGCAGCGCCATGATGTCGCGCATCGCGTCGACGAATCCGGGCAGGCGGTAGATCCGCTGCCGGCTTGCCACGATGTCGTCGTAGTCCTTGGACTTGTCGGCCATCAGCCACTTGATGCGGGCCTGGACGGTGTCCCAACTGGGGTCCTCCACGGCGGCCATCGACAAGGTGATGATCCGCTTCATCACCTCCGGGTCGGCCTGGGAGCCGCCGGCGGTGTTGAGCACCAGGCGATCGACCCGGTCCGGGTGGTCGATCGCGGCACGCGCGGCCACCCAGCCGCCGAGCGATTCGCCGCTGATGCTGGCCTGATCGGCGCCGATCGTGTCCAGTACGGCGGTCAGGTGCGCGACGTAGTGCGGGATCTCCAGTGGATGGCCGGGCTTGGCGGTGTAGCCGTGACCGAGCATGTCGATCGAGAAGGTCCAGAAGTGCTCGGCGTGCGCGGCCAGATTGCGGACGTAGGCCTCGGCGTGGCCGCCGGAGCCGTGCAGCAGCACCAGCACCGGCTTGGCCGGATCACCGGCCCGGAGGTAGCGGGTGCGGACACCGCCCGCATCGAGATAGCCCTGCTCGAACGCAACGCCCTGGAGATCGCTCCAGATGCTCTCGAACTCCGGCACCGGCCACCTCTTTCCCTACAGCGCGGAAATATGATTCTCATTTTTCAGCATATTTAACGTGCTTTTATCGCACATCGATGTACGTTATATTGAAGAGCATCACTCTCGGATGGGTGGATGTCAAGGAGGCCGTGGGGATGACCAAGCCGAAGCCCGGCGCTGCCGCCGACACCGCGCCCGGGTCGCAAACTCTGGCCCGCGGCCTGGCCGCACTGCAGGCGGTGGCCGCCACGCCCGAGGGCTTGACGATCCAGCAGATCGCCGACCAGATCGGTGTGCACCGGACCATCGCCTACCGCTTGTTGAACACGCTGACCAGCTACCGGCTGGTGGCCAAGGGCGAAGACGGCCGGTTCCGCTCGGCAGCCGCCCTGGCCGTCCTGGGCGCCTCGTTCGACAACAATCTGCGCCAGCTGGCCCTGCCGACCCTGCGGGTGCTCGCCGACGAACTCGGGACCACGGTCTCGCTGCTGGTGGCCGAGGGCGACGAGCAGGTGGCCGTCGCGGTCATCGTGCCCACCCAGGTCGGCTACCAACTGGCGTTCCACGAGGGCAGTCGTCATCCGCTCAGCCTCGGCGCGGCTGGGATCGCACTACTGGCCGCCATGCCGCGACGCCCGGACGAACGCGACATCGTTCCGCAGACCCGAGAGCGCGGCTGGGTGATCACCCACGGCGAGATCGAGCCCGGGACCTTCGGGCTGGCGGTACCGGTCCGCCGCCGCCCGCCTGCACCGCCCACCTGCATCAACTTGATCTCGCACCGCGAGGACGTCGTGCTGCGGGGCCGCGATGCCGTACTGGCGGCGGCCGACCGGCTGTCCGGGATCCTCAGCTGAAATCTCCTGCCCCCGAAAGGAAGACGTCAATGCCGGCCGGTGCGCGAGTCTGGGACGACACTGTCGACGTGGTAGTGCTGGGCACCGGCGCCGCCGGGCTCACCGCGGCGCTCACCGCGGCGGTCAACGGCGCGTCGGTCGCCGTATATGAGAAGGCTGCGACCGTGGGAGGCACCACCGCGGTCTCCGGCGGTATCGCCTGGATCCCCGCGCACAACCGGGTTCCCGGCTTGACCGTCGACGCCGCGCTGGACTATCTGCGGGCGCAGTCGTTCGGCGCGATGGACGACGAACTGGTCGCGACTTTCGTGCGAACCGGCCAGGAGATGGTCGACTTCGTCGAAAAGCACAGCGACGTCCGCTTCGAGGTGGCCTCGGGCTTCCCCGACTACAAGCCGGAGCTGCCCGGTGGGCGGCCGTCCGGGGGACGCTCGCTGAGCCCGCTGCCCTATGACCTGACCGGGCTGGGTGACTGGGCGGACCGGATCACTGCGTTCCCGGCCGACTACAGCAACGTGGGTTTCGACGCCGAGACCCGCGCCCGGCTGCACGCCGACATCGAGGACGCCGCCGACGGCGATCTGTGCGTGGCCGGCACCGCGCTCATCGCCGGGCTGCTCAAGGGGCTGCTGGATGCCGGCGTGACGCCGGCGACGAGCTGTCGCGGCGTCGAACTGCTGGCCGGCGAACACGGCATCGCCGGTGTGCGGGTCGACGGTGGCGGGACCTCGCGCCGGGTGCGTGCCCGGCGGGGCGTGATCCTGGCCAATGGCGGGTTCGAATGGGACACCGCCCTGGTGGAGGCGTTTCTGCGCGGCCCCATGCACGGCGCGGTGTCACCGCCGACCAACACCGGCGACGCCCTGCGCATGGCGATGGCGCACGGCGCCGACCTGGCCAACATGGGCGAAGCGTGGTGGGTACCGATCGTCCGGATCCCCGGTGACACCATCGATGGCGAACAGCGCAGCCGCAGTGTGCGATTGGAGCGCACCCGGCCACGCAGCATCATCGTCAACCGGTCCGGGCGCCGGTTCGTCAACGAGGCCTGTGACTACAACTCGATGGCCGGCGCCTTCCACTACCTGGAGCCGCGCGGCGGCTACGTCAACGATCCCGCGTGGATCGTCTTCGACTCGGTGCACCTCAAGCGCTACGGATTCCTCGGCGTCGAACCCGGCGGCAGCGCACCGGACTGGTTCTGCGAATCGCCCGACCTGCCCAGCCTGGCCGCCAGGACCGGCATCGATGCCGGCGGTCTGCAACGGACGGTTGCGGCCTGGAACCGCGATGTGGCCGCGGGTGCGGACCCGGAGTTCGGGCGGGGCGCCAGCGCCTACGACGGCTACTGGGGCGACGATCACGCCGACACCCCGGCCGGTCGCACCCTCGGCCCGCTCGACGCCGCCCCGTACTACGCCGTGCCGCTGTCGGTGGGGGCGATGGGCACCAAGGGCGGCCCGCGCACCGACCACGACGGCCGCGTTCTGCACGTCAGCGGGGGGCCGATCGCGGGTTTGTTCGCCGCGGGCAATGCGATGGCCGGGGCGACCGGCCGTGCTTACGGCGGGGCGGGCGGCACCATCGGCCCCGCGATGGTCTTCGGGTTTCGCGCCGGACGAGCGGCGGCCACCAGGGCTCCGGAGATCTGAGCAACGGCGCCGGCACGGCTGCGCCCAACGTGCACGCACGGCGATTTTTCCCGCGATTTTTCGCACTGACTACACGCTCGGCGCGGCCCGGAAGGCTGATTCGCCGCCGGCGCTGCGCTCGTCCAGCGCCAAACCGACGGAAATGTTATTCTTCCTGGCAAAGAATTCGGATCTTTGGCAGTGCCGCTCCGGCCGGCGCGCAGCAGTGGAGGAGTCCGTGAGAACCCTGTTGACGCAGTCGTTGCTGGGTGGCGTTGCGCTCGTGGCTGCGCTGGCGACAGCGACGCCGGCGGGCGCCGACGATCCGGCACCGCACCGGGTCCGTTACTTGGTCAGTGCGACACAAACCGCGCAGGCGCTGGTCTACTACCGCGAGGTTCAGCCGCCCAACTTCGGCGAGTACAGCCACAATCCGTACCAGTACAGCCCGCGTGCCGATGTCACCGTCGGACCGAACCAGCCGTGGATATTCGAGACGACGCTGGCCGACCCGCAGGACTGGGCGATGGTGGTGGTGTCGCTGCCCGGGATGCATCCCGAGCTGGCCTCGCCCGGGTTCGTCTGCGAACTGCGCGTCGACGACGTCGTCGTTGCCACCGACGCGGGCACCAAGGGCGCGCTCTGCTCGCTGCGCACCTGGTGAGGGGCCCTGGTGCTACCGTTTCGAAGCGGTCTTGCGAGGGTGCCTGAACTCGTGGGAGCTGGGTGGACATCGGACAGGAGGGCGTATGCCGTCGCGTGATCCGGCGAAACCGGACGGCCGCGGAAAGCACGCCGCCAAGCGCGCATCGAAGGACGCGCTGACGCTGGCCGAAGCGGAGGCGAAGGCCGCCGAGGCGGCGGCGGAGTTGGCCCGCGCCCGCGCGGAGCTGCTCAAGGCTCAGCGGGGGGCCGAGCCCGAATCCACCGACGCGGTTGAGCCGGAGGCCGCACCGGACGTCGAACCCGCGGACACCGAAGCCGGTGAGCCGGCCTCGGGCGCCGATGCGGGTGCCGTCGAGGAACCGGCTGAGCAGCCCGGCAAGGTCGTGGGCATCTGGAGGCGGCTGCGGTGGGTGGCCGCGACGCTGGCCGTGCTCACGATCGGGGCGTTTCTCGCCGTCGATGTGCTGATGCTGTCCCATCATCGCGATGTCGCCCAGCGCCAACGTCAATCCGCCGAGTACGCCGCGGCCGCACGTCAGGGCGTGGTGACGCTGATGACGCTGAATTACGAAACCGTCGATGACAACGTCAAGGCGATCCTGGACAACTCGACCGGCGAGTTCAAGAAGGACTTCGAAGCCCACGCCGGCGACTTCACCAAGGTGGCCCGCGAGTCGAAAACCGTCACCACGGTCGACACCGCGGTCGCGGGGGTGGAGTCGATGTCGGACAACGAGGCGGTGGTGCTGGTCGCGGCCAACACCAAGGTCACCAATACCGCCGGAGCCAAAGAGGAACCGCGTAGCTGGCGCCTAACCGTGCACCTGGCCCGGGAAGGCGACCAGGTCAAGATGTCGAAGGTGGACTTCGCAGCATGAGCGAATCCGACAAGGATGACCCGACACCCGAGGCGGCCCGGGACGAATCGGTGACTGCCGAGACGGACGACGCCCCGGAGCGTGGCGAGCCGTCGGCGGAGCAGTCACCGACCGAGCAACCCCACGCCGGCCCGACGGTCTCAACGGCGCGCTGGGTCGCGGCCACGCTGGGCGGGCTGCTGTTGGCGTCGGCGGCACTGGCCGGCTGGCTGTACTTCGGGGTGCTTCGGGCCGATCAGCAACTCGGGCCCGCGGCCGAGCAGGCCGTGATGGCTGCCGCCGCCGACGGCGCGGTCGCGGTGTTGACGTATGCGCCCAAGACGATGGAGCAGGATTTCGCGGCCGCCGAGAGCCACCTCACCGGCGACTTCCTCTCGCACTACACCGATTTCACCCAGAAGGTCGTTACCCCGGCGGTCAAGGAGAAAGAAGTACAGACGGTGGCCGCGGTGGTTCGCAAGGGCATCGTGTCTTTGCATCCCAGCTCCGCCGAGGTGCTGATCTATCTCAACCAGACCACGATCAGCAAGACCAACCCGGACGGCTCGTTCGCGATGAGCAGCGTCAAGGTCGGCTTGGAGAAGCACGGCGACCGCTGGCTGATCTCTTCATTCGACCCGGTGTAGCCGACCGGGTGCGCAGACCGCGGCGCTACATGCGCACCAGGGCGAAGGTCCAGGTGTTCACCCCGCCCGGGCCATTCATACAGCCCACGTCGAAATGTGATTCGACGACCCCGGTCAGCGTGTTCGCATCCCAGGTGTAGGTGTCGCGCGTCGGCATCGAGGGCCCGAACGGACAGTTCAGGCCGTTAGGGTAATCCGAGGTGAACGAGTACTGGCCGTCGACCAGTCTGGCGGTCCCGCCGTAGTATCCACGGCCGAAGAAATGCGGCCGGTCGATCGCACTCACCGTCACGCAACCGGCCGGCAGGTCATCGAACTTGCCCATCGTCTCGCAGGGGTAGGCCGCCCACACCCAGGTGGCATCCGTCCACCGGTTGCTCAGGACCTCATAGTTGCCGTAGCGCATGTCGGCTGCGGCCACCGGCGCCACGGCTGTGGCAACGGCTGCCGCGGCCAGCGCGCCGAGCGCCACACCGACAGTGGTTCGTATCATGGGTGAACTCCCTCGACCAGAAGCGTTGTCCTGCTACAGATCACCGCGACGCCACAACGTTTCGCCGTCGGCGACGCAGGTCAGGAAAAGCCCATCCGGCGCCTGCGCCACCTCGCCGTCGTAGGAGTCACATTTGCTGCCCTCCTCCTTGATGCCGTGCATCTCCGGCGACCGGAACCAGCGCGGTTCGTAGCGTCGCGGCGACGCGCAGTACACCAGCCGGCCCGGCAGGGTCGACGGCCCTGCGACCGCAGACCCGAAGACGAAATATGTGGTGTTGGAGCATGGCGCACCCAGCACGACATTGGGCATGATTCCGGGAGTGCACGCCGGGACGTCGCACATCGGCACGTACGGGTCGGCAGCCGTCGGCGCAGCCGAGGTCACCGCGGCTGCCGCCCCGGCGGCGACAGCTGCCGCCGCGAACGCCATCATCACCCGGGTGTCCTGCATGGTTTCTTCCCTCACACCTAGAGCCGCTGCACGCTCAGCGGCATCAGGATCACCGTGGGCTGGTTGCGTCCGCACGCCCCGGAGACGCCGATCGTCCGGTCGTAGCCGACCAGCAGGTCGATATTGCGTTTGTCGTACTGGCCGTTGAGGTCGCTGCCCTGGAACTGGTAGCGCTGCCGGCCAGGCGACGTGGTGCCATCCGGGCAGGTCTGCCAGTTCTCGTGGAACCGGTCGACGATCCAACGCGAGGTGCGGAATTCCAGCGGAGCGGTCCAGCCCTGGTCGCTGCTCACCTGTCCGGTACAGACATGCGCATTCTCGCAACTGGAGCTGAACATCCACACCGACGAGACGGTGGCCTCGTTCATGAAGACCTCGTTGGTCTTGGCCCAGTCCCCCTTCGAGATGACCCGGTAGGGGCCGTTGAGCTCGAAGCCCAGGCCCGCCTGCGCCGGCGGTGCGGGTGTCGCCGCTACGACCAGTCCGAAAGCCGCTGTGGCGACAAATAATTCACGTGCGCGCATACGTCCTCCTTCGGCACTCAAGATGGCATCAAGTCGGTCCACGACTTGGGTCCGGAACCGGGCACCAGGTTGGTTTGCTGCTCGTAGCGCCCGTCGGGGGTCATGTACTTGCCGGTGTTCGGGTCGTAGGGCACCACGGCGACCGAGGGCGTCTGGTCAGCACTCCCGTCGTGCCCGGCGAACGGCGGCGGCGGCGCCGGCACCACCGGCCGCGGGGAATCGGGCGGCGTGCCCGACGGGGTGGCCCACGGCGGCAGCGGGGTGCCCACGACGGGAGCGAAGAGCCGGTCACTGAAGTCGACGCGGTCATCGACCGGGATGCCCTGCTTGAGCAGGTTCGGGTCGAACGCCCCGGGGCCGGTGAGGTGCTGCCGCATCGCGATCGGGACGAACCCTTTGGGGTCGTCGCAGAGTTCGACGGTCGGCGCGCGCTTGCCCGGGTGCTCGATACAGGGGAAGTTGCGGGCGCCGCGCACCGATACCGGTGAATCCTGCGGCAGTTTGCAGTACAGACCGTCGGGGGTGTCGATCGTGGTCGTGTCGGCCGGCGAACGCCAGGATGACGGCGGCAGGAACCCGACGGTGCAGGGATTCGGGTCACCGAAGGTGAGCGTGAAGTCGCCCTGCGGCAGCCCGGTCGGGTTGTTCTTGGGCAGACCGAATGACTGCTGGGCCGCAATGTATCCGGGCAGCAGCACCATCAACTGCTCCAGCGATGGGTTGTAGACCATCAGCACCTGCCCGAGAGTGTGCAGGTTGGCCAGCAGGATCGGCAGCGTCGGCTTGAGATCCTGCATCAGGCCCGAGACTTCGTCGGCGAATCCGGGGCCGCGTTGCAGGATCGCGCGCAGCTGTGGGTCGTTGGCGGCTACCTGTTCGGAGATCCCGGCCATACTGCGCGCCCAGGTCCGGATCGCATCAGTGCTTCGTTCCTGGGAGTCCAGCAGTGGCGCACCGTCGTCGACCAGCCTGCGTACCTTGTCCGAGACCCGGTTGGCGTCGCCGCTGATGGTGGTCGCCGAGTCGAGCAGTGACTGGAAGTCGTAGCCGGCACCGTCGAACGCCTGGAAGGTCTCGTCGAGCAGATTGCTGAGCTTGTCCTTCGGGATCGAGTCGACCAGGGCACTGACCTGATCGAGCATCGGACCGACCTGTTGGGGCACTTGGGTGTCGGAGGCCGCGATCACCGAACCGTTCTGCAGGTACGGACCGCCGTCGCTGCGCGGCTGCAGGTCGACATACTGTTCGCCGATCGCCGACACGCTGCGGACCGCGGCCACCAGGTCGGCCGGAATCTTCGGCGACCGATCCAGCGACAGCGTGGCACGCACACCGTTGCCGGTCAGCGCGACATCGGTGACCGTGCCGACCTGCACCCCGTTGTAGGTGACGTTGGAGAATCGGTAAAGCCCCCCGGTTTCGGGCAGGTCCAGCTTGACCACCACCCGGCCGATCCCGAGCATGGTCGGCACCTGCATGTAGCCGAAAAGCATGGCTGCCACGCCGATCACCGACGCCACCAGGAACAGGATCAGCTGAATCCGGACAAAGCGTGTCAGCATCTAGCCACCGCCTCCCGAGGCCACCGCTCCCGGCGGGGCCTGACCCGATGACCGCAGAATCGGCTCTTGCAGCGGATCGTAGGAATAGTTCAGGTACCAGGGATCACCCGGCGCCGGAACCAGTTTTGCGTCCTCGTCGCCCCACTGCGTGCCGGCGAACATGGCCCGCTTGAGTCGCGGTTTGGTGAGGTCGAAGACGGCGAACAGGTTCAAGAAATCGCCCCGCACGGCGCGCTCGATCGCGTTGGGGCCGTAGGGGAAGGCCGAGGCGTAAGCCACTGCCGAGTTGAGCTCCGGTCCGATGTCGGCCAGCGAACGCAACGCCGGTTCGATGTGGATGAGGTCGGAGACCAGTTGATGCCCGGAGTCGTTGACCAGACCGGCCGATAGGTCGCTGAACTGCCCCAGCTTGGTCATCGCCGTGACGAACTTGGGGCGCTCCCTGATCAAGACGTCGATGGCCGGGGGGATCTTGTTCAGCGCACGGTTGATGGTGTCGCGCTGCCCGGCAAAAGTCGTGGCCGCCCGGTTCATCTCGCCGATGGCCTCGACGATATTGTCCCGCTGCCGGTCCAGCGCGCCGGTGAAGTTGTCCAGCCGGACGATCAGATCGCGAATGTCGGCTTCGCGTCCCGCCATGGAGGCGCTGAAGTTGTGGATGATGTCACCGATCTGACCGAGCCCGCCCCCGTTGACCAGCACCGCCAGCGACGAGAGGGTCTGCTCGGTGGACGGATAGGTCGACGAGTCGCTCAAACCGATGGTGGCCCCCGACATCAGCCGCCCCGTCGGCGCCTGCCCGATCGGCGGATTGAGCGCTAGGTGCATCGAACCGAGCAGGCTGGTCTGCCCGACGGTCGCCACCGCATTGGCCGGGACTTCGACGCCGGGGTTGACTGCGATGTCGACGTTGGCATGCCAGTTGCTGACGGTCATCTTGCCGACGCTGCCGATCACCACGTCGGAGAGCATCACCGGCGAATTGGATTCCAGTGTCCCGACATTGGCCAGCTGGACCGTGAAATGCTGCGCCCCGGCTCCGCGGCCCTGAACACCCGGCAGAGCCATCGAGTTGAGCCCACCGAAGGCGCAGCCGGTCGCAGTGCAGCAGACCAGGAAGGCGACCGCCGCGCCACGCCGCAGTGAGTGCAGACCGATCATGGCGTGGGTCCCCCTTCTGCGGGCAGCGGTCCCGGCGGTCCGGGCGGCGGGCCGGGTAGCGGCGGGCCGCCCGGCAGCAGCATTCCGTCGAACGTGGTCGGGCTCGGCAGCGGCACCCCGGGGATCAGCGGCGGTGTCGCTGCGGCGGGCAGTCCGTCCGGTGCCAAGGAGCCGCGTGGTTGTAGCGGATCCGTCCAGCCCGGGGGCGGGGGGACGTCACCGTGCAATCCGGTGTAGGCCGAGATCGACGGCTCCTGTTCGGGCAGGTTGCCCGGGTGCTCCGCGTGCGGCATCAACGCCGGGTCGGTGTAGATCAACTTCTCCGGGCTGGCCGCCTTGGTCAGATATGGGGATATCGGCAACGGGAGCCCGTTGAAATTCAGCAGCCGCAGGGCCGGCCCGAGGTATTGCTCGCACAACTTGCCGGTCTCGGTCGACGTCGCGTTGCCGATCGCGCCGGTCATCGTGCAGATCGCTTGAACCGGGTTGCTGAAGTTGGCAAACGCGAACGAACCCACCGGGGTCCCGCTGGACACGTTGTACATGTTGAGCGTATTGGCGATCGCGTTCGGGGTGATATGCAAGATGTTGCGGATCGCGTTCTTCGAATCAACCAGCGTCTGGCTGACATTGGCCACACCCTTCAGCGCCTCGGCGGTTTCGGCGCGGCTGCCCGCCACGAAATCCCGCACCGTGTCGATCGCGCCGGCGAAATCGGTGAGAGCTGCATCCAAGTTGGATCGGCTGTCGTTGACCACGCTCGTCAAGGTGGCGAGCCGGGATTCGAACACCACGATCTGCTGATCGCTGTCGCGCAGCGCAGTCACGAAGGTCTGCAGGCCCGAGATGATGTCGACGATGTTGCCGCTACCCTCGGCGAAGATCCGGGCCATGCCGGACAGCTGCGCCAACGTCTCACGCAGCTTGGCGCCGTTGCCGTCCATCGCGTTGGCCGCACTGTCGATGAAGCGCGACGCCGATGTTCCCGAGACGCCGCTGCGCGGCCCCAATTCGGCGGCAAGCCGATTCAACTGGGTCTTGACCTCGTCCCACTCGACCGGGACCGCGGTGTGCTCTCGCGGGATCACTGCGCCATCAGGCAAGGTCGGTCCGTCACCGCGATGGTAGGCGGGCGTCAACTGAACGAACCGCGCCGCCACCAGGTTGGGCGCGACGATGACAGCTTTCGCGTCGGCCGGGACCGGCACCTTGCGGTCGACCCGCAGGGTGAATTTCGCCTGCGTACCCTGCGGTTCGATGCGGTCGATGGTGCCGACCTTCACCCCGGCGACCCGGACCTCGTCACCGGGATAGATCGCGGTCGCCGAGGAGAAGTACGCGGTGATCCGGGTCGGTTTCAAGATGGTTTGGCGGACCAGGATGCCCGCACCCGCCAGCAGCAGCAGTGCCACGAGGGCGGCCGCCGCCATCTGCAGAGGTTTACGAGTCTTCATCGGGGCGGCAAGTCTCCTGGTTGCGGAATCCCGTTGATCGGGAACGGCAGTTCGGCACGCGGCCCGGCATTGTCCGGCGGTTGCCCAGCATCGACGCCGCGCCGGAAGCCAAAGATGTAGTCCATGAACGGCTGAAGCAGCTGCGGCAGGAAGATGTTCGGCACGTAAGCGCTGTAGTAGGCCCCGTTGGACACCGTCTCGCCTTGGGTGAGTTCGTATTTCGCCAGGCCGGGCAGCGCCTTGGCGAGGTTGTCCCGGTTCTTCTCCAGGATCTTGTTCAGCTCGATGATCTTGTCGAGCGTCGGTTTGAGCTGTTCGTTGTTCTGGGCGACCAGTTCGGACAGCTGCCGCGACACCGCCGACGTGCTCACCAGTAGGTTGACGATTGCTTGCCGTCGGGTGTTGAGCACTTCGACAAGGCTGTCGGCGTCCAGGATCAGCGAATTGATCTGCTTGCTGCGTTCGGAGAGCACACCGGTGAGATCCGCGGCCGACTTCAGCAGGTCGGCAAGGCCTTCGTTGCGGCTGTTCACCGCCCGGGACAGCCGGCTCAGTCCGTCGAACGTCGGCCCCAACTGCGGAGCAATCTGGTCGATGGTGTCCGAGAGGGTGTCCAGCGACCGGTTCAGCGACTCGGTGTCGGTGCCGGCGGTATTGGAGGTCAGTTCGCCGACGACGTCGACCAATGAGTACGGCGACGACGTACGCGTGAGCGGGATGGCCTCGAGCGGACGCATCTTGCCGCTGCCGGCCGGCTCCACGGTCAGCACTCGCTCGCCGAGCAGCGACCCGGTGCGGATGTGCGCGGTGGTCTGCGATCCCAGCGGGTACTTGCCGGCCAAGGTGAACGTCACCAATGCGTCGCCGTTGTCGAGGGCGACATCGGTGACCGAGCCGACCTTGATCCCCGACAGCGTGACGTCGGCACCGGTGCTCAGGCCACCGGCTTCGGCGAACCGGGCCTGGTAGCGCACGCAGGTGGCCCACTGGATCAACTGCTCGGGCTGCAGCCCGATCGCGACCACGAAGGCCACGACCACAATGCCGATCAAGCCCATCCTGCTCAGATGGCCGCCGCGATACTTCAGCATCAGCGGGCCCCCCGCCGTGCCGGCGCGGGACCGGGCAGCGTGCTGCTCACTCGGTGTCGCTGCATCGGCCCTCCTCCGCTTTGATCCACGGGAACACCGCGGTGCGTCCCTGGGTGTCGCTGACCCGGATCTGGACCGCGCAGAGGTAGTACTGGATGAACCCGCCGTAAGCGCCGAGCCGGATGGCCTTGCGGTAGTTCTCCGGCGCCTTCTGCAACGACATGTCCAGGCCGGCCAGGTCGGCGTTGATCGCGGTGGTCAACCGATCGACCTGAGTGATGGTGTGGGTCAACGGATCCCGCGCGTTGCCGAGCAGATCGGCCAGCGACGCCGTGCCGCGGTCCAGTGCCGTCACCGCGGTCCCGATCGGGTCGCGGTCGGCCGCCAGCCCGGCGACCAGCTTGCCGAGCCGGTCGATCGCCCCGGAGAACCGCTTGTCGCCGTTGGACAAAGTGGCCAGCGTCGTGCGCAGTTGGTCGATCAGGGACTCGATCACCTGGTTGTTGTCGGCCAGGGAGGTCGAGAACGACGACGTCCGCGACATCAGTGAGTCGATGGTGCCGCCTTGGCCCTGCATGATCTGGATCAACGAGGCCGTGAGCGAGTTGACGTCGGTGGGATTGAGTCCACGGATCACCGGCTTGAGGCCGTTGAGCAACAGGTCCAGATCCAGTGCGGGCGCAGTCCGCTCCAGCGGGATCTCCGAACCCACCGGCAACAGCCGGGTCGAGCCCGGCCCGTCCGTCAGTTCCAGATAGCGGTCACCGACCAGGTTCAGGTAACGCACCGAGGCCTGTGTGCCGGTGGTGAGCGGAATGTTCCGGTCGGCCCGGAATTTGACCAGCACCGTGCCGTCCGGACGCAGGGAGACGCGACCGACCGTGCCGACCCGGACTCCGGCCACCCGCACGCTGTCGCCGGCCTTGAGCCGGGAGGCGTCGGAGAAGACCGCCTGGTAGCCCGCCGTCGGTCCGGTCCGGACCTCGGCGAAGATCGCGAACAGAAATATCGTGGCCAGCACCATCACCGCGGCGTAGATGCCGAACTTGACCAGGGGTCCCAGTTCTCTTCTCATCCCGGCATCCCCACCTGGGCGCTGTTGCGAGGCGGCCCACCGATCGGTCCGAACAGCGCCTGCTTGAGGCCATCGGAGTTGAGCAGGATGCCCTGGTTGCCGTATTCGTACGGGTTCGCTCCGGTGTCGGCGATCAACGCGGGCACCCGGTATTCCGGCGGTACGTCGGGCAGGCCCAGTTCGGTGCAGTAGGAACGGTCGGAGCGGGCCGCCACCTTCGGCAGATGATCGGGGTAGCGGTAGCGTTCCTTGGCCAAGGTGAAGCTGGCCGTGATGATGATGCCGGGCACATGGAACGGCACGGACTTGGCGAACGGCACCAAGCCGCCGATCGAGCAGCCGAGTTCCTCGTGGTATTTATCCAACAGTTGCGCGGTCGGCTCCAGCACGTGCGTCAGGTCGGTCAGGGCCTGCCGGTTCTCGCCCAGCACCTCGTTGCCGGTATCGGCAAGACCGATCGCGGCCATCAGGAAGGTGTCCAGGCTGTTCTGCTCGGCCACGATGCTCTCACTCATGGTGTTGGTGGCGCCCAGCGCGGCGGTGAGATCGGGCGCCGCGTCGGCGTAAGACCGGAACACCGGTGCCATGGTGGCGGCCTCGTGTTCCAGGGTGCCCAGGCTGGGCTCGATCTCGGCCAGCAGCTTGTCGAAGTCGGTGAGCGCCTGCCCCAACTTCTGCCCGCGTCCGTTGAACGCGGTCGAGACCGCACTCAGGGTCTCGTTCAGCTTCTTCGGATCGATCTTGTCCAACACCCGCACCAGTTGCTGGAACACCGTGTTGATCTCGACGGTGACATGCTCGCCCGCCAGCACCTGGCCGGCATGCAGCCTGGTTGCATCCGGATCCGGCGGCGCCACCAACTCGACCGACTTAGCGCCGAACACGGTCGAGGAGGCGATCCGGGCGGTGACGTTCGCCGGAATCAACCGCAGTTGCTCCGGTTGCATCTCCAGCCGCAGGACCGCGGTGCCGTCCGGTTGAGGATCGATGGCCCCGACCTTGCCCACCTGAACCCCGCGCAGTTTGACCTTGGCGTCGGGATACATCACCAGACCGGCCCGCTGCGAGACCACCGTGACCGGCACCGTGCCGGTGAAGCTGCCGCGGAACAAGCCGATCGCCAGCCCGACGACCACCGCGATCGTCACGATCGTCACCAGCCCGACCAGGGGCCGCAGGTAGGCCGGCTGCTCCCGGCGCTGACCGACGGCCCGACGTCTCCGCGCGGTGGAACCCCGCTGGTCCGAGTCGTCGACTTGTCGTCCCAACGGTGGATCTGCGGTCGCCCCGAGAACCATTACCCCGCCGTCACCCTGCCGTCAGCGTGATCCATCGCCGCCCCCTTCCACGATGGTGACCGCCGATACCGCAGTCGGACCGCCGATGTTGTGCGCCAAGCCGATCCGGGCGCCATCGACCTGATTGACCGCCGTACCGCGCAACTGCTCGAAGAGTTCTACGCACTGTGCCACACCGGTGGCACCCGGGGGGTGGCCTTTGCATTTCAAACCGCCACTGGGGTTCACCGGCAGCGCGCCCCCGACGCTGGTCACCCCGGTTTCCAGCAGTTTGTAAGCCTCGAACCGTTCCGCGAACCCGAGATCTTCGTAGCTGATCAGTTCCACCCCGGTGAAATAGTCGTGCACTTCGGCGACGTCGATGTCGGCCGGCGTCAATCCGGCCATGGCGAACGCCTGCTTGGCGGCGCGCACCGTCGCCGGAAACGTCGTCATGTCGCGCTTGTGCTGGTGCATCACCGAGTCCAGGCCCAGCCCGACCCCGCGAATCCACACCGGTCGATCGGTGAAGCGGTCGACCACGTCTTCGGCGGCGAGCACCAAAGCGGCCGCGCCGTCGCTCTGCGGCGCGCAGTCATAGACGCCGAACGGCGACACCACCATGGGGGCTTCGAGGGCTTGTTCCAGGGTGATCTCGAAGCGCAGCCGAGCCTTGGGGTTGGCCACTCCGTGCCGGTGGTTCTTCACCGCCACCATCGCCAGATGTTCCCGGGTGGCGGGCGATTCGTGCAGATAGCGCTGCAGATGCAAGGCGAAACCGGCGGGGGCCACCAAGCCGAGCGGATAGTCCCACGCCATGTTGCCCACCGCCCCCTCCCAGGCCCACAGCATGTCCTTGGTGGCGATCTCACGGAGTTTGTCCGCGCCGATGACCAGGGCGACGTCGAGCGCGCCGGAGGCTACCGCGAACAGTGCGTTGCGGACCGCGTCGTTGCCGGTGGCGCAGGAGTTCTCCACCCGGGTGACGGGCAGGTCCGGCAGCCCCAGTGTGTCGGCCAGGATCCCGGACGGAAAGCCGTCGGTGGTGCCCAGCGCCCCGAACCAGGCCGCCTGGACATCGGTCTTGGCCAGTCCCTTGTCGACGGTCGCGGCGCACTCGGCGAAAGCCATCGGCAACAGGTCCTTGATGCCCAGCGCGAAATGCTCCCGGAATGGCGTCATCCCGGCGCCGACAATCGCCACGCGTCTCATGCGACCGCCTCCGGTTGATCCGCCGGGTCGAACGGCTCGAAGGCGTAGCCGTAGTCGGGCACCCCGGAGCGCACCGCGATCCGGCGCAGCACCAGCCGGCCGCGGTCGCCGATCCAGGCGCTGCCGGCCGGGGCTCCGGTCACCTTCACCAGGGCCCGGACCGCGACGTCATCGAGCTCGACGATCACCAGCGAGTAGGGCGTCCGCAGACCCGGGACCGGCAGGTGCACGCTGACCTCGGTGTAGACGGTGCCGGTGCGAGGGAGTTCCACCAGCTCGTAGTCGGTGCTCAGCGTGCTGTCCGCGCCGACCCGGTAGCGCGGCGGGAAGTCGAGTTCGTCGCTGTCGGGGTGCTTGCCCGCCTCC
>NZ_LZJK01000110.1 GCF_001667945.1 Mycolicibacter sinensis | reverse complement strand
GGCCCGGAGTCCGAGACACTGGTCCGCCGAGCCTCGCGGATCGCGTCGAAGTCCAGCGCCGAGTTGCTGGCGCTGCACGTGCTGCGCGGTGACGGGCGCTCGCCCTTGCCCGATGCCCGGATCGGCAAGATCCGCGAGTTGGCGGCCAGCCTCGGCGTCTCGCTGCACGTCGTCGTCGGCGACGATGTGCCGACCGCGCTGTTGGATTTCGCCCGGGACGTCAACGCCACCCAGCTGGTGATCGGGACGTCGCGGCGGTCCCGCTGGGCACGTTTGCTCGACGAGGGTATCGGTGCGACGGTGGTGCGGCTGTCCGGGAAGATCGATGTCCACATAGTGACTCATGAAGAGTCCGGGCAAGGCTTTCGCGGCGGAGCGCTCTCGGCTCGGCAACGCCGTGTGCTGCCATGGCTAGCGGCGGTGCTCGTGCCGTCGCTAGTCTGCTGGATCACAACCGCATGGCTGGATCCGGTGCTGCGCCTAGGCGGAGAGAGCGCGCTGTTCTTCGTCGGCGTGCTGGTGGTCGCCCTCCTCGGCGGCGTCGCCCCCGCAATGCTGTCGGCTGTGGTCTCGGGCCTGCTGCTCAACTACTTCCTGATCGACCCCCGACACAGTTTCACCATCGCCGAAACCGATTCGGCGATCACCGAAATCGTGCTGCTGCTGGTCGCGGTCGCGGTCTCGGGGTTGGTGGACCGCGCCGCCGAACGCGCCAGGGAAGCCGGCCGCGCCTCGGGTGAAGCGGAGCTACTGGCCCTGTTCGCCGGGTCGGTGTTGCGGGGCGCAGACCCGGAGACGCTACTGGAACGCGTCCGAGAGACCTACGCCCTGCGCGCGGTGAGCATCCTGCGAGTGCGCACCTTAGACGGTCAGAAGGCCGGCGAGGCGGTCGTCGCCGCGGCCGGAAACGAGCCGTGTACGACGGTCGAGTCCGCCGACACCGCAATCGAAGTCGGTGACGACGAGTTCTGGATGCTTCTCGCCGGAAAACAGTTGGCAGCCCGTGATCGCCGGGTACTGTCCGCGGTGGCCAAGCAGGCGGCCGGATTGATCCGGCAGCGCGAGTTGACCGCAGAGGCCAACCGCGCCGAGGCCGTCATGCGGGCCGACGAACTGCGCCGCTCGCTGCTGTCGGCGGTCAGTCACGATCTGCGTACCCCGCTGGCGGCAGCCAAAGCGGCGGTGTCGAGCCTGCGCGCCGACGACGTCTGGTTCTCACCGCAAGACACCACCGAACTGCTTGCCACCGTTGAGGAGTCGATCGACCAGCTCACCGCCCTGGTGGGCAATCTGCTTGACTCATCCCGGCTGGCCGCCGGGGTGGTGCACCCCGAACTGGGCCGGGTGTATCTGGAGGAAGCCGTGCAACGAGCGCTGGTCAGCATCGGCCGGGGCAAGACCGGCTTCTTCCGTTCGGGCATCGACCGAGTCAGAGTCGATGTCGGCGATGCGGTGGCGCTGGCCGACCCGGGACTGTTGGAGCGGGTGCTGGCCAACCTGCTGGATAATGCCCTGCGTTATGCGCCGGAGGGCCCGGTGCGGGTCACCGCGTGTCAACTCGGCGACCGGGTTCTGCTCAACGTCGCCGACGAGGGCCGCGGGCTGCCCCGCGGCGGCGAGTTACACGTGTTCGACCCCTTCCAGCGCCTCGGCGATCGCGACAACACCAGCGGTGTGGGGCTGGGACTCTCGGTGGCACGGGGTTTCACCGAGGCGATGGGGGGCACCATCTCGGCGACGGAGACACCAGGTGGCGGGTTGACCATGGTGGTGGACCTGGCCGCAC
>NZ_LZJK01000109.1 GCF_001667945.1 Mycolicibacter sinensis | reverse complement strand
GCGCCATCGCGATCGACCCGGCCGTGGCCCCTTGCGAGTAGCCGAAGATCCACAGCGGGTTTTCGGCATCGTAGGCGTCGGGGTTGGCATCGAGTTCGGCGTGCACCGCCCGCACGATCTCGGCGGCCCCGACGAAGCTGCTGTGGCCCTGCAGGATGAGTTGCGGGGTGGAGAGCACCTGCAGCGGCGAATCGCAGGTGCCGACGCCGATGACGCACACCGTCGGATCATCGCCGGCGTCGAAGCCCAGTGGCTGCAGGAAGAGATCGGCCGCGGTCTGGGCGAAGGTCGGTGACGGCGTGGACAAGGTGGTCGGGCCGATGAAGAACGCGGTATCGGCGAGCAGGTTGACGTCGGTATAGGTGGCGTGGACCGCCGGCGCGGTGAGCACCCCGCCCGCGACGGTGCTGGCAATCGCAATCGGCGTCAAGGCCTTGGTCAGCATCACGGGGCGTCCCCTTCACCGCAGAAGCTAAAGAATTCCTGAGGGCGATCATGGCAGCGACGCCGGACAGAAGTCAATGGACTGCCATCTGGGACGGCCGCTGTTCCGGGCTCCTACCACCGCGGCGCCGTTGACTCTCGTCATGCGAGAATGCCATTATCGGCTTTTCATGTCCTGTCGGCCGGCTCTTACATAAAAACTAGGTGTGTCGGAATGAACGTAACCAAAGCTTTCGCCCCGCTCGCCGCCGCGAGCGTGATCGCCGCCGGCGTCGCCGCAGCTCCGGTCGTCCAAACGACATTCGCCCGGGTGGCCCTGCTGTCGGACACCGCGATCTTCGTCGGCGGCACGATGTTGCCGACGCCGTCGGCGGCCTTCGCGCAGACCGCGGCCGATCTCTTCCTGCAGCCACTGGGCTTCGACGCCGGCGATGATCCGACGGTGTGCGTCATCGGCGTCGGCACCTGCGATTCGCCGCTGCAGGTGCTCTCCACCCC
>NZ_LZJK01000108.1 GCF_001667945.1 Mycolicibacter sinensis | reverse complement strand
GGCGCGCTGATCACCGACGACGAGGAACTCGACGCCGCCTTCGCGTTCCTGCAGAACGGCGCCGGCGCGGTGCCCGGCCCCTTCGACGCCTACCTGACCCTGCGGGGCCTCAAGACGCTGGTGCTGCGGATGCAGCGGCACAGCGAGAATGCGACCGCGGTGGCGGAGTTCCTCACCGGGCACCGCGCCGGCGCCGTTCTGCAGGAACGCGAAGGCGGCGTCGAGTTCCTCGTCGTCGGTGATCAGCGCGCCGCCGACCACGTCGGAGTGACCGCCGATGTATTTGGTGGTCGAATGCAGCACCACGTCGGCGCCCAGCGTCAGCGGCTGTTGCAGCGCCGGCGAAGCGAAGGTGTTGTCCACCAGCACCTTTGCGCCGGAGTTGCGACCGATTGCCGCAATGCCTTCGATGTCACTGATCGACAACAACGGGTTGGTGGGGGTCTCCACCCAGATCAGCCGGGTCTTGTCGGTGAGCGCGGCGCGCACCGCGTCCAGGTCGGCCAACGCGACCGGGGTGTGGGCCACACCCCAGTGGGTGAACACCTTGTCGATCAGCCGGAAGGTGCCCCCATAGGCATCGTCCGGGATGATCAGGTGGTCGCCCGGGCGCAGCATCGCCCGCAGCGCGCAGTCCGTCGCGGCCATCCCGGAGGAGAACGCGCGTCCGAAACTGCCGTGCTCGACCGCGGCCAGAGCGGTCTCCAGCGCGGCCCGGGTCGGGTTTCCGGTGCGCGCGTACTCGTACCCGCCGCGCAGGCCGCCGACACCGTCCTGGGCGAAGGTGCTACTGGCGTAGATCGGGGCGTTGACCGCGCCGGTCGCCGGGTCGGGACGGAATCCGGCGTGGATCGCCTTGGTGGACAGGCCCTTTAGGCCGTGTCCTTGACCCTGGCTCACCGGATCGGCAGGCAGACGGTGGTCATGATCTTGTCGGCGAGCGTCTGCCGTTTGGCGTCCCAGAGCGGGAACAGGTAGCCGATACACAAGATGGCGCCGTCGATGATGTGAGCCAGCTGCCGCACGACCGACATGCCGAACCCGATCGGCTGGCCGGTGGCCTCGGAGACGACCTTGAACTTCATCACCGATTTGCCGATGCTCGACCCGGTGACCCCTTGCCGGTAACCGAAGTTCCAGATTCCGTAACCGAGCGCCGCCACCCAACCGACGAACATCAGCATCGCGCCGGCGCCGGACGGGCTGACGGTGCAGGCGAACCCCGTCGACGTGGTGATGCACTCCTTCTTCGCCGTAGATCCGGCGATCATCGACGGGATTCCGTAGAGCACCAGGATGGGGATGAAGTCGATGAAGTAGGCGCCCACCCGGGTCAGCCACGACGTGTAGGCCTCCTGCGGAAGCTGGCCGACCGGGCTTCCGGCCGAGGCGTATCCCGGCGGCGGGGGCGGGTAGTTGCCGGGCGGCGGCGGCGGGTAGTTACCGGGGGGGGGTAGTCGCCGGGCGGGGGCGGGTAATTGCCCTGGGGCGGCTGCGGGAAGTCAGTCATGGGCAACCCTTCTGGCGAATCGATTGGTGCGGATTGCCACGCTACCGCAAGGCACCCTCGCCGTGGCTACCTGCGACGCGGCCCGTCGGAGAGGAAACCCAACAGGTCGTGGCGGGTGATGACCCCGACCGGCTTGCCGTCTTCGACCACCATCACCGCGTCCACCTCTCGCAGCGTGGTGGCGGCGACGCCGACCACTTCACCCGAGCCGATCAGCGGCAGCGGCGGACCCATGTGCTGCGACACCGCGTCGGCCAGCTTGGCGCGGCCTTCGAAGACCGCCGAGAGCAGTTCGCGCTCGGACACGCTGCCGGCCACCTCCCCCGCCATCACCGGTGGCTCGGCGCCGACGACGGGCATCTGCGACACTCCGTACTCCCGCAGGATCCCGATGGCGTCGCGCAGGGTCTCCGACGGGTGGGTGTGCACCAGGTCCGGCAACACCCCGGACTTGGCGCGCAGCACGTCGGCGACGGTGGGCTGCACGGTCGAGCCGTCCAGCCGGGAGCGCAGGAACCCGTAGGACGACATCCAGGCGTCGTTGAAGATCTTCGACATGTAGCCGCGGCCGCCGTCCGGCAACAGCACCACCACGAGCGCATCGGGCCCGGCTTTGACGGCCGCTTCCACCGCGGCCACCACGGCCATTCCGCAGGACCCGCCGACCAGCAGCGCTTCCTCGCGGGCCAGGCGCCGGGTCATGTCGAACGAGTCGGCGTCGGACACCGCGATGATCTCGTCAGGGATGCTCGGGTCGTAGGCGGCCGGCCAGAAGTCCTCACCGACGCCTTCCACCAGATACGGCCGCCCGGTACCGCCGGAGTACACCGAGCCTTCCGGGTCGGCGCCGATGATCCGCACCCGGCCGCCCGACACCTCCTTGAGGTAGCGGCCGGTGCCGGTGATGGTGCCGCCGGTGCCGATCCCGGCGACGAAGTGGGTGACCTGGCCGTCGGTGTCGGCCCAGACCTCCGGACCGGTGGTCTCGTAGTGACTCTCCGGGCCGGCCGGGTTGGAGTACTGGTCGGGCTTCCAGGCGCCGTCGATCTCTTCGACCAGCCGGTTGGACACGCTGTAGTAGCTGGCCGGATCGTCGGGCGGCACCGCAGTCGGGCACACCACGACCTCGGCGCCGTAGGCCCGCAACACGTTCTGCTTGTCCTCGCTGACCTTGTCCGGGCAGACGAATACGCACTTGTAGCCGCGGCGCTGCGCGACCAGCGCCAAGCCGACACCGGTGTTGCCGGAGGTGGGTTCGACGATGGTGCCGCCGGGCTTGAGCGCCCCGCTGGCCTCGGCCGCGTCGATCATCTTCACCGCGATGCGGTCCTTGGAGCTCGCGCCCGGGTTGAGGTATTCGATCTTGGCCACCACCCGTCCCGCGCCGGCGGGAACGATCGAACCCAGCTCGACCAGGGGGGTGTTGCCGATGAGATCACTGATGTGGCGCGCTATCCGCATGTCTGCCATCGTCTCAGGTTGTTGGTCCCTCCGGGTCAGCCGGTGGCTTCGCGGATGTATTCGCCGATCTGGCGCAGCGACCGGGTGGCCTCCGGCACGAACGGTGCGGTGATCTGGAAGACGTGGATCTGGCCGGGCCACACCCGCAGTTCGACCGGGACGCCGGCTGCGGCCAGCACCTTGGCGCCCAACCGCGCGTCGTGCAGCAGCACTTCGGAGCCGGAGACGTGGATCAGGGTGCGCGGCAGCCCCGGCTTGACGTGCTGCAGTGGTTCGAGGATGTCACCGCCGTGGACGCGGTCCCGCCGTGCCGCATCTTCGATCAGCTCGACGAACGCGTCGAACGCCTTGGGCGGGAACATCGCATCGACGTGGATGTTCCGGTGGGCCTTCTTGGCTTCCTTGGCGATCTCCAGCAGCGGCGACATCGCGACGATCGCCGCCGGGGCTTCGTCGCCCTGCTCCAACAGCTTTTCCGCCAGCGCCAGCGACAGGTAGCCGCCGGCTGAGTCGCCGGCCAGCACGATCTGGTCCGGTGTGTAGCCCTGGCGGCGCAGCCACCGGTAGGCGTCGTAGCAGTCGTCGATCGCGTCGGCGATGGAGTGCTTGGGGATCATCCGGTACTCGACCACCAACACCGGGCTGTCGGCGTACTTCGACAGCTTGGTGACCAGCCGGCCGTGGGTGTTGGCCCCGCAGGTCAGAAAGGCCCCGCCGTGCATGTACAGCACCACCCGGCGGGTGCCGTCGGGCGGCAAAACACCGGCGGCCCGCACCATCTGGGCGGTGCAGCGCGGCAGCCGGATGGTGGCGCGCACGGTACCCGGCGCCGGCAGCACCGCCTTGGCGGCGAAGTCCAGCAGGCCGAACGGCCACGGCATGCGCGGAAGGTAGCTGCCGACCGAGAGCACCGTCCGGATCGTGGGCCGGGCCGCCAGCCACGCCAGCCGTCCTTCGACGCTGGGAGGGTCCTCGACGACCTCGACGGGCAGGCCGTCATTGCGGGGGAAGCGGTGGGTTCGCGGTCCGGGCCGCAGACCGCTGAATGTGCGCGGCGAGCTGGCAATCTTGCTGGGCGCGGTCATGGTGCACACTCCCTCCAGCCGGCCCCGGACGGCACAGCCAACGCGGTAGCTCGTATCGTCACACGGCCGCGTTTGTGAAGAGATCCTAAGAGTCGTTCCGATACGGCTTCGGGTCCGCATCGTGATCATTTGTGTTTGCTACACCCGGTCCCCGGGGTGCTTGCTCGCCTAAACTTGCGGCATGGGGATCCGGGTGGCGCGGCGGTCGGCGATCACGCTGGCCACCGCCGGAGCGCTCGCCTCCAGCGGAACCCTCTACCTGGGTGTGCGCAATCTGTTGGCCGGTCAGGCCGACCTGGCCCGCCAAACCATCCCTAGGGCATGCCAGATCCCACCGCGCGCCGATGGCATATACGTTGCTGGCGAGACCACCGTGCAGCGCTTTCAGCGTGGCCTGGGCGTCGATCTGCACCTGATGATGTTCGGCGACTCGACCGGGACCGGCTACGGCTGCTGTTCGGCCGAGGAGGTCCCCGGCGCGCTGATCGCCAGGGCGCTGGCGGAGCGGACCGGTAAACGGGTTCGGCTGAGCACCAAGGCGATCGTGGGCGCCACCTCCAAGGGCCTCGCCGGGCAAGTCGACGCGATGTTCGTCGCCGGGCCGCCACCGGACGCGGCGGTGATCATGATCGGCGCGAACGACGTCACCACGCTCAACGGGATCGCCGGCGCGGCGCAGCGGCTGCACGCGGCGGTAAGGCGGCTGCGCTGCAGCGGTGCGGTGGTGGTCGTCGGCACCTGCCCCGATTTCTCGGTGATCAGCGTGATCCCCCAACCGCTGCGCTGGGTCGCGCACACCCGGGCGCGGCAGCTGGCCCGGGCCCAGACCCAGGCGGTCAAGGCCGCCGGCGGTATCGCCGTCCCGTTCGCCGACTTGCGCACGCCGGCGTTTCGCAACTCCCCCGGCTTGCTGTTCGCCCCCGACCAGTACCACCCGTCGGCGGCGGGTTATGCGCTGGCGGCGAGTCAACTGATCCCGGCACTGTGCGCCGCGCTGGACGAGGCCGATTCACGCGTGATGGCCTGAGCGGACTAGATTTCCCTGGAGTACCCGACCAGAGGAGCCAGAAGTGCCCGAAGCTGTCATCGTCTCAACTGCTCGTTCGCCGATCGGCCGGGCCGGCAAGGGATCGCTGGTCACCATGCGGCCCGATGACCTGGCCGCCCAGATGGTGCGCGCCGCGCTGGACAAGGTGCCCGAGCTGAACCCGCACCAGATCGACGACCTGATGATGGGCTGCGGCCAGCCCGGCGGCGCGGCCGGCTACAACATCGCGCGCGTCGTCTCGGTGCTGCTCGGCTACGACTTCCTGCCGGGCACCACGGTGAACCGCTACTGCTCGTCGTCGCTGCAGACCACCCGGATGGCGTTCCATGCGATCAAGGCCGGCGAGGGCGACGCCTTCATCTCCGCTGGGGTGGAGACCGTTTCCCAGTTCGGTATCGGCGCCGCCGATGGCGCCCCGAACAGCAAGAATCCGCTGTTCAACGACGCGGTGGCTCGCACCGAGGCCGCCGCGGCCGGCGCTACCGAGTGGCATGACCCGCGCGCCGACGGCAACCTGCCGGACATCTACATCGCGATGGGCCAGACCGCCGAGAACGTCGTGCTGCACACCGGGATCAGCCGCGAAGACCAGGACCACTGGGGCGTGCGCAGCCAGAACCGGGCCGAGGAAGCCATCAAGAGCGGCTTCTTCGCCCGCGAGATCTCCCCGGTCACGCTGCCGGACGGCACCGTGGTCAGCACCGACGACGGCCCGCGCGCCGGCACCACCTACGAGAAGATCAGCCAGCTCAAGCCGGTATTCCGGGAGAACGGCACGGTGACCGCCGGCAACGCCTGCCCGCTGAATGACGGCGCGGCCGCGGTGGTCATCACCAGCGACACCAAGGCCAAGCAGCTGGGCCTCAAGCCGCTGGCCCGGATCGTGTCCACTGGGGTGTCGGGCCTGTCGCCGGAGATCATGGGCCTGGGCCCGATCGAGGCGGTTAAGAAGGCACTGGCCAACGCCAAGATGTCGGTCTCCGACATCGACCTGTTCGAGATCAACGAGGCCTTCGCCGTGCAGGTGCTCGGCTCGGCCCGCGAGCTCGGTATCGACGAGGACAAGCTGAACGTGTCCGGCGGTGCGATCGCCCTGGGCCACCCGTTCGGCATGACCGGCGCCCGCATCACCGCCACCCTGCTGAACAACCTGGCCACCCACGACAAGACCTTCGGCGTGGAGACCATGTGTGTGGGCGGCGGCCAGGGCATGGCGATGGTGGTGGAGCGCCTCTCCTAATTTCTCCGTTGCCGTCTTGGGGCGTCCCAAGCACGCCTGACGCGGCGAATCACGTCGCAGCCCCGGTGCTCGGCGAGCACTCTGATATGCGTCCAGCCGACCTGCTGGATGTACTCGAGGCGTTCGGCGTCCTTGACGAACCGGGGGCGGCTGGTGCGGTGTTGTTCGCCGTCGTATTCGACCGTGAGCATGAGGTCCTGCCACCCCATGTCCAGGAAGTATTCGGGTAGCCGTCATTGATCAACAGCAGCCGCAGCCAGGACTCCTTCAGCGACTGCGCTCCGGCGTCGACGAGATCGAGGGCAGCTTCCAATTGCCGCAGGCCGCGGGTGTGCCGATGCCGGGCGACGAGATCCGCCACCTGCTCGACCTTGAGGCCGGTGGCATGCGCCAACGCGTCGAGCCTGGCGACCGCCTGCCCGATACTGCCCCGCCTGCCCAGGTCGCCAACGCCTCACTGCCGATGAAGGGCTCCGCCATGCCCAGAGGGTGACAGGCCGATCGCCGAACCGCGGGCCGTCAGCCACAGCAGAAATGACTCTGCGCTGAGGGCAGGTGCTACTCGCACTTTTGCGCCCTCAGCGCAGAGTCAACGGGGAAAGACGAAGGTCACTCGTTCTGGAAGTAGCTGAGCAGGCGCAGGATCTCCAGGTACAGCCAGACCAGCGTCACGGTCAGACCGAGTGCGATACCCCAGGCCGCCTTCTCCGGCGCCCCGGCCCGGATCAGCTGATCCGCCGCGTCGAAGTCGATCAGGAAGCTGAACGCGGCGATGCCGATGCACACCAGCGAGAACACGATCGACAGGGTCCCGCCGCTGCGCAGGCCCAGACCCTCACCACCACTGACGCCGAACAGCGACAGCACCAGGTTGCCGATCATCAGGGCCAGCACCCCGAACATCGCGCCCACCAGCATCCGGGTGAACTTCGGGGTAACGCGGATGGCGCCGGTCTTGTAGACCACCAGCATGCCGCCGAACACCCCGAAGGTGCCCATCACGGCCTGACCGATCATCGAGCCGGCATTGCTGGTCCCCACCGTGACCGCGGTCAGCACGAACGAGATGGCGCCCAGGAACAGCCCCTCGAGCACCGCGTAGCTGAGCACCAGCGCCTTGCTGTCCTGCTTGCGGGCGAACATGCCGACCATGACCAGCGCCAGCCCGCCGAACGCGCCGATGAAGGTCAGCGGGCCGGCAAGCGCCTGGTTGGCCGACACCAGGAAGAAGGACACGATCGCGGCGACGCTGAGCACCCCCAGCGTGATACCGGTCTTGGTGACGACGTCGTCGATGGTGAGCGGGCGACTGACCTCCCGCCGATAGTCGGTCTGCGGGCCCTGCAGGCCGGGATAACCCGGGGTCATCTGCTGGGCTGCGCCGGCGGTGGCCTGACCGAAGCCGGTTCCGAACTGCGCGTAACCGCCCTGTTTGGGCAACGAACGAAATACCGGGTTGCTGGTCTCCCGCACCTTCCCGATCCTCTCTAATGCTGTCTTGTGCTCTGACACGAAGATGTGCGAACAACTGATCAACGATCCGCGGCCCGCCGGAGTTCCCGGCGTCCGGCCGTTCTTCCGCCAAACCTTACCCGCGGATGGACGACCGCGGGTAGGGATCTACATTGCGAAGGCGTGACAGGTGAATCTGACGAGGTACTGGCCCGCGTCGATAGCGGGGTCGGGCTGCTGACCCTGAACCGTCCGCAGGCGATCAACTCCCTGACCCTGCCGATGGTGACCGCGATGACGACGGCGCTATCCACCTGGGCTGATGATCCGTCAGTGCGTGCCGTGGTGCTGTCGGGGGCCGGGGAGCGCGGGCTATGCGCAGGCGGAGACGTGGTCGCGATCTATCACAGCGCCAAAGCCGACGGCGCCGACGCGCGGCGCTTCTGGCACGACGAGTACCTGCTCAATGCCCAGATCGGTGCGTTCGGCAAGCCGTACGTGTCCTTGATGGACGGCATCGTGATGGGCGGCGGCGTCGGGGTGGGCGCGCACGCCAACACGCGTGTGGTCACCGACACCACGAAGATGGCGATGCCCGAAGTGGGTATCGGCTTCATCCCCGATGTGGGCGGCACCTATCTGTTGTCGCGTGCACCCGGTCACCTGGGCCTGCATGCGGCGCTGACGGGCGCACCGTTCTCCGGCGCGGATGCCATCGCGCTGGGCTTCGCCGACCACTTCGTACCGCACGACGCGTTGGGCGACTTCACCGCGACGATCGTCGCCGACGGGGTCGCCGAGGCACTGCAGCGCCACGCGGTCGAACCGCCACCGAGCCCGCTTGCCGCGCAACGCGAGTGGATCGACGAGTGTTATGCCCACGACACCGTCGCCGAAATCACCGCGGCGCTGGCCGGCCACGGCAGCCCCGGCGCCACCGCCGCCGCAGAGCTGATCGGCACCCGCTCGCCGATCGCGTGTGCGGTGACGCTGGAGTCGGTGCGCCGGGCAGGCAGTCTGGCCACTCTGGAAGACGTTCTGGTTCAGGAATTCCGGGTGTCGACCGCCTCACTGCGCTCCCACGACCTGGTGGAGGGCATCCGTGCCCAGTTGGTCGACAAGGACCGCAACCCGCAGTGGTCGCCGGCAACCCTGGCCGAGGTGAGCGCCGCCGACATCGAGACCTACTTCGCCCCCGCCGAACCCGATCTAGCCTTTTAAGGAGTCTTTCCCATGGCGCAGAACACATACGAAACGATTCTCGTCGACCGCGACGGGCGCGTCGGAACCATCACCTTGAACCGGCCGCAGGCCCTCAACGCGCTCAACAGCCAAGTGATGAACGAAGTCACCACCGCCGCAGCTGAATTCGACGCCGATCCGGGAATCGGCGCGATCATCATCACCGGGAGCGCCAAAGCGTTCGCCGCCGGGGCGGACATCAAGGAGATGGCGAACTTGAGTTTCGCCGAGGTGTTCGCCGCCGACTTCTTCGCCGCCTGGTCCAAGCTGGCCGCGGTGCGCACCCCGACCATCGCGGCGGTCGCCGGGCACGCCCTGGGCGGCGGTTGCGAACTGGCGATGATGTGCGATCTGCTGATCGCCGCCGACACCGCCAAATTCGGCCAGCCGGAGATCAAACTCGGCGTGCTGCCCGGCATGGGCGGCTCCCAGCGGCTGACCCGCGCCATCGGCAAGGCCAAGGCGATGGACCTGATCCTGACCGGCCGCACCATCGACGCAGCCGAGGCCGAACGCAGCGGGCTGGTGTCCCGCGTGGTGCCGGCCGACGACCTGCTCGCCGAAGCTCACAAGGTCGCCGCCACCATCGCGGGAATGAGCTTGTCGGCGGCCCGGATGGCCAAGGAGGCCGTCAACCGGGCGTTCGAATCCACCCTGGCCGAGGGGCTGCTCTATGAGCGCCGGCTGTTCCATTCGGCGTTCGCTACCGAGGACCAGACCGAGGGCATGGCGGCGTTCACCGAGAAGCGCGCACCGAACTTCACCCACCGCTAAGCGATGGCCGGGTCGCCCGAACGGCCTTGGTGGATACGGCATTACACCTTCACCGGTACCGCGACCGGACTGGTGTTCATCTGGCTGTCGATGACGCCGTCGCTGCTGCCCCGCGGACCGCTGTTCCAGGGGCTGGTCAGCGGCGCGTCCGGGGCCGCCGGGTATGGAATCGGCGTGTTCATCGTGTGGCTGGTGCGCTACATGCGGTCGGCGGAAACCAGCCCGCCGGCGCCGGGCTGGGCCTGGGCGGTGCTGATCCCGGTCGCCGTCGTCATCCATGTGGTGATGATCGTCCGCGTCCACGACTGGCAGCGGGATGTCCGTTCGCTGATGGGCGTACCGCAGCTGAGTTGGTACTGCTTCCCGATGGCGGCCGGGCTGGCGGTGCTGACCCTGTTCGTGCTGGTCGAACTCGGACAGTTGGTGCGCATCGTGGTCCGCACATCGGTGCGTCAACTCAACCGCATTGCGCCGCCACGGGTTTCGCTGGTCGTGGTGGTGGCGCTGCTGGCCGGGCTGACCATCGCGCTGCTCAACGGTGTGGTGGTGAAGTTCACCATGCGCACGCTGAACAACTCCTTCGCCGGAGTCAACAACGAGCTGGACCCCGATCGGGCGGCGCCGTCGACCGGGCTGCGTTCGGGCGGCCCTGAGTCGCTGGTCTCCTGGGAGTCGCTGGGCCATCAGGGCCGCATCTTCGTGGCCGGCGGACCGACCGTCGCGCAGCTCACCGCCTTCAACGCCACCCCGGCGGTCGAGCCGATCCGCGCCTACGCCGGCCTGAACTCCGCTGACGGGATCCAGGCGACCGCCGAACTGGCCGCCGCGGAACTGGCCCGCACCGGCGGGCTGACCCGTGCGGTGGTGGCGGTGGCGACCACGACCGGCACCGGCTGGATCAATGAGGCCGAAGCCTCTGCCCTGGAGTACATGTTCAACGGTGACACCGCGATCGTGAGCATGCAGTATTCGTTCCTGCCGAGCTGGCTGTCCTTCCTGGTCGACAAGGAGAACGCCCGCCAGGCCGGACAGGCCTTGTTCGAGGCGGTCGACAAGCGGGTACGGGCCATGCCGGAGTCCCGGCGCCCCAAGCTGGTGGTGTTCGGTGAGAGCCTCGGGTCCTTCGGCGGCGAGGCACCGTTTATGAACCTCAACAACGTGCTGGCACGCACCGACGGCGCGCTGTTCTCCGGGCCGACGTTTCAGAACACCATCTGGAAAGACCTGACCGTCAACCGCGATCCCGGTTCGCCGCAATGGCTGCCGATCTACGACCACGGCCGCAACGCGCGGTTCGTTGCCCGCCGGACCGACCTGACGCGCCCAGACGATCCCTGGGATACCCCGCGCGTGGTGTACCTACAGCACGCATCTGACCCGATCGCCTGGTGGAACCCGGATCTGCTGTTCCACAAGCCGGACTGGCTGTCCGAGCCGCGCGGCTATGACGTACTGCCGCAAGTGCATTGGAAGCCGATCGTGACGTTCCTGCAGGTCTCCGCCGACATGGCGGTAGCAGTCGACGTGCCCGACGGCCACGGACACTGCTATGTCGCCGAGGTAGCCGACGCCTGGGCGGCGATATTACATCCAGCGGCGTGGACCCCGGACAAAACCGAGCGGCTCCGACCGCTGCTGCACTCCAATGCCTAGCCGGTTGAGCCCCCGGGACCCTTTCGGCTCCACCAGCACCCCGGCGGCGGCCAGGGCGTGATAGCCGCCGATGACATCGGTGGCGCGATGCAGGCCCAGGTCCACCAGCGCGGCGGCGGCCAGACTCGAGGTGTAGCCCTCCGAGCACAGGATCACCCACTGCACGTCGTCGTCGAGGGCCTGCGGCAGCCGGGCGTCGCTGGTCGGGTCGCAGCGCCACTCCAGCACATTGCGCTCGATCACCAGGGCGGCGGGGACGTGTCCTTCCCGGGCGCGCTGGGCCGCCGGACGGATGTCGACCAGGATCGCGCCGTCGCGCAGCGCTGCGGGTAGCTCCTCGGCGGTCAACCGGTGCAGCCTTGCCCGTGCCGCGGCGAGCATCCCGTCGATACGACTGGTCACCTGCGTCGCGGTCATGATGCCTCCGGGTGTTCGGTGAGTTCGGTGCGTTGCCGGCGCAACGTGTTGTCGCTCGCGACGTCGTAGTAGGACATCTCGACCAGCGGCGGGGAGTAGGCGTGCACGCTCAGCGTCGGTCCGGGACGTGACGGCGCCCAGACGACGTCATGCACCCAGCCCCGCGAAAATGCGGCCTGGTCGCCGGCTTCGAGACGGCGCCGCGCCAATCCGGCGCCGTCCCAGTGGTATTCGTCCAGGGAGCCGGACAGCACCGTCAAGGCGCCGAGCGAGTCGCCGTGGTCGTGCAGTTCGGTGGGGTGTCCGGGCACCCAGCTGATCAGCCAGATGTCGAGCCGCTCGTCACCGTGGATCCGGGTGAACCAGCGACTGTCTTCAGGCAGCCCGGCGGCGGGCAGCAGGTGCTCGTAGCGGCCGGCCAGCACCGCGTCGGCGGCCAGGTCGGTGGTCTGCAGGAGGTCGGGCAGGCGCAGCGAGCGGGGCCGGGAGCCCGAACGCCGCAACGCAACAGGATCAGCGATAACCATGGTGGAAAACTCCAG
This sequence comes from Mycolicibacter sinensis, assembly GCF_001667945.1. Taxonomy (GTDB): domain Bacteria; phylum Actinomycetota; class Actinomycetes; order Mycobacteriales; family Mycobacteriaceae; genus Mycobacterium; species Mycobacterium sinense_B. Next base: position 31,150 of record NZ_LZJK01000108.1, on the reverse strand, counting down.
AACGGATGGGGTGGATGTCAGGGGTCGGCGGCAGCGATCAGCTGCGGCAACAACAACCCGGGAATCCGACGTACTCCATCACGACGGCCATGCTAGGCGGTCGGCGGCGCCAGGCGCATCCGCCCACGACGGGCGGCCGGGCGGCGTCCGTCCCACGCGCCGCAGTGTCACCCGCCGTGAGCTGGGCATTTGCGCCGGAAGTGCGGTTGCAATCACGGTGAGGAAAAAAGCCGGGCCGGCGCTGCCCGCAAAATGGTGGGCATGACCTCTACAACTGCACCGCGGGTGTCGGTGGTCCTGGGCAGCGGCAGTGCACGCGGCTACGCCCACATCGGGGTGATCTACGAGTTGCGCGAACGCGGGTACGACATCGTCGGGATCTCAGGGTCGTCGATGGGCGCGCTGGTCGGCGGTCTGCAGGCGGCCGGGCGGCTCGACGACTTCGCCGAATGGGCCAAGTCGCTGACCCAGGGGGCGGTGTTGCGGCTGTTGGACCCGTCGTTCACCGCGGCCGGTGTGCTGCGGGCCGGGAAGATCCTCGATGTCGTCCGGGACATCTTGGGCGACATCGACATCGAGCGGCTACCGATCCCCTACACCGCCGTCGCCACCGACCTGATCGCGGGCCGGTCGGTGTGGCTGCAGCGCGGTCCGGTCGACACCGCCATCCGCGCCTCGATCGCGATCCCCGGGGTGATCGCACCGCATGTGGTCGACGGGCGGCTGCTCGCCGACGGCGGCATCCTCGACCCGCTCCCGATGGCGCCGCTGTGTGCGGTCAACGCCGACCTGACCGTGGCGGTGAGCCTCAACGGTGGCGATCCGACGGCCGCCGGGCCGGCTGCCGAGGATTCCGAGCGCGGCGCGCCGGCCGGGCGGCTCAACCGCATGCTGCGCAGCACCTCAGCCCTGCTGGATACCAGCGGGGCGCGTTCGCTGCTGGATCGGCCCACCGCACGGGCGATTCTGGACCGGTTCAGCAGCGGTGAATCCGAGCACGCTGACGCCGATCCCACTGAGGCCGCGGCCGAGGCGCCCAAGCTGGGCAGCTTCGAGGTGATGAACCGCACGATCGACATCGCCCAGGCGGCGCTGACCCGCCATCAGCTGGCGTCCCACCCGCCGGATCTGCTCATCGAAGTGCCTCGCGCCGCCTGCCGCAGCCTGGACTTCCATCGCGCCGCAGAGTTGATCGACGTCGGCCGCGAACTCACGCGCCGCGCCCTGGACAGCATTTAGCCGGTGAGGAATTCGGCGATCGCGGCGGCATGCCGGCGACCCTGCTCGCGTCCTGCGCGCGCCGACGGCACCCGGCACGCCGGGTCCAGCGGGTTGCTGCCGAAGGCGCGCAGCGCGGCGGAGTCGGCGAACACCGCGTACACCCGCCCGCCGAACGCCGCGATCTCGGCGGCCGCGCCGGCGCTGAACGGCGACGGCGCCGATTCCCCGGAGGGCACCAGCACGACGGCCACGGCGCAATCGTCGGCGACGTCGAGGTTGATCGAGCTGCGCATCCCACCGTCCATGTAGCGCCGCCCGCCGATCACCACCGGCGGCCACACGCCCGGGACCGCGCAGCTGGCCGCCACCGCGTCGACGAGCCCGACGCCCGAGTCCCGGTCGAACACCATCAGCTCACCGGTGTCGATGTCGATGGCGGTGATCCGCAGGCAGCGCTCCGGCCAGTGGTGGGAGGGCAGCCGGCGTTCGATCACCTGCCGGCGCACCGGGGCGGGGACGGTCTCGGCAGCCAGCGCGACCGCACCGATGCGCTGCATCTTCTGCGCGGCAGAGGTGTTCGGTTCGGTCATCGCGGCCAGGAACAGCTCGGCGATCCCCTCCACCCCTACCCCGGGGTCGAGCTCCGGCGAGGTTTCGGCGACCTGGCGGGCGTAGAGCTCATCGAGGCTGGTTCCGCTGCTGATCTGTCCGCTCACCGCGGAACCGGCCGAAGTCCCGACCAGTACGTCGGAGTCCAGCAGCGCCGCCGCGGTGGCCGGCGACTCGTCGGCGATGCCGCACAGCACACCGGTCTCCCAGGCGATGCCCGCCACTCCCCCGCCGGCCAATACCAGGGCACGTTTACCTGTCACAGCCGTTCTTTCCAAGGGTGTTGAGCCTCCTGCGCCGCGGTGGTCAGTTCGTCGCGGCGCAGTTGCCGGGCGGGGGGATCGGGGAAGGCCAGCTCGGTGGTGAGCTGCAGCTCGGCGTCGACGTGGATCAGTTCGCCCGGGGCCAGCAGCCGCCAGCGCGGGTCGGTGTCCATCGGTTCACTGGCGAACACCACCGCACGGCGGCCGCGCAGCTGTTCGGACTGTGCCCGGATCCGCTGGGTGTACAGATCCACCCCGAACGGTTCGGCGCCGTCACGGCGGTCCAGCAGGTGCAGTTGGTGGGTGTCGGGATAGCGCAGCGCCCACATGTCGGTGGCGGTGCTCAGCAAGATGTTGAGCGCATAGATCGGCACGTGGGCCGCTAGCCAACCGATCGCGTCGCGCAGGCCAGCGCCGACATCGCCGTCGCACGCCCGGATCGACCCGGTGATCAGCGCGAAGACGCGCTCGGAATCAGTCTGTCCCGCAACGAGTTCAGCGGTGCCCAGCTCACCGAGGCGCTGTTCGACGGCGTCGAGACCGCGTAACACTCCGTTGTGGGCGAAGATCCGGCCGTCCTGCAGAAACGGGTGGGTGTTGGCCATGTCGCGAGCGCCGGTGGTGGCGTAGCGCACGTGCGCGACGAACGTGGTGCCGGCCATTTCGTGTGCCTCGGTGGCGAATTCGGTGTCCTGCCACGCCGCGACCGGCTCCTTGCGCAGCCGCGGGCGGCCGTCGCGGCCGAACACGCCCAGGCCGGTGCCGTCCGGGTTGCGCCGGCTCTGGGCGGCGAGGTTGTCCGGAGCGTTGAGCAACCAGAACGTGGCGGTGACGGCATCGGTCCCGGCATGCAGTCCGAACAGTCGGCACACGGGTGCCTCAGCCCTCCAGCAGTGTGGCCAACTGCGCCAGGGCCCGCTGGGCGTAGCCCTTCCACAGCCGCCCGAGCACCGGCATCGCGGGGGCCGCCAGCGCGGACCGCGGGTGGATGATCCACCGCCAGGTGACCGTGGTGCCCGTTGCCGTCGGGCTGAATTGCCACCGGCCCTCGACGAATCGCACCAACGGCGCCAACGGGCCGGTGATCTCAGTGAGCCGGTAGCCGAACGACTGCGGCGGCTCGATGCTGGTCAGCTCCTCGCGCATGCTGCCGCCGCCGGTCAGCCGCACGATCCTGGTCTGGCCGGCCGCCTCCCATGCGCCGGTCTGGCCCAGCACCTCTTTGATCGGGGGAATCGGCCCGTACCAGTGCCGGAACAGCTGCGGCAACGGCAGCGGCATCGTGCCGGCGAAGGCGTCCTCGACCGGAACTGCTATCACCCGGGATTGCTCGACTGCGTAGGCCACGGTTTTCAGGTTAACGTTCAGCGCGCCAGGCGCGGGGCGGCCCGACCGGTGATCAGCGGCAGGTCGAAGAACCCGGCGAACCCGGCCGGGGCCGCACAGGTCGCCGGAATCGCGTTGACGCAGTGCGCCGCGGTCGCCACGACACCGGGGTTGCTGATCAGGCCGGCCTCGACGGTCTCGGGCTGCCAGCCCTTGACGGTGACGAACGTGTCGGGGTTTCCCCGCACCTCCATCTCGTAGCGCTCCCCTGCGGGACCGAACGTCCAGGGCGGGTCGAGGTTCTCCTGGCCCATCTGCCAGTTGACCGTGACCCGCGCGACCACCTCGTCGCCGACGGTGGCCTCCCAGTGGAACCGGCGCCCGGCCACCTGACCGGGTTCGATGGAACCGATCGGCGAGTCGATCGGGGCGGTGGCCACCGCGACCTCCTGCCGAGAGCGGATCTGCTCGTCGGCGGCGAAGCCCAGCCGGTCGACGCACAGGCGTACCGATTGGCGAAACCCGCCGTCAAGCAGCTTCTGCATCGGGCCGCTCAACGCCTGATCCGGGGTGCCGCCGAAGCCCATCACATGGCGCAGCACATCCGGCGCGTCGTAAGTGCGCAGATCCGAATACTCTTCGCCGCGAATGAATGTCACGCCGGTGGACATCACCGACAGCAGCAGCGGGAACAACTCGAAGGCCGCGCCCGGCCCGATGCCGGCGCCGTGCAGGGTCACGCCACCTTCGCGCGCTGCCGCCTCCAACGGTCCCACCTCCTTCTCGGACGGGTAGAACCAGCCGACCGGGGTGACGACGTTCTTGCCGGAGCGCAGCAGCGCGGCGACCTCATCGGGGTTGGGCAGCAGGGGCGCGTAGATCACCGCGTCGGCGTCGAGCGCCAAGATCTCGTCGACGCTGTCGGTGGCCGTCACGCCCAGCGGCTCGGCGCCGATGATCTCGCCGACGTCCTTGCCGCTCTTGGCTTTCGAGTGCACCCAGCAGCCGACCAGCTCGAGGTCGGGGTGTTCGAGCACTCCTTTGATCGCGGCCACGCCGACCGAGCCGGTCGCCCACTGGATCACCCGCAGACTCATCAGTCACGCACCTCGCTCACTTGGTATTGGCCGTCGGAGTATCGGGCCCGGATGGTCTTCTTGTCGTACTTGCCGACGCTGGTGCGCGGAATCTCCTCGACGAATGTCCACCGTTCCGGCAGCCACCAGCGGGCGACCTTGTCGGACAGGAACGTTCGCAGCTCGCCAGGGCTGACCGAGGCGCCGTTGCGCGCCACGACGACGGCCAGCGGACGTTCCTGCCAGCGCTCGTCGGGCACCCCGACGACGGCGGCTTCGACCACGTCGGGATGGGCGATCAGGTCGTTCTCCAGCTCCACCGAGGAGATCCACTCCCCGCCGGACTTGATCACATCCTTGGCCCGATCGGTCAAGGTGATGAAGCCTTGGGCGTCGATGCGGCCCACGTCGCCGGTGCGCAGCCAGCCGGAGGAGAACTTCGACTCGTCCTGGCCGCGGTAGTAGGCGCCGGTGATCCACGGGCCGCGCACCTCCAGCTCGCCGACCGCTTCGCCGTCGTTGGGCAGCACCGCGCCGTCGTCGTCGACGATGCGGGCCTGCACACCGCACACCGGCTGCCCTTGGGTGCCGCGCAGCGACCAGTGCTCCTCGGGCGGGGTACCGGGTGGTGGCCAGGCCATGGTGGCCAGCGGCGAGGTCTCGGTCATGCCCCACAGTTGCCGCACCTGCACCCCGTAGCGCTCTTCGAAGGCGCGCATCAGCGACACCGGGACCGCCGAACCGCCGCACGCCACCAGCCGCAGCGACGAGATGTCGTGGCCCGGTTGGCGATCCAGGTAGTGCATGACGTCGTTCCAGATCGTCGGCACCGCTCCGGCGACCGTGGGTCGCTGGGTCTCGATGAGGGCGACCAGCGACGCGGCGTCCAGATGCCGGTCTGGCATCGCCAGATCCGCACCGGCCATCAGCGCCGAATACGGCAGCCCCCACGCGTTGGCGTGAAACATCGGCACGATCGGCAGGACGCAGTCGCTTGAGCCGACTCCGATGCCGTTCGTGGTGCAGCCGGCCATGGTGTGCAGGTAGCTGGATCGGTGGCTGTACACCACGCCCTTGGGGTTGCCGGTGGTGCCGCTGGTGTAGCACATGGCGGCCGCCGAGTTCTCGTCGACGACCGGCCAGTCGAACTCTTGCGACTCGGCCGCCAGCAGCTCGGCGTAGCGCAGCACGGTCTTACCGGAGGCCTCCAGCGCCGCGATATCACCCTCACCGACCGCGATTACGGTGTGCACGGTGTCGAGTTGCGCCAGCACCGGCGCCAGCAGCGGTATCAGCGATGTGTCGATCAGGATGACGCGGTCCTCGGCCTCGTTGGCGACGAAGACGATCTGCTCGGCGAACAGCCGGATGTTGAGGGTGTGCAGCACCGCGCCCATCGCCGGCACCGCCAGGTAGGCGGCCAGGTGTTCGGTGTTGTTCCACATGAACGTGGCAACCCGCTCGTCGCCGGTGATGCCGATCCGCCGCAGGGCGTTGGCCAGCCGGGCCACCTGCCCGCCCAACTCCCGGTAGGTGGTGGTGCGAAAACCGTCGTCGGTCATGGTGGTCACGGTGCGGGCGCCGTGAATGCCGGTGGCGTGGTGCAGGATGGCACCGATCGTCAGCGGCCAGTTCTGCATGGTGCTGCGCATCGACATATTCGACCATGCCGACGCGAGCCGCGTGGCGTTGGCTACAGAGCGGGTTCGAGTTGGAGCATCCGGCTGACGGCGTCGTCGAGCGCCAGTTGCTCATGCAGCGACGCCGACGGCGCCGGCAGGTCGGCCAGCGAGGCGACGGTCACGGTGCCGTCGAAGCCGGCGATGTACAGGCGGCTGCCGTCCGGGCTCTCGGCTGCGCAGGACGGCGCCGTGGTCGCGGTCAGGGTGCCGAGGGCCTCGTTGGTGCGGGCGCACATCACCAGGACGCCTGCCGCGGTGACCAGGTAGGCGCGCTCGCCGTCGCGGCTCACGATCAGCTGGATCAGCTGGGTGTCGACGACGAAGCCGGCCCCGACGGCGTGGGTGCGGGCGTCGACGGCATGGACTGCTCCGCGACCATCGGCACCGCAGGTCGCGACGAACAGCCGGGCACCGTCCGGGCTGACGGCGACGTCGATGACGGTCGAGCCGACCTTGATGACGTCGACGACGTTCAGTTCCCGGTCCAGGACGGTGACGGTGTCGCCCCCGGGTTGGCGGACCGCCACGTAGAGGCGGCGGCCGTCGGGGCTGATCCGCAGACAGGCCGCCACCGCGGCGGGGCTGTTGGAGACGCTGACGACCCCGGCCGGGCGCATGGTCACGTCCAGCGCGAGCACCTCGATACCGGCCGAACCGGTGCGGGTGACATAGACGCGGCTGCCCATCGGGTCGGCGACCAGCTCACCGAGATCCATCGCCACCGGGTAGCACCCGGTGACCTCGGCGGCGTCGACGTCGATCGCCAGCACGGCGTCCAGCGCCGTCGAGCCGGCGGTGACGTACGCCCGAGCGGTACCGGCCGGGCCGACGGCGACCGAGAACGGCTCGTCAGCGTGGAACACGGTGGCCACGATGCTGCAGCTGGCGGTGTCGATGACCGAGACGGTGTCGTCGCCGTAGTTGGTGGCCAGCAGCCGGGTGCCGTCCGCGGTGACCGCGAGGCCGCCGATCGGGCCGCGGTCCAGCGCCACGGTGTCGACGATCCGAGCTCTCGGGCTGGTCAATCCGTAAGCCACCACGTCGTCCACATCGCTCCCATCGATCACACTTCGCTCGTCTTTGCGCCCACGCCCGCGCAGCTGCCGCAGCGGCGCGGCCAGTACGACCGGGGTGCCAGGACGGGGTGTTCGTTCGATCCTAGCGGTGAATTCCAGGTGAAAGGAAAATGTCCTAATTATTGTGATAGACGTCGCAGCTTAATCCCGCGCCGCCTGGGTACCAGTGGGCCAAACCGCTGGTCGCGACGACCGCCAGCAAACATAGACAGTCGCATCGCCAGGCCCTTCAGGCGCCTGGGCTAACTTGTGATCTGCATCGCAATTAGTACCGAATAAGAAATTAAGAAGACTCGCCGGACGAATTCGGCGGTTCTGGTCACAGGCCCTTGCAAAACGCTCGGCGGCCGGGTATGGGCGGCCGCGGAAGTCTCGCGCGACAGGAAGCCTGCCAGACGTGTTCCCGGGAATCCGAGGCGGCTCGGCCAGCGGGGAACTAATCTCGCCTCAGCTCTCGTCCACAGTGATGCCCTGGAGGCCCTGAATGGTCCGTGCACTGTTGTTCGCCCTGGCGTTCGCGGCCGGCTTGCCGGTCCTGACGATCCCCGCCATGCCCACGGCCCACGCCGACGTCCCGTACCGCAACTGCACCGAAGCAAGGGCAAACGGGGACTGCGACATTCCGGCAACATCCGACAAATACCAGTCCAAACTCGACCGCGACGGCGATGGCATCGGCTGTGAGTGCTAACTAGCCCTCCCAGCACAGCTGTTGGGTCATTCGCTGCGCGGGATCGGCAGTTCGGCGTTCCGGCAGACCGCTAAGCGGGGCGCCACCGGCCCAACCACCGTGTGCCCCCAGTCGGACTCGAACCGACACTGGGCGGATTTTAAGAACGGGCGGGCGGCTTTTTGAGCGGGCCGGGTAACCCCTGGTAGATGGCCTGTCAGCTAACTCAAATACCAACTGCAACTGCTATTTTGAGCCGTTCAGCACACGGCCCAAGTACGGCCCGAGTAGGCCCCGAATACGCCCCGAGTAGCCCCCTGGCCGCCGGGGTGACGCCGGGGTGAAACCGGCGGTTAGACCGCGCCGCCGCAGCCGCCAGGCGGCGCGAGCGTTCCGCTGGGGAACGCGTCGTCAATGACGCAGTTCATCTCGAAACGCGGGGTGGCGAAGGTGCCACCGGTCATTGCCACGTTGTGCCAATAGCTGCCGTCCGGGAACTTCTCACCGTTGCACCAGGCGACGGCGAGGATGCCGCCTTTGCCGCCGGGGCAGTCGCCCGTCGTGAGGTTGGGCTTCTGAGACGGGTCCGCGTACGCAGTTCCGGCAAAGAGAAGCGTCGTAGTCGCGGCGACTGCCGACGCTGCGAAAAGTCTGGCGATGTTCACGCTGACCTCCGTTGCTCCGAGTTGGTACATCCCGCGCTACGGCGGGTCTAGCGCGATCTAAGCAAACCCGCCGCTGCGGCAGGAGCTAAACCCTCAACCCCGGTCTGTGGGTACAACCGGGGCGGGCGCAGACGTTTAACCCGCCCCGGCTGTGTCTAGGGGCCGCTGATTCGCGGCCTCGTGTGGCCGTAGCCGGGTGAACCCGCCGACCGTGGGTAACCCCGGTGCGCATGGTCGCCGCGCCACTACCGCGCCACTACCGCGCCACCGGGTCGCCGGGGTAGCCGCGCGCCTCGTTGGGTGGCCGACGTTTCTGCCGGGGCGTGAGGGATAGCCCGTGCAGTTCCACCGGCGGGCACTTCGGCATGTACTGGCCGCCCTTCGACGGTGGTAGCCCGTTCGCGTGCGGCGCCACCAACCCCTCGCCCCACGACATCTCCGTGTCGCCGGTTTCGGCTTGGCCGGTGAGCGGGTCGCGTGAGCTGGCATAGAACTGCTTTTTCCTGGGCGGCGGTTCCCGCCAAGGCTCGGGGGCATGAACACCGGCCACGATCACGTCGCAATCGTCGTCGGCGCGGTGTAACTGGCATTGGCCGTGATCTGACAGACCACGGCGGCTCCGCGATGACGAGTGCCAACACCGAATCCACGGGCGAAGAATGAATCTTGCAGCGGATAGCCAACCCAGTGGCCGGGGATGTGCCGAAGTCCTTGGTACGCCGGGTTGATGTGCTCGCGGAACCCTACTGCGTTGGCTTCGCTACCCGGCCCGCCCGTCGCCACCAGGGCCACGTAGCCCTTCGGCACGTAGTTGCTCTGGATCAGCAGAGCGTTTCCGTACGCACCCCACACCTGGAGACCGTAAAGCTCGGCGTTGGGGATTGCGCCGTGGACGGTCTCGTTGGAGATCCACGCGGGCATCAGCGCACTGGGGATGAAGTCGTGCTTCGGTAAAGGTGCGCCGGTGCGGTACTCGACTCCGGCTCGCCACGCGGTCACCGCGGCATCCTCAACATCCAACGGGTTCATCATCAGCAAAAGTGTTGCGCTATTTGATGTGCCCGGCACCCCGTAGCCGTGTTCCTGCACATGCTTGATCATGTTCTCCACGTCGGCCGCGTCGAGAACTGTTGAGCCGCTGGTGAGATAGTGCGAGTGGGTGCCGTCAAACGTCTGGCCGGCGTTCGGCGGCGGAACCATGCCGTCGTTCGACCAAAGGCCGTAGCAAGTGTGGCCCCACTCGTTGAGCGCGGTCGCCGGGTTGAACAGGCGGTTGAGCACAGTCCCGTTTGTTAACTTGTTGTCGCTCTCCAAAATGCGGGTAACCTGCGCCTGTACTTGCTCGGCGGTCGCCTCCCGCAAGAACTTCCAGGTTGCCCGCAGGCTCAAATCCCAATCTTTGAACGAGTATCCAAGTTTCAAGACATCGCTCGGCGGGCGGATCGCGCGGGGCACTCCCGCCTCGGTGGCTTCCTCGAACGAATCACTGCTGATGCTCTGCGGGATCGCATCGGCGACATTGACCGTGCGATAGCACAACAGGTTTGCGATGGATGTGCGTTCAGCGTTCCACAGCTCAAGAACCTGCTGCACTTCGGCCCAGATGTCATTGAGGTCCACGCCGTCGGCTGTCTGATTGACCAGAACATCGCCGTGGGTTGAAATGCCTTTAGCCATCGCGGCCTCCTGAAGCTCTCGGTATTCGGGCCGACGCTACGCCAGTACCACGTTGCGCGAGAGGCGATTACCGCGCCGCTGAATGATGCTCGGCGGTCGGTGGCGGACGCCGTCATAACTTCGGCGAACCGGGGAGGCTCGCGGCTAGGCTCGGCGGTGACCGCGAAACGCGGTGCAGCGGCGCACTATACCGCCGCCGGTTACGAAACGGATTGCAACGGAGGATCACATGGCGCGAGCGCCCATCAAACACCGACCACCGCCCGGAGTCGTGTTGTCGACTGTTCCGACGATCCGGGGCCGAGCCGGGGCGTACGCCTGGCTAAATGACGTCTTGGGGGTTCCGGTGCGGCTGAACTACGTTCGCGCCGCGACGGCCAAGGGCGAGATACCCGCGACCAAAATCGGTGGCGCTTTGGTTTTCTCGACTCAGGCCTTGTTCGACTGGATCATGTCACTCACCACGGAGGCAACCGTATGAGCACCATCGACCCGAAGCGCCGCGAATACCTGACGGCGAAGTTTCCCGACCTCACCGCCCTGCGGCCTATGCGCCCCGACGCCAACACGCAAGTGCGCGCGACCGACCGCGCCGAACAGATCATCGAAAGGGTGTGGGGCGACCGGGGCGGCGAGGGCGGCGTGCTGTTCGATCCGGCGCGGGTACCCGCCTTGGCCGAGCGAGCCGACGCAGCAGCCGCCGAGTACCACCGCCGAGCTGCCAGCGGTGAGCTTCGCTGGGATACCGGCGACGGCCTACGCGGCGACTACAACCCCGACGCACCCGCCGAGCAAGGCGTAGTGCGTATTTGGCGCGTCGGCACCAGCGAAGTCGATGTGGTGCGGGAACGCTGGCGCGACCGGCCTGGCCGGCGCTGGGGAACCGTTGACTACACGGTGGGCATGCTGGAACACCTGGCGGAGCAACTCGACTACCACGACTGCGCCGACGACGGCTGCGCTGGCGACTGCGACCTACGGTGCAACGTCAACATCACCAAGGCGTGCGGTGGGCCGACGCGGCTACTGCCGGTGGACCGGGGAACCCTGGTGCTGCTGTTCCGCTGTTGCCGGAACTGTGAGGACTCGGCCGGCACGACGGCAAGCACCAACTTGCAGATAGCCCTCATGGAGGTTCACGAGCGCCTGGCGGATCAGACCGACCCCGCGTGGGCTCGCACAGCGCCCTGGTGGATGCGGTGGCGGGCCGCGATCCGGCGACGGCTGCGGCGGCGACGTTAGGCACCGCTGAAGTTGTGCACGCGTGCACAAGTTTTCGGAAGTAGTCGAACACCTGTGCGACATTGCACACGCCGCAATGGGAGGCTATGGTGGTGTGGTCGCCGAATAAGCAGGCACGGCGGAATGAACATTCCGAAAGCTGGAACTCCAGCCGAGTAGGACTACGAAAGGCAAGGGTCGCATCCGCAGGGTCCATCATGGGCGAGGTCGGGTGTGGACCGCTGTAGCTGCCAAGAGCGTTACTAGAAGCTACAGCCGACCGAACTCTTGACCGACGCGGAGCGCTAACCTCCCAAGGATTTTGACTAGACGCGATTGATACCAAGGGGTGCTCCGGGAAGCAACACCCGCACAACCGTGCGTGGTGAAAAGCTTTCCGGGGTACCCTTTTTTGCTTCCCCGGACGGCACGCACCGGAGGACGCAAGAATGAAAACAACGAACGACGACGATGTGTTGTTCGAGCTGGGCGACATTCAGCAGCGAATCACCAAGAGCGAGACCGACAGCATCATGGACCGCTGGGAGTTTGGGCGACTGCTGCTGACGCAGCGCTCGGGCAAGCAGCTTCCGCGCGGGGTGCGGGACTCGGTCAAGGAGCTATTCGGCCTGGAATCCTCGGAGATCACCCGGCGGATGCAGCTGGCCGAGAAGTTCTCCAACGCTGAGGAACTGACGGCGGCATGCGAACGCCGGGGCGGTTCCTGGCGGCGGATCATCCGCGAGGAACTGACCAAGGCGGCGAGGCCGTCGAACGAAGTCGCATGGGGCGAACGCATGAAGTGGCGGCTCGACAAGATAAAGCAGGAAGCCATCACCGCCGACCATGAAGGCGACCTCATTGACCTACTTGAGGAGATGCTGTCCACGCTGAGGTCCGAGTTGATGAAGGTGGCCTCATGACCACCCCGAAGATCACTGGGATTCAGCAACACATCGACAAGAGCGGCAACAGGACCATATTGGCGCTGCCCAAGCATGCCCACCTGGCGGAGATGCTGGCGTTGGGCGACGGTTCCGTGGTGCTCCGATGGTATGAGCACGATGGCAGCCATGGCGATGAACCAGGCTTCTGGTCGGTCATGCTGTCCGCGGACGGGGGAACCGTTAATGTGGAGATCACATACGAATCTCTGTCACCAGATCTCGGCTATGTACTGGATGTATTGAGACATGTGCTCCAGTACGTTTCCGGCACGAACGTCACGATCAGCATGAAGCACCGGCAGCTAAGTGCCTAAAACCCGTTCCGTCGCTGTCGCGTTCGCCGATCAGAAGATCGGCGGCACGGCGGCGGTTCGGGGTATTATCAGGGTTCGGGCCGAGCGGCATCGGAGTTTAAGCCGAGGTAGCTAGGCCCGGTCGAACGGCGTCACCTTGGCGGGCAGATACGCCGTTCATTAAACAACCAAAACAGGAGCGCCGAACACCAATCCTGGTGCCGGTGTTGGTTTGTCCTGCCTTCAACCAGGTCAGGACGGCGACCCTGGAGTTGTTTGTGAAACATGATGACCCGGTGCTCACCGAGCAGCAGCTATTCGAGTACCTGCGCTACGAGCGCGGACTGATCGGCGTCACCCGGCATGCAATCAAGCAGGCGGTGATCCACCGCAGAATCAAACCGACTCAGCTGCAAGGCAAGAACTGGTTCTCCAAGAGCGACGGTGACGAGTGGATCGAGTCGTGCAAAAGCCCTGAGCCGAGCAAGTTTACCGGCGTTCACGCGGGGCGTGGGCAGAAAACTCATGCAGTCCAGTAAATGGAAATCCCCGGCACACACTTTGGCGGGCGCACCGGGGACTACCGAACAAGCGAACCTGAAGGATCAAGACAGGTGTACCCGATGATACCTGAGGACACAGCCCGACGAAAGCCCAAGGGGCCGTACGTCATCGCTGCGAAACGGTACCGAGCTGCTGGCTTCCTGGGGACGATTCCGCTGCCCCCTGGGCAGAAAGAACCGCCCCCGACCAACTTCACCGGCGGCGGTAAGCCCTACCCGAGCGATGACGATGTGCGGCGCTGGCGCAGGGATCAGGGCGACGGGAATATCGGCCTGCGCCTCGCTGAGGTACCGAGTGAATTCTTGGGCGAGCGTGACGATTTGCCGGTGGTCTATGCGGCAAACAACGTGGACGGCTGGGAACTCATCGGCGTCGATGTCGACAACTACGCGAAGGCGAACGGCCAGCCTAAGGTTGGCGCTGCGGAGCTGAGCGGCTTGGAGGCGCAGCTGGGCGAGTTGCCGACCACAGCCCTCAGCGGAGCGCGATTCGAGACGGGCAGCTGTATCGCGGTGTACCTCGTGCCGAAGGGTTACCGGTTCGCTGGGAAGGTCGCGGAGTGCATCGAAGTAGTGCAAAAGCGCCACCGCTACATGGTCGTAAACCCGAGCACCCACCCGGATGCGCGTGATGCCGATCGGCAGCCGGCCATCTATCAGTGGCGCCGGGGAGCGCCGTCGAAACTCGCTGAGGCTGGCGTCGATGTGGTGGAGCGGTTCGACCGCGACCTACCCGCCATCAGTGATGTGGCGGTGCTCCCCGAGGCGTGGTTTGTACACCTGACCCACGGCGGGATGTTGGAGAGCGACGACCCGATCAGCGACCTATCGCCGAGCCAGTTGGTGGAGTGGATGGAGAGCCGACCGCTGTTCGACGCTGAGCCGTGCGTGGTCATGAGCAACGCGGTCGCCGCTCATCTCTTGAAGATTGCGGACAGCCCGAGTAGCCACGACCGGCTTACCCCGGCGCATTGGCAGCTGTTGAACTTGGCCGCCGAAGGACATTCCGGGGTGCAGTGGGCGCTGGCGGAGGTCGGGCGGGTGTGGCGGGAGCATGCAACACAAAAACGGGCGCCCGAGACGCTGAGCGCCGAGATGAACCGAAGTCTGTTGGGCGCGCTGGGAAAGATCCAGCCGCGATACCAGACGGACGTCAGCGGCGAGTATGTGCCGGACGATACGTGTGCGTCGGCCGGAAAATTCGACTGTGACGCTTGGGCCGACCGACTAGCAATAGCCGATGTTGAGGAGAGCAGCGAGCAAGATGGGCTTGCCTGGGAGGTTGAGCGTGCCTACACGCGCCGGAGGGCCGACCAGTTAGCTCGGCAACGGATGGCGCTAGAGGACTGGGCTGAACCGGAGGATGAGGGCGACCTCGCCTACCAGATCGACCACCCTGAGCCCGTCGAGTGCGACCTTGTCCGCGGGCTCATCCGGTCGCGCGGAATCGTGCTGATCAACGCGCAATACAAGACCGGCAAGACCACGTTGGCGTCGGTGAACCTACCTAAGGCGCTCGTCACCGGTCAGCCGTTCCTGCGCAAGTTCAGCGTTGAGTTCGGAGGCCATGAGTGCGTTGGGATATGGAACCTGGAGGTAGACCGCCAAGACCTTGTTGACTGGCTCGAACGCGTCGGTATCCCGCCGGGGGAACACAAACGCATATACCCGAAGTGCCTTCGCGGCAACCGGTCCGTCGACTTCCGTAACCCGCTAGCCGTCGATTGGACGGTGCGGTGGCTGCGCGAGCGCGGGATCACCGTGTGGATCATTGACCCGCTGAGCAAGCTCTACCGGGGCGATGAGAACAGCAGTACCGAGTTCAACGCGTGGTGGTCGGCGTTAGAGGAGATCATGCAACGCGCGGGAGTTCGCGTGGCGGTTTTGGTTCACCACTCTGGGCACGGCGGGGAGGGACGGGCACGCGGTACGTCAGCGATGATGGGCAACCCCGATGTGCTGGTGGAGTACCGGCACGGCGGTGGACACGGCGAGCTACCGCCCGACAACAAGCGGTACCTACGGGCGTTTGGTCGCCGCATCGACCAACCCAGCATCACCTTGGATTACAACCCCGCCACGATGGAACTACTTGTGGATGAGAACGGCGGGAGCCGCGAAGAAAACCAGGAAAAGCAGCTCGCGCTGAAACTTTGGAATGCGCTCCAGAAGTCGAGCAAACCCCTGAATCAGGGTGAACTGCTGAGCGCCGTGGGTAGGAAGGCGCAGGGCAAGAACTCCGCGAAGGGCCGGGCGGCGATCGACTACGCGCAAGGCCGGGGCTGGATCACCGTCGAGAAGGCGGGTAGCGCCTTTAAGCACTCCATAGGACCGAACGACCCATACGCCGGCCACCGAGTGCGGGTCAACCTCCGCGAAGAGGACGAGGACGGCGAATGAGTGAAACACCGAAAACGTATGTCTACCAGCGATTTCTTTGTTACCCCCGCCCGGGGGTAACAAGGCGAGAAACGCCGGTCGGACGCCGAAAGCCGTTACCCCCGTTGTTACCCCGTGAAAGCGCTGGTAGGGCGCTTGTTACCCCTTTAGTACCCCATTGTTACCCCCACTCGGGGTACTTAGTACCCCTCGCCTATAGGGGCGAAGCCCCTAGGCGGGGTACGAGTACCGACGGACCGATACGGCCGATCCTATGAACGTCTACACGCCCGTCGAGACGCCGTATTGGTTGCAACCCAACCGACTTAACAGGCGCGGACACCTCACACGGCCCCGCCGGAACCCGAGCCGGCCACCACGGCCCGTGGACTACACCCGACCCGGAACCCGTTGAGAAAGGACAGTCCGCGATGAAAGAAACCAATAACAGCCGTAACCCATCGACCGCGCCCAAGGACAGCCGCGAGGCGACCACGGACTTCAAGAGCGGCGGGATGCGGTGTACTGCTAGAAGCTCGCGCACCGGCGAGCCGTGTAAACGCCCGCCCATGCTCGGCGGGAACGTGTGCTATCACCACGGCGGGGCAGCCCCGCAAGTTAAAGCCAAGGCGCAGAGGCGCTTAGAGCAATCCTGCGATGCCCTCGTGCAGAAACTCTTGGGGATGGCGCTCGACGGCGACGTGCCGGATCACGTCGCGCTCGCGGCGATCCGCGATGCCTTGGACCGCGCAATGGGCAAGGCGACCACGACCGTTGAGGTGTCGGCAGTTCAGCCGTGGGAGCAAGTCATGAACGACATCGTCGGGGTCGCGCAGATCACCCGCGCGGAGTCCCAAGCCCGCCAGGGCCTCACGCCGGAGCCGCCCGCCTTGGTCGCGTCGGAGCCGATGGAGGTCGTGGACGCGGAACTCGTAGACGAGCCGGATTCGCGGCCCGGTCGTGGCGGAGCCGAGCGAGACCGCTACGTCCGGCCGGACGACCCCACGGACCCCGACGCATCCCGTAGCGGCCCACCTAGCCGCCCACCGGGGCGGGAGCTGGCGACGTTGGAGGACGCGACCGCCGACGCCGCCGCCGCGAACAGGGCAGCCGCCCGGTTAGGCCGACTACGGAAGATGCGCTAGCTGGCGCATAACCGCAGGCCAGGCGCTAGTTGTCGGTTAGCTGGCGTACCGTTAGCGCCGTAAGCGCCGCGCAAACTCTAGGTCTAGCGGCGTACCTGGTAGAGCGAGTGGAGGTAGGACGATGAGGAACCTTGTAGCAGCGATAGCGGTAGCGGTAGCGGCAGCAGCAATCGCGCCGGTCGCAATTGCGCCGGCCATTGCGGCGGCGGACCCGGTGCCGTTTCCGTATTGCGCGTACGACCCGACCGGTAACGCGGGCCAGTGGAGCGACCCATGCCAGCCGGTCGGGCCGCAACCCGATGGCCGGTACAACCCGCCAGCCATGCAGTGGGCACCAGCTACCGACCCCGACACCGGCCTGACCCAGAACCCCTACGTCGCAGGCGGCGGGCAGTGGTGAAACTGGTTGCCTACTTGAGGGTTTCAACTATCGAGCAAGCCGCTCATGGGTTCGGCCTCGATGTTCAGCGGACCGCAATCCGCAAGGCCGCCAAGGCGCTTGGTGCTCGGATCGTCGCGTGGACCTCCGATGAGGGCAAGAGCGGCGCACTCGGCGCGGAAGATCGCCCCGGCCTGGCGGAAGCCTTGGAGCTGATCGACTCGGGGCGGGCCGATGGCCTGATCGTGCGCGACCTGGACCGGCTCGCCCGCGCTGTAACCGTGCAAGAGGCCGTCATCGGGCAGGTCTGGCTAACGGAGGGCGCGGCGGTGTTCACGAGCCTCCCGCCGCAGGAAGTCACCCGCGACGACCCCGACGACCCCATGCGCACGGCCATGCGGGAGATGGCGGGCGTGTTCGCGGGATTGGAGCGCAGACTGATCGCTAAGCGGCTGCGCGACGGGCGGAAAGCCAAGGCCGCGTTGGGTGGCCATGCGGCCGGTTCGCCGCCGTACGGGTGGCGGGTAGAGAAGCCCAACCCCGGCAACCCAGCTGGCGCGCTCGTGCCGGACCCCGCCGAGCAGGTCGCCTTGGCGCGCATGACGGCCCTCGCAGGGCAGGGCGTATCGACCCGCGAGATTGCGCGCGTGCTTACCGCCGAGGGCCACCCGACCAAGCGCGGCGGAACCTGGAGCAGCCCCACCGTCGCCCGAATACTCAGCCGCGCCAACACGAAAGGCAGCGCCGCATGATCGTTTACCCGGTCGGCACGCGGGTTCGCCTGCTAGCGCCGCACGAACCGTACACCGGTCAGGTCGGCACGGTCATGGAGCACTTCGATGACGGCGAGGGCGGGCTGGTGCATGTCCTGCGGTACAACCCCGATGAGCCGCCCCAGCCGCAAAACCTGAGCTTTCATCTCGCCGACGAGTTGGAGCCTGAGTGACCGGCCCGCACCGCAGCTCGCGGGCGTTGGTTCGGCGGACCCCGCTCGGCGTCCCGTACGCCGCGCCTACACCGTTGCCAAACCCATCTCTGCCCGCCGTCGCCGAACCACGCCCGCAGCCACGCAGCGGCCACGACGGCCCGCCGGAACCCACACCGGCGGACAAGACCGACCGGCGCGCGAAGCTCACCGAGGACGACGTGCGGGCGATCCGCGCGGACTACGCGGCGGGGCGCTGGGGCATCAAAGACTTGGCGGACATCTACGGCGTGACCCAGCCGACCATGAGCGCGGTTGTTCACCGCCGCACCTGGCGGCACGTCACCGACCAACCAACCGAAGGGAATTGACCAATGGCCTACATCCGCAGCTACGAAACCAAGCAGAAACGCAACGGCAAAACCCTTAAGCGGTATGAGGTCTGCTGGCGGGAACCCGCGACGGACCCCGCTACCGGGTTGCCCACTGGCAAGGAACGCGCCCGCCAGGAGAGCTACCCCACCCGCGAGACCGCTGAGGCCCGCCGGGACGAACTGAACGCGGCGAAGCACATAGGCGGCACGTCCGCCTTGGCCGACGCAAAGAAAGCCGGACAGTTGACCTTTGCCCACTATGCGGCGGCGTGGCTCGACCAGCAGGCCGTAAAGGTCAGCCAAGGCAAGCTCAAGAAGCGCACCGCCGACGAGTACGGGCGGCTGTTGAGGTGCTATGTACTCGGTGAACTCGGCGGGTCCGCGATAGCCGCCATCACGGGCACGCGCTGTGAGCAACTACTCGCCGCCCTGGTTCGGCAGGCCTCCACCCAAGGCGACGGGAAGCCGCTCACCCCCGGCACCGTTAAGCACGCCTGGGACGTCACGCGGCGGGTGTTCAAGTACGCCGTCCAGCACAAGGCGATCCCAGCGAACCCATGCGACGCTGTGGACTTCGCGGCGAGCCGCGCGACCGGCGACCACAGCGGCTTTGAGCACTACCCGCTCGCCGCTGAACAGGTTGGGGCGCTGAGCGCCGCCATCGCCGGTGTCCCGCCCGGTTGCTACGACGGCCCCGCACTGCCTGCGTACCCGGTGTACGCGCTGATGGTGGAGTTCATGGCCTACACCGGATTGCGCGCGGCGGAGGTGGCCGGCCTTGAGGTCCGCGACCTGAAGTTCCTCCCCGGCCCGCGATGCTTGGTGAAGGTCCAACGAACCAAGGACCGCGACGGCGGCGAATGGGTCACCGGCAACCCCAAGTCCAAGAAGTCGCGGCGCACGGTCCCTCTGCCGGGGTGGCTGGCGGAGCGGATGGTGGCCTACCTCGCGGAGCACCCGCGCGCCAACGAGCCGACCGCGCCGTTGTGGCCGAGCCGGAAGAACGGCGGCGGGTACCGCGCGACCGGGCAACGGTACGCGGTGCCGCTGGATTGGTCACAGCCGTTGGCGATGGGGACGTTCTACGACACGATCCTCAAGCCCGCGTTGGAGGCGGTTGGGTTGCCGGCCAGCCGACCGGCCTACACCGCCAAGGACGGCACCCGCATAGCAGCGGTTCGCGGTGTCCGGCTCCACGACCTACGCCACACCTTCGCGGTGCTCCAGCTGTCGGCGGGGGTCCACTTCATGCAGGTGTCGAAGTGGCTCGGGCACAGCACCTACACCCTGACGTTGGACGTGTACGGCGACTACATCCCCGAGACCGATGGCGGGGCGCTGAACACCCTGCCGGAGCCACCCGCCCCTGCGAAGCTAGCCCCAGTGGCCGACAACGTAGTCAGTCTGTTTGGTTCGCTGGCGAATTAGTGCGGCGTAACTCCATCTCGATGGTCTCGCCGAACGCTGCGCGCCTGGTATTGATGCGATCAAGTAGCTCGCCAAATTTTGCGTGTGACTCCCGGTGTTGCGCTTGAAGCGGCGGCGCCAAGCTAGTCGCCCGCCGGAAATGGTGCAGCTGAACGAGGGCACCGACCAGTTCGGGGTCATTGATCGCAACACGGAGTTCTCGGCAGCGCTGGGCTGCGTCGTGGGCGCCGATCAGAGCTAGCCGAGCGGTGCCAGC
This sequence comes from Mycolicibacter sinensis, assembly GCF_001667945.1. Classification (GTDB taxonomy): domain Bacteria; phylum Actinomycetota; class Actinomycetes; order Mycobacteriales; family Mycobacteriaceae; genus Mycobacterium; species Mycobacterium sinense_B. Next base: position 10,975 of record NZ_LZJK01000108.1, on the reverse strand, counting down.
ACCGACCGCCCTGCCGTGCCTGTCGATTGGTTCGATCGAGTCTGGCGTGAGGTCGTCGGGCAAGGCGCAGATTTTGCCGTACTCGTCCTGGGCTTCAATCGCGGCTTGCACAACTTCCTGGCCGATCTGAAGCAGGGTGTCTCGTTGCCAGACCCGAAAGTCCCGGTCACGTGACTCCCTCAACTCGGCATTGCTCCGCGCGTCGGCGGCGTCGATGGCCTGCCGGTTCGTTCGATTGCTCCAGAAGATTCCGAAGAGCGCGACCAACGAGCCGACGATTGCTGTGATGAACGGGAGCCAGAGCGGCAGCCAATCGGTGTGGTTGGTGATCTCGACAGGTAGCGGCTCATCGAAAAGGGGCAGAGGTGTCCACGGCACGCGGCAATCGTCCCACCGAGTACCGACATGGCCCGGGCGTTTCACGCGCTCCCGGCGCGCCGGGGTAAGTCTCCCGCTCGCCGGGGTGACGCCGGGGTGAAGCCCACCGACGAGCCGCCCGACTAGAACAATGGGCTATCTACCAGGCCAAACACCGTGCCCCCAGTCGGACTCGAACCGACACTGGGCGGATTTTAAGTCCGCTGCCTCTGCCAATTGGGCTATGGGGGCTCGCGGCGAATCTAACGCGGCGAGGCCAGCGACAGCCCACCGGGACAGTGGTAACGGGTGCTCAGCGACTCAGGCGTGCTCGGGGCAGTAGTTCTGGGCAGCGATGCGGGCGAACTCCGCGGCGCGCTGCAAGGTGAAGCCGGGATTGGTGGTCTGCACCGCAACGACGGTGTCCATCGGGGTCAGGCCGGCGTCCATCAGCTGACACACCGAGTGACCGGCGGAGATCGCCACCTCGTCGGAGCCGCGGTGACTCAGGCCGGCTCCGGTCAGCTGGGTCAGGAAGGCGGCGTCGCTCCCGACCGGCTCGGCATGCGCGGGCGCCGCCAGACCGACCATGGCGGTCAGGCCCGCCAGCAGCAGAAACCGTTTCATAGCTCGTAGTGTGCTGAGCGTTGGTTAAAAGCGTGTTACGCACCGTTTACTCCGCCGGATCGTCATGTTAATTCGGCGTTACCGCGCGCTCACACCGTCGGCGTGCCGTGCCACGGCCGCCACAACCCGCCCGGCATCGCCTCCCCAAAACCCTTGCGTGCCACCATCTTTAGCTTCTCAGCCCGCGATGCAGCAAGGCTGCCCTACGCACGTTGTCAAAGTCGTTGTGTGCTGGGCCACTTCCGGTGTGGCGACGAAAGTTCTTCACCGGCCGCCGCTGGCCTCTTGCACGGCTTTTCGCTCCGCGGCTGTCGGCGCGGCCTGGTGCGGCACCGGCCAGCTGCCCTTCGGGAGCGCCGCGAAGGTGCTCGTAAAAAGTTCGGACACCCGGGTTAAGAAGCGGTTAACCAGCTTTCACAATCGCTCAGTGATACGGGACCGTAGTCGCAGGAGCCGATAACCATCCGTTCCGTGAGGAGATACCCATGTCTTTCGTGACTACGCAGCCGGAGGCCTTGGCCGCTGCCGCCGGCAGCCTGCAGTCGATCGGTTCAGCGCTCAACGCCCAGAACGCCGCCGCGTCCGCTCCGACCACCGGCGTCGTTCCCGCGGCGGCCGACGAGGTTTCGGCGCTGACCGCTGCGCAGTTCGCCGCGCACGCAAGCATGTACCAGTCGGTTGCCGCGCAGGCCGCGGCTATTCACGAGATGTTCGTGGCCACCTTGAACGGCAGTGCCGAGTCGTACGCCGCCACCGAAGCCGCCAACGCGCTCGCCGCGGGTTAGGCGGATTTGATGCTGGATTACGGAGCCTTGCCCCCCGAGATCAACTCCGGGCGCATGTACGCCGGTCCCGGATCGGCACCGATGATGTCCGCCGCCTCGGCCTGGCGCGCGATGGCCGCCGAACTGGCGTCGGCCGCACACTCCTACGAGACCGTGGTGTCGCAACTGTCCAGTGAAGACTGGCTCGGCCCGGGTTCGGCGTCGATGTACGCCGCGGCGACCCCCTACATCGCCTGGATGAACGCCACCGCTGCGCTGGCCGAGCAGGCCGCCACGCAGGCCACCGCTGCCGCGACCGCGTTCGAGACGGCCCGGGCCGCAACGGTGCCCCCGGCGGCCGTCACGACCAACCGGGTGCAGCAGGCGGCGCTGGTCGCCACCAACATCCTGGGCATCAACACCCCGGCCATCGCCGCCCTCGATGCCCTGTACGCCGAGATGTGGGCGCAGGACGCCGCCGCGATGTACGGCTACGCCGCTGGATCGGCCGCCGCCTCGCAGGTGACCCCGTTCAGCGAACCCGCCCAGACCACCAACCCGGCCGGCCAAAGCGGCCAGGCCGCCGCGGTCGCTCAGGCCGCCGGAACCGGTGCCGCGAACAACGCTCAAGTGGCGCAGATGATTTCGTCGGTGCCGAACGCGATACAGGGCCTGTCCTCCCCGGCCGCCGCCACCCCGCCGGGTGACTGGATCACCTGGCTGGAGTCGATACTGAGCAACAATGAGCTCAACGGCTTCGCGTACTTGATCGGCAACCCGCTGTACAACTTCGCCAACACGATGGGCACCGGCGCGGCCTTCATCCCGTCCAGCCTGCTGCCGAGCCTCATCGGTTACCTGACCGGCGGCGGTTTCAACGCCGCCGGCGGCGGTGCGCTCGGAAGCGGCCTGGGGGCAGCGCTGAGTCCCGGTGGCGCGCTGGGCGCCCTGGGTGCGCTCGGCGGCGGGGTGAGCAGCGCGTTCGGGGTGAGCTCGGTGACCCCGAGCGTCACCGCCAGCATGGGCCAGGCATCGCTGGTCGGGACGTCGTTCTCGGCGCCGGCGAGCTGGTCGGCGGCCACCCCGGCCGGCGCCGCGTCCCTTGCCCCCTCCGGGTGGGCGGTCCCCGCCGAAACCCACAACAACATGGCCTCCATGCCGCCGCCGGTTCCCACCGGTGCCGCACGGCCCGGCATGCACTACGGCACGCCGCGGTACGGGTTCCGTCCAAAAGTCATGCCGAAGCCGATGGTGGTCTGACCATGTTGCGGCCCAACGTTTGTCAGGAGCAACGATGATCGACTACGCCCTGCTGTCTCCTGAGGTCAATTCGGGGCGGCTGTACTCCGGGCCTGGTTCGGCGCCGATGATGGCCGTCGCCTCCGCCTGGCGCGGACTCGCCGCGGAGATCACCTCGGCCCTGACGTCCTACGAGACGACGCTGTCCCAACTCGTGGACGACGAGTGGATGGGCCCGGCATCGGCGGCGATGTCCGCCGCCGCCAAGCCCTTCCTGGCCTGGATGGCCGAGACCGCGGCGAACGCCGAGCAGACCGCTACCCAGGCCACCGCCGCCGCGGCGGCGTTCGAAGCGGCCCATGCGGCCACCCCGCCGCCCGCGGTGATCACCGCCAACCGCATCCAGCAGAAGCAACTGGTGGCCACCAACGTCGTCGGCCAGAACTCCGCCGCGATCATGGCCAGCGACGCCCAGTATCTCCAGATGTGGGCTCAGGCCGCCGAAGTCATGTACAGCTACGCCGCGTCCTCGGCAGCGGCGACCAATGTGACCCCGTTCTCCGAACCGAGCCAGAACACGAATCCCGCCGGGACGGCCAACCAGGCTTCGGCGGTCGGTCAAGCCGGCAGCACGGCGGCCGGCAACACCGCACAAACCGCACAGATGATTTCGTCGCTGCCGAACGCGGTGCAGAGTCTCGCCTCGCCGGCGGCGGCCAGTCAGCCCGCAGCCGCAGGAGACCTGTCCGGACTGTGGTCGGCCTTCTTGAACAACGCCTCGGTGAACGGCATCGCCTCGCTGCTGTCCGATCCGCTCAACGGCGTGGTGAGCTTCGCGGGAACGTCCCTGGCCTTCACGCCGTCGAGCCTGATCCCCACCATGACCAGCTTCTTCTCCGGCGGGGGTTTCAACGCCTTCGGCGGTGGTTCGGCAGGTGCCGGAATCGGCGCCCTGCTGGCTCCCGGCGGCCCGCTGAGCAGCCTGGGCGCGCTGGGTGGTGGCACCACCGGTGCCGCGTCCGCGGCGGCCGGCGCCTTTAGCGCGAGCGCAACCACACCGGCGGTCTCGGCGGGCGTGGGCCAGGCCACACTGGTCGGCGAGTTGTCCGCACCGCCGGCGTGGGCCGCGGCCGCCCCGGCCAGCACCGCCGAGGCCCCCAGTGCTCTGCAGGCCAGCAGCTGGGCGGCCGCCCCAGAAGAAATCGAATCGATGGCCGCGATGCCTGGCGGAATGCCGGTCGGCGCCGACCGGGGCGGCTTCGGTCTGAGCACCCCCCGCTACGGGTTCAAGCCGACCGTGATGGCCCGGCCGGTCGTTGCCGGATAAAGCAGATTCACGCTACGCCAACCAACTTCAGGTAAGGAGACACGACAATGGCAACACGTTTTATGACCGATCCGGATGCGATGCGGGCGATGGCGGGGCGTTTTGATGTGCACGCCCAGACGGTCGAGGATGAGGCCCGGCGGATGTGGGCGTCGTCGACCAACATCTCCGGTGCGGGCTGGGGTGGTCTGGCCGAGCGGACGTCTTACGACACGATGGGTCAGATGCAGACGGCGTTTCGCAACATCGTGAACATGTTGCACGGGGTGCGCGATGGTCTGATTCGCGACGCGAACCACTACGAGCAGCAGGAAGCTGCTTCCCAGCAGATCCTGTCGAGCTAGGAGGAGAACTACAGATGAGCATTAACTACCAGTTCGGTGATGTGGATGCCCACGGTGCGTTGATCCGCGCCCAGGCCGCTTCGTTGGAGGCCGAGCACCAGGCGATCGTGCATGATGTGCTGGCTGCCGGGGACTTCTGGGGTGGCGCGGGTTCGGTGGCCTGCCAGGAGTTCGTGGCCCAGCTCGGCCGCAACTTCCAGGTCATCTACTCCCAGGCCAACGCCCACGGTCAGAAGGTGCAGACCGCCGGCAACAACATGGCCAACACCGACGCCTCTGTCGGCTCCAGCTGGGCCTGACAAAGCCCCGATCAAGCAAACCGGCGCAGCGGAGGGGGCTGCGCCGGTTTGTTTGTCTTCTGCGACATCAAGGACCCGTCAAGGTTCGATCCGGCGCCGTTAAGAGCGCGTAAGGGTCACTACTAACCGAGCATCGTTGCGGCACGGTGGATCTCGGCCGGCAAGGTGCCGGCTGGTTCGGTTAGGAGACAGCGATGTCGTTCGTGAGCGCTCAGCCTGCAGAGCTGACGGCCGCGGCCGGCGAATTGACCGGTATCGGCTCGGCGATGGCCGCCCAGAATGCGGCTGCCGCCGCGGTGACCACCAGTGTGGTTCCCGCAGCGGCGGACCCGGTGTCGGCGTTGACCGCCGCGCAGTTCGTGGCACACGCCGGCCTGTACCAGGCGGTCAGTGCCCAGGCGAATGCGATTCACCAGATGTTCGTCACCACGCTGATCACCAGCGCTGGATCGTACGCGGCCACCGAGGCCGCCAACGCGATCGCGGCCCGGTAAGCCCGGCCAGACAAAGGGATTCAAGACATGATGGATTTCGGGGCATTGCCGCCGGAAGTCAACTCGGCCTGGATGTACACCGGGCCTGGGGCGGGCCCGCTCTTGGCAGCCGCCGCAGCCTGGCGCGGTCTGGCCGCCGAATTGGGCTCGACCGCGGCCGCCTACCAGGCGGTGATAGCACGGATGGCCGGGGAACTGTGGGCCGGTCCGGCGTCGGCATCGATGGCCGCCGCGGCGGCTCCCTACGTGGCGTGGATGAACACCACCGCCGCCCAGGCCGAGCAGGCCGCCGGTCAGGCCACCGCGGCGGCCGCCGCGTTCGAGACGGCGTTCGCGATGACGGTTCCCCCACCGGTGATCGTGGCCAACCGCAGCCTGCTGATGACCTTGGTCGCAACCAACCTGCTGGGGCAGAACACCCCGGCGATCACGGCCACCGAGGCGCACTACGCCGAGATGTGGGCCCAGGACGCCGCTGCGATGTACGGCTACGCGGGCGGATCGGCGGCTGCCTCGCAGCTGACGCCGTTCGCCGAGCCCAGCCAGACCACCAACCCCGCCGGGTTGGCCGGCCAGGCCGCCGCGACCGGCCAGGCCGCCGGCGCCGCCGCTGCGGACAACAGCCAGACCAGCCAGCTGATCTCCACGCTGCCCGGCGTGCTGCAAAGCCTGGCCTCGCCGGCACAGGGCGGTTCGTCGTCGACGTCGTCCGGCTTGTCGGGGCTGCTGGGCAGTCTGTTCGACAACAGCCAGATCACCGACAGCATCAACGGAATGGTCAACACCGGGGCCTGGAATGTGGCCAGCACGCTGTCGACCGCCGTCGGGTTCTTGAGCAGCCTCGGCAGCAGTGCGGGCTCCTCGGTGGGAACAGCGGGCTCCGCGGCCGCCGGCGGGCTGGGTTCGGCCGTCGGTGCGGTGGCACCGGTGGCTTCGCTGGGCTCGGCGGGCTTCGCCGGCCTCGGCGGGCTCGGCACGTTCGGCGGCGCGCCGGTTTCCGCGGCCCTCGGACAGGCCAGCTCGGTCGGCATGCTGTCGGTACCGCAGAACTGGCTTGCCGGAACCACCTCCGGCACCGTCGCCGCGGCGCCCGGCGCCGGTTTGAGCGCGACCGCCGCAAACGGGGCTTCGGCCATACCGGCAGGAATGCCGATCGGTGGCCTCGGCGGACGCGGCGGACCCACCGGCAATGTGCCCCAGTACGGGTTCAAGCCAAACGTTGTCGCGCACCCGGTCCTGGCCGGCTGACCCGGCACGAACAATTCACGAAGGAGACACACCCATGACCACACGCTTTATGACCGACCCGGACGCGATGCGTTCCATGGCGGCCCGGTTCGACACTCATGCGCAGACGGTGGAGGACGAGGCCCGGCGAATGTGGGCGTCCTCGACCAGCATCTCCGGCTCCGGCTGGGGCGGTCTGGCCGAGCGGACGTCCTACGACACCATGGGCCAGATGCAGACCGCGTTCCGCAACATCGTCAACATGCTCCACGGCGTACGCGACGGTCTGATTCGCGACGCGAACCACTACGAACAGCAGGAAGCTGCCTCGCAGCAGACCCTGAGCAGCTAACCAAGGAAAGGAAACCCGACGATGTCCATCAACTACCAGTTCGGTGATGTCGACGCCCACGGCGCACTGATCCGCGCCCAGGCCGCCTCGTTGGAGGCCGAACACCAGGCGATCGTGCACGACGTGCTGGCCGCCGGGGACTTCTGGGGCGGCGCCGGTTCGGTGGCCTGCCAGGAATTCATCACCCAACTCGGACGAAACTTCCAGGTCATCTACTCCCAGGCCAACGCCCACGGCCAGAAGGTGCAGGCCGCCGGCAACAACATGGCCAGCACCGATGCGGCGGTGGGGTCCAGCTGGGCCTGAGCCGGGCCACCGGACCGCTGTGAAGTGCCTGTGCGAATAAACCGTCAAGAATCCTGGCAGGGGCGTTAAGAACCCGTAAACGACTTCTGCAATCCGGCGTTCGAACGGAAACAGTGGACCCTGCACTCGGCCGACGGCCGGCCCGTTTTCCATCAGGAGAAGTCATGTCCTTCGTGACCACCCATCCCGAGGCGATGGCGGCGACCGCCAGCAACCTGCAAGCGATCGGCTCGGCGATGACCGCGCAGAATGCCGCGGCGGCCACACCCACCACCAGCATCGCCCCGGCCGGGGCCGACGAGGTCTCGATCCTGCAGGCGACCCAGTTCGCCGCCTACGGGCAGCTGTACCAGCAGATCAGCGCCCAGGCCGCGGCGATCCAGGAGATGTTCGTCAACACGCTGCGCACCAGCGGCGACTCCTACGGCTACACCGAGACGGCCAACTCCGCAGCCGCCGGGCTGGGCACGGCAACCGCAGGACTGGGCGCCGGCTCGGGGGCCGCCGACCCGACATACGGGCTGGGCGGGATCGCCAGCAACAGCTCCATCCTGGCCGCCATGCAGGCCGGCACCATCGGCTCGGCCGCCTCGGAGTTCACCGGGTTGGGCAAGGGTTACATCACGTCGCCCTCGGGGGTCGTTCACCAGGTCGCACCCGAATCGCTGCTGCCCTCAGCGGGCCTCACCAGCCAGACCACGCCGGCCGGCGCGGCAGCACCGGTCTCGGCGAGCGCGGGCCCGGCCGCGGCGCGGCCCCTCGGCACGCCGGTGCCACCGAGCTGGGCCGGCGAGGCCGCTCCGGCGGGGACCGCACCGGCGGCACTCTCCGGCACCAGCACCGCGGCCGCGGCACCCCGTGCCTCGACGGCGGCCGTACCCGCCGGACTGCCGGCGTCCACGAGCGACCAGGGCAGCCGCGGCCGGTTGCGTTACGGCATCAAGCCGAAGGTGATGCCCCGCCCGCCGGTGGGCTGACGGGGAGACAATCGGTGACCAGCGATCGGAATTGACGAAGATGGACTTTGGCGCGTTACCCCCGGAGATCAACTCCGGCCTGATGTATGCCGGTGCCGGAGCGGCACCGATGATGGCCGCCGCGGCGGCATGGAACAGTCTGGGCGCCGAGCTTGCGACGACCGCGACGTCCTACCAGTCGGCGGTCGCGGCGCTGACCGGCGAGGAGTGGCAGGGCCCGGCTTCGGCGTCGATGGCGGCGGCCGTGACGCCCTACATCAACTGGCTCAACACCACCGCGGCCGCCGCCGAGCACGCAGCCGCCCAGGCCACCGCGTCGGCCGCCGCCTTCGAAGCGGCGTTCGCGATGATGGTGCCGCCGCCGGTGATCGCCGCCAACCGAGCGCAGCTGGTCGCGCTGGTCGCCTCGAACTTCCTGGGCATCAACACGCCCGCGATCGCCGCCACCGAAGCCCAGTACGCCGAGATGTGGGCGCAGGACGCCATCGCCATGTACGGCTACGCGGCCTCCTCTGCGAGCGCTGGAACCTTGCAGCCCCTGTCTTCCCCCAACGCGATCGCCAACCCGCTCGGCACGGCGGGTCAGGCTGCCGCGGTCGGCCAGGCCTCGGCCAGCGGAACCCAGAACGGGTTGTCCCAGCTGATTTCCGGGCTGCCCAACACCGTGCAGAGCCTGTCCTCCCCGTTGAGCGCGGCGGCCGGGCCGGCCCAGGCCGGCGATTTCCTGTCGGATTTCATCGGCTCGACGCAGAACATCGGGATCTGGAACGCGATTCAGACCTACAGCACCTACGCGGTGACCGCCGGCTCGTGGCACCTGTTCGCCGGCATCGCCAGCGCCATCGCCATCGCCTCGCCCGGCGTGGGCGCCGCCACCGGCCCGATCCTGGTGGATTCTGTGGACGCCCCGGGCGGCGCGGCCGCCTCCGGCGCTGCAGCGGCCGGCCGGGCGCCGGTGCTGGCCAGCGTGGCCCAGGCCGCCCCGGTCGGTGGGCTCTCGGTGCCGACGAGCTGGCCAGGGGCGCTGCCGTCCGAGGCCGGTGCGGCACCGCTGATCACCTCGGAATGGATTCCCGGTGCGGTCGAGGAAGGGCAATCGGTGTCGGCGGTTCCAGCCGCGATGGGTGCCGCCGGGGCGGCCGCAGCACGTGGCGGCCGCGGTTTCAGCGATCCGCGCTACGGATTCAAGCCCACCGTGATGTCGCGACCGGTCGCCGCTGGCTGACGACGCGGCTTGCCGGGATGATGGTCGGGTGAGCGTCATGAGGCAGCGTGGCCGGCGGGGCGAACTGCGGATCTATCTCGGTGCATCGCCCGGGGTCGGCAAAACCTACGCGATGCTCGGCGAAGCCCACCGCCGGGCCGAACGCGGCACCGATGTGGTCGCCGCCGCGATCGAGACCCACGGCCGGAAGAAGACAGCGGAACTGCTGGACGGAATCGAGGTCGTACCGCCGCTTTTGATCGACTACCGGGGCAAGCGTTTCCCCGAGCTCGACGTCCCCGCGGTGCTGGCTCGGCGGCCGCAGGTAGTGCTCGTCGACGAGTTGGCCCACACCAACACACCGGGCAGCGCGAACCGCAAGCGGTGGCAGGACGTCGAGCAACTGCTCGCCGCCGGGATCACGGTGATCTCGACGGTCAACGTGCAGCATCTGGAGAGCCTCAACGACGTCGTCGCCGAGATCACCGGAATACAGCAGCAAGAGACGGTGCCGGATTCGTTCGTCCGTCAGGCCGCACAGATCGAGCTGGTCGACATCGCACCCGAAGCGTTGCGCCGCAGGCTCGCCCACGGCAACGTCTACGCGCCGGAGCAGGTCGACGCAGCGCTGTCCAACTACTTCCGCAGCGGAAACCTCACTGCGCTAAGGGAATTGGCGCTACTTTGGGTGGCCGACCAGGTAGACGCCGCCCTGGCCACCTACCGCGCCGACAAAAAGATCACCGCAACCTGGGAGGCGCGCGAGCGGGTGGTCGTGGCCGTCACCGGCGGCCCGGAATCGGAGACGCTGGTCCGCCGAGCCTCGCGGATCGCGTCGAAGTCCAGCGCCGAGTTGCTGGCGCTGCACGTGCTGCGCGGTGACGGGCGCTCGCCCTTGCCCGATGCCCGGATCGGCAAGATCCGCGAGTTGGCGGCCAGCCTCGGCGTCTCGCTGCACGTCGTCGTCGGCGACGATGTGCCGACCGCGCTGTTGGATTTCGCCCGGGACGTCAACGCCACCCAGCTGGTGATCGGGACGTCGCGGCGGTCCCGCTGGGCACGTTTGCTCGACGAGGGTATCGGTGCGACGGTGGTGCGGCTGTCCGGGAAGATCGATGTCCACATAGTGACTCATGAAGAGTCCGGGCAAGGCTTTCGCGGCGGAGCGCTCTCGGCTCGGCAACGCCGTGTGCTGCCATGGCTAGCGGCGGTGCTCGTGCCGTCGCTAGTCTGCTGGATCACAACCGCATGGCTGGATCCGGTGCTGCGCCTAGGCGGAGAGAGCGCGCTGTTCTTCGTCGGCGTGCTGGTGGTCGCCCTCCTCGGCGGCGTCGCCCCCGCAATGCTGTCGGCTGTGGTCTCGGGCCTGCTGCTCAACTACTTCCTGATCGACCCCCGACACAGTTTCACCATCGCCGAAACCGATTCGGCGATCACCGAAATCGTGCTGCTGCTGGT
>NZ_LZJK01000107.1 GCF_001667945.1 Mycolicibacter sinensis | reverse complement strand
CGGTGGGACGGTGGGCGGGGGTTGTTTGGGTGGCCGGGCTAGTGATGCCGGGGTCAGTGGTCGGTTGGTGTGGTCGGTGATGGTGAGGTTGGCGGCGTCGCCGGTGATGGTGATGATGCCGCGATGGTGTAGGCGGTGGTGGTAGGGGCAGACCAGCACGAGGTTGGGTAGCTCGGTTTTGCCGCCGTGTTCCCAGTGGCGGATGTGGTGGGCGTGTAGGCCGCGGGTGGTGCTGCAGCCGGGAACCACGCAGGTGGAGTCGCGGTGCTCGAGTGCGCGGCGCAGCCGGCGGCTGATTCCGCGGGTGGTGCGTCCGGCCCCGATGGGCTCGCCGTTGCGCTCGAACCAGGCCTCGAAGGTGGCGTCGCATAACAGGTATTGGCGTTCGGCGTCGGACAGTAGCGGGCCCAGGTGCAGTTGCCCGGCTTGTTGCTCGACGTCGAGGTGCATGACCACGGTGGTGTGGTGGCCGTGGGGGCGGCGGGCGGCTTCGGTGTCCCAACCGGTTTCGATCAGGCGCAGGAACGCATCGGCGGTGCTCGGCAGTGGTGGCCGCTGTTCGTCGGTGCCGTCCTCGTGGTCGTGTTTCCACTGGGCGATCAGGGCATCGAGGTGGGCCTGTAGGGCGGCGTCGAATTTGGCGGCGTCGAGGGGGTTGAGTTTGATTCGCCAGCAGCTGCCGTGTTCGTCGCTGGTTTTGGTGATCGAGCGTTGCGGTTCGGGTCGGGGGTCGGGTTCTGGGCGGGGTTCGAGTTTGATCGCGGTGCGGAGTTGGGTGACGGTGGCCACGCCGGCCAGTTGGGCGTAGTGCTCGTCGGAGCCGTCGGCGGCGCGCTGGGCGATGACCCCGACCTGGTCCAGTGAGAAGCGGCCCTGGCGCATGCCCTCAGCGCAGCGCGGAAATTCGGCAAGCCGGTGTGCCACGGCTGCGATGGTTCCGGCGTTGTTCGGTGATACGCCTGGTTTTCCAGGCGACCAGCGCTGGGATGGAGCGCACCCCGGTGGTGCCCCAGAGGTCGTCGCGGTCGATCTCGGCGACGATCTGCACGATGCGCCCATCGATCGCGTTGCGCTGACCGGTCAACTCCGCGAGTTCCTCGAATAGCACGTCAAGGCGCTGGGCGGGGCCCAACGTCTTGGTGCCGGATGGTGCG
>NZ_LZJK01000106.1 GCF_001667945.1 Mycolicibacter sinensis | reverse complement strand
ACTTACAGATCCCTTCCTGACACCTCCGGAGGCGTTTGTGAAGGACCTACCTCGACCTATATCAGCGAGGCTCGACGGAGGAGAGGCGAAGCTGGAACCGCCGGATGAACCGAGTGGTTTAGCGAGGCTCGACGCAGGAGAGGCGAAGCTGGAACCGCCGGATGAACCGAGCGGTTTAGCGAGGCTCGACGGAGGAGAGGCGAAGCTGGAACCGCCGGATATCCCCAGTGCCACAGATGGCGGATGATGGTGTGGTGGTGCACCGAGAAAACCGCCCGGCGTGGCCGGGGGCGGCGCGGACCGTGCAGTCGCTGGCGGAGTCGTTCGCCGACGCTGATCCGGGCGCCGATGCGGTCCGTCTGCGCGACCTGCGCCGCATGAAGGTGGTCGCACTGAGCTTCCTGCTCGGTGCGACCGTCGTCTTCCTGCTGTGCCGGTGGGCACAAGTAGACGGCACGGCCCCGGCCTGGGTGGGTTACGTCGGCGCCGCCGCCGAGGCCGGCATGGTCGGCGCATTGGCGGACTGGTTCGCGGTCACCGCGCTGTTCAAGCATCCGCTGGGTATCCCGATCCCGCACACCGCGATCATCAAACGCAAAAAGGACCAGCTCGGGCAGGGCCTGGGCACCTTCGTGCGGGAGAACTTCCTGTCGCCACCGGTGGTGGAGACCAAGCTGCGCGACGCGCAGATCGCCGGGCGGGTGGGCAAGTGGCTCTGCGAGCAGAACCACGCCGAGCGGGTGGCCGCCGAGACCGCGACCGTGCTGCGGGTGCTGATCGAGATGCTGCGCGACGACGACGTGCAGGAGGTGATCGACCGGATGATCGTGCAGCGCATCGCCGAACCGCACTGGGGCCCGCCGGTGGGCCGGGTGCTGAGCACCCTGCTGGCCGAGAATCGTCAGGAGGCGTTGATCCAGCTGCTGGCCGACCGGGCGTTCCAGTGGTCGCTCAATGCCGGCGAGGTCATCCAGCGGGTGGTGGAGCGGGACTCGCCCACCTGGTCGCCGCGGTTCGTCGACCACCTCGTCGGCGACCGGATCCACCGTGAGCTGATGGACTTCACCGACAAGGTGCGCCGCAACCCCGACCACGAATTGCGGCGCAGCGCGACGCGTTTTCTGTTCGAGTTCGCCGACGACCTGCAGAACGACCCGGCCACGATCGCCAAGGCCGACGCGGTCAAGGAGCAGTTGATGGCCCGCGACGAGGTGGCCAACGCTGCGGCGACGGCCTGGCGGACGCTGAAGCGCCTGGTGCTCGAGGGCGTCGACGACCCGTCCGGTGCGCTGCGCACCCGGGTGGCCGCCACGGTGATGCAGGTCGGTGAGTCGTTGCGGGACAAGGCCGAGCTGCGCGACAAGGTGGACAACTGGCTGGTGCGGGCCGCACAGCATCTGGTGGCGCATTACGGGGTGGAGATCACCGCGATCATCACCGAGACCATCGAGCGCTGGGACGCCGCGGAGGCCAGCCGTCGCATCGAATTGCATGTCGGCCGCGATCTGCAGTTCATCCGGATCAACGGCACCGTCGTCGGCGCGCTGGCCGGGCTGGCGATCTACGCCATAGCTCAACTTATGTTCTGACCTGCGCTAGCAGGTGCTTGCAAAAGTTAGCACTAGGTCGTATCGTGGCTTTCGTCAGCAGTCGCAAGTCCACGAAAGGGGTCACCGGTGTCGCAGGATGACAAACTCGCCGCAGTGGTCTCGACCGCCGCGGCGGATATCGGCAGCTTCATCCGGGCGCAGCGCGAAGCCGCGCAGGTGTCCATGCGGCAGCTGGCCGACAAGGCCGGCGTCAGCAACCCGTACCTCAGCCAGATCGAGCGCGGATTGCGCAAGCCCTCCGCTGACGTCCTCAATCAGATCGCCAAGGCCCTGCGGGTCTCCGCCGAGGTGCTCTACGTGCGCGCGGGAATCCTCGAGCCCAGCGAGAAGAGCGAGGTCCGCGACGCCGTCATTGCGGATGCGGCGATCACGGAACGGCAGAAGCAGGTTCTGCTCGACATCTACAGCTCCTTCGTCCAGCAGAACGAAGCCGACGGTGAGGAGACGACACCTGCCTGATCTCCATTCAGTCTCCTGACCGATCCACCACCCGAGAAACCAACCGAAAGGAATCCAGACATGGCCGAGAACCCGACCATCGAAGAACTGAAGGCCCCGCTGCTCGCCGCGATCGGCGCTGCCGACCTGGCCCTGGCCACCATGACCGACCTCGTCGCCAACCTGCGTGAGCGCGCCGGCGAGGCGCGCGAGGACGCCAGCAGCCGGGTCGAGGTGAGCCGTGCGCGCCTGACCAAGCTGCAGGAGGAGCTGCCCGAGCAGTTCGCCGAGCTTCGGGAGCGTTTCACCGCCGACGAGCTGCGCAAGGCCGCCGAGGGCTACGTGGAGGCCGCCACCGGCCGGTACAACGAGCTGGTGGCGCGTGGTGAGGCTGCCCTGGAGCGGTTGCGCAACCAGTCCGGTCTCGACGACGCGTCGGCGCAGGTGGAGGGTTACGTCGACCAGGCCGTCGAGCTGACCCAGGAGGTGCTGGGCAACGTGGCGTCGCAGACCCGCGAGGTCGGCGAGCGCGCCGCCAAGCTGGTCGGCATCGAGCTGCCCAAGAAGGAGCCCGCCCAGAAGGCCGCCCCGGCTGGCGGGGCCAAGAAGGCCGCCCCGGCTCCGGCCGCCAAGAAGGCTGCGGCGCCGGCCGCCGCCAAGAAGACCCCGGCCAAGAAGGCTCCGGCCAAGAAGGCTCCGGCCAAGAAGGTCACCCAGAAGTAACCGCAGTTCGACGTCCGGGACGGTACCCGCCTAGGCTTGCAGCGTGTTCGCTATGAGCCTGGTGGGTATCGTCCTCGGCGTTTTGCAGCTCGTCGTCTTCGCGACGTCGGTATACGCGTTCGTACACGCGGCGATGCAGCGCTCCGACGCCTACACCGCGGCCGACAAGCTCACCAAGCCGGTCTGGCTGGTGATCCTCGGGGTGTGCGGGCTGCTGGCCCTGGTGCTGCAGGTGATGGGGATGGCGATCGCCGCCTGTGCCGCCGGGGTGTACCTGGTGGATGTGCGGCCCAGATTGCTTGAGGTCCAAGGCAAGTCCCACTAGCCCCATGGCCCGTTCGACTATCAGCGCCGTCGGGATCGTGGCAGCGGTACTGGTACCTGCCGCGCCGGTGTGGGCCGACGCCGGGTCGCCGGGCCTCGTCGACCACACCGAATGGGTGGGCTACGGCGACCTGTCCAGCCTGCGGGTGTATCCGACCCCGGCCGGCCGGGCCGCCGCCGCCCGGGTGGACGGCGCGGCCGAGGGCGAGCAAGCGTGGCGCGAAGTGCTCGCCGGCGCCCCCGAGGCCGACACCCCGAGCATGCGCGACCAATTCCTGTGTCACTGGAACTACGCCGAGTTCGCCCGGCCCGGCAAGACCAGTTGGAACCTGGAGCCGTGGCGCCCAGTCGTCGACGGTGTCACGATGCTGGAGTCCGGCTGCAACCCCGGTGCCGCCGAGGAGGCGTTCTGATGGCCGGGTTGTCCGGGCCCCGGTGGGGCCGTGAACAGGTCGCGAAACTCGTCGACCACACCCTGCTCAAACCCGAAGCCACCCCGGCGCAGGTCGTCGCCGTCGTCGCCGAAGCTGCCGAACTCGGCGTCGCCGCGGTGTGTGTGTCCCCGTCGATGGTGGCCGTCGCCGCGGCCGCCAATCCGGCCGGTGTCCGGATCGCCGCGGTCGCGGGCTTCCCATCCGGCAAGCACCTGCCGGTGGTCAAAGCGCAGGAGGCGGCGCTGGCGGTGGCGGCCGGGGCCGCTGAAATCGACATGGTGATCGACATCGGTGCGGCGTGCGCGGGCGATTTCGCCGCGGTCGGCGCCGACATCGGCACCGTGCGCGCCGCCGCGCCCGACGCCGTGCTCAAGGTGATCCTGGAGTCCGCCGCGCTGCTGGAGCTGGGCGGTGAGGCCACCCTGGTCGCGGCTTGCCGCGCCGCCGAAGACGCCGGCGCGGATTTCGTCAAGACCTCCACCGGGTTTCACCCGGCCGGCGGGGCGTCGGTGCGCGCGGTGACGCTGATGGCCGACACCGTTGGTGACCGGCTGGGCATCAAGGCCAGCGGCGGGATCCGCACGGCCGACGATGCGCTGGCCATGCTCGAGGCCGGGGCGACCCGGCTGGGACTGTCGGGCACCCGGGCGGTGCTCGACGGGCTGAGCTAGCTAACGCTTACAGCCGCGCGAAGCACTGACTCGACGACGACGCCGGGATGGTGGCGTTCTGCGTCGAAAACTTAACCACCACACCGGAATCGGTGACCTGCGAGCTGTCGATGTGGATCCCCAGCGGAAGATCGCCGGTCACCTTGGCGGTGAGGTCATCGAGGTTGCGCTGCACGGTGTCGGTGTCCAGGTCGTGGCCGAGCGCCTCCAGGTCCACCACCTGCAGGTGCAGCCCGTTGTCGACGATCTCCGGCTTGACGGTGGCGCGGTTGAGCAGGCCCTTGAGCTCCACGGTCCCGGCGCCCGGATCGGTGCTGACCTTGCCGGTGACGATGCTGCCGATCACCGGGACCACATCTTGAATCGACTGCTTGATGCCGTCCGCCGGCCAGGTGATGGTGCCGTCCAGCGACCCGATGGTGCCCTTGGAGTCCGAGGTCTTTTTCACATGGATGTCGCGGATGTCAAGGTCGAGCTGCATGCCCTTGGCCTTGCGGATCTGGTTGCCGGCGGTCTGCACCGAGATGTGCGGATAGTCGCCCCGCAGGTACTGCGCCAGCACCGGCGGACTGGAGTCGAACGACACCGTGGCGGTGTCCTCCGCCTCGCATTGGACCGCGTCGGCGACCAGGCTCTTGGCCCGGTGCGTGGCGTAGAGCTGGCCGCCGAACAACGCGACCACCGCCAGCACCAGCACCACGGTCAGCGCCAGCAGGACTGCCGGAAGGCCGGTGAACCGGTGCGGGGGACGCGTAGACCCGGGAGTAGTCATTACTGCAGGTTACAGGTGCGCGAAACAGGGGTCGTCGGACTTGGGCATGGTGGCGTTGCGGGTGGAGAACCGGGCCACCACACCGGTGTCGGTGACCTGGATGCTGTCGGCGCGCAGGCCGAGCGGGTACTTCTTGGTCAGCTCCTTGGCGAATCGGTCCAGCTCCGGCTGAATCGATTCGCGCGGCAGCGTCAGCGCACCCAGGCCGGTGAGTTTCTGCACCTGCAGTGAGAGCCCGCCGTCGACCACCTCCGGCTTGACCACCACGGTGGCCAGGCCGAACGCCCCATTGAGTTCGACGGTGCCGTCCTTGGCGTTGGTCTTCAGATCCGAGACCAGGTTGCCCAGGATCGGCACCATCGACTGGACGGTCTCCTTGATGCCGGCCGCCGGCCAGGTCAAGGTGGCGTCCAGGGCGCCGATGGTGCCCTTGGAGTCACCGGTGCCGTGCAGATCGACGTCGGAGATGTTCAGGTCTGCGGTCATCTGCTGGGCGTCTTTGACCTGGTTGCCCGCGGTGTGGATGGAGATGTTGGTGTAGTTGCCGGTGAAGTGCTGCCACAGGAACGGCGGCGTCACCCCAAACGACACTTTGGCCTTGTCGTGCACCACGCATTCGGTGGCCTTGGCCACCTTGTTGTCGGCGATCCGGCGGGCGATCAGCTCGGCGCCGATCAAACCGGCCAGCGCCAGCGCGATCACCGTGACGAAGATCAGCACCAGGGCCAGCGGGTCCCGCAGCACCGAGGCCGACCGCGCCCGGGTGGGCGGGGCTTCGATCACGGTGGTGGGTGCCTCCGTGGTGACGCCGGCGACCGGCACGGCGCTGCCGACGTGTCCCACCACCGA
>NZ_LZJK01000105.1 GCF_001667945.1 Mycolicibacter sinensis | reverse complement strand
GCGTCCACCCGGTCCTCGTCGAGCACGGCCACGTGCCGATCGTACAACCGAATGGTTGTACGTTGTCAAGGTCAGGCGTCGGGGAACCAGTAGTCGAGTGTCTGCTCGACCCCGCCCCAGTCGATACCCATCCAGTCGGTGAAGAAGCCTTCGATGTTGCCGAAGGCGCTGTACACAAGTGCCACAATCGAATTGAACAGGGCGTCTATCCCGGCGCTGTCGAGCAACCCGCTACTGAAGGCGTTGAGCCAGGCGCTGAACTGGTCGATGTCACCGGAGATGTCGACGTCGGTGATCATGCCGTCGGTGGTGGCGATGTGGTTGGCCACCTGTTCGGGGGTGAGCCCCAGATACATCATGTGCTCGTAGAACAAGCCGAGCTCGGAGGTGGAGGTGGGGTCGGTGACCGGGTCGCCGGGGATCGTGTAGTCGGTTACCGCGAACCAGTTGTTCGGGGTCTGGACGCCGGACAGCAGAGCGGTGTCGAAGAAGTCGGGGGAGGAGGCCCCGCCCCCGTCCAGCGACGCGGTGTCCGCCCCCACCGGATTGCCGATGAACACGAAGTGCAGCAACTCCGGGGGGACGCCGTCGTGGGCCAGCTGCGCCATCGCGATCGACCCGGCGGTGGCGCCCTGCGACCAACCGAAGACCCACAGTGGGTGGTCGGCATCGTAGGCGTCGGGGTTGGCATCGAGTTCGGCGTGCACCGCCCGCACGATCTCGGCGGCCCCGACAAAGCTGCTGTGGCCCTGCTGGATCAGCGCTGGGGTGGA
>NZ_LZJK01000104.1 GCF_001667945.1 Mycolicibacter sinensis | reverse complement strand
TGCCCACCCGCACACGCACCCGAACCCAAGACCGCGCCCACCACATCAACTCCGAACGCGCCCTCAACAAAACCCCACCTTGACGTCCACGGGCAGATGAACTCACGCCGGCGGTACCACACTCGCGCCGCCTATCTGGCGATATCGACTGCGAGCTGAAACGTTCTTTCGAATCGGCGGCATTCTATGGTTGATCCCGTGAGTCAGAACGTCGACGTTGCCGGCACCTCGATCTGGTCGCCGCGTGAAGTCGAGCTGCTCGACGTCACGCTGCAGCTGCTGCAGGAGAACGGCTACGACCGGTTGACGGTGGACGCGGTGGCGGCCACCGCGCGGGCGAGTAAGGCCACCGTGTACCGGCGTTGGCCGTCGAAAGCTGAATTGGTGTTGGCCGCATTCACCGAGGGCATCCGCCAGGTCGCCGTCCCGCCCGATACCGGCACGCTGCGCGGGGATCTCCTGCGTCTGGGCGAACTGATCTGCGAACAGACCGCGCGCCACGCCGGCACCCTGCGCGCCGTCCTGGTCGAGGTGTCGCGCAACCCGGCGCTGAACGAGGTGATGCAGCACCAATTCGTCGACCAGCGCAAGGCGCTGATTCACCACATCCTGGGGCAAGCGGTCGACCGCGGCGAGATCGATGCCGCCGCGATAGACGACGACCTGTGGGACGTGTTGCCCGGCTATCTGATCTTCCGGTCCCTGGTCTCCGGCCGGGCGCCCACGGCGCGCACCGTCGTCGATCTGGTCGACGGCGTGATCCTGCCGAGCCTGACCCGCGGCGCCCGCTGACGCCGGCCTCCCGAAATCAACGCTGCCCCAACCTCTTGAGCCGTACGGTTCCGTACCGTACGCTGAGGCGGTGATGAGACGGCCGTTGTTTCCGCTGGTCAGGAGGGGCTGGATGGTCATCGTCGCCGTGGTGGTGTTTGCCGTCGCGGCGTTCTGTGTCTACCGACTGCACGGCATCTTCGGCTCGGGCGACACCACGTCGACGCGCAGCGACGCGGTTGACGAAATCGTCCCGTTCAACCCCAAGGACGTCGTCTACGAGGTCTTCGGCGCGCCGGGGGCCTCGGGGGCTACCGCCACCATCAACTACCTCGATGTCAACGCCGCTCCGCAGCAGGTCATCGATGCCCCGCTGCCCTGGAGATACCAGGCGACGACGACCGAGCCGGCCGTTATCGCCGATCTTCGGGCGCAGGGCAACGGCGACACGCTGGGCTGCCGCATCTTCATCGACGGCGAGCTCAAGGACGAAAGGATCGTCAACACCGTGAGTGCTTACACCTTCTGTCTGGACAAGTCCGGATGAGCGACGACGGCCGGCGGCCCTTCTGGCCGCGCACCATCCGCCGCCTGGCACTGCCGATCGTGCTGTTCTGGGTGGCGCTGGCCGCGGTGACGAACAGTCTCGTTCCACAGCTGGAAGTGGTCGCCGAAGCCCACAACGTGGGGATGAGTTCTCCGGACGCGCCGTCGTACCAGGCGGCGAAGCGCATCGGAAAAGTGTTCCAGCAGTACGACACCGACAGCGCGGCGATGATCGTCATCGAAGGTGACGAGCCACTGGGCGCCGACGCGCACCGGTTCTATGACACCCTGGTCGCCGAGCTGGAGCGCGACACCAAACACGTCCAGCACATCCAGAACTTCTGGGGTGACCCGCTGACCGCCGCGGGCTCGCAGAGCAACGACGGCAAAGCAGCACTGGCGCAGGTGTTTTTGTCCGGCAGTCAAGGCGAGACATTGGCCAATGAGTCCGTTGCCGCCGTCCGCGACACCGTCGAGCGCACCCCGGCACCGCCCGGCGTGCATGCCTACGTGACCGGAGCCGCACCACTGGTCGCCGACCAGTTCTCGGTCGGGAGTGAGGGCACCAACAAGGTCACCGCGATCACCTTCCTGGTGATCGCGGTCATGCTGTTCGCGGTCTACCGCTCGGTCGCCACCACCGTGCTGGCGCTGCTCACCGTGGCCATCGAGATGGCCGCCGCCCGTGGTTTCGTCGCGTTCCTCGGCTACCACGAGATCATCGGATTATCCACGTACTCAACGAATCTGCTGACTCTGCTGGCGATCGCCGCCGGCACCGACTACGCGATCTTCATCATCAGCCGCTACCAGGAGGCGCGCGCGGCCGGCGAAGACCCGGAAACCGCGTTCTACACCATGTACCGCGGCACCGCCCACGTCGTGATCGGCTCGGGCCTGACCATCTCCGGTGCCGTGTACTGCCTGAGCTTCACCCGGCTGCCTTACTTTCACACCCTGGGCCTGCCGGCCGCCATCGGCATCTTCGTGGCGCTGATCGCTGCGCTCACCCTCACCTCGGCCGTGCTCACCCTGGGCAGCCGGCTCGGCCGTTTCGAACCGACCCGGGCGATGCGAACGCGCAGCTGGCGACGGATCGGCGCCGCCATCGTCCGCTGGCCCGGGCCCATTCTGGTGGTGGCTTGCGGGGTCGCCCTGATCGGTCTGCTCGCCCTGCCGGGTTACAAGACCAGCTACGACGCCCGCGAGTACATGCCCGACCGCGCCCCGGCCAATATCGGCTACGCGGCCGCCGAACGGCACTTCTCCCAGGCCCGGCTGAACCCGGAGCTGCTGATGATCGAATCGGACCACGATCTGCGCAACCCGGCGTCGTTCCTGGTGTTGGAGCGGGTCGCCAAGGCGGTGTTCCACACACCGGGCATCGCCAAGGTGCAATCGATTACGCGGCCGTTGGGCACACCGCTCAAGCACACCTCGATACCGTTTGCGGTCGGCCAGGGCAGCGTCGCCCAGACCCAGAACCTCAAGTATCAGATGGACCGGGCGGCCGACCTGCTCAAGCAGGCGGCCGAAGCGGAGAAGTCGATCCAAATCCTGCAGCAGCAGTACGCGCTGCAACAGCAGCTTGCCGATGCCACCCACACCCAAACGCAGAGCTTTCACGACACCGTCGCCCTCACCAACGACCTGCGTGACCAGATCGCGAACTTCGACGACTTCTTCCGGCCGATCCGCAGCTACTTCTATTGGGAACCGCATTGCTTCGACATCCCGGTGTGCGCGGCGTTGCGCAACGTGTTCGACCTGCAGGACGGCATCGACAAACTCAGCGAAAAGCTCGAACAGCTCACTACGGCCTTCGACCAATTGGACGCACTCCAACCACAGCTGGTGGAGTTGATCCCCTCCCAGATCGAAAGCCAGCAGGTCAACCGCGACCTGGCATTGAACAATTACGCCACCAACTCCGGGATCAGCGACCAGTCCGCGGCCGCGAACGACAACCCGGCCGCCATGGGCCAGGCCTTCGACGAAGCCAAGAACGACGACTCGTTCTACCTGCCGCCCGAGGCGTTCGACAATCCCGAGTTCAAACGCGGGATGAAGTTGTTCCTGTCGCCGGATGGCAAAGCCGCGCAGATGATCATCACCCACGAGGGCGACCCGGCGACCCCGGAAGGCATCGCCCACATCGACAAGATCCGCGACGCCGCGAAAGAAGCGGTCAAGGGCACCCCGCTGCAGGGGTCGCACATCTACCTGGCGGGCACCGCCTCCACCTACAAGGACATCGCCGACGCGGCCCGCTATGACCTGCTGATCGCCGGGATCGCCGCGCTGAGCCTGATCCTGCTGATCATGATGATCATCACCCGCAGCCTGGTCGCCGCGATCGTCATCGTCGGCACGGTGGCGCTCTCGCTGGGCGCCTCATTCGGGCTGTCGGTGCTGGTGTGGCAGTACCTGTTCGGCATTCAGCTGTACTGGATCGTGCTGGCGCTGGCGGTCATCCTGCTGCTGGCGGTGGGCTCGGACTACAACCTGCTGCTGATCTCGCGGTTCTCCGAGGAGATCGGCGCCGGCTTGAAGACCGGCATCATCCGGGCGATGGGCGGGACGGGTTCGGTGGTGACTGCCGCCGGGCTGGTGTTCGCCGCCACCATGGCCTCGTTCATCTTCAGTGACCTGCGGATTCTCGGCCAGATCGGGACCACGATCGCACTCGGGCTGCTGTTCGACACGTTGATCGTGCGGTCGTTCATGACGCCGAGCATCGCCGCCTTGCTCGGGCGCTGGTTCTGGTGGCCGCAACGGGTGCGCCAGCGGCCCGCGCCGGCGGCCACAAGTGTTACTTCGCCGCGGCCTTCTTGGCCGGAGCCTTCTTCGCCGGAGCCTTCTTAGCCTGCGCCTTTTTGGCCGGCGCCTTCTTGGCGGCTGAGCGCTTTTTCACGCTGGCCTCCAGCTTGGCCAGCAGGTCGGAGACGTCTTCGGTGGCGTCGAGTTCGGCGGGCCGCTCCTCAGGCGTGAAGGCCTCGTCGCCTTCCAGTTTGGCCTCGATCAGCTCGTGCAGCTGCTCCTGGTAGGTGTCGTGGTAGCGATCGGGATCGAAGTCGTCAGCCATCGACTCGACCACCTGTCCGGCCATCTTCAGCTCGGCAGGCTTGATCTCCACCTTGGTGTCCAGCGCGGGGAAGTCGGGATCGCGAATCTCGTCGGGCCACAACAGGGTGTGCACCATCATCACGTCACGCTTGGAGAAGTCTTTGACCCGCAACGCGGCCAGCCGGGTCTTGTTACGCAGCGTGAAATGAACGATAGCCACCCGGTCGGTTTCGGCCAGCGTCTTGGCCAGCAGCACATAGGATTTGATCGATTTCGTCGCCGGCTCCAGAAAATAGGAGCGGTCATAGAGCATCGGGTCCAGATCGCTGGCCGGCACGAACTCCAGCACCGCGATCTCATGGTCGCGCTCCTCGGGCAGGTTCGCCAGGTCGTCGTCGGTGATCACGACCATCCGGCCGTCGTCGGACTCATAGGCGCGGGCGATGTCGGCGTAGTCGACGACTTCGCCGCACTCCTCGCACACCCGCCGGTAGCGGATCCGGCCGTGGTCCTTGGCGTGCACCTGACGGAACTTGATGTCGTGGTCCTCGGTGGCGCTGTAGACCTTCACCGGGACGTTGACCAGACCGAATGCGATCGAACCCTTCCAGATGGAACGCATGGGGCCAGTATGCCCACGCCGGAGTGCCCATAACCGGTATTGAGACGACGTGGCCGCGACGTAAGTTGGCAGCATGGGCGCTGCGTCCTCCAAGACCCGGGTGAAACTGACCAACGCCGACAAGGTGCTCTACCCCGCTACGGGCACCACCAAAGCCGACGTCTTCGACTACTACACGCGCATCGCCGAGGTGATGCTGCCGCACATCGCCGGGCGCCCGGCGACCCGCAAACGCTGGCCCAACGGTGTCGAACAGGGCTCCTTCTTCGAAAAGCAGCTCGCCGGCTCGGCGCCGGCGTGGCTGCGCTGCGCCGAGGTGCAGCACCGCTCCGGCACCACCGCCTATCCGATCATCGACGACCTCGACGGCCTGGCCTGGATCGCCCAGCAGGCCGCGCTGGAAGTGCACGTGCCGCAGTGGCGTTTCGAAGCCGAGTGGACACGCGGTGGGGAGGTGCTCAAGCCGGGCCTGGCAACACGGCTGGTGTTCGACCTGGATCCCGGCGAGGGCGTGACGATGAGCCAACTCGCCGCGGTGGCGCGAGCCATCCGCGAACTGATGGACGACCTGGGCCTGACCGTGTTCCCGCTCACCAGCGGCAGCAAGGGGCTACACCTCTATACCACCCTGGAACGCCCGGTGAGCAGCACCGGCGCCGCCGCGGTAGCCAAACGCGTTGCGCAGCAACTGGAAAGCGCTATGCCGAAGTTGGTGACGGCGACCATGGCCAAGAAGCTGCGGGCCGGCAAGGTCTTCGTGGACTGGAGCCAGAACAATGCCGCGAAGACCACCATCGCGCCGTATTCGCTGCGCGGCCGCGAGCATCCGACGGTCGCCGCCCCGCGCACCTGGGCAGAGCTCGACGACCCGGACCTGGGCCAGCTGCGCTACGACGAGGTGCTGGCGCGCGTGGCCCGCGACGGCGATCTGTTGGCCGGGTTGGATCCCCCGCTGCGCCAGCCAGACCGGCTTACCGCATATCGGGCCAAGCGGGACGCCGCCAAGACGCCCGAACCGGTGCCGGCCGCAGCGCCGGCGCCAGGCGAAGGCAACAGTTTCGTCATCCAGGAGCACCATGCCCGTCGGTTGCACTACGACTTCCGGCTGGAGCGCGACGGCGTGCTGGTGAGCTGGGCGGTGCCCAAGAACCTGCCCGATACACCATCGGTCAACCATCTCGCGGTGCGCACCGAGGACCATCCGCTGGAGTACGGCAGCTTCGAGGGCACCATCCCCAAGGGCGAGTACGGCGCCGGCACGGTGCGGATCTGGGATTCGGGCAGCTACGTGGCCGAGAAGTTCGACGACACCGCCGACAAAGGCGAGGTCATCGTCGTACTGCAGGGCAGCCGGATCTCCGGACGCTATGCGCTGATCCAGACCAAGGGCGACCAGTGGCTGGCGCACCGGATGAAGGACCAGCAGGCGTTCTCGTTCACTCAGCTGGCGCCGATGCTGGCCACCCACGGGTCGGTGAGCAAGCTGAACCCCGACGACTGGGCCTTCGAGGGCAAGTGGGACGGCTACCGGCTGCTGGTGGAGGCCGACCGGGGCCGGGTGCGGTTGCGTGCGCGCAGTGGACGCGACGTCACCGGCCAGTACCCGCAGCTGCGGTCGCTGGCCGCCGACCTCACCGAGCATCACCTGGTGTTGGACGGCGAAATCGTCGCCCTCGATGACGCCGGCGTGCCCAGCTTCGCCGCGATGCAGAACAGCGCCCGCTCCGCGCGGGTTCAGTACTGGGCCTTCGATCTGCTCTTCCTCGATGGTCGTCCGCTGCTGCGCGTGGCGTATCGGGACCGTCGCCGCCTGTTGGAAACGCTCGCGCAGGGAACCGGTTTGGTGGTCAAAGACCTGTTGGCCGCCGACGGCGCCGAGGCGCTCGAGCGGTCCCGCCGGCTGGGCTGGGAAGGCGTGGTGGCCAAGAAATGGGACTCGGCCTACCAGCCGGGCCGCCGGTCACCGGCGTGGGTCAAGGACAAATACTGGCGAACCCAGGAGGTGGTGATCGGCGGCTGGCGGGCCGGTGAGGGTGCTCGCGGTGGGGGGATCGGGTCGTTGCTGATGGGTATCCCGGCTGCCGACGGCCTGCGGTTTGTGGGGCGCGTCGGCACCGGGTTCACCGACCGCGCGCTGGCAGCGTTGCAGAAGAAGCTGACGCCCACGGATGAATCGCCCTTCGACGCGCCGCTGCCTCGCGCCGATGCCAAGGGCGTCACCTTCGTTCGGCCGACGCTGGTGGGGGAGGTGCGCTACAGCGAGCGGACGGACGACGGCCGGCTGCGCCAACCCAGCTGGCGCGGCTTGCGGCCCGACAAGACGCCCGCGGAGGTGGTAAGTGAGGATTGACCGGTGCGCTGGGTGACCTATCGAAGCGAGGACGGCGAACGGACCGGGGTGCTGCACGGCGAGGTGATCCACGCCGCGGCGCCCGGAACGACCCTGCTGGACCTGATCCGGCTCGGCCCGGACGGGCTGCGCGACGCCGGCGAGCGAGCGTTGAACGCGCCGTCGGCGACGGCGCGGCTCGACCAGGCGGCGCTGATGGCGCCGATCCCGCGTCCGCCTTCGATCCGCGACAGCCTGTGCTTCTTGGACCACATGCGTAACTGCCTGGCCGCGACCGGGCGCAGCCCGGTGCTCGACGACACCTGGTATCAGATACCGGCCTTCTACTTCGCCTGCCCGGCAACGGTTCTGGGTCCCTACGATGACGCGCCGGCAGCGCCCGGAAGTGCCTGCCAGGACTTCGAGCTGGAGGTCGCCGCCGTCATCGGCACGCCGGGAGCGAACCTGTCGGTGGCCGAAGCCGAGCAAGCCATCATCGGCTACACCATCTTCAACGACTGGTCGGCGCGCGACCTGCAAGCCCGCGAGGGCGTCCTGGCGATCGGTCAGGGCAAGGGCAAGGACAGTGGTGTCACGCTGGGGCCGTTCCTGGTCACTCCTGACGAGCTCGAACCGTATCGGCGCGACGGCCGGCTGAGCCTGCATGCCACCGCGATCGTCAACGACGTGATCGTCGGCATCGGGTCGACCGGGACCATGGACTGGAGCTTCGGCGAGATCATCAGCTACGCCTCACGGGGGGTGCCGCTGATTCCCGGCGACGTCTTCGGCTCCGGTACGGTTCCGACCTGCACGCTCCTCGAGCACCTCGATCCCGAGGCGCCGCAAGCGTTTCCGGGCTGGTTGCGCGACGGGGACGTGGTGACGCTGCAGGTGCAGGGCCTCGGCGAGCTGCGCCAGACCGTGCGCGCCAGCGCCCCGCCGCTGCCCCTGGCCGAGCGTCTCCGGCCTAAGACTTCGGGGTGATCGTCACGGTCACCGTGGCAGCGCCGGAGTCCGAAGCGATGGTCAGCACCGAGGCGCCTGCGCCGGAGGTGACGTGCCCACCGGTGACGCTCACCGTGTAGCCGTTCGGGTACTGATCTCCCGGCACCGAGATGGTGGTCACCGAACCGGCGCCGAACGCACCCGAGCCGTCGGCGTGATCGGTGGAGTAGCTGAACGAGAAGACACCATTGTCGAACGACAGCGACGTCGGGGTGCCCGAGATCAGTTGCGGGTAGGGCTCGGACAGCGCGATCAACTTGTCGAAGTTGACGTTGTCGCCGATCAGCGGCTTGCTCGGGTCGATCACCAGCGCCTGGCCGTTGGGTGAGGCGCTGGTGATGTCGTTGCCGGTGTAGGCCCACTCGGTCCAGCCCCACAGGTACTTGTTGGCGGCCTGCATGCTGGCGGTGATGGTCGGGATGGTGTTGGTGGCGCCGAATTCGGTCAGCAACGCCGGGATGTTGTGCGCCTGTGCGTAATCGGCCGCGTTGGCGAACACGGCGTCGGCGTTCAGATCGCAGCCGAAGCTCAGATCGGGGAACAACGACGTCGTGATGCAGTAGCTGTGGAAGGAGAAGACCGAGTTCTCGTCGTCCACCGTGCCCAGGTGGGTCGGCACCGGCAGGCTGCCGAAGAGGGTGGTGGGCTCGAAGAACACCGTCTTGTTCGGGTCGACGGAGCGGATCGCCGCGTCGATCTGGTTGTAGAACGGGGTCAGCTGTTGGCCCTCGAAGTACGGGTTGCCCAACAGGCTGCCCAGCCAGTTGCTCCCCGCCCACGGCTCGTTCATGATTTCGTAGCCGGCGACGTTGGCGTCGCCCTTGAAGTAGTTGGCGACCGCCTGCCAGGTCTGCGCGTAGTGGTTCAGCAGGCCAACGCCGTCGGGAGCTTTGGCGTTGCCCCAGAACGCATCCCAGGCGTGGTTCTGCGCCGGGTTGAGGAAGTAGTTGCCCGGGAAGCCCATGTCGGGGTTGGGCAGGCCACCACCGTCGGTCGCCCACGCGGGTGCGCCTTCGCCGCCGAACTCCTCGTTGTAGAGGTCCTGGTGCATGTCGAGGATCGCGACGATCTTGTGCTGGGCCAGGATCTGCACGGTCTGCTGGATCGAGGCCAGGTAGTCGTAGTCGATGACGCCGGGCTGCGGTTCCACCGCGGACCAGATGACCCCCAGGCGCACCGCGTTGAAGCCGTTGGCCGCCAGGAACGCGGCGTCGTCGTCGCTGAACCCGTCGGCCGACGGTTCATACGGCGGGATCTTGTAGACCTGGTTGAGCCCGTGCAACATGACGACCTGGCCGGCGCCGTTGGTGAGCCACCCGTTGGACACCTCGACCGGCGGCGCGACCGTCCCGGTGATACCGCTCGTCAGTGCACCGAAATGACCTGCCGCGCCGTGGGTTCCGTACCACAGTCCGGGGTTGCCGCCGGCCCCGCCGAGGGCCGGCAGACCGCTGGCGGTGTCGCCGTTGCCGGCCTCGCCGCCGTGGCCGCCGTTGCCCATCAGCCAGCCACCGGCACCGCCGTCACCGCCGGCGGCCCCGGCACCCCCGTCGCCGCCGTCGCCGCCGTTGCCGAAGAGCCCGGCGGCGCCGCCGTGGCCGCCGGCCACACCCTCGGTGGTGCTGTTCCAGCCCGCGCCGCCGTCACCGAACAGCCAGCCGCCAGGGCCGCCGTCGGGGTGGGCTTCGGTGCCGTCGGCGCCGTTTCCGATGACGGTCGATCCGAACAGCTGGTTGATGACGCCGTTGACCTGGCCGCCGATCTCACTGTCGATCCACTTCTCGGCGAGGTCGTGCAGCCCCGTGTAGAAGTCGAATCCCACCCCGGGGCCCGGTTCGGCGAGCGCGGCCAGTGCCGCGTCCCAGTGGGCGGAGGACAGGAAGGTATCCCACGCGGATGAGTCGAACACGGCGTCGCCGTCGAGGGTGCCGGCGGCGGTGACAAACGGCGCGAACAGCACGTCCATCATGTCGTCGATGTCGGCGTGCGCCGGTGGGGCCAGCGGGACTACCGTCAGGAATGCGGCTACTGCGGCAACTTTGGTGCCCACGACCTTGCTGCGGTGACCAGCCATCTCGGCAAACCCTTCCCAGGACGCGAGTAATTTCTGAGGTGCGTCTGAGAAGAGTAAACGAGTTACTTACGGTCCGGAGGGATTCGCGGCAAAAGGTGCCGGATCGCGTCGATCAGCACTGCGTGGCGGCGCGGATCCACTGGCGACGGGCATCGCTCTGGGCCGCCTCACTCGCGGCGGCGCGCTGCAGGTGAACCGCGCGTTGATAGTCGCCGTGGCCACCTCGCGGCTGCTGAGCCGGCAGGCAAGTCTGCGTAGTCATCAATACCTCCCGCAGGTCGCGCGACGAGAGCTGCAGTACTCGACCGCCGATCGGCGATCAGCGCACACGGTCAGTCAACGCCCGGGGCGCCGAAATGTTTCCCACCGACACAGTGACGCTGCACACGCGCGAGCGCGCATGTGATCGCGGTCACCCCGCCTTGGCGATGACGTGTTCGGCGAAGCGCTCCAGGTTGCGGATCTTGTCGTCCAGCGGTTCGGTGTCGGGCCCGACGATGTAGGGCACCCGGAAGCCCACGATGACGTCGGTGACGCCCTTGTCCTCCAGGCGCTTGATGCCGTCGAGGGTGAACCCGTCCACCGAGATCACGTGGATCTCGAACGGACCGGTACGGCCCTCCTCCTCGCGCAGTTGCTTGAGCCGGGCGATCAGGCCGTCGAGCTCGGCCGGGTCGCCGCCGCCGTGCATCCAGCCGTCGTTGCGCGCAGCCCGGCGCAGCGCGGCATCGGCGTGGCCACCGATCAGGATCGGAATGGGCTGCGCCGGCGCCGGGGTCATCTTGGTTTTGGGGATGTCGTAGAACTCGCCGTGGAACTCGAAGTAGTCGCCGGTGGTGAGCCCCCGGATGATCTCGATGCACTCGTCCATCCGTTTGCCACGCCGGGCGAACGGCACCCCCATCAGCTCGTAGTCCTCCGGCCAGGGGCTGGTGCCGACGCCCAGGCTGAGCCGGTCGCCGATCATCGCGGCCAGCGAACCGGCCTGCTTGGCCACCAAGGCCGGCGGGCGGATCGGCAGCTTGACCACGAACGGTGTGAACCGCAACGTGCTGGTGACCGCGCCCAGCGCCGCCATCAACACGAAGGTCTCGATGAAGGCCTTGCCGTCGAGGAACTCGCGGTTGCCGTCCGGGGTGTAGGGATACTTCGAGTCCGACTCGAAGGGGTAGGCGATGCTGTCCGGGATCGACATGCTGTGGTAGCCGGCTGCCTCGGCGGCTTTGGCGAGCGGAATGTAGTAGCTCGGGTTGGTCATCGCCTCGGCATAGGTGAACCGCACGTCGTCTCCTCGCTGGTCGCTGGGCGTACTCTCCAGGAGCTTAGACCGAAGGCGGCATCGCGATTCGCAGTTCTTCGGGGTCCTCCAGGGGATACGGAGGATATCCGGCCGCGCCGGCCACCGTCAGGGTGCCCCACGGCGTCCGCTCCGCGACGCGTCCCTGCGCGCTGTGTTCGCCGATCCGGATGCTGACCTTGGAGCCGGTGACATTTGCGCCCGCGAGATCGGTGAAAAACATTCCCTGCCAATGGTATTGGCCGTCGATTGGGTCGAAGTGGCCCGCCAGCCGCACCCGGGTCGGGTAGTCCTTGCCGTTGTGGGTGAGCACAGCCGGCCCGTCGTAAAGCTCGTCATCAACGGCTACCGAGCCGGTGAGAAAGAACCGCGAAGCCCCGCGGGTCGGCAGCAGCCGGTGCACGCGCAGCCGGGGAGAGCGGGATTCGATGCGGCCGGCGCCGCTGCGCTGCATGACGTCGACGATCCGGGCCACGTATCGGGCCTGCCGGCGGGTATGCGGTCCCGGGATCCGGAACCGGTTGGGCGTCCCGTGTGCAGCGACGACGTCGTCACGCGAGGCAGTGGCATCGATGAGGACCCGCGCGGTCAGTACCTCGCCCTCGGGGGTGCTCACCGCCCACGTCTCGTGGGCGCTGTCGAATCGGGTGGACGCGGCCGCGGCGACGACGCGCGCGCCGGCCAGCAGCCCATGAAGCCGTGCCGGGTCGCCCAGCACGACCACGTCGTGGATGCCGGTCACAGGAAGCCGGCCCGCCGCCACATCCGCCGGGCCAGCCGGCCCATCAGGCCGACTTCGGTGAAGAAGGCGGCCAGCGGAGCGAACGACGACCGGCAAGCGGCGTGGAAGTTCGGATTGGCCCGCGCCACCCGGCGGGCTTCGCGGCCGTCCAGCCCGACCCGGTTGTAGACGATCGGCAGGGTGAACAGATGGCGGTAGAACGGTCCGCCCACGCCCTGCAGGTTTGCCAGCAGGGCGCGGCGGTAGCGCGGCATCGCCGGGACACTGCGCCGCAGGCCGTCGCGGGCGTACTGGATGTGCCGGGCTTCCTCGGTGACATGGATGCGCATCACCCGCCGGACGATCGGCTGCAGGTCCGGGTCGTCGAGGATCTGGCGTTGCAGGGCGTCGAAGATCTCCTCGCCGACCAGGGCGGCGCCCCACAGGATGCTGCCGCGGAACAGGAACGGCAGTGAGTTGATGATGATGCGCTGGTAGAGCTTCGGGCGCACCGGCACGCCGCCGATCCGGTCGATGGTCTTGCCGAACATCAGCATGTGCCGGGTCTCGTCACCGAGCTCGGTCAGCGAGTAGTGGGTGGTGTGCGAGGTGGGGTTCTTGTGCATCATGTCGCGCAGCAGCGCCTGGTTGAGGATGTTCTCGAACCAAACGCCCGCCGACAGCACGTTGACCAGCTCCTGGCGCGACATCTCGATCTGCTGCTCGCGGGTCATCGCCTCCCACAGCGATGTGCCGTACAGGGTGCACATCCGCGGCGGCAGGAAGAACTTGTCCGGGTCGATCGGGGCGTCCCAGTCGATGTCGACAACCGGGGCGTAAGACTTCTTCACCGAGCCCTTCAACAGGCGTTCGGCGAAGTCCTCCCGGGTAGGTCCGCTCGGCCGCATGGCAGTGGTCATCGCAGAATCCCTTCTCGCGTCGGTTCCCACGAAGCTAGGAGCCGCCACCAAACAAGTCAATACCTACGGTACCGGGTACTTGCGGTCCGGTGTGAGTGTCGTCGCCGGGGCGCGGCCCGGTGGCAAGATCTGCCTATGGTCGCCTTCGTGCTTCGTGCTGCGCTGACCGGATTCGCGCTGTGGATCGTCACCCAGATCGTTCCGGGGGTGGAGATCATCGGTGGTGACACCACTCTGCAGCGGGTGGGCATCATCTTCGTCATCGCGTTGATCTTCGGGCTGGTCAACGCGTTCATCAAACCGGTGGTGCAGCTGCTGTCGATCCCGCTGTACATCCTCACCCTGGGCCTGTTCCACATCGTGGTGAATGCGTTGATGCTCATGATCACCGCCTGGATCACCGACAAAACCGCCAAGCACTGGGGGCTCTACATCGCCGATTTC
The DNA here is from genome assembly GCF_001667945.1 of Mycolicibacter sinensis. Lineage (GTDB taxonomy): Bacteria > Actinomycetota > Actinomycetes > Mycobacteriales > Mycobacteriaceae > Mycobacterium > Mycobacterium sinense_B. The sequence continues at coordinate 3,790 of NZ_LZJK01000104.1, read as the reverse complement.
TGGTGGGACGCGATCTGGGCCGCCATCGTGCTGTCCCTGGTGAGCTGGGTGCTGTCGCTGGTGCTGCGCGACGCCCGGCGCATCACCCGGTAACCAGGCAGACTCAAGCGCATGCCGGAACTGCCCGAAGTCGAAGCGCTCGCCGACCACCTGCGCAGGCATGCCGTCGGCCGCCAGGTCGGCCGCGTCGACGTGGTGGCGCTGTCGGTGCTCAAGACCTTCGACCCGCCGCTGGCGGCGTTGCACGGTCAGACGGTCACCGGCGCACAGCGTTGGGGCAAGTACCTCGGGCTGCAGGCCGGCGAACTGTTCCTGATCGCGCACCTGTCCCGGGCGGGCTGGCTGCGCTGGTCGGACAAGCTGGCGCCGGCGCCGCTGCGGCCCGGAAAGGGGCCGATCGCACTGCGCGTGCACCTGGGCGCCCCGGGGCAGGCGCCCGGCTTCGACCTCACCGAGGCCGGGACCCAGAAGCGGCTGGCGGTCTGGCTCGTCGACGACCCGGACAAGGTGCCGGGCATCGCCGCGCTGGGTCCAGATGCGTTGGAGGTGACGCGCGACGCGCTGGGCGGGCTGCTGGCCGGCAATACCGGACGCATCAAGACCGTCATCACTGATCAGAAGGTGATCGCCGGAGTCGGCAACGCCTACAGCGACGAGATCCTGCACACCGCACGGATTTCGCCGTTCGCCACCGCGGCCAAGCTCTCCGATGCGCAGCTGGCCGCGCTGCACGAGGCGATGCAGTCTGTGCTGACCGACGCGGTGACCCGTTCGGTCGGCCAACAGGCCGCGACGCTCAAGGGCGAGAAGCGCTCCGGGCTGCGGGTGCATGCCCGCACCGGGCTGCCCTGCCCGGTCTGCGGCGATACGGTGCGGGAGGTGTCGTTCGCCGACAAGTCCTTCCAGTACTGCCCGACGTGTCAGACCGGCGGCAAGGTGCTCGCGGACCGGCGCATGTCGCGTTTGCTCAAGTAGGCTGCCCGGGTGACCCGTCAGAAGATCCTCATCACCGGGGCCAGCTCCGGCCTGGGCGCCGGCATGGCCCGCGCGTTTGCCGCGCGTGGGCGTGACCTGGCCCTGTGCGCGCGCCGCGTCGATCGCCTTGAGGAACTCAAAGACGAACTGACGCAGCAGCATCCCGGCGTCCGGATCGCGGTGGCCGCGCTCGACGTCAACGACCATGATGAGGTGCCCAAGGTGTTCGCCCAGCTCGCCGCTGAGCTCGGCGGAATCGATCGCGTCGTCGTCAATGCCGGTATCGGCAAGGGCGCCCGCCTGGGTTCCGGCAAGTTGTGGGCCAACAAGGCCACCATCGAGACCAATCTGGTCGCCGCGCTGGTGCAGATCGAGACGGCAATCGAGATGTTCAACGCCGCGGGCGGCGGGCACCTGGTGCTGATCTCCTCGGTGCTGGGCAACAAGGGCGTTCCCGGTGTCAAGGCGGCCTACGCCGCCAGCAAGGCCGGGGTGTCGTCGCTGGGTGAATCGCTGCGCGCCGAGTACGCCGGTGGCCCGATCAAGGTCACGGTGCTGGAGCCGGGTTATATCGAATCGGAGATGACGGCCAAGTCGGCGTCGACGATGTTGATGGTGGACAACGAATCCGGGGTCAAGGCGATGGTGCGCGCGATCGAACGCGAAACCGGCCGCGCGGTGGTGCCGCCGTGGCCGTGGGCGCCGATGGTGTGGGTGATGCGCCGGCTGCCGCCGCGGTTCACCAAACGCTTCGCCTGAGCCAGTCCAGCGCCCTGGTTCTGTTGCGGTACGCCAGCAGCATCGTCTTCGCGATCAAGAACGCCACGGCGACACCCATCAGCAGCGTGGACAGCGCGTAGGCGCCGTACTCGGCGCCGCGGTGGTAGCGGTCGTTCACCAACAAGGTCAGAGTCTGCGAACCGCCCGGCAGATTCGACGACACCATGATGACGGCACCGAACTCACCGAGCGTGCGCGCGGTGGTCAGCACGACGCCATATGTCAGGCCCCAGCGGATCGACGGCAGCGTGATCCGCCACAGCGTCTGCCACGAATTCGCTCCCAGCGTGGCCGCCGCCTGTTCCTGTTCGATGCCGACCTCCATGAGCACCGGCTGGACCTCGCGCACGACGAACGGCAGCGTGACGAAGATGCTGGCCAGCACCATCCCGGGCAGCCCGAAGATGATCTTGAATCCGAGATGGTTCTCGACAAATCCCAAGGCCCCGGACGAACCCCACAGCGCGATCAGCGCGACCCCCACAATGATCGGCGAGACCGCGAACGGAAGATCAATGACCGCCTGCAATGCCGACCGTCCCCAAAACCTGTTGCGCACCAACAGGATCGATGCGACCACGCCAAACAGTGCATTCAGCGGGACCACGATGACGACCAGCAGCAGTGACAGTTTCAGCGCCGAGATGGCCGCCGGGGTGCTCACCCAGGCCCAAAAATGACCGAGGCCGGGCCGAAATGTCCGGTACAGGATCACCGATACCGGAGCGATCAGCATCACGCCGATGTAGGCCAACACGGCGCCCCGAAGCAGGTGGCGCCGCTCGAACCGCGCCGTCACCCGTCCTCCTCTTCCCGTTTGGCGGCACGCCCGCCCACCGTCCGCAGCACCACCAGCACGGCGAATGAGACCGCCAGTAGCACAATCGATATCGCGGCTGCGCTGGTGCGATCGTCATTCTCGATCAGTGCGCGTATCCACTGCGATGACACTTCGGTCCTGCCGGGAACAGCGCCGCCGATCGTCACGACCGAGCCGAATTCCCCGAGGCAGCGCGAGAACGCAAGGCCGGTCCCGGTCAACAATGCGGGCCACAGCGACGGCAGTAGCACCAGCCGGAAGGTGGTCAGCCGGGTAGCGCCCAGTGACGCGGCCGCCTCTTCAGCGTCTCGATCGAGCTCCAGCAGCACCGGCTGGACGGCGCGCACCACCAAGGGCAAGGTGACGAAGGCCAACGCCATCACCACCCCGGACGGCGTGTGCTGCAAGTGAATACCGACCGGGCTGGCGTTGCCGTACAGCGCCAGCATCACCAGGCTGGTGACGATCGTCGGCAGCGCGAACGGCAGGTCGATCAACGCATCGACCAGACCTTTCCCGAGGAAGTCATCACGCACCAACACCCACGCGGTGGCCAGGCCGAAGACCACGTCGAGCGCGGTCACCAGCACCGCGCTGGTCAGCGTGACCCGGAAGGATTCCAGCGCCGCGTGCGAGGTGACGGCCAGCCAGAACCCGTGCCAGCCCCGGCCCGCTGCTTGCCAGACGATCGCGGCCAACGGCAGCAGCACGATGACCGACAGCCACAGCGTCGTTACGCCGATGCGAAGCGGCGTGACCATGGTGCGCCGGGGTGCCGCTGCGTTTACCGCCGCGGCGAGTCTCCTGACGGCGGCGTGCCGGAGAGCTCCGCCGGAGATCGCGGCGTCGAGCGTCGCTCCACCGGGTTCGGGGGACAAGTACATGGGGCCTTCCAATGCCGGAGATCTTCGGCACGGGTCACTGCCGAGGGTGACCACGAAGTGTCAGGTCTGAGCTCGCGACCAAGCCGGTCGACGAGGAGTCAGCGACAACAGCGCCCAACACCGGATGCCATCAGCATGGCGCGAAGCCTAAAGAACGAAGCGCGGCCGGGCGATGTAGCGCCTCGGCTTTTCTCTCGGCCTGACTTTTTACCCGTGACCGGGCCGGGCGGTGTCTGAAGCGGCGCGGCTGAGATGCCCGGCCGCGCTTCGTTCTTTAGGCTTCGCGCCATGCTGATGGCATCCGGTGTTGGGCGCTGTTGTCGCTGACTCC
>NZ_LZJK01000103.1 GCF_001667945.1 Mycolicibacter sinensis | reverse complement strand
AGCGTTCAACATGACTCGTTGATCGCAACGCGTGAACCACGCCAGATCCGAAGTCCACCACTCCCCGGGACGCTATCCCCCAGCCGACGCGCGGTACCGTCATAAGGTGTCCACTACACGGCGTCGGAGACCGGCACTGATCGTGCTGGTGATCCTCGCCGCCTGCGCGTGCCTGGCGCTGGGGTGGTGGCAGTGGACCCGATTCCAGGAGGTCAACGGCACCTTCCAGAACCTCGGTTACGCGCTGCAGTGGCCGTTGTTCGCCTGGTTCTGCGTCTACGCCTACCGCAAATTCGTCCGCTACGAAGAAGCACCGCCCGAGCCACACCGAGCCGACACGGTGACCGAGATACCGGCCGGACTGCTGCCCGAGCGGCCCGCGCCCGCCGCCGCACCCACCGACGACGCCGCACTCCGGGAATACAACGCCTACCTGGCCGAGCTCACCGAGAACGAACGAAAGAACAGGAACACCGCATGACCGATACCCCCGCCCAAGCCGCTCCCGCCGAGAAGATCCGCAGCGCGCTGCTGCCCTACCGGGTCATGGCCTGGGCAACGGGTGTCTGGCTGATCGCCCTGTGCTACGAGATCGTGGTGCGCTACGTGGTCAAGGTGGATAACCCGCCGACGTGGATCGGTGTGGTGCACGGCTGGGTGTACTTCGCCTACCTGCTGGCCACCTTCAACCTGGCGGTCAAGGTGCGCTGGCCGCTCGGCAAGACCATCGGCGTGCTGCTGGCCGGCACCATTCCGCTGCTCGGCATCATCGTCGAGCATTTCCAGAGCCGAAACATCAAGGCGCAGTTCAACCTCTGACACGCGGACTCATCCCGGAGGCGGGTTCACCCACCGCTGCACCCCACCGTGGTTGGAGCACGCGCCGCTGCGGTGCCTACCGAATGAGCAGCTGCCGTCACGGCAGACCGCGCTGCGGCACAGCTCAGCCCGCGAGCTGTCGCAGCGCCGGTAGCAGCAGCGCCAACGCCCGGCCGCGGTGCGACGCGGCGTCTTTCTCCGCCGGGCTCAGCTGCGCCGCGGTGCGGACGGCATCGGTGGGAACGAACACCGGGTCATAGCCGAAGCCGCCGTCGCCGCGGGGTTCCCGGGCGATGCTGCCCGACCATTCGCCGCGCACCACCGCCTCGTGGTCGGCCCCGCTGCCCCAGACCAGCGCGCAAGCCGACACGAACGCCGCGCCGCGCCGCTCGTCGGGAACCTCACGCAGTTGAGCCAGCAGCAAGGCGGTGTTGGCGCGGTCGTCGCCGTGCTCACCCGACCAGCGTGCCGACAACACCCCGGGCATGCCGTTGAGCGCATCCACGGTCAAGCCGGAATCATCTGCGACACAGGGCAATCCGGTCGCCCGGTAACCGTCACGCGCCTTGGCCAGGGCGTTCTCCTCGAACGTCGCCCCGGTTTCGGGCGCTTCGGGGTACGGCGCGACTTCCTCCAGCGAGACCGGGCGCAAGCCCGAGATACCGGCGTGCTCGAGCACCCGGCTGAGTTCGGCCAGCTTCTTGCGGTTACGGCTGGCCACCAAGAGATCGATCAGCTGCCGAACGCCTTCTTCGGTGCCGGCCCCTCCGGCAGCACCCCGGGATAGGGCAGTTCCAACGCTTCGCGCTGCACCACGAACAACTTCTCGCAGGCGACCAGGGCCGCATCGAGCATCTTGTCCAGGGTCGAACGCGGGAAGGTCGCCCCCTCGCCGGTGCCCTGGATCTCCACCAGGGTTCCGGTGTCGGTAGCGACGACGTTCATGTCGACCTCGGCGCGGGAGTCCTCCTCATACGGAAGATCCACGCGGACCCGGCCGTCGACCACACCGACGCTGACGGCCGAGATGGCGCACGACAGCGGGCGCGGATCCGACAACTTGCCGGCCGCCGACAGGTAGGTGACCGCGTCGGCGAGCGCCACGTAGGCTCCGGTGATCGCCGCGGTGCGGGTGCCGCCGTCGGCTTGCAACACATCGCAGTCGATCGCGATGGTGTTCTCCCCCAGCGCGGCTAGGTCGATACAGGCCCGCAGCGAGCGGCCGACCAGCCGGCTGATCTCCTGGGTGCGCCCACCGACCCGGCCCTTGACCGATTCACGGTCGGAGCGGCTGTGCGTGGCGGCGGGCAGCATGGCGTACTCCGCGGTCAGCCAACCGCGCCCGGAGCCTTTGCGCCAGCGCGGCACGCCTTCGGTGACGCTGGCCGTGCACATGACCCGGGTGTTGCCGAATTCGACCAGCACCGACCCGGCCGGGTTCGAGGTGAACCCGCGGGTGATGACGACCGGGCGCAACTCGTCGTCGAGGCGACCGTCTTCTCGTTTGGACACGCGGTCAACCCTAATGGTGATCGCCCGGGTCAACCCCGCTGGATGTCGAAACTCTCGTCACACACCACCGCGTGCACCGGCCCGTCGAACTCGGCTTTGGCCTCGCCGATGACGTCCTCCCGCGAGGTCCAGGGCGGGATATGGGTGAGCAGCAGTTGGCCGACGCCGGCGGCTGCCGCAATGCGGCCGGCCTCGGTGCCGGACAGATGCAGATTCGGCGGCCGGTTGGCCTCGTGGGTCCACGACGCCTCACACAAGAAGACATCGGCGCCGCGGGCGAGCTCGATCACCCCGTCGCAGTAGCCGGTGTCACCGCTGTAGACCAGGGTCGCCCCGGATGCGTCGGTGATCCGCATTCCGAACGACTCGGTCGGGTGACAGACCAGCCGGGGCTGCACACTGACCGTTCCGCACTCGACCGGTTCGCCGTCCACCCAGGTGTGCACATCGAAGATGTCGGTGATGTCGTCGATCTCACCGCCGTACGGCGAGGACGCGGCACCCATCCGCGACCAGGTGTCGCTCGGCCCGTAGATGAAGCCCTTGGCGAACGGCTGGGTTGCCACCGACGGGTGGTAGCGGCGCCAGACGAACAGTCCCGGTAGGTCCAGGCAGTGGTCGGCATGCAGGTGCGACAACAGCACACACACAGAACCCGGATCGACGTGCCGCTGCAGCGCGCCGAGCACCCCGCCCCCGAAGTCGATGACCAGCGGCGGGGTGTCCGGAGCCTGCAACAGGTAGCCCGATGCCGGCGAGTCCGGACCCACCACACTGCCGGAGCAGCCGAGCACGGTGAGTCGCACGTTCCCTACTGTGCCATGTTCGTCGCAACGATGACCAAGACACGAGCGCTTTGCCCGCTATTCGTCATCGAAATCACGCCGCACGGCTAACTCAACGGGGCGTGACGACGGACGGCTCCGACGCCGGTGATGGCCGGGCCCAGAAATCGCGTGGCCAATGCGGCGAACGCCTCGGGGTCGCCGGTCGCCTCGAACACCCGGGTCGCCGGGGCGGCCCCATGCGGGCGCAGCAGATCGAGCTCGGTCAGCACCCGCAGCAGCTCCTTGGCGGTCTCCTCAGCGCTGGACACCAGTGTCACCTGCTCACCCATCGCCAGCTGGATCAACCCCGACAGCAGCGGGTAGTGGGTGCAGCCCAGCACCAGGGTGTCGACTCCGGCGCGCTGCAGCGGCTCCAGGTAGCCCTCGGCGAGCCCCAACACCTGCCGACCGCTGGTGATACCGCGTTCGACGAAGTCCACGAAGCGCGGGCAGGCCACCGCGGTGATCTCGGTGTCGCGGGCCGCGGCGAACGCGTCCTGATAGGCGTGACTGGTGATGGTCGCTTGGGTGCCGATCACCCCGATCCGGCCGTTGCGGGTGGTGGCCACCGCCCGGCGCACCGCCGGCAGGATCACCTCGACGACGGGCACGTCGTAGCGCTCCCGGGCATCGCGCAGGCACGCGGCCGACGCGGTGTTGCAGGCGATCACCAAGGCCTTGACGCCCCGGTCGACCAGATCGTCGCCGATGGCCAGCGCGTGCGCGCGGACCTCCGGGATGGTCAGCGGGCCGTAGGGCCCGTTGCCGGTGTCACCGACATAGACGATGTCCTCGTCGGGCAGCTGATCGATGATGGAACGTGCGACGGTCAGCCCGCCGACCCCGGAGTCGAAGATCCCGATCACGCCGATACCGCCCGCCGCCGCTCGCGGGCTTTGCGCTCGGGGCCTGACAGCAGGTAGGCGGCCACCACCCCGGCGATCGCCCCGCACAGGTGACCCTGCCAGGACACCCCGCCACAAACGTTCAGCACCGGCACTGCCCCCCAGAGAATCCCGCCGTAGAGCACCAACACCACGAATCCGACCACGATCTGCCAAATTCGGCGGGTGAACAGCCCGAACACCACCAGGAACGCCAACCAGCCGAAGATCAGCCCGGAGGCACCGATGTGGTCGGTGGGCCCGCACGCCGAGCCGACATTGCCGATCAGCCAGGTACCCAGCCCGCCGAGGAGCCACACGATCGCGGTGGCGAGCAGGAACCGGGACTGCCCCGCCAAGGTCACCAGGAAACCGAGGACCAGCGCCGGACCGGTATTCGCCAGCAGATGCCCCCAGTTGGCGTGCAGCAGCGGCGCGAACAGCACCCCCCACAGGCCGTCGGTCTGAAGTGGCCGGATGCCGTTGCGGTCCAGCCGGTGCCCGCCGAGCTGATCGACGGCTTCGATGAGGTAGAGCAGCGCGACGAATGCCGCCACGGTGGTACCGCCGGTGCGCCAGACCGACTTCTTGTCGGGCCGTGGCGCGGGCGACGCGCCGGTCCGGGAGGTCTTGCCCACAGTTGTCACGACCTCCCCGTGGCCTTGTTGGCGAATGCCCCCGGCAACGTGTCCCGGTAGCTCGCTATTCCGGCCACCGGATCGGCGGAAAGCAACCCGACCAGCACCGCTCGCGCCAGGCAGTCCGCCGCGGCCGCACCGACCGCCGTGATCAGCCCGGTCTCCTGCGACATCGCGGCCGGGGTGCCCGCCAGCGGCGGAACCGCCACGGCCCCGGTCGCCAACGCGAACACCGTGTCGCCGTCCACCGGGGTATGGGCGGGCCGGATGGTGCGCGCCAGCCCGTCTTGGGCGGCGATCGCCACCCGCCGGCAGCCGGCCGGGCTGAGCGCGGCGTCGGTAGCCACCACCGCGATGGTGGTGTTGAGCGCGACGGACTTGGGCTCCAACCCGGCGAGCATCGCCAGCTGTTCGGACGGCGGCGCGGTCAGACCGAATTCCTCGACGAGATGGGCCGACCAGGGCAGGCCGGTCGTGGCGTCGATGACCTCGCCGGTGGGGTTCACCACGACCAGCGCCCCCACCGTCACGGTGTGTTGCTCGAGTTCGAGGGTGGCCGATGCGGTGCCCACCCCGCCCTTGAGGACCCCGGCCCGGGCCCCGACTCCGGCGCCGACGCTGCCGACGGCCGGATTCTGGCCACCGGGCCCGGCGGCCGCCGCGGCGGCGGCATAGCCGAATTGCGCAGTGGGCCGCCGATCCCAGCCTCCGACCGGCAGGTCGAAGATGACCGCGGCCGGCACGATCGGCACCACGCCGCCGTCCAGCGCTACCCCGCGGCCCTGCTCCTCCAGCCAGGTCATCACCCCGTCGGCGGTCGCCAGGCCGTAGGCGCTCCCGCCGGAGAGCACCACCGCATCCACCCAGCGCACGCTGTTGGCCGGGTCCAACAGATCGGTCTCCCGGCTTCCCGGCGCGCCCCCACGACAGTCGACGGCACCGACCGTCCCCGGTGGCGTCAACACCACGGTGACCCCGCTGGCCCAACCGGACCCGAGCGTCGCATCCGGATCGAGCCGGTGATGGTGACCCACCCGGATGCCGGCGACATCGGTGATCGAACCCATGCCCGTCATCGCCGTCCCATCAAGGCGACCACCAGGTATTCCTGCAGCACGGTGAGCCACTGATAGACGCTGAGCTGACCGGCCATCGGATCACCCGGTTGCAGCCGCTCCGGGCCGTCGGGACCGATCTGCAGCATGGTGCCCAGCGCCAGACGAATGTCGTTGACCGCCGCGATCCAGGCGTTCGCCTGCTCCTCGGTCAGCTCGAAACGACCGCCCTGCTCCGGCAGTGAGTCCAGGAGCTGTTGTGCTGCAGCGCGTTTCGCATCGATGATCTCCGGCTCGTGCAGACTGCGCAGCGCAGCGTTCAGGCCGGTCACATCAACGGTGGAGTCCTCGGCCGGCCCACCGTCACCCTCGGGCCGGTAGAAGTCCGGCAGCAGCCGCCGCGTGGTGGCGTCCTCCGGCGGGTTGGCGTTGCCGGTCCGGATCCCGGTTATCTGCTCGAGTTCATCCGGCGGAGAGGCGGATTGACGCGCCTCGAGCATGCCGTCGATCGAGCCGACCAGATTCCGGAGCAGCGCAGCCTCATGCAGTGCCAGCGCGGACCGGAAGCGGGGGCCGTCGTCGGTTTCAACCCGCTTCCACTTGTGCACGGTAGGGCCCGGTTCCCTTCGGTTGGCGTCTCAGCGGTCCTGCTGCATGGTCGCCCACAACCCGGCGGCATGCAGTTTGGACACGTCGACCTCCATCGACTCCCGGCTCCCGGCAGACACCACGGCCTTGCCCTCGTGGTGCACCTGCAACATCAGTTTGGTCGCGTGCGGCTCGCTGTAACCGAACAGCTTCTGAAAGACATATGTCACATAGGTCATCAGGTTGACCGGGTCGTCCCAGACGATGGTCACCCAGGGCGAGGCGGTGTCCTCGACCGGGTCAGCCTGCCGCTGGCCGGTGCCCTGCGGTTTCACCGGGGTGGACGTCGCTGCTGACGTGGCCATACCGCTCAGGATACCGAGCCGAGGTGGGGTCGAGTCCAGCCGATACGGTTGGCGGGTGGACACCTCGGCCCGCTGCGGTGGGCTGCTCACCGACAAGTACGAGCTGACCATGCTGGCCGCGGCGCTGCGCGACGGCACGGCCAGCCGGCGGACCAGCTTCGAATTGTTCGCCCGCCGGCTCCCCGAAGGCCGCCGCTACGGGGTGGTCGCCGGCACCGACCGTTTCCTGGCGGCGCTGACCGCGTTCTGCTTCGACGACGCCGCGCTGAGCCTGCTCGCGGAGTTCCTGGACCCGGAGACCTTGCGGTACCTGGGAGATTTCCGCTTTCGCGGTGACGTCGACGGTTACGCCGAGGGCGAGTTGTACTTCGCCGGGTCACCGGTGCTCAGCGTGCACGGCAGCTTCGCCGAGTGCATCGTGCTGGAGACACTGCTGCTGTCGATCTTCAACCACGACACCGCCATCGCCTCGGCGGCCGCCCGGATGGTCAGCGCGGCCGGTGACCGGCCGCTGATCGAGATGGGGTCACGGCGCACCCACGAGCAGGCCGCCGTCGCCGCGGCCCGCGCCGCCTACCTGGCCGGGTTCGCCGGGACGTCCAATCTGGAAGCGCACCGCAGCTTCGGCGTGCCGGTGCTGGGCACCAGCGCGCACGCCTTCACCCTGCTGCACACCGGCGCCGACGATGCCGGCGAACTGGCGGCATTCCGCTCCCAGGTCGCCGCGCAGGGTGTCGACACCACGCTGTTGGTCGACACCTACGACGTCACCACCGGAGTGGCCCGTGCCGTGGAGGCGGCCGGCCCGCGGCTCGGCGCGGTCCGGATCGACTCGGGCGAGCTGGCGGTGCTGGCCCATCAGGTCCGCGACCAGCTGGACCGGTTGGGCGCCACCGCGACCAAGATCGTGGTCTCCGGTGATCTCGACGAGTTCGCCATTGCGGCGCTGCGAGCCGCCCCAGTCGACAGTTACGGCGTCGGCACCGCGCTGGTGACCGGATCGGGTGCGCCGGCGGCCGGGTTCGTCTACAAGCTGGTCGAGGTGGATGGTGTGCCGGTGCACAAGCGCAGCACCGACAAGACGTCGGCGGGCGGGCGCAAGCAGGCGCTGCGGGTGTCGCGGTCGAGCGGCACCCTCGTCGAGGAGGTCGTCTACCCCGCCGGCCGGCCGCCGGAGGTCAACGAACCGAACCGGCTGCTGACCGTTCCGCTGGTGCGCGGTGGCGAGGTGGTCACCGGTACCGGAGCGACGGCCCTGGCCGCGGCCCGCGACCGCGTGGCTTCCGGACTGCACAGTCTGCCCTGGGAGGGACTGAAGCTCGCGCACGGTGAGCCGGCGATACCGACCCGGGTGATCGCCGGTGAACCCAGGTCGTCGGCCTAACGGCCGTTGCGTTCGCGGTGCTTGCACCCGGGCCAGCAGCACGGGCGCCGTTTGCCTTCCTCCAGCTCCTCGCGGGTCCGGCGGATGCGTCGTTCGCGGGTTTTGGCCTGCTTGGCGTCCTCGACCCAGCAGATGAACTCGTTGCGCGCCAACGGCGTAATGTCCTGCCACGCCGCCAACGCGGTGGCGCTGACGGCCAACCCGTCGCGCAGATCGTCTGGGAGTTCGTGCACCGCTCCGCCGGGCAATCGCTGGCTGGTCATCGCCACAGGGTATGCGAATCAGCAGGCAAATGAGTGGGGTCCAGGGTGGTCGTGTCGCTACAGTTCGCGGAATGAAGCTCGATGCGACGGCCTTCAGCCGGCAGTGGGCCCGGGCCTGGAACGCCCACGACGTGGAGGCGGTGCTGGCGCACTTTCGAGATGACGTGCTCTTCACCTCGCCGGTGGCCGCCCAGATGTTTCCCGAGACGGCGGGGGTGATCCGTGGGAAACCCGCGCTGCGCCGCTATTGGACCGCAGCGCTGGAGCGGCTGACGGATCTGCATTTCGTCGTCGAAGCCGTCTATCGGGGCATCGACACCGTCGTCATCACCTACCGCAACCAAAACGACGGCCTCGTCAACGAGGTATTGCGCTTCGACGAGGACGGCCAGGTCGTCGAGGGGCACGGAACCTATCTCGCCACCGGGACGCCCGGGGCGACGTGAGGACATGACGACGCCCGTCCGAGGCGGGCTACCGTGAGCACACCATGGCTGACCCCTCCGTCCCCGAGCTGCTCGGCGCCGCGGTAGCCGCCCTGGGCGGCAGCCAACGCGACGGCCAGGTACGCATGGCCGAGGCGGTGGCACAGGCCTTCGACAACGGCGAACACCTGGCGGTGCAAGCCGGCACTGGCACCGGCAAATCACTGGCCTACCTGGTCCCCGCGATCGCCCGAGCGGTGACCGACGACCATCCAGTGGTGGTGTCGACCGCGACCATCGCGCTGCAGCGCCAGCTCGTGGACCGCGACCTGCCGCGCCTGGCCGACGCACTCGAAGCTGTGCTCCCCCGGCGTCCCACCTTCGCTCTGCTCAAGGGCAGACGAAATTACCTCTGCTTGAACAAGATCCACAGTGGATCAGCTGATGAGTCGGACGAGGCGCCCCAGGAGGAACTGTTCGAGCCGTTCGCCGCCAGCGCCCTGGGCCGCGACGTGCAGCGGCTCACCGCCTGGGCGCAGACCACCGACTCCGGCGACCGCGACGACCTCAAACCCGGTGTACCCGAGCGGTCCTGGTCTCAAGTCAGCGTGTCGGCGCGGGAATGCCTGGGCGCAACCCGCTGCCAATTCGGTATCGACTGCTTCGCCGAGCGAGCCCGCGCCGTCGCCGCCGAGGCCGATATCGTCGTCACCAATCACGCCCTGCTGGCGATCGATGCCATCTCGGAGACCAACGTTTTGCCCGTGCACCAACTGCTGGTGGTCGACGAGGCGCACGAGCTGGTGGACCGGGTGACGTCGGTGGCCACCGGGGAGCTGACCGCGGCCACGCTCAGTGCCGCGGTGCGGCGGATCAGCCGGTTGGTTTCCCCGGAACTGGCGCAGCGCCTCGATGCCGCATCGCTGACGTTCGGCTCGGCGATTCACGACGGCACCCCCGGGCGGATGGATCACCTCGACGACGAGCTGGCGACCTACCTGGCCGCGCTGCGCGATGCCGCCGGCGCGGTCCGCTCGGCGATCGACACTGCACCGGCTGACCCCAAAGCCGCCGCCGCCCGCAAGGAGGCGGTCGCCGCACTCTCCGAGATCGCCGACACCGCCGCGCGGATTCTGGCCTCGTTCGAGCCGGCGATCCCCGAGCGCTCCGACGTGGTGTGGCTCAGCCACGAAGACAACCGGGGATCGGTGCGTCCGGTGCTGCGGGTGGCACCGCTGGCAGTGGCCGGCCTGTTGCGGGAGCGGCTGTTCGCCCGGGCGACGACGGTACTGACCTCCGCCACGCTGACGATCGGCGGTTCCTTCGACGCGATGGCCGGCGCCTGGGGCTTGACCGGCGGCGCACAGTCCGGCGATGCGCGTTGGCGCGGGCTGGATGTCGGGTCACCGTTTGCGCACGCCAAAGCCGGGATCCTGTACGTGGCCGCGCACCTGCCGCCGCCCGGTCGTGACGGCACCGGAACGCAGGCACAGCTCGACGAGATCGCCGGGCTGATCACCGCGGCCGGCGGGCGCACCCTGGGTCTGTTCTCCTCGATGCGCGCGGCGCGCGCCGCGGCCGAGGCGATGCGGGAACGGCTGGACACCCCGGTGCTGTGCCAGGGCGACGACACCACCGGAGCGTTGGTCGAGCAGTTCGCTGCCGACGCCGACACCTCGCTGTTCGGCACATTGTCGCTGTGGCAGGGCGTCGACGTACCCGGCCCGTCGCTGTCGCTGGTGCTCATCGACCGCATCCCGTTCCCGCGGCCCGACGACCCGCTGCTGACCGCTCGGCAGCGCGCGGTGAGTGCCCGCGGGGGCAACGGTTTCATGGCGGTCGCTGCCAACCATGCCGCACTGTTGCTGGCCCAGGGTGCGGGCCGGTTGCTGCGCAGCGTCGACGACCGGGGGGTGGTGGCGGTGCTCGACTCGCGGATGGCGACCGCCCGCTACGCCGGTTATCTGCGGGCATCGCTGCCGCCGTTCTGGGCGACGACCGACACCGCCAAGGTCCGTCTGGCACTGCAGCGGCTGCGCGCCGGTTGAGCGCACTATCGTGATGTCCCATGCGACCTGGCCGCCGACGGCACCGTGTTCTTGCCACCGCCTGCATCTGGGTGCTGCTGTTGAGCGGATGCGCCCGGATGCTGGACGGTCATCCGGTGTCGATCTTCGCCGACCCTTTCCGGGTGGGCGGCCTGCAGGCGGTCGACGGGCCCACCGGGCTGCGACCCGACGCCCCGCCACCGAGCCGCGAGGTCGCCGGCACCGACGGCGGTCGCATCGACCAGCTCGCCGCCCAGTCGGTCAGTGATCTCGAGGCGTTCTGGACGGTCAGCTATCCCAACACCTTTGACGGCGATTTCGAGCCGGTGAAATCGCTGCTCTCGTGGGATCCCGGGCAGCTACGCGGAACGTTCTGCAAGAGTAGGACTTTCCTGCTGGTCAACGCCGCCTACTGCTACCTGGACCACACCATCGGGTGGGATCGCCGGTTGCTGTTGCCGGCGCTGCGCAGCGCCTACGGGGACATGGCGATCACCATGGTGCTCGCTCATGAGTACGGCCACGCGATCGCCCGCGCGGCCGGGATCACCAAACGGCGCCAGACCCCGACCCTGGTGGCGGAGCAGCAGGCCGACTGTCTGGCGGGGGTCTACCTGCGCTGGGTCGCCCACGGTGACTCGCCCCGCTTCACGCTCAGCACCGGTGACGGGTTGAACGCCGTGTTGGCCGCGATGCTGGCGCTGCGCGATCCGCTGCTGAACCCCGGAGAAACCATCGGCGACAATGAACACGGCTCGGCCTTCGAGCGGATCTCGGCGTTCCAATTCGGGTTTACCGACGGCGCCGGATCATGTAAGGCCATCGACGCCAAGGAGATCGAACAACGTCGCGGCGACCTACCCGTGCAGCTGCAGCAGAACGAGACCGGTGAGGTACCCGTCAGCGAGGCGTCGGTGCGGCTCATCGTCGAGGCGATGAACATCGCGTTCACCCCGGCCAAACCGCCGCAACTGACCTTCGACGCCGCCGCCGGCTCGTCGTGCACCGATGCCCGTCCCAGCTCGCCGGCGTCGTACTGTCCGGCGACCAACACCATCGCGGTCGACTTGCCGGCCCTGCAGGCCATGGGCACCCCGAGCAAGGACAAGAAGTTGGCGACGCTGTCCGGCGACAACACCGCCTATTCGGTGCTGATGTCGCGGTACCTGCAGGCGGTGCAGATCGAGCACGGGGGTTTGGTGCTCGACAACGCCGCCGCGGCGCTGCGCACCGCGTGCCTGACCGGAGTGGCCACCACCAAGCTGTCCCAAGGGATCACCACCTCCAACGGCGGCATCATCGCGTTGACCGCAGGCGATCTGGACGAGGCCGTCGCCGGGCTGCTCACCAACGGTCTGGCTGCCGGCGACGTCAACGGTGAGTCGGTGCCCGCCGGCTTCTCCCGCATCGACGCCTACCGCACCGGGGTGCTCGGCGACTTCGACCGCTGCCTGCAGCGCTTCCCCTGACGCCCCGGCGAGCAGACGCGAAAGCCCCTAAAAGCGGTCGATTTGAAAGGCTTTCATGTCTGCTCGCGCTAAGCGCGGTTAGGTGGCCAACGTGACCAGGCCCAGCTCGGCATCGCCGGACAGCAACGGGTGGCTCGGCAGCACCCGCACGGTGTAGCCCACCGAACCGGCGACCGGGAGCGGGGTGGTCGTCGAAAACACTTCGGTTCCATCGGCGCCGGTGCGCTCGTGTGTCATCACCACGGTGGCCGGTTCCAGCAGACTGTCACCGGAATCGAGCCGGCCCAGCACCGCCTGCACCGTCACCTCGTCGGGCCCCAGGCCGGCCAACCGAACCGTGGCGGTCAGCGTCAGCTCCGAACCCAGCAGCGGGGTGTCGGGCAGTCCGGTGCTGTCGACGTCGGTGATCTCGATCTGCGGCCAGGCCCGCTGAACGCGCCGGCGGTAGTCGGCCAGCCGTCGCGCCGCACCGTAGGGCACCCCGTCGATCGGTTCGCAGGTGCGCCGCATCGACTGCGCCGCCGGGGCGTAGCACCGCTCGACGTAGTCGCGCACCATCCGCGAGGCCAGCACTTTCGGCCCGAGCGTCTGCAGCGTGTGGTGCACCATCTCGATCCAGCGCGGCGGTACGCCACGTTCGTCGCGGTCGTAGAACTTCGGGACCACCGACTGCGCCAGCAGGTCGTAGAGCGCCGCGGCTTCCAAATCGTCGCGGCGGTTCTCATCGGCCACCCCGTCGGCGGTCGGGATCGCCCAGCCGTTCTCCCCGTCGAACCACTCGTCCCACCAACCGTCACGGATGGACAGGTTCAGCCCGCCGTTGAGCGCACTCTTCATTCCCGAGGTGCCGCACGCCTCCAGCGGCCGCAGCGGATTGTTCAGCCACACATCGCATCCGGCGTAGAGCCGCCGCGCCATCGACATGTCGTAGTCGGGCAGGAACGCAACCCGATGGCGTACTTCCGGGCGATCGGCGAAGCGCACCACCTGCTGGATCAGCGCCTTGCCGTCATCGTCGGCCGGATGGGACTTGCCGGCCACGATCAGCTGCACCGGGCGATGCTCGTCGAGCAAAAGCTGCTCCAACCGGTCCGGGTCGCGCAGCATCAACGTCAACCGCTTGTAGGTCGGCACCCGGCGAGCAAAACCGATAGTCAGCACATTGGGATCGAATGCCGTTGCAATCCAGCCTAATTCGGCCTCGGAGGCGCCGCGCTCCAGACCGGACTGCAGCAACCGCAACCTGACCTCGTCGACCAGCAACGACCGCAGCTGCGAGCGGATCGACCACAGCGCAACGGGATCGACTTCTTGAAGACGCTGCCAGGCCGCGGGCTCGCTGAACGAATCCGCGGTGGCCAGGTCGCGGCCGAGCTGCAACCACGGCGGAGCCGCCCAACTGGGAGCGTGCACGCCATTGGTGATCGAGCCGATCGGCACCTCGTCCGCGTCGAAACCGGGCCACAGGCCGTTGAACATGGCCCGGCTGACCCGGCCGTGCAGCCGCGAGACGCCGTTGGCCCGCTGGGCCAGCCTCAGACCCATGTGGGCCATGTTGAACATGCCGGAATCGTCTTCGGCGCCCAGCTCGAGGATCCGTTCGACCGGGACCCCGGCGACCAGCGCATCGCCGTCGAAATAGCGCCGCACCATGTCGATTCCGAACCGGTCGATACCCGCCGGTACCGGGGTATGGGTGGTGAACACCGTCGCCGAGCGCACCACCGCCAGCGCGGTGTCGAAATTCAGGCCTTGTTCGGCGATCAGCTCACGGATGCGCTCGATTCCGAGGAAGCCGGCGTGGCCCTCGTTCATGTGGAACACCTCGGGGGCGGGCATGCCGGTGAGGGCGGTGAACGCCCGGATCGCTCGCACCCCGCCGATCCCGGCCAAGATCTCCTGGCGGATCCGGTGCTCCTGGTCACCGCCGTACAACCGGTCGGTGACGCCGCGCAACTGGTGCTCGTTCTCGCCGATGTCGGAGTCCAACAACAACAGCGGTACCCGGCCGACCTGTGCGACCCAGATCCGCGCGCACAACCGGCCCACCCCCGGCAGCGCCACCTCGATCAACGCCGGATTGCCCGCCGCGTCGGCCAGCAGCCGCAGCGGCAGCCCCTGCGGGTCCAGCGACGGATAGGTCTCCCGTTGCCAGCCGTCAGCGGTCAGCGATTGGCGGAAATATCCGGAGCGGTAGTACAGCCCGACCGCAATCAACGGCACGCCCAGATCCGACGCCGACTTCAGGTGGTCCCCGGCCAGGATGCCCAGGCCTCCCGAGTAGTTGGGCAGCGCCTCGGCGACACCGAACTCCATGGAGAAGTACGCGATGCCCGCAGGTAGTGCCGCGCCGCTGTCCTGCTGGTGTTGATACCACCGGGGCTGCGTCAGGTACTCGGTGAGCTCGGCTGACAGGGCGTCGAGCCGCCCGGTGAATGCCTCGTCGGCGGCCAGTTCGTCAAGCCGGTTCGGGCTCACCGCGCCCAGCAGCGCCACCGGATCCCGGCCGCATCCGGCCCACAGCTCCGGGTCGATGGCGGCGAACAGCTCCTGCGTCGACTGCTCCCACGACCAGCGCAGATTCATCGAGAGTTGCTCAAGTGCCCGCAGCCGGTCGGGAAGATGTGCACGAACGGTGAACCGGCGGAGTGCTTTCACGCGTCACCACCTTACGGCGGTCCAGCGAGGCTCGCCGGAGTTGGCTCGAAGGGTCGGCGGAGGCGAGGCGAAGCTGGGACCGCCGAACTACCCGCGGTCCAGCGAGGCTCGCCGGAGTTGGCCCGAAGGGTCGGCGGTGGCGAACCGGCCGTGTCGTGCCGGTCGCCATCGGCAGCCCATTACCGTGGGCACCGACAGCCCCACGACGAACGGAGTGTGCGTGCCTGGTCGTGTCGAGGTCGACGACGTCGAACCGGTCATCTCGTGCGGCCGCTACCCGGCCAAGGCCGTGGTCGGCGAGACGGTGCCGGTGAAGGCCACCGTGTGGCGGGAAGGCCACGACGCGGTCGCCGCGACCCTGGTGGTGTGCTACCTCGGACGGCACTATCCGCAACCCGGTGAGCCGCCGGACGAGCACGCGTCCAGCACGCCACTGTGCATCCGGATGGAGACCGGGTTCGACGCCTACGTGTTCCACGGCAGCTTCACCCCCGACGCGGTCGGGCTGTGGACGTTTTGCGTGGAGGGCTGGAGCGACCCGGTGGCGAGCTGGCGCAGCGCCGTGACCGCCAAGCTCGACGCCGGCCAGGGCGAAGCCGAACTCTCCAACGACCTGGTGATCGGCGCCGGGTTGCTGGACCGTGCCGCGGCCGCCATGCCGCCCGCACAGCGCCGGCCGGTGCAGGCGGCCGCCGCCGCCCTGCGCGCGCCCGGCGACCCGGCGACCCGGGCCGCCCCGGCACTCTCGGCCGAGGTCGACGAGCTGCTGGCCCGTCACCCGCTGCGCGACCTGCTCACCCCGGGCCCGGAGTACCAGGTGTGGGTGGATCGGCCGCTGGCCCGCCGCGGCGCGTGGTATGAGATGTTCCCCCGCTCGACCGGCGGGTGGGATGCCGACGGCCGTCCGGTGCACGGAACGTTCGCCACCGCGGCGGCGGCACTGCCGCGGATCGCCGAGATGGGCTTCGACGTGGTCTATCTGCCGCCGATTCACCCGATCGGCCGGGTGCACCGCAAGGGCCGCAACAACTCCGCGACGGCCGAGCCCGGTGATGTCGGTTCGCCGTGGGCCATCGGCAGCGCCGAGGGCGGTCACGACGCGGTGCACCCCGACCTCGGCACCATCGACGACTTCGACGACTTCGTGGCGGCAGCCCGGCGGCTGAACCTCGAGGT
>NZ_LZJK01000102.1 GCF_001667945.1 Mycolicibacter sinensis | reverse complement strand
TCGTGTGCGGTGGTGGCCTGTGGGTCACCCAGGCCGAACACGATGCGATCGCGCGGATTCTGACCGGTGGCTGCGGGCGTCGGCAACGCCGTGGCGGCCGGGCGCCTGTCGGTGCCGGCCAGCTGGGCGGCGGCCGGCCCGGCGGCGGGGCCGGTCGCGCCGATACCGGTCAGCACCGTCTCGGCCATCAGCCCGCATGTCGAAGGGTCCGGAAATCTGATGGGCGGGATGCCGCTGGCCGGTGCCGGCGCCGGAGGACGGGGATCCGGCCCCCGCTACGGCTTTGCGCCCAAGGTCATGGCACGCCCGTTCTCCGCCGGCTGACCGGCTAAGGCTCGGCCGGTGACGCCCCGCAGCCACCGGCGCGGCGCCGCCGAGCTGGGCGCCCAAGCCGGCCGCCGGCAGCGCCGCCGGAACGGCCCCGGCGGCCGCCTTGGCGCCATCACCGGCAGCCTTCGCCGCGGCAGTAGCCGGCGCCAGCGCCTTCGACAAGGCGACCCCACTGTTGACGGCGCCGGTGGAGAAGTGCGCGATCGCGATGCTGCTCTGCGTCGGCGCGACATAGGACGTCCAGGGGGCCAGCAGGTTAGCGATCGGACTGCCGGGGGTGTACTTCAGACCCACCATCGTGTAGAGGTCGCTGAGCATGCTGTCCAGCGGCGACGTCGACGAGTCCGCTGCCGACGACGCCGGCGATGCCAGGCTCGCCAGCGCCGATTGGACGGCGGAGACCAGTTGCGCGGACGGCGATTCGTTTGCGGTCATCGGGTCGGGCGTGCTGAACGGGGCCACCTGCGAGGCGGACGCCGACTGGCCGGCATACCCGTACATGGCGGCGCTATCGCGTGCCCACATCTCTCCGTAGTCGGCCTCGGTCACCGCGATCGCCGGCGTGTTCTGGCCCAACACGTTCGTGGACACCAGGGACGACAATCGACTGCGATTGGCATCGACGTCGGCCGGGTGCACGGTGGCGGCCAGCGCGGTCTCGTAGGCGGTGGCGGCCCGCCGGGCCCGGGTTGCGGCCTGCTCGGCCCGCGCGGCGGTGGCGTTCATCCATTCCACATACGGCGCAACGGCCTGTGCCATCGACGCCGACGCCGGTCCGAGCCAATCCTCGCCGGTCAGGCCGGTGACGATCTGCTCATAGCCGGTGGCGGCCGAGTTCAGCTCGGCGGCCAGCTTGCTCCACGCCGTGGCAGCGGCGACCAGCGGCGAGGAGCCGGCACCGGAATACATGCGCGCGGAGTTGACCTCCGGCGGCAACGACCCGAAATCCATTGCCGCGCGCTAACTCGCCACGGCGGCGTTGACCGCTTCGGTCACCGCATACGAGTCGGAGCTCAGTGCCAAGGTTCGTACGAACGCCTCGTGGATCGCGGCGGCCTGTGCGCTGACCTCTTGATAGGCCTGGGCATGAGCGGCGAACAACGCTGCGGTCAACGCCGATACCTCGTCGGCCGCGGCCGGCGGCAGCACCGTGGTCGGGCCTGCCGCAGCCGCGTTCTGCGCGGCCACCACCGAGCCGATACCGCGCAAGCCACTGGCAGCGACCGCCAATGCTTCAGGTTGTGTGTTGACGAACGACATCCTTGTGCTCCTAATTGCTTTCAGCGCCATCGCACTTCACCGGATCTGTTACCTGGCAGACTAAGCGGATTCGTGGCTACCGTCGCCTACCGGAGCTGCCGACGCGACGCTCCGCTCCCGCGCCACGCCCCGTTAAGCGAAAGTCCACGCAGCCACCCTGACCAGTGCAAACACCCCGGAAGGGTGGCGCAATCCGCATCATGCAAACAGCGCAACCGAGAAAGAATCCCAACGCGGGTAATGTCTTTGGCGCAATCAGCTAGCTAGCCACCGGCCGGGTGGTGCGGTAACACGTTGTACCGGAACCCGTATCGGTTGACGTAGCCTTCGCTGCGCCGAGGAACACCGGCGCTCATCGGCATCCCGCGCAGCAGGCCCTTGGGTTGGTTCTCGACAGCAGTGGACGCCGGAACCGGCTGCGGCGCGATGGTCTCCGGACCTGGCGCGGGCGCCGCGCCGGCCCAGCTAGCGGGCACCGACAACTTGCCGACGGTTCCGGCTCGACCCAAGCCGGCCGACGGCGCGCCGCCGGGCCCGGCCGCGCCGACCGCCGCCGGAAGCGCCGGGACGACCGGTGCAGCCACCGCCGGCGCCGGGGACGGCGCTGGCGGCACAACCCCTTTCGAGATGCCGAGGATGTTGGCCGGGGTGGAGGCGAGACGCTGCACAATCTGTTCGCTGGTGGTGAAGTTCTTCAGAATCTGCGGCAGGTTTGCCTTGAGCTCGTCCCATGTCGCCGAATGCGACGGCGACACCGACAGCCTCTCCAGCACGTCGCGGATCGTGGCGACCAGATCCGTCCAGGCCCGCTGCTGGGCCGCCGACCCGACGGCCCGCGTTACCGCTGTCTGCTGACGGTCTTCGCCGCCCGCCGCGGTGGTCACCGGCGGTGTGTCGAACGGGGCGACCATCGACGCGATGCGAGAGGCTCCGGCATACCCGTACATCACCGCGGCGTCTTGTGCCCACATCTCGGCGTACTGCGCTTCGGTGGCCGCGATCGCAGAGGTGTTCTGCCCCAGCCAATTTGTGGCGACGAGAAGACTCAGCAGGCTGCGATTCGCAGCCACCTCCGCCGGCGGAACGGTGGCGGCGTAGGCCAGCTCGTAGGCGCCGACCACGGCTCGGGCGTAGTCGCCCGCCTGCTCGGCAAGGGTGGCTGTCGCACTCATCCACGACACGTAGGGACCGACGGCGGTCAGCATCGCCATCGCCGACGGACCCCACCACGAGGCATCGGCGATCTCGGAGACCAGCGACTGGTAAACCTCCGCCGCCGAATGCAATTCCTCGGCAAGAGCCCCCCAGGCGGATGCGGCGCCCAGCAACGGTGCCGACCCGGCACCGGAATACATCCGCGCCGAATTGATCTCAGGCGGCAACGCTCCGAAATCCATCACCACAAACCCCTCGCGCCTGTCGCCGGACCGAAACCCCGCCGCGCTCGAGAACTCTGTGTCGCCGTCTGCGGCGGTCGGTTTGTGCTGACGCTAATACGATCGGCGCACCCCGACAGCCGCCAGCGGTGCACCTGGCCCGAACGCCCGCCGGCGCCGCCGCACAGCGGCGAGTGGCCCTCCCCGCCGCCGAACGGGCCCACCCCACAGCTATCACCTGCGCGAATCCGCCGACACGGCGGCGCTCCGGTTCCCGGGGAGCACTCCCCGGCGGAGCAGTTGGCGCCGCCAGCCGGAAGATAGAATCTCGCGGTGCGGTAAACCCGGGCCACATATCCGGTAGGTCGCCGAATCGATTCCATTCACGGCAATTCAAACCATTGTCAGTTTCGGGACCTCAACCATAACCTCGTCTTCGACTGTGCCGCAGTGTTGCTGGCGCGTTCATGCCGGCGAACACGTAGAGGATGCCCGTTGAACCAGACCTTGACGCCCATCGCGGCGCCGCGATCAGCCTGGGCAGCAATGCCGTCGCCGAGGAATTGCTGAGCGAGCTGTCGCCGGAACGGATCGCCAAATCCACTGCACTGCATGCCCGTTCCGAGGGGCAGCGACGGATGACGGCGCTGCACGGCGGCCGGACCGACAGACTGGAGATCTACCCGAACCTGTGGGCGGGTGTCGGCCTGGTCTGGGGCTGCGCAGGAACCGCGCTGGTGGGCAGCCACCAGGAAGTCGCGAATCTGATCTGGGAGTACTACTCGCTGGGATTCGACGAGTTCATCCTGTCGGGTACCCGCATCTGGAGGAGGCCTACTGGTTCGCCGAGGGGGTACTACCGATTCTGCACCGCAAAGCCGTGGCTTAGCGAGCCGACTGCAGCCGGTCGGCCGCCGCGGCGATCCGCTCGTCGGTGGCGGTCAACGCCACCCGGACGTGCTCGGCGCCGGCTGGGCCGTAGAACTCCCCCGGCGCCACCAGGATTCCGCGCTCGGCCAGCCAGCCGACGGTGCGCCGACACGCCTCGCCGCGGGTGGCCCACAGATACAGCCCGCCGTGCGAGTGGTCGATGCGGAAGCCGGCCGCGCGCATCGCCGGCAGCAGCACCTCACGGCGGCGGGCATAGCGGTCGCGCTGTTCACGCTCGTGTGCGTCGTCGTCGAGGGCGGCGACCATCGCCGCCTGCACCGGGGTCGGCACCATCATCCCGGCGTGTTTGCGCACCGCGAGCAGTTCGGCCACCACGGCTTCGTCGCCGGCGACGAAACCGGCCCGATACCCGGCCAGTGAGGAGGTCTTGGACAGTGAGTGCACGGCCAGCAGGCCGCGGTGGTCGCCGTCGCAGACCTGCGGGTGCAGCACCGAACGCGGTTCGGCGTCCCAACCGAGCCCCAGGTAGCACTCGTCGGAGACCAGCAGCACCCGGTTCTGGCGGGCCCAGCCGACCAGGGCACGGAGCTCGTCGGCTCTCAAGATGGCCCCGGTGGGATTACTGGGTGAGTTCAGATACACCAGGGCCGGCGGCGCACCGCCGAGGCGGTCCGGGGCGTCACTGCGCACCCACACCGCCCCGGCCAGCCGGGCGCCCACCTCGTAGGTCGGGTAGGCCAGTTCCGGAACGACGACCATGTCGTCGCCGCCGAGACCCAGCAGGGTCGGCAGCCAGGCGATGAGCTCCTTGGTGCCGATCACCGGCAGTACCGCCGACTCGGCGACTCCGGTGATCCCGTAGCGGCGGTCAAGTGCGGCGATCGCCGACGCCCGCAGCTGAGCAGTGCCGGCGGTGGTCGGATATCCCGGCGCCGACGAAGCCGCCGCCAAGGCCGCTCGGATGACCGGCGCCACGGGATCGACGGGGGTGCCCACCGACAGGTCGACGATGCCGTCGGGATGCGCCTTGGCCCGCGCCGTCACCTCGGCCAACGTATCCCACGGGAAGGTCGGCAGCGCGGCTGATCTGCCGCCGTGCACGGGGCTCACGGGGCGACGGCGGAACGCGGCGGATTCATCGGTTCCTGATAGTAACCGCGCCGGCACCGCCGCTGGCACGACCCACCTGCCTATGCGCCCAGTTGCAGTGCAACAAGTTGCATAGGGCCGGGCGCCGTGCTTATGCTCGCGCCCGTGGCGCTTCCCCACGCGATCCTGGTGTCGCTGAGCGAGCAGGCCGGCTCCGGCTATGAGCTGGCCCACCGATTCGACCGCTCGATCGGCTACTTCTGGAGCGCCACCCACCAGCAGATCTACCGCACGCTGCGCACCATGGAGGCCGAGGGCTGGGTGCGCGCCACCGAGGTGAGCCAGCATGGCCGTCCCGACAAGAAGGTCTACACCGTCGCCGACGCGGGCCGGGCCGAGTTGGCCCGCTGGCTCGCTGCACCGCTCGCCGGTCGCGGGAGCTCAGTGGTGGACAACCGTCTCCGCGAGCTGGCGGTCAAGGTCCGCGGCGCCTGCTACGGCGACGCCGCCGCGGTCCGCGAGCAGGCGGTCACCTTGCGCGCCGAGCGCGCCACGCGGCTGGACGTCTACCGAGCCCTGGAAAAGAAGCAATTCCCGGACCCCGGCTCGCTGACCGGGTCCGCCCTGCACCAGTACCTGGTGCTGCGCGGCGGAATTCAGGCGGAGCAAAGCGCAATCGACTGGCTCGATGAAGTCCAGGAGGCACTGTGACACCTCCCTACCCGATTCTGTTGTCCCCGTTGGACCTCGGGTTCACCACCTTGAACAACCGGGTGGTGATGGGTTCGATGCACACCGGCCTGGAGGACCGCGCTTCCGACATCGGCAAACTGGCCGCCTACTTCGCCGAGCGGGCTCGCGGCGGCGTCGGTTTGATCATCACCGGCGGCTATGCACCGAACCGGACGGGTTGGCTGCTGCCATTCGCCTCGGCGATGATCACCGCCGCCGACGCACGCCGCCACCGGCGCGTCACCGACGCGGTGCACGAGGCGGGCGGCAAGATCCTGCTGCAGATCCTGCACGCGGGACGCTATGCCTACCATCCGTTTTCGGTCAGCGCATCGGCGATCAAAGCGCCGATCAACCCGTTCCGGCCACGTGCGCTGTCGCTGCGGGGCGTCGAATCGACCATCTCCGACTTCGCCCGGGCGGCCGAGCTGGCCCGTGCAGCCGGGTACGACGGCGTCGAGATCATGGGCAGCGAAGGATATCTGCTGAACCAGTTCCTGGCGCCGCGCACCAACAACCGCACCGACCGTTACGGCGGCACCGCGGCCAACCGGCGCAGGTTCCCGGTGCAGATTGTGGCCCGCACCCGCGCGGCGGCGGGACCGGATTTCATCATCTGCTACCGGCTGTCGATGGCCGACTACGTCGAGGGGGGCCAGCGCTGGGATGAGATCCTCGCGCTGGCCACCGAAGTCGAAGCGGCCGGGGCCACCCTGATCAACTCCGGCTTCGGCTGGCATGAGGCGCGGGTGCCGACCATCGTGACGTCGGTGCCCAGCGGCGCCTTCGTCGACATCTCCCACGCGGTCGCCGACCACGTCAGCATCCCGGTGGTGGCCTCCAACCGGATCAACATGCCGCAGGCGGGCGAGCAGATCCTCGCCGAGACCTCGGTCCAGCTGATCTCGATGGCCCGCCCGATGCTGGCCGACCCGGACTGGGTGCGCAAGGCCGCTGCCGACCGGGCCGACGAGATCAACACCTGCATCGCCTGCAACCAGGCCTGTTTGGACCATGCCTTCGTGCACAAGAAGGTCTCGTGTCTGGTCAATCCCCGGGCCGGCCACGAGACCACGCTGGTGCTCAGCCCGACCCGGCGCCGTCGGCGCATCGCGGTGGTGGGCGCCGGGCCAGCGGGGTTGTCGGCGGCGGTGACGGCCGCCGAGCGCGGCCACCAGGTGACACTGTTCGAGGCGAACGAGTTCATCGGCGGCCAATTCGACCTGGCCAAGCGGATTCCGGGCAAAGAGGAGTTCGCCGGGACGATTCGCTACTACACCACCATGCTGGACAAGTATGCGGTGACGGTGCGGCTGAGCTGCCGCGCACACATCGACGAATTGACCGGCTTCGACGAGGTGATCCTGGCCACCGGCGTCAAGCCCCGGATCCCGCAGATCCCCGGCATCGAGCATCCGATGGTGTTGACCTACGCCGAGGCCATCACCGGTCGGCCGGTCGGAGCGTCGGTGGCGGTGATCGGCGCCGGCGGAATCGGCTTCGACGTCAGCGAATTCCTGGTCGTGGAGAACCCGGAGTCCTCACCGACGCGCAACCTCAAGGAGTGGAAGACCGAGTGGGGCGCCGCCAACCCCTGGGACGCCCCCGGGGCACTGCTGCCGCCGGATCCGGCGCCGGCGGCGCGACAGGTCTACCTGTTGGCCCGCACCGCGGGAGCCCAAGGCCGCAAGCTGGGCAAGACCAGCGGCTGGGTGCACCGGGCATCGCTGAAAGCCAAAGGCGTCCAACAGCTCTCGGGGGTGAACTATGAGCGGATCGACGACGACGGGCTGCACATCAGCTACGGCCCGAAGAAGGCGCGCCGCCAGGTGCTGGCCGTGCACAACGTGGTGATCTGCGCCGGGCAGGAGTCGGTGCGCGACCTCGAGGACGGACTGCGTCAACGCGGCGTGCACCCGCACGTGATCGGCGGGGCGGCGCTGGCGGCCGAGCTGGACGCCAAGCGGGCCATCAAGCAGGGCACCGAGCTGGCGGCGCGG
Source organism: Mycolicibacter sinensis (assembly GCF_001667945.1). Lineage (GTDB taxonomy): Bacteria > Actinomycetota > Actinomycetes > Mycobacteriales > Mycobacteriaceae > Mycobacterium > Mycobacterium sinense_B. Next base: position 31,510 of record NZ_LZJK01000102.1, on the reverse strand, counting down.
CTGTAGGCCCCTCAGTGCGCTAGCTGGGGGTCCCCCGCTTGCGGGGACGTGCCCCCGTCGCGCGCAGGAATGGGCGCGTAGTCGGTGGTGCGCTGCCGAGCCGGGCGGCCGATGCCCTCGGCGATCGCAACCAACTCGGCGATGGTCTTGGCCGACCCGTGCTCGGAGCCGGCCATCCGGGAGATGGTCTCCTCCATCAAGGTGCCGCCCAGATCGTTGGCCCCACCGTTGAGCATCACCTGGGTGCGTTCCACACCCAACTTGACCCAGCTGGTCTGGATGTTGGGGATGCGGCCGTGCAGCATGATCCGCGCCAGCGCGTGCACCGCACGGTTGTCCCGGTGGCTCGGCCCGGGCCGCGCCCCACCGGCCAGATACAGCGGGGAACTCTGGTGCACGAACGGCAGCGGGACGAATTCGGTGAAACCGCCGGTGCGGTCCTGGATGTCGCGCAGCACCCGGAAGTGGCCGATCCAGTGCCGCGGCGAATCGATGTGGCCGTACATCATCGTCGAGCTGGACCGCAGTCCGACCTCATGCGCGGTGGTGATCACCTCGACCCACATCGAGGTCGGCAGCTTGCCCTTGGTCAGCACCCAGCGGATCTCGTCGTCGAGGATCTCCGCGGCAGTGCCCGGGATGCTGCCCAGGCCGGCCTCGCGCAGGCTGATCAGCCACTCGCGAATACTCAAGCCGCTCTTGGACACCCCGTTGGTGATCTCCATCGGGCTGAACGCATGCACGTGCATCGACGGCACCCGTGCTTTGACCGCGCGCACCAGATCGGCATAACCGGTGACCGGCAGCTCGGGGTCGATCCCGCCCTGCATGCAGACCTCGGTGGCGCCGGCCAGGTGCGCTTCGTAGGCGCGTTCCCCGACCTCTGCGTTGGACAGCGAAAAGGCGTCGGCATCACCTTTGCGTTGGGCGAATGCACAGAACCGGCAGCCGACGTAGCAGACGTTGGTGAAGTTGATGTTGCGGTTGACCACATAGGTCACGTCATCGCCGACGGCGTCGCGGCGCAGTGAATCCGCCAGTGCGGCAACGGCGTCCAGGGCCGGACCGTCCGCGGTGGCCAGGGCCAGATATTCGGCGTCGGTGCAGCCGGCCGGGTCGCGTTCCGCCGAGCGCAGCGCGGCCAGCACATCGGTGTCGACACGTTCCGGCGCCCTTGCCGCCAGGTCGTGAATCTGTTCGCGGATCGACTCCCAGTCCCCGAAGGCACTACCGAGATCGCTGCGGGTCTCGGTCGCCCGCCCGTCGACGTCGATCGCGGTGTGCAGGTCCACCCGGCCGGTGGACTGCACGTCATCGGGTTCCTGCCACGCCAGCCCGACCGGGTTGACGTCGCGCGCCCACCCGGTGTCCGGGTCGGCCAGCGCCGCGACGTGCGGGCGCACCCGGGGGTCGATCCACGCCGCACCGGCCTGCACGTAATCGGGTTGAGCGGTGAGCCGCTGCACCAGGTCATAGCCGGCGCGCTGCGTGATCGCGGCCAGGTCGTCTAACGCCGGCCAGGGCCGCTCCGGATTGACATGGTCCGGGGTCAGCGGCGACACCCCGCCCCAGTCGTCGACCCCGGCGCCGATCAATGCCAGACATTCGTCGGCCGACACCAGGTTGGGCGGCGCCTGCACCCGCATCTTGGGGCCCAGCACCAGCCGGGTCGCGGCTACCGTGGCCAGGAAATCCTCGAAGCCGGCGTCGGGCGTCGAGGCCATCGCAGTGTGCTCCTTGGCCCGGAAGTTCTGCACGATCACTTCCTGGATGTGCCCGAACTCCTTGTGCACCTTGCGGATCGCGTGCACGGTGTCGGCACGTTCCGCCAGGGTCTCACCGATGCCGACCAGCAGGCCCGTGGTGAACGGGATCGAGAGCCGGCCCGCGTCGGCCAGCGTGCGCAGCCGCACCGCCGGGTCTTTGTCGGGGCTGCCGTAGTGCGCCATGCCCTTGGTCTCGAACAGCCGCCGCGACGTGGTCTCCAGCATCATGCCCATCGACGGCGCCACCGGCTTGAGCCGCGACATCTCCGACCAGCTCATCACGCCGGGGTTCAGATGCGGCAGCAGACCGGTCTCCTCCAGCACCCGGATGGCCATCGCACGTACATAGGCCAGCGTGCTGTCGTAGCCGCGCTCGTCGAGCCACTGCCGCGCTTCGGGCCACCGCTCCTCGGGCCGGTCGCCCAGGGTGAACAGCGCCTCCTTGCATCCCAATTCGGAGCCGCGGCGGGCGATCTCGAGGATTTCGTCGGGCCCCAGGTACATCTGCTTGCCTTGTGCTCGCAGCACCCCCGGCACCGTGACGAAGGTGCAGTAATGGCAGGTGTCGCGGCACAAGTGGGTGACCGGGATGAACACCTTGCGCGAGTAACTGACCGGCAGCCGGCCACCCGGCCCGCGCCGGCCGCCGGACATCAGGCCGGCGTCTCGCACCCGCGCGGCGCTGGCACACAGGTCAGCCAGGTCGGTACCGCGCGCACTCATCGCGATGGCGGTTTCCTCGACGTTGAGCAGGACGCCGTCGCGGGCCCGCCGCAGGACACGTCGCAGCGCCGACGGGTGCGTCATCCGCGCTCCGCCCGCATCCGGAATCTCGCGCATGCCATACGCGCCACAGTAGCCGCCGCGCCAACCGCCCCGACGAGCGCAGGTCGCGTCGGCCCGGTCCTCAGGGTTCGCCGGCCGGCCGGCGCGCGGTCAGCGCCTGGCGGCGCCGCCACAGCAGCCACCCGGGCGGTGCACTGCCCAGCACGATCATCAACAACACGCCGTAGGCCATCACACCGCGGTCGGCGAAGATCAGGTCGTCACCGGGGCCGCCGAACGTCATCAGCGCGATCGTCAGCAGCCAGGCCCACAGCGGCAGTGCGGCCAACCGCAGCGACGACGTGCAGCGCAGCGCGACCCACACCAGTCCGGTGTTGACCAGGCCCCCGACCAGGGCGCTGAGCGGGAACGGGACGGCGCCGATGTGCGCGGGTAGCAGCAGGGCGGTCGACACTGCACAGAGGACGCCGTCGACGGCCAGCAGAGCCAGTACCGGGTAGTTGACGGGCGGACCCGGCGTATCGGTATTCCTCGCGGGCTCGGTGAGCGGCGCGACGGGGCTCAAGTGGGGATGCTGTCCAGCTGGCTGACCATCGAACCGACCATCCACTGGAAGCTGTCCAGCCACCACTGCCAGTGCTCCAAGTTCGGGTCCAGATCGGGATCCATGCCTATGCCCTTTACCTCTACGTGGGAGATGGTTCAGCTGGAGCTTACCCCGTGCCCGGCGGCGCCGAGCTCAAGTCCGGCCAGCAGGTCGGTTTCCCAGCCCCGCCCATCCCGCGGACCGGCGCTGCCGGCGGCCAGCACGTAGTGTTCGGCGTCCACGATCGGCTGAGCCACGTTGTTGGACAACGCAAACGCCCGGCCGGTGGGCCCGACGGTGACCTGGGTGGCGTGCGCCGCCATGGCCGCCACCTTGGCCGGGCGCGATGCGGCAGCCTCGACGACGGCGTCGATCCGGTCGTCGGGAAATTCCCCGGCGGGGTCTGGCTCCCCGGGCAGCGTCCAGTGCGGCAAGCAGTCGCTGTCCCGCAGGGCCCGCCGGGCCGCCCGCGATGCACTGGCGGCGGTCACCGTCCAATAGAACTTCGGCGTGGCCCAGGCCGGGCCGGATCCGGCGGTGTCGTCTGCTGCGGCTGCGACGGCCGCGGTGGTGATGTGGTGGGCGTGCACATGGTCGGGATGGCCGTATCCGCCGCTGGGGTCGTAACTCACCACCACGTGCGGACGCACCCGCCGGATGACGGCGGCCAGCGTCGCGACCGTCTCGGCGTCGTCGGCGTCGATGAACCGCTGCTGTCGCCGGGCCGGGGTGCCGTCCATGCCGGAATCCCGCCAGCGTCCGGCGCCGCCGAGGAATTGCGGCGGGCCGACGCCCAGTTCGCGCAGCGCGGCGGCGAGTTCGCCAATCCGGTAACCGCCGAGCTGGTCGGCGTGATCCACCGCCAGCTGTGCCCAGCGGTCCCCGATGACCTCGCCCTCCTCGCCGAGAGTGCAGGTGACGACGTGCACCTCGGCGCCACGGGCGGCGTAGTGGGCAATCGTTGCCCCGGTGGTCAGCGTCTCGTCGTCGGGATGGGCGTGCACGAACAACAGCCGGGGGGTCAGTTCTGACACCGGCCGAACCCTACCGTGCAGATCAGAAGAGGCCGGCGAACAGGCTTGCCCAGTCGATGTTGCCCAACAGCAGCCAGAGGTTGTCGGCCTGGATGGCGTTGACGATCTCGTTGAAATCGTCCGGGCTGAACTGCAGCAGGGTGCTCCAGTCGGCCTCGGCGAGGCCCGGGTCCATGTTGCCGAGCAGGGCGCTGTGGGGGTCGTAGTCGATACCGAACAGGCTGTTGAACGCGGCTTCGTTGTGCGCCAGCACCGTGTTGTTGAGGGTGAAGATCCAGTTCACGGCGTCACTGACTTCGGGGTTGTCACCGAACAGCTTTTCCGCGGCAGCCTCCTGGGCGGCGACCAGCGAGTTGTTCAGTTCTTGTTCGATTGCCACCACGCCGGCGTTGAACGTCTGCTGCAGCGCCGGCAGGCCGGTCATCAGCGCCCAGATGGCGGTGGAGGTGGTGGCCACCGCGCTGTTGACAGCCTGTTCGCTTCCGCCGACCGCACCACCGACCGACGGGGTCACGGCACCGAGGTCGACCACGGGCACGGCGCCCAGCACGGTCTGCGGATCCAGTCCCCCGCCTGCGCTGAGGATGGCGCTCAACTCATGCTCGAGGTCACCGGTGTTGAACTCCGAGCCGGTACCGAGGTCATCCTCGCCGCGGCTGTAGAGCACATCGCCCAGGTTGATCTGCTGTGGGTCGAAGTCGGCGCCGCTGACGCTACTGGGGCCGTAGTGGTTCTCGGCCACATCGATCCCCGCGCCCGGATCCACGTGCCCGGTGGGCAGTCCGGCCAGGGCGAAGTCGCGAATCTGCACGTCAGGCAGGGACGGGGTCGTCGGAGTCAGCACGGCGACCAACCCGCCGACGGCCAGGGCCGCAGCCGCTACGGTCGCGCACCGGTAAGCGAGGTGTTCCATCAACCATCCTCTCCAGGTGTCCGGCGCAAGCTGCTTAATAATAACCAAGCGTTATCTGTGCGCAAGACGCGGATCGGTTCGATTGCGGGCCGGACGACGGCTCGCTGGCACCCCTCATGATGAACCTCCCCGACTTGCGACCCTAGCCCTGTCGACCGGCCGCGCGGCCACTACGGAGCCGATCTCTCAGCAAACCGGAAGTATTTGCTTCGGCTAATCTTTCGCGACGGCCGTCAGGGCCGCTTCACCCAGATTCCGGCGTCACCGACGATGCCTACCGGCACCGCCCCGGACAGGCTGACGTTGGTCACGCTCGGGCCGACGGCCACGATCGTGGTGTCCTGCAGGATCGGCAACACCGTCGCCATGTTCCACAGCCGGGGTTCGACGGCCGTGATCACCTCACCGATGGGCTTGCTGCCGTCGAGTGCCGCATCGATCTCGTCCTGGATGCTGTGGTCGCAGACGCCGGTGATGTTCGACGGTGCCTGCACCAGCGCCCCCGAACCGGCCGGGCGCGGCGGAGCCTTCGACGTCGGCGTGGTCGGCGCGGCGACCGGTGGTGGCGGCGACTTCGGCGCCGGCGACGGGGACGGGGTGCCGGACGTCGGCACGGTGGTGGTCTCCAGCGCAATACAGCCGTATCGCGAAGCCAGCAGCGTGGCCAGGTCGCCCCCGGCCTGCTGCCAGCCGACGATGGCGTCGACCTGATGGGTTACCAGCGCCTCGCGGTAGAGCTTGACCGGGTCCAGCGGCAGCACGGTGGCCGCGATGCCCACGTTGCGCAGTTGGTCGGCGGCGGTGTTGGCCACGGCCACCGACGTCGGATCGTTGGCCGCCACGCCGATGACCAGTGTCAGCTGTTCGCCGCCCTTGCTGATTCGCCCCCGGGTGACTTCCGGCGGGTGCGCCACGGGGGGCTGGGCACCGGCGGGCGGAACCAGCGCGGACGGGGGCGCATCCTTCTCGACCCGGTAGCCGGCCGCCTGCAGCAGCGCGAGCGCCGCCGAGTCGGACATGGCCGGCGGCGCAGTCGGCACGTAACCGGGGTCGCTGGGCGTGCGGATCTGGGCCTGGGCCAGGGTGACGGTGTTGTCGCTGCCGGCACCCACGGTGGCCAACAGCCCGACGTCCAGCAGCCCCAGCAGCGCCCGGCGGACCCGCACGTCCGCCAGCTTGGGTTCGGCGGCCCGCAGCGTCAGCTGCATCACCCGCGGGGTCACGACGCGGGAGGTCTGCACTCCCGGGATCACCGACAGTTGGGCGAAGGCGGCCGAGCCGCCGTGCACCTGGGCCACCTGGGTGTCACCGTTGCGCATGGAGTCGGCCAGGGCGGCCGGCGACCCGGCCCGGCGGAACAGGACCAGATCCGGCTTGGCCGGTGGGCCCCAGTAGCGGTCGTTTCGGGCGAGCAGGATCGCGTCGCGCTGCGGGTCGATGTTCTCCACCCGGAACTGGCCGCCGGTGACCGGCAGCGCCCGGGCCAGTCCGGCCGGGAAGCCGCCGGGCACGTCCTTGACGATGTGCGCCGGCAGGATATTGGAGAACAGCTCCCGCCAGGCCGGATACGGCTTGGCAAAGGTGACCACCACCTGCTTGCCGCCGTCGACGGAGTGGACCCCGGTGATCAGGTCATAACCGGCCGGGTCGACGACGCCCGGCTGGCTGACCATCTGCTGCCACAGGTACCAGAAGTCGTCGGCGGCAATCGGTGCGTTGTCGGTCCAGGACGCCTCGGGCCGAATCCGGTAGGTGACGGTGAACGGCGCGTCATCGGTCACCTTGGCCGACACCAACAACGTCGGGTCCATCTCCCAGCGGGAGCCGGTGGGCGTGCCGGGATCCGGGATCGGCCGGAAGGCGCTGGGTAACACCAGTGCACTGATGGCCGCGGTGACCGGCGACAGATCGGAGCGCAGATGCGGGTTGAAGCCGGCACCGATCGAGTCGATGCCCATGATGATCTGGCTGATCCGTGGCGGCGGTGGCGCGGTGCTTTTCGGGGTCTCGGTGCTCTGCGGCGCCGGCGGCGGGTTGACCGTGCAGGCCTGCGTCGAGACCAGCAGCATCGCCGAGAGCAGGGCGCCCGCCGTCAGTTGAGCGCGGCGGACGGATTTCGGCACGGCCACCAGGGTATCCGGGCAGCCCACACCTACAGGTTCTTGGCTCGGGCGCGGCTGCGCGCCCGCAGCGTCGAGTCCAGCTCGACCTTGCGCACCCGCACCACCTCGGGGGTGACCTCGACGCACTCGTCGGCGGCGCAGAACTCCATCGCCTGCTCCAGGTCCAGCTCGATCGGCCGGGCCAACGTCTCCATCACGTCGGCGGTCGACGAGCGCATGTTGGTCAGCTTCTTCTCTTTGGTGACGTTGATGTCGAGGTCTTCGGCACGGGGATTGATCCCGACCACCATGCCCTGATAGGTGTCCTGCCCCGGCTCGACGAAGAACTGTCCGCGATCGGCCAGCTGGATCAGTGCGAAGGGCGTGATGGTGCCGGCCCGGTCGGAAACCAGCGAGCCGGTGTGCCGGGCGCGGATCTCACCGGCCCACGGCTGGTAGCCCTCGAAGACCGCGTTGGCGATGCCGGTGCCGCGGGTCTCGGTGAGAAAGTCGGTGCGCCAGCCGATCAGGCCGCGGCTGGGAATGATGAACTCCATCCGCACCCACCCGGTGGTGTGGTTGGCCATCTCGGTCATCCGGCCCTTGCGTGCCGCCGCCAGCTGGGTGATGGCGCCGACGTACTCCTCGGGGCAGTCGACGGTCAGGTGCTCGAACGGCTCGTGCACCTTGCCGTCGATCTTGCGGGTCACCACCTGCGGTTTGCCGACGGTCAGCTCGAAGCCTTCCCGGCGCATCTGCTCGACCAGGATGGCCAGCGCCAGTTCGCCACGGCCCTGCACCTCCCAGGCGTCGGGACGGCCGATGTCGACGACCCGGACCGAGACGTTGCCGATCAGCTCGGTGTCCAGGCGGGTCTTGACCATGCGCGCGGTCAGTTTGTGGCCGGAGACCTTGCCGGCCAGCGGGGAGGTGTTGGTGCCAATCGTCACCGAGATCGCCGGCTCGTCGACGGTGATGCGCGGCAGTGCGACCGGAGCAGCCGGATCGGCCAGGGTGTCACCGATCATGATGTCGCTGATGCCGGCGACGGCGACGATGTCACCGGCGCACGCCTCGTCGGTCGGGGTGCGTTCAACCCCCTCGGTGACCAGCAGCTCGGTGATCTTCGCCGTCGTGGTGACCGGCTCGCCGTCCACCTCGCGCATCCAGGCGACCTGCTGTCCTTTGCGGATGCGGCCGTTGTAGACCCGGATCAGCGCGAGCCGGCCCAGGAATGCCGAGGCGTCGAGGTTGGTGACCAGCGCCTGCAGCGGCGCGTCCGGGTCGCCCGACGGCGGCGGCACGTGCTCGAGCAGCACGTCGAACAGCGGGTCGAGGTTCTCGCCGTCGGGCACCTGGCCGTCGGCGGGCGCGGTGGTGCTGGCGACCCCGGCGCGCCCGGAGGCGTACAGCGTGGGAAGACCCAGCGCGTGCTCGGCCGCGGCTTGCGCCTCGTCGTCGAGGTCGCTGGCCACGTCCAGCAGCAGATCGTGGCTGGCGTCGACCACCTCGGCGATGCGTGCGTCGGGACGGTCGGTCTTGTTGACCACCAGGATCACCGGCAGGTGCGCGGCCAGTGCCTTGCGCAGCACGAACCGGGTCTGCGGCAGCGGCCCTTCGGACGCATCGACCAGCAGCAGTACCCCGTCGACCATGGACAGCCCGCGCTCCACCTCGCCGCCGAAGTCGGCGTGGCCCGGGGTGTCGATCACGTTGATGACGGTGACGGTTCCGTCGGCGTGGTGGCGGTGCACGGCCGTGTTCTTGGCCAGGATCGTGATGCCTTTTTCCCGCTCCAGGTCACCGGAGTCCATTACCCGCTCTTGCGCCTCGCCGCGTTCGGCCAGGGCACCGGACTGGCGGAGCATGGCGTCGACCAGAGTCGTCTTGCCGTGGTCTACGTGCGCGACGATGGCGACGTTACGAAAGTTCACCGGGCGATTCTGCCAGCGCACCCCGTCAATCGCGAAAACCGGAAGCCTAGAGCAATCAAGGTCACAGCCCCAGCGGGGACTCGGCGCTGAACCGTTCCAGCTCCTGCAGGTGCAGCTCGGTCAGCGATTGCAGGCGTTCCGCCGCCGCCTCGGTGAGCTGCAGCCGGATCACCCGCTGGTCTTCGCTGTCACGGACCCGGGTGACCAGGCCCGCCGCTTCGGCACGCTGAATCAATTCGCCGGCACTGTGGTGGCGCAGCAGCAGGTATTCCGCGACGTCACCGACCGTGGGCCCCCGCGAATCGCTGTGTCCGCGGACCGCCAGCAGCAGCTGGTGCTGCGCCGGGGTGAGCCCGGCGGCCTGCGCCTGGTCAGCGCTCCAGCGCTCGAAGCGCCGCAACCGGGTCCGGAACATCAGCAGCCGGGTGTACACGTCGTCAGGCAGGGCCACGCCGGTAACTTTATGCCGACGCTGCCGGCCGCGCGGCAATCAGCGCAGGCGTGCGGTGATCTGAATTTCGACCGCGGCACCCGGCGAGGCCAGTTCGGAGATCCCCACGGCGGTCCAGGCTGGATAGGGCGCCGACATGAAGGCATCCTTGACCGCGCAGAACTGCTCGATGTGCGCCGCGAGGCCGACGTGGTAGCTCGTCATCTCGGTCACGTCAGCAAAGCCGAGTCCCGCCTCCGCCAGCAGTTCGCGGAGGTTCTCAAAGGCCTGGGTGAATTGCTCCGTCAAGTCCTCCGAGACGGTCAGGTCGGGACGCAGGCCGATCATGCCCGAGCAACGCAGGTGTTCGCCGTCGATGACCGCCGGGCTGAAGTGATAGGTGTCGTGCATCGGTTGCATCCACGCCGGAACGATGGTGCGGGTCATCAGATCTCCTTCGGGGCTCAGCGCAGCTGGGCGAAGTACTCGGGGTGGTACGGGTCGCCCGGTGTCAGCGTCGGGTCGTTGAGTCCGCTGATGTCATGGCCGAAATCGGGCTTGGTGGACGGTAGCGGCCGGTAGAACAGCTTGTCGCCGAAGAACCGGAATACCAGCGTGTGGCGGTCGGGGCAGTCCGGTGTCACCGGGGCGCCGCCGTGCAGGATGCCGGAGTGAAAGACCAGCGCATCACCGGGTTCCAGGTCCCAGGAGATGACGTCCCAGGACGCGGGATCCTGCGCACGGTCGGCCTCGATGTCGGGCAGGCGGGGCCAGCTCCCATCACCCCACAGCGGTTTGGTGGGATCGGTCGGATCGGTGTAGGACGTGCCGTCGTACTGGGCGCCCAGATGAGAGCCGCGGACGAATTCCAGCGCGTTGCGTTTGGGGAGCTTCTCGAAGCTGATCCAGATATTGAGCAGATGCGGCCCGTTGGCCGGCATGTAGGACGTGTCCTGATGCCACGGTGAGCGACCGGCCTTGCCGCCCTTCTTCATGAACAGCTCCTCGCCCAGGAACCACACGTGCTCAGAACCCCACAGCGCCGCCGCGAAGTCGGCCAGGCCCAGCTCCTTGATCAGCATGAGGTACTGCTCGATGTTGTCCGGGTTGCCGTACTCGTTGAAGTGCTCATCAGCGGTGCCCGGGAAGACCCGTTTGGCCTGCGGGCTCGGGTGGGCGATCCCGTAGTCGTAGCCTTCCCGGACCCGGCGGAGCTGGTCTGTATCGAAAAGACCACGGGCGACGACGGCGCCGTCGGTGGCCAAATCCTGTTTGAGCTGCTCGGTTACCAGCATGACGCGTACCTCATAACAGTTGTGATGTCCGTAACGAGTGTTATGCTCGTTGACGCTCAGCAGGTTGTCAAGCCCCCCGGAGGAGTCGGATGCCCGCCAACGGAACCGCCTCGCGGCATTCGGCGCCGGTCGCCGACGACCGGCGGGCAGAGGTCGTCGACGCAGCCGTGCGGGTGATCGCCCGCGACGGGCTGTCCAGTGCGTCGCTGCGCTCGATCGCCCGCGAGATCGGCTACACCACCGGCGTGGTGATGCATCACTTCACCGGCAAGCAAGAGCTGCTGGTGGCGGCGGCCGATGCGGTGCTCGCCCCGTTCGAGGAGCTGCTCGCCCAAGCCTCGTCGATGGCCGACACCTTCGAGGGGCTGCGCCGGATGTGCGTGATCCCGTTACCGACGACCGAGGCCAAGCAGGTGATGCCGCGCTTTTACGCGCAGGTGCTCGCCGCCGCGGAGACCGAGCCGGCGTTTGCGGAGGCCTTCCAGGCCCGCTACAGCGCGATCCGCAGCGGCATCAAGTCCCTGCTCGCCAAGGGCCAGCAGAACGGCTCGTTGCGGGCCGACTTCGATCCCGCCGCGCAATGCGATGTCTTTTGCGCGCTGATCGACGGGCTGGCGCTGCACGCGGTCAGCGAACCCTCCCGGTTTCCGGCCGCCCGGCTCGAGGCACTCGTCACCGACGAGCTGAACAAGCTGCGGCCCTAGCAGCCGTCACAACCGCTTACTGCGCGCCCCCGGCACCGTTCTGCACCAACTGGTCCGGGCAGTACGACCGTGCCGCGATCCCGACGAACATGGTCCCGTGCTCGGTCGTCAGACCCGGGTTGCGGGCCTTGAGGCCGTCGAGCACCTCCGGGCTCGGCTTGCCCTCGGCGATGAACCCGCACACCATTCTCGCGGTGACGATGGCCTGATCGGCGCGGTTGTAGGTGATACCGGCCGCCTGCAGCGCCGCGAGGAAATCGCTGTCGGTGCTGGCCGGATCGGCCTGGGCGGGCCCGGCCAGGCCGATCGTCACGAGCGCGGCGGGCAGCGCCGCGAGGAGCCTCACCAGCCCCGCCGTTGCGGCCGAGAGCCCATCGGCTGATTCTTCTTCGCCACGTCGCGGCTGCGGTAGACGATGTAGGGCCGGAACAAATAGCCGATCGGCGCGCTGAACGCGTGCACCAGGCGGGTGAACGGCCAGAGCGCAAACAGGGTCAGGGCGATCAAAACGTGCACCTGGAAGTAGACCGGCGCCTGCAACATCAGGTCACCGCGGGGGTCGAGGGTGAAAATCGACCGGAACCAGACCGAGACCGTCTGCCGGTAGTCGTGCTCCTCCCCGTAGGCGGTGGTGCCCATCAGCGTGCAGCTCATACCGGCCACCAGTGCACACACCAGCACCGCGTACATCAACTTGTCGTTGACGCTGGTGGCCTTGAACACGTACCGCTCGGTGCGCCGGCGGTAGATCAGCAATCCGACCCCGATCAGGGTGGCGATACCGGCGGGAAGGCCCAGGATCAGCGCCTGCAAGTGATAGAGCCGGTCACTCATGCCCAGGGCTTCGGTCCAGGACTCCGGGACGAACAGGCCCATGATGTGGCCGGCGATCACCACGAAGCTGCCGAAGTGGAACATCGGGCTGCCGATCCGGAGCAGCTTGGACTCATACAGCTGCGACGAGCGGGTGGTCCAGCCGAACTTGTCGTATTTGTACCGCCACCAGGTGGCGACACCGGCGATGGCGAACACGAAGTAGGGCACGATGTCCCACCACAGCTCCGCGGGGCTGATGACGGTGACTTCGGTCATCGCGTCGGCACCTTCGGCATCCCCAGCGACACGGTCGCCGAGTAGGGCTGCAGCCCAACGGCTTCGGCCGGCGGACCGGACGCCATCAGCTCTCTCACGTTCCGCACCTCCTGATCGGTTGCCGCCGGTAGTGTCTCGCACACCGCGGCCAGCGTGTAGGCATATGGCGACTCTGCGTCGCTGAGGGACTTATGCAGGACGTCGATCGGCGTCCGATGGGCCAGCAGCAGCCGGCGCCCGGCCTCGGGGTCGACCGTCGCGGCGAACTCCAGCACCACCGGCAGGTGATCGGGCGCCTCCCCGGCGGGCGGCTCGGCGCCGGCGTCGCGGTAGGCGGTGGCGAAGGCTAGCATCTGCATTCCCCGGTTGCGGGTGTCCCCGCCGGTCCAGTAGGTGAGAAACATCGTCGAACGCCGCCGCATGTCGAAGGTTTCCACATAGTCGGCGGCCGCCGTCATCGGGTCCGCGGCGCGCAGCGCGGACACCGTGCGCCGCAACAGCTCTGCCGGCGCCGCATCGGCGTGGGCGAGCAGCGCTTCGACGGTGTCCAGCCGCTGCTGCAGCTGCTCGTCGGGGTAGGCCAGCAGCAGCGACGCCGCCTGCCACACCGCCCGGTCGCCCGGTCCGGCCGGTGGGCGCCGCCGGGAACGAAAGAATCGCTTCACTGGGGCTCCGGGAACATCTCAGGCACCGCCCGATCGCCGCCACCCCAGTTGAGCAGGTTGGTCCGGCCCCGCGGCCGCTGGGCGTGCCCGTTCTCGACCAGATGAAACGACGACTTCGCGACGTCATCGGAGCCGACGAATGGATCCTCTTCGTAACCATTGGGGCCACCGGCGATCGAGCAGCCCATGTGTTCGAGCTCGTGCGCCTTCTGGCTGTAGGCGGTCGGAATCACATAGCGCTCTTCGTATTTCGCGATGGCCAGCAACCGGTACATGGAGTACATCTCCTCCTCGGTCATGCCGACCGAGGCGGGGATGTGCGGCTGGGTCTCGCGGCCCAGGCTGATATCGCGCATGTAGGAGCGCATCGCCGCCAGCCGCCGCAGCACGTCTTCGATGACGGTCGTGTCGCCGGCGGTGAACAGTTCGGCGAGGTAGGCCATCGGGATGCGCAGCGCTTCCAGGGCGCCGAACAGGTTGCCGAGGTCTTCACCGTCGTGCCCGTCGCGGCTGACGGCGTCGACGACCGGGGACAGCGGCGGGACGTACCAGACCATCGGCATGGTGCGGTACTCCGGGTGCAGCGGCAACGCCACCTTGTAGGTGTTGATCAGCGCGTAGATCGGCGAGCGCTGCGCGGCCTCGATCCAGGTGTCGGAGATCCCCTCGGCGCGCGCACCGGCGATCACCTCGGGATCGGTCGGATCCAGGAACACCCCGCGCTGCGCCTCGTACAAGTCGGTGTCTTTTTCGACCGACGCCGCTTCGAGCACCTTGTCGGCGTCGTAGAGCACCAGCCCGATGTAGCGCAGCCGCCCGACACACGTCTCCGAGCAGACCGTCGGCAGGCCGACTTCGATTCGGGGATAACAGAAGTGGCACTTCTCGGCCTTGCCGGTCTTGTGGTTGAAGTACACCTTCTTGTACGGGCACCCCGACACGCACAGCCGCCAGCCACGACAGCGGTCCTGGTCGACCAGCACGATGCCGTCTTCTTCACGCTTGTAGATCGCCCCGGTCGGACACGACGCCACACACGACGGATTCAAGCAGTGCTCGCAGATCCGCGGCAGGTAGAACATGAAGGTTTCTTCGAGCGTCGCTTTGACCTCTTGATTGACCTGGCTGACCTTCGCCAGGATCGGGTCGTTGACCAGGTTCTCCGGCGCACCGGCGAGGTTGTCATCCCAGTTGGGTCCCCACTCGATCTTCATCGAATCGCCGGTGATCGAACTGCGCGGCGCGGCGACCGGGATGGTGTCGCCCAGCGGCGCCGAGGTGAGGTTGTCGTAGTCGTAGGTCCACGGTTCGTAGTAGTCCTTCAACCCGGGCAGGTTGGGGTTGGCGAAGATGTTCAGCAGCTTGTGGACGCGTCCGCCGGCCAGCAGCCGCAGCCGGCCCTTCTTGTCGAGCGTCCAGCCGCCCTTCCAGCGGCTCTGGTCTTCGTAGGTGCGCGGATACCCTCCGCCCGGGCGGGTTTCGACGTTGTTGAACCACACATACTCGGTGCCCTCGCGGTTGGTCCAGGCCTGCTTGCAGGTCACCGAGCAGGTGTGGCACCCGATACATTTGTCCAGGTTCATCACCATGGCCATCTGCGCCATTACTTTCATGTCAGTACCTCACGTCCTGGTTCCGGCGGCGGCGCACCACCGTCACCTCGTCGCGCTGGTTGCCCGTCGGCCCCAGGTAGTTGAACGCGAACGCGTGCTGGCCGTAGCCGCCGGCGAGATGGCTGGGCTTGACCCGGATGCGGGTCAGCGAGTTGTGGGTGCCTCCGCGCTTGTTGTTGGTCTCGGCCCGCGGGGTGTCGACCGTGCGCTCTTGGACGTGGTAGACGAACACCACCCCTTCGGGCATCCGCTGGCTCACGATCGCCCGGCCGACGAAAATGCCGTTGACGTTGACGGCCTCGATCCAATCGTTGTCCTTCACACCGATTTTCGCGGCGTCTCCGGGGCTCATCCACATGGTCGGCCCGCCCCGGGACAGCGACAGCATGTAGAGGTTGTCCTGGTAGGTGGAGTGGAACGACCACTTCGAGTGCGGGGTCAGGTACCGCACGGTGATGCCGATGCCGTCGCCGACCTCGCCGAGTTCGGGCGCGTCGAACAGCCGCGCCATGTCCAGCGGCGGGCGGTAGACCGGCATGTGCTCGCCGAGTTCCTCGATCCAGTCGTGCGCGGTGTAGAAGTGCATCCGGCCGGTCAGGGTGTGGAACGGCTTGAGGCACTCGATGTTGATGGTGAACGGCGCGTAGCGCCGCCCGCCGGTCTCACTGCCGGACCATTCCGGGCTGGTGACCACCGGCACCGGACGGGCCTGGGTGTCGGCGTAGGTGATCCGCTTCTCCTCGCTGCCCTCGGAGAGATGGGCCAGCCGCTGCCCGGTGCGCTTCTCCAGCTCGCGGAAGCCCTCGGTGGCGATCCGCCCGTTGGTGGTGCCCGACAACGCCAGCACGGTGTCGGCCATCCGCGTCGCGGTGGTCAGCGCCGGGCGGCCTGCGCCGGCGCCGGACTTCATCACCCCGAACCTGGCGGCCAGGTCCGCGACTTCTTCGTGCGGAAACACCGTGTAGCCCTTGGTGGTCAGCCCCAAGGTCTCCACCAGCGGGCCGAGCGACTGCCACTTGTCGTGGATCGCCGGGTAATCACGTTCCACCACCGTGACTTTGGGCATCGTCTTGCCTGGGACCGGCGTCTCGCCGGAGTTCAGCCAATCATGTTCGGTGCCCTCGGGATAGGCCATCGCGTCGGCGGTGTCGTGCAGCATCGCGGTGAGCACGACGTCACTGCGGACGCCCAGGTGCTTTTTGGCGAGCCCGCTGAAGGTCCGGGCGATCGCGCCGAACGCATCGTAGTCGCTGCGGGTCTCCCACGGCGGGTCGATCGCCGCGCTGAAGGAGTGCACATACGGGTGCATGTCGGTCGAGGACAGGTCGGCCTTCTCATACCAGGTCGCCGCGGGCAGCACGATGTCAGACATCAGCGTCGTCGAGGTCATCCGGAAGTCGATCGACATCAGCAGGTCGAGCTTGCCTTCGGGAATGTCGCTGTCCCAGCGCACCGTTTTGGGTTTGACCCCACCGGCCGGCGGCTCGCCGAGCACGCTGGCGTCGGTGCCCAGCAGATGCTTGAGGAAGTACTCCCCGCCCTTACCGGACGCGCCGATCAGGTTGGCCCGCCACACCGTGAGCACCCGCGGCCAGTTCACCGGATTGTCCGGGTCGGTCACCGACAGCTTCAGCTCCCCGGCAGCGAGTTTCTCGGCGACGTACTCCCCCGCGTCGCGCCCGGCTGCCTCGGCCTCGTCGGCCACCTCCAGGCTGGAGCGGTCGAATTGCGGGTAGAACGGGCTCCAGCCCATCGCGGTGGCCGACGCCAGGATATCCATGGTGTGCTTGCCATCGAACCGTCCGCGGCCCAGCGGGGTGGTCAGCTTGTCCGCCCCGTAGCCGTCGTAGCGCCACTGGTCGGTGTGCGCATACCAGTAGGAGGTGCCCGGCACCTGCCGCGGTGGCCGCGACCAGTCGTTGCCGGCGGCCATGGTCTGCCACCCGGTCAGCGGGCGCACCTTCTCCTGGCCGACGTAGTGCGCCCAGCCGCCCCCGTTGCGCCCCATCGACCCGGTCAGCATCAGCAGCGCCAGCACCGCGCGGTAGGTGGCGTCGCCGTGGAACCACTGGCAGATCCCGCTGCCCATGATGATCATCGAGCGGCCGCCGGATTCCTCTGCGTTGCGGGCGAATTCGCGCGCAACCCGGATCGCCTGGGCGGCCGAGACGCCGGTGATCGGCTCCTGCCAGGCCGGGGTGTTGACCTGGGTGCCGTCGTCGTATCCGGTGGGCCATTCGCCGGGCAGCCCAGGCCGCCCGACCGAGTAGTTGGCCAGCATCAAGTCGAACACCGTGCAGACCAGGTGCTCGCCGACCTGGCGCACCGGGACCCCGCGCTCGATGACGGTGCCGTGGCCGTCCACGGTGTCGAAACCGGGCAGCGACACCAGGGCAGTGCGCCGGTGCCCGTTGCGCTCCGCCGGTTCCAGCACGGTCAACGCCGGCCGGATGTCACCGAGATCGAGGTTCCATTTGCCCATGCCCTCGTCGCCCCAGCGGAAGCCCAACGAGCCGTGCGGCACCACAACGCTGTCGGTGTCTTCATCCAGCAGGGCCGGCTTGAAGGCGGCATTTTCGACCGTCTGACCGAGATCGGCGGCGGTCAGGTTCTTGCCCGGCACCAGCCGGCCGTCGCGCTGCTCCAGCTTGATCAGGAACGGCAGGTCGGTGTAGCGGCGCACGTAGTCGGTGAAGAACGGCACCTCCTGCTTGACGTAGCACTCGGTGAGGATGACGTGGCCCATCGCCATGGCCAGCGCACCGTCGGTGCCGGCCGCGCAGGGCATCCACTCGTCGGCGAATTTGGTGTTGTCGGCGTAGTCCGGGCTGACACTGACCACCTTGGTGCCGCGGTAGCGCACCTCGGCCATCCAGTGCGCGTCCGGTGTGCGGGTGATCGGGACGTTGGAGCCCCACATCATCAGGTACGCGGCGTCCCACCAGTCCCCGGACTCCGGGACGTCGGTCTGGTCACCGAACACCTGCGGAGATGCGACCGGCAGGTCGGCATACCAGTCGTAGAAGGATGTCATCACCCCGCCGAGCATCTGGATGAACCGGGATCCGGCGGCGAACGACACCATCGACATCGCCGGAATCGGCGAGAAGCCGGCGATGCGGTCGGGCCCGTGGGCCTTGATGGTGTGCACATGCGCGGCCGCGATCATCTCGGTCGCCTCGGCCCAGCTCACCCGAACCAGCCCGCCCATGCCGCGGGCCTGCTGGTAGCGCCGGCGGCGTTCCGGGTCGGCCTGGATATCCGCCCAGGCCAGCACCGGGTCGCCCAGGCGCGCCTTGGCTTCCCGGAACATCTGCACGAGCGGTCCCCGGGCGTAGGGGTAGCGGATCCGGGTCGGCGAGTAGGAGTACCAGGAGAACGAGGCGCCGCGCGGGCAGCCGCGGGGCTCGTACTCGGGGCGGTCCGGACCCACCGAGGGATAGTCGGTCGCCTGGTTCTCCCAGGTGATGATTCCGTCCTTGACGAAGATCTTCCACGAGCACGACCCGGTGCAGTTCACCCCGTGGGTGGACCGGACCACCTTGTCGTGGCTCCAGCGGTCCCGGTAGAAGATGTCGGCCTGGCGGCCACCGCGGCGGGTGACGGTCCGCAGGTCCGCCGAAACCTCACCCGGCGTGAAGAACCGGCCGCTGCGTTCCAGCAGCTCCTCGAGCGGACCGCCGATCCGGGCCGCAGAGGGTGATGCGGGCGGCATTGCGCGTGTCATCGGGGTACTCCTTAGAGGGTCGCCGCACTCCGGCGGTTCAGGTAGCAGGCCGGGCGGCCGCAGCACACCGTCTCAGGCTCAAAATCCCAGCGTAGCGGGGTATATCGCCACGCGACTCAATTCATCGGCAGAATTTACAGAGCTGTTTCACTACAGTGCCCGAGCCAGCTCGGCCAGCCAAGCTCGATCGGCAGGTACCCAGTCAACGTCAAACAAGTCCACAGCGGTCACCCAGCGAAGGGCCTGGTGATCGTGCGGGCGAGGTTCGCCGCGCGCCAGGCTGACCCGGTAGGCGCGCAACGTCAGGCCGGAGTCGAGCACGACGTCGGCGCCGAGGCGCTCGCCCACCGTCATCGCCGCGGCGTCGAGGCCCAGCTCCTCGGCGAGCTCGCGGGCCAGCGCAGCCGGTTCGGTCTCGCCGGGCATGACCTTGCCGCCAGGCAGTTCCCAACGCCCGGCCAGCTCCGGCGGGCGGCGTCGCTGAGCGATGAGCACTGCCGGCCCGACGATCACGGCGCCGGCGACGACGATCTGGTTGGGCATGGCGTGTGAGGCTATACCGTCCTACCGTCGGGTATGGCTTTGTTGACCGATGACCAGGTGGACGCCGCACTGGGCGGCCTCGAGGGTTGGGAACACTCCGGCGGCGCGCTGCGCCGCTCGATCAAGTTCGGCTCGTTTCTGGCCGGCATTGAGGCGGTCCGGCAGGTCGCCGAGCGCGCCGAGGCGGCCGATCACCACCCCGATATCGACATTCGCTGGCGCACGGTGACGTTCGCGTTGGTGACGCACTCCGAAGGGGGCATCACCGACAAGGACGTGGCGATGGCCTGCGAGATCAACCGGGTGCTGGCGGCCTGACCTGGGTGCGCGCCATCCAGCCCAGGGTGGCCACCGCACCGGCGATATAGACCAGACCGGCCCACGCCAGATACCACGGCCGGCCGTCCTGCCAGATCGTCGGCTGGGCGAAGCTCAGCAGCCAGGGCACCCCGATCAGGGTCAGTGCCAGCCAGCCCCAGCCCAGCACTCGGGCGCCCCGGCGATCCGCGTGCGGGCCGTGCAGCAGCCAGATCATCAGCGGCACCAGCCACACCCAGTGGTGGGTCCAGGAGATCGGCGAGGCCAAGAGCCCGAAGAGCTCCACCACCAGCAGCAGGCCGAGCGGGTCGGGCCGGGCGGGGTTGCTGCTCAGGGCGCGCCAGGCCAGCACGGCCAGCACCGCGGTCACGCCGACCGCGATCAGCACCGGCGGCCCGTAGCCGGCGTCGTGGCCGAGGATCCGCGAGATTCCGCCACGCCAGGACTGGTTGAACGAGGTGCCGATCGGCCCCACCCGGTGGGCGTCGCCGAGCAGCTCGGTGAAGTACCGGCGCGCCTGGTCCCCGGTCACCCACACCGAGACCGCGACCGTGGCGGCGAACACCGCCGCCGAGAACACCGCGGCGGCCCAGCGCCGCACCCCGGCCAGGTACAGCCCGGCGATCGCCGGGGTCAGCTTCACCCCGGCGGCCAGGCCCACCAGCAGCCCCGACACCCACCAGCGGCTGCTGTAGACCGCGTAGAGCACCGCCAACACCAGGATCACGTTGATCTGGCCGTAGTCGAAGGTGCTGCGCAACGGTTCGGTCCAGATCCCCACCGCCGTCCAGGCCATCGCCACCCGCCGGCCGGCGCCGCCCGCGGCCCCGAGCAGCCGCTGGCTGAGCCGGACCACCCCGTAGAGGGCGGCCATGGTGCCGATCTGCCAGAGCAAGGCGACCAGCCCGAAGGGCAGCAGGTGCAGCGGATAGAACACCACCGCGGCGAACGGCGGGTAGGTGAACGGCAGCGGGAAGTCGGGCGTCTGGTCGGCGTAGACGTAGTCATACAGCCCGCCCGGCCGGCCCAGCGCGGCCGCACCGCTGATGTAGACGTGCAGGTCGACGAAGTTGGCGCCGCGCGGGGTCAGGTAGGTCCAGGCGAGGCGGGCCAGGACGCTGGCCGCCAGCAGTAGCGGGGCCGAGGCGGTCACTCGGTTCGCCCAGGTGCGCGCGGCCGGGGTGTCGAGGGTGGTGTCTACGCCGACGACTTTAGCGAACAGCGGGGCCGATCACCGTCGCGGCTCGGGTCCGTAACGGTCCCATAAATGACACTCGTGTCACTTGAGCCTCACCAGCAACAAGATAGCTTCGGGTTTCGTAGCTGCCACCGCCGAGGAATTGGGGATCCCATGTCGCGCTTCCGGACACTGTTCAGCACGACGAGTGCCGTCGCCACTGCGACCGTCGCGGCCGGCTCGTCGGCCGCACTGCTCTTCGGCGGTTTGCTGCCGGTCGCCGCTGCCGACCCGGCCGTGCCGGCCCTGCCGCTGCCCACCGCTGGGTTCCCCGGCTTGCCCGCCATCGAGCAGTTGAGCCCGGTGATCCAACAGGCAGCCGCCGACCCGGCCGGGGCCACCTCGCTGCTGGCTGCTGCCGCCGCGGCGTTCGCCGGAAACTCCTCGGCGCCGGCTGGTTCCCGGCAGGTGGCCGATTCGGTGGCTCAGTTCGTGCAGTCGCCGCCGGAGGCTCCAGCCGTGCTGCCCAGCGAGCACGTGCCCACGGCCGGCTCGGCACCGGGCTTGGTGGCCCACCTGCCCAGCGGCGTAGACCCCGCCAAGTCGGTCGGGCCGGTTCCGCAGGCCGCACCCAGCGCTCCGGAAGCCGTGCCGGCTCCGCCGGAAGCCGCTGCCGTGGTCGCACCGCCGGCCCAAGCCGTCCCGGCCGAGGCCCCGGCGCCCGACGCGGCACCGGCCGCCAACCCCGGATTCGGCCCGGATGCCCCGCCGACCCAGGACTTCATGTACCCGTCAATCGGCCAGAACTGCCTGGCCGACGGCGGCAACGTCATCGCCACCGCCCTGTCGGTGGCCGGCCCGGCCACTATTCCCACCCCGGGCCCCAAGGCCGGCCAGACCGCGTACGTCTTCACCGCTGTGGGCACCCCCGGGCCGGCCGAGACCCAGAAGCTGCCATTGAACGTAACCTGGGTCAACCTGACCACCGGGAAGTCCGGCAGCGCCACCTTGCAGCCGCGCTCGGACATCAACGCCGACGGGCCTACCACGCTGACCGCGATCGTCGACACCGGCTCGGGCAGCATCTTGTCGACGATCTTCGGTCAGGTCAGCACCAAGGACCACCAGTGCAACTTCCTGCCGACCATCGGCTCGACGGTGGTGCCCTGAGGCGTCAGTAGGCCATGAACAAGATGGCGTCCCGGTCGTAGCTCATACCGGGATGCGCATCGGCGAGATGTTTCTGGGTCAGGTCGACCAGGTCGTCCTCGTCCTTACCGACGATGGCCTCACCGCACGGACAGTTCAGATGGGTCTTCACGTCGCCGCCTTTCCCTTGCTCTCCCGGGCTTGTTTCGCAGCCTGTTTCTGGGCCTTCTTGGTGGACCGTACCTGCTGCAGCGACGCCGCATCGACGACATCGGCGATCGACAGGTGGGTGCCGGCGCCGCCGTAGGCTCCGGCGGCCTCGCGCCACCCCGGCGGGTCACGCCGTACTGCTTGCCGAGCAATGCCAGAAAGATCCGCGCCTTCTGCTCACCGAAGCCGGGCAACGCCTTGAGCCGCTGGTACACCTGCGCCCCGTCGGGCTCACCGACCGTCCACAGCGCGGCCGTGTCACCGCCGTACTGGTCGACGATGGCCCGGGCCAACGCCTGCACCCGGGCCGCCATCGATCCTGGAAACCGGTGCACCGCAGGCTTTTCCGCACACAGGGCGGCGAACTCTTCGGGGTCGCGGCCGGCGATCTCGTGCGGGTCGAGCCCGCCCATCCGGTCGGCGATCTTCTTGGGCCCGGCGAACGCGACTTCCATAGGGATTTGCTGGTCGAACACAACACGATGACAAACAGGTTGTGTCCGCTCCCCGACCGATAGGAGACTCGTCACCATGTTCGACACCATCGCATCCGATCCGTGCTGGCTCATGGCCGCCGGCAACGAGTTGCAGTTAGTGGTGTACCGCTCGGTTGAGTTACGCGACACCGACCCGGAGCCTTACCCGATTATCGAGCACATCGAACAGCACCGGATGGTATTGGCCGATCAGGTGACAGTCGATCACTCCGGATTCATGTTCGGCAGAGTCCAAATCAGTTGGTGGCTATCGCCCGTAGCCCGCCGTGACGGTATGGCGCTACAAGACTTTCAGGGGTTGTTGAAGTGACCCGGCTACTTTTCTCGGTGCTCACTGCCATAGCCGCTGTGTCTGGCCTGTCCACACCTGCCGCCAGCGCGGACCCCTACGAACCGTATTGCTACGACCAACGGCTATGTAGCGGGGATTTCAGCGATACCTACTACTGCCCGGATACCGGCGGGTTTGTGGGTCCGTTCGGCGCGTGTGATGCGCTGGTGACCGGGCCGTATGCACCTGGCGGTTTGCGCCCAAACCAGAGCATCCACGAGGATGAGTGACCGACCTCACATACCCCCAACTTGACGCATGATCCGTTTGGCGGCTATCTTGAGGTGAGGACAGGTCTGCCGACGGTGGCGCTTGTCTGCACATTGACAACCGAATAGCAGCGAACTAGAAGCAGTCGCCGGTATGTCCCGGCGGTGAGCTTCGGTGATATTGGATGTCGGCACCCAGAGCGAGGTCAAGTCAAGGCCCTGCCATGACGGGTGGAGGATACCGGCCTACCCGCTATGTCGCGGGTATCACGGCAGTAGCCCGAACAGGGGAGCTGCTCAGGAACCCAACTAGGTCGCTGCCAACCACCAGCTTGACACCGTGCGTGTCTGCGCCAAGCGCAGCAACTACGTTGCAAGCGCAGCGCACGGTGGACCCGCGAGATCGAATTGTTGTTGCGGGTGGAGTCTGCGCGCAGAACGAGAGTTTCAGCCAGCTTATAGCCCCGGATCACCGCCGGGGCTTTTGTGTTTTCAGGACTAATAGAGCGGAGGTGAATATTGCTAGGAAATTGGGACGGGCACCGGTTTCAGACGGGCCGTAGTCACCCGGACGCTGTAGTCGGTGTGGAGAAGGCTATCGCCTACCACAAGCGTTCTAAGGCTGCCCTGCAAGCGGCCAGAGACAAGATGACACTGCCGAAGGTGTATTTCGGCACGCCGGCCGATCCGCACGGCGTAGACCATATCCGCGTGTATTGGAATCACCGTGTCACGCAGTATTCGGTATGCGCGGATTGCGGTGGGGGTATCGTCCGGGAATCTGACAAAGCACAGCGGTGGTGTCACCACTGCGGAGAGTGTCAGCAAGGGGAAGATAGGCGACACCGGCAGCAGATGAGATCAGCCCGTAAGACACGGAAGAACCGCGCTGGTAAAGGTGTCTCGGATTACAGAATGCGGCAGATCGAAGCGCACCACGCTGCTGACGACGACATAGATTCGTGGTTCGACATAGGCGACTAACGTCCGTAGCACCGCTACCTACTTGACCAGGCTTTTCTAGGTATCGTTCTTACGGTTAGCAGGGAAGATCAAAAGACTAGGCAGTAGTTGGGTATCCCCAGGTGACTCAGGTAGGTGATAGATACCCTAAACACTGCACAGAGGCTTTCAGAGCCTCTGTTTAGGAGACCTTCAATGGTGATCTTCATCACTAAGTACACCTAAACGCGAAAAGTCGAACCCATATAACCTGGGAGGGGTAAAGGGAGCGCTGATTCCGAGTGGGTTAGTATGTGGTGTTGGTCACATTTTAAGGTGCAGACTTCACTAACTCAGATTATTGCACCCATATAGTCTGGGAGAGGGAAATGAGAGAAGTTCCCTTGATCCCAGAATCTTAGACTTAGCCGCGGCCGCAGGGTGCCGGACCCGAGGGTTGCTGCTAGGCAGGTGGGTTTAACTCCTTTTTCCCACCTAGCCCAGGGTTGACCCACGGTTTTTCAGTTGCCCGTGGGTCAGCCATTTTTTAAAAGGATCAAGCCGTAGACCCTATGGTGCCGTCTGTGGCGGCTCCCCTTTTTTGATCGACACGTCTGTGGCGTGTCCGGGAAGAAACACACGATGTCATACCCACGATGTACGGATCACGCAGGACTAGGTTCCGCTGGTCGCTCTCACGGAGAGTGTCGGGTTTGTAGGTCCGAACGTCAGCGACGTTATCGGCAACGGTGCCGTGATGCGTACAAACTCATCAGGACCATCCAACCAGTGATTAGCGGGTTTTAGCCCGGAGAGATCGCGACAGGCGACTCTCGACTGTCGAGACACACCTTCGGTGTGTTCTCTGCCCATCGCAACGGAGAGCGGTTTTCTAGCTGCTCTCGGATATATCGAGTTAATCATGGCTGATTAGCTCTCTAAGGCACGGAGCATACCGCTCCGGTATCACCTATCCAACCGGATAGGAAACTCCGCTCTAGAGGGATTCTAGAGCCTATTCCGGTGCCACGATGGCGCCAAGAAAGGTAGAAGTTATGGAAACCGACCTGACCACCATCCCCGACGATGTATTCGCGTATATCGCTCAGCTTCGTAAGGAAGCTACGCGGCACCGTCTTCAGCGCAACGAAGCACGCCGGGAACGGGACGAAGCGCGGGAGTTAGCACTTGATCTGGCCGCGGAGTTAGAAAACATCCGATCAAGCCAAGAGTCTTCGCCGGTCTCTCCGGGGGTCGGCAAGTGAAGTGTCGTTGCGGAGACCCGGCGACTGTCGGCGGCAAGTGTTTTGATTGTGCTGAGCTAGCGCGGGTACCGAAGACATCACCGCCTGTTAAGCGGTGGAGACGACCGAAATACGATACGCGGTGCTATTCGTGTGGTCGGTATGGCACCGTTCACCGGGACGATTGTGGAAGCTCGTGGAAGCGATAAGCCGACAACTAAAGGCGGTTCCGTCGATCTGCTGTGATTGCGGCTCTACCGATGGTTGCGATTGCGGCGAAATGGCTCAGATTATCGACGCGGAGGATATGCGCGGGTTTAACCCGGTTGCTTGGTCTAAGGTAATTCAGGATGAGAGACCGATCAGGCTTGATCCGGTATCCGGTGCGCTCTGGTCATACGGCAACGGAGTTTGGAGTGAAGACCGCGGAGCCGTCGCGGACATCCTGCCTATGAAAATGGGTAAGTCATACCGCCGGCCAAAACACCTCGGCACCGTGACCGATCGGCTACGCGCAGAGTTGAAACACGATCAGAGGTTTATCCGGCCCGACCAACCGAGTGACCGGTATGTGTCGCTCCCGTCTGGGTTATTCGACTTCCACACCGCGGATGTCGTTCCGCATAACCCTGATGAGTTGGTCACCTACCAGCTCGCGGTGGAACCGGAGTTTTTCGCCGATACCCCCGAGTTTGACGAGTTTCTATCGCAAGTTCTCCACCCCGGCGATACCGACAGGGTTTTAGACATTCTGGCCTACTTGGTTCGACCTGGTAATCCGCTGCAACGAGCAGTGATGTTCACCGGCACCGGTAGGAACGGTAAGAGTGTACTGCTCCGGGTGGTGGAGTCGATAGTCGGTCAGCAGAGTATGGCCGCGGTTGCGTTACAACGTCTGAGCACTAGGTTCGCAGCAGCGCGGTTGTATGGCAAGGCGATAAACCTCGTTGGTGAGATCGACGGCGGGCACGTAGAGAACACCGGGGCATTCAAGCAGATAACCGGCGGTGACCTCGTGGAAATGGACGTGAAGAACGCTCAAGCGTTCGCGGCGCACGTCTGGGCAGTACCCGTGTTCTCCGCTAACCAGATACCGACATCATCCGATACATCAGACGGCTACCTCCGTCGTTGGGAGATTGTCGAATTCCCTAACACGTTCGATGGTTCGGATACTACGGTTATGGATCGGCTACTAGCCGAGCGTGCTGCGATAGCCGGAAAGCTGCTGTGTAGAGCCGCGGCTACCGGATTTAGTATCCGGCGATCTGTGCCCGGTGATGCTGCCGCAGAGACGTTCGCTAAGCGGTCAGATCCCGTGAGAGCTTGGCTCTCCGAGTGTGACCTATCCGGGTTTGTAGAGAGACCCCGTGTCTATGACCTCTACAAGTTGTGGATCGAAGACGGCAACGGCAGTGTCTCCCGGATGCTAACCCGGAACAAGTTCTACGAACGGGTAGCCGTTGTGATGGGTACAGCAAAGCCTATCCGCGGTTTGCGCGGTTGGGAGTTTTGACCGCGAAATCAGGGTTGAGCAACAAAAAGTTGCACCCCAGCCGCAAAAGTTGCACCCAAAACGCAAAAAGTTGCACCCAAAGTTGCACCACCTTTTTCAGGTATTGTTACTGGTCAGAGGATTTTAGCCCCTGCTGGGGTGCAACTAATGCAACTTTTCACAACTCGCGCCTTATATGTAGGGCTGCCAGCCCGCGGAGCTTGCGGAGCGCCCCAGCAAACTAGTTAGTACCCCGAACGAGTTTGGCGAGTGAGGGTACTACACCCACCAAAACGAAAAGGAGAATCTATGTCTTGGGTCTCTGACCTAGTTGAAAACCTCGTGGCCGGGTTTGGCCGTGAGGTCAAAACCGAGTTCATCCACAACGACATCCCGCTACCGCGCGGTATGTCACCGGCCAACGCAATGGCCGGTATTGGTAATTCATCTGTTGAACCGCTCCCCGGCAGGATGGTTCCTGCCTACAGAGTGATCTCGTAATGGCACGCAACCACAACACCGCACCGTGGGCTACCACCCCGGATGATGAATTCAACCGGTACGTCGAACGCACCGAGCAATACAACGCTGCTATCGAGCATGCGGGGGATACACCTTGGCATGGGAACGATATCGAAGCGCGTAGAGAGCTTTGGGAGCGTCGCTACCGCCGTCCAGATCCACCACAGGGTTTGACTATTCCGAACGTCAGGAACAAAAAATGAGTAACGAAACTACCATTACCGAGGTAACCACCCCTGAGGCGGGGGAAAACCCGTCAGAATCGAAGCTAAGGGGCAATACGGATGTTTCCGGTGATAACACCGATAATGCCGGTGAACGTAAGCCACCCCGCGAAGCTCGGTATAGGGTTGAACGCAACCAAGCCCGCGAAGAACGCGACGCTCTGGCGGAGCAGGTTCGGGAATTGCAACGGCGGGACGCGGAGCGTTTAGCTGCCCGGGGTTTGAGTCAACCCGCTGATCTGTTCGCACTTGGCGGTGTGGAGCTTGGTGACCTGTTGGACGATTCCGGGTTTGTCGATCCCGACAAAGTTTCGGAGGTAGTCTCCGACATTCTCGGTAGCCGTCCGGGTTTGCGTGCGTCTGATCGTGCTGTTGATCCGTCTCAGGGTCTCGGCGGTGATAGCCGCCCGGAGTTGTCCTGGTCGTCGTTTTTTAGGTCCGGTGTCTCCGCGTAACCAAAAGTTTGCGCTTGACCGAGGCAGTGCCTCTACAAGCGGTGGGTTGAACCCAAACCCGGCTAGGTCTGCGGTCTAGCTTTCATCATCCGAACAACAAGAAAGGACATAATTTCTATGTCTACTACGTCTGCAAATATCTCGTCTGCTTTCCTGCCGGAACAGTACGGGAATCTGGTTAACTTGGCTGTTCAGGCCAAGAGTATCGCGGCTAATTCCGCGACGTTCATCTCCACCAACAAAGCGAAGTTTAACGTGCCGGTGTGGAAGGCCGATCCTAGTGTCGGTTGGTATAGCGAATTGGACACTATTAGCGAGGCTGATGGTCAGACCGGTGAGGTTGAGGTCACTCCGACCAAGACCGCCGGCCTAACTCTGGTCGGTAATGAGTCGGTCAACGATACCGACCCGGCTATCGCTGAGCAGATCGGTGCGGCTCTCGCCAACCAGATCGCACGCGCTGTTGACGGTGCGTATTTCGGGAACACCACCACTAAAGGGCCGAATGGCTTGCTGAGCCTGTCGTATTCGACTGTAGACACCGGTACCGACGTGTCCAACCTGGACCCGTTTATCGAGGCCCGCTACAAGGCTGTTGCCAACGGCAGCACGCTCAGCTCGTGGATTGTCTCGCCCGAGACCGCCGAGACGCTGAGCAAGCTTAAGGTCCAGACCGGGAGCAACCAAAGTCTGCTTCAGTTCGTGGACGACGGAATCGTGGTGGCCGGTCTGCCGGTGTTGGTCTCTGACCAGGTGGACGACGACACCGTTGCGTGGGGTATCCCGCGTGATCATGTTCTGTTCGTCCAGCGCGAAGGTACCCGTGTGGAGCACTTCGCTAACGTCCAGCAGGACGGTCGTTGGGTCCGCGCTGTGTCGCGTATCGGCTTCGGATTTATCAATGAGCCTGGGATTATCCGGCTCTATGATGCTGCGTAAGTAGCGACACCTGGATTGCCCCGGAGTCATTGTGGCTCCGGGGTTTTCCTATTGAGAACGTAGGAGACGAACGTGGCTTACGCATCACTAGCCGACATACAAGCTCGGCTAGGTAGACCGCTGACCGCCGACGAACAGACCCAAGCGGAAACACTCTTGGATGATGTCGAACTAGAGATCAGGTCAAGAATCCCCGACCTAGACGATCAGGTCACCGCCGGCGATATCCACGCCGACAACGTAATCCGGGTGGAAGCTTCCGCGGTCAAACGCGTGCTGCAAAACCCCGAGGGATATATCTCGGAGACAGACGGGGATTACAGCTACCAGCTAAACCACCGGTATTCGTCTGGTGAGCTAGAGATCACCGAACACGAATGGGCGTTGCTCGGTATCGGTGGTGGAGTATTCACCATCCGGCCCGGTGTTACGGTGCCGGTCAACCGCTACCCGGTTGATCCCCGTTTCCTGTATCGGGTGGTCCGATGAGCGGATTTCTAGCGTGAGGTGTACCCGCGAAGGTTGTAACAAACGCGTCAACGTCCGGGCCAACGGTGACTACTACCAGTACTGCCGCGGGCTGTGTCGGTTGGTAGACGAAGAACTAAAGGCGGCTCAGCGGGTTTGTGAATACTTCGGCGACCACGGAGATTTCTACGCTGCTGCTGTAGCTCTGAGTGATGCGCTGACCGAGCTGGACAATATCGACTACGCGGTGCTGAGGGTAGCCCGCGACCTCGGGATATCACCCGTCGAGTACCGGGCAATAAAGATAGGTGCTCGGGAGTAGCACCGCACTACACAGGACAGGCTGGGGCAGGGCAGGGCAGGGCAGCTCGGCTAGCGCACCTCGCTTGCGCTGCGCTCTCGCAGCGCGCAGCTCGCGTGTGCTCGCGTACCCCCAGGCCGGCCTCCCCACGCCCGGGACCCCGACCGGGCCGGTATGCGGTAAAGCCATCGGGTGAGGTCTAAAACCTCGTTGCCGATGTTTGCTGCGTGGGCACGGGATGTCCACCAGGAACATCGCCAGCGTCACCGGGACTCACCACTCAACCATTGCAGACGACCTGGCAACTGTCGGAAATCCGACAGTTGACGAAAAAAAGCAGGTTATGGAGTTCTTGTCTACTCTGTAGAACCCTGCCACCTGCGGGCCGTATGCACCCGGGGGTCTCCGCAACATCTCCGACAGGGTTGTTGTCAAGGTGACAAACGCGGCCTCCTGCCTCTGCTGCTGTTCGTACATCTGGTAGAACAACTCAGCGGGTGGCAACTCGACTGTCTGAGACTGACGTTCAACTACCTGGTGAACCCGGTCCTCTACCTCCAGCAGGTACCGGCGAACCGTCTTGGCAACCTCGGAGTCTCGGAGCAGCATCCCGAGCAGCAGGACCGCTCGGCGGTCGTAAGCGCCTACCCTCGGGGTTGACTGGTTAATCAAACCTTTTGATGAACCCTTGAGTTCGCGCAGCTCAGCGCCTTTAATAACCCGGTAGCCAGTGTTCTCAAACTCGTCTCGGTGAAGGGCTACCAGGTTAGGCGAGGACGGTCGAGTTAGAAGCTATGCCAGCAAACGCAACCCGGCTCCGGCTATCGCTGTGGAGTACGAGCGGGTCTACGCGGAGCAGGCTAGGAAGCGCCAATCTATAGCGGGGGAGCTTAAGGAAAATTTTCCTGAAGCTACCGAAACCGGGCAGGCATCCGACGAAGCCGGCGAACTTCTTAACGTCTCTGGCCGATCCGTCCGTGATGCCAAGTTCGTAGCGGAGAACGACCCGGAAGCGGGCGGCTATCGGACAACGGCATAGCCGTGTCCTCAAGGGCAGACTCTCCGGTCTGCCCGTCGTCTGGGCGTTCACCGAGGGGAAGAATCAGTATGCCGGTAAAGAAGTTGACCGGCACTCCATCTCCGACTTCGCCCGCACGGGAATCATGTCCAAGCCCACGGTCATCAAGTACCGCAAGACATGGAAGCGAGCCATCGAGGATGGTGTAGCCACCGACCTAACTCTGATTTTCATTTTTTAGCTTTGACTTTCCTATTTCCGCAGCTTGCAGCTTTGGAGCTGCCGATTTCCCACGATGAAAAAAGGGAGAAACAATGCGTAAACCCCGCGGTCTAGAGACCGCCGGCTCCCGCTTGTGGGAGCGTATGAACAAAGAATTTGACCTAGACCTAGAGCCTCACAAGCTAGCCATCCTAGAAGCAGCTTGCCGCACCGCCGACGATATAGCGCGATTCGAGAAAGCCGCCATCGAAGAACCGTTGTGCGTTAAAGGCTCCGCCAACCAGCTAGTGATCCACCCGCTCCGCTCGGAGATCAGGTTCTCCCGCGGACTGCTGAGCCAGCTTCTAGCTCGGCTCAACCTAGAAGAATTACCGGAGGACTGATGCCCGGATTATCCAAAACACGTAGACGCGCTAGAGCAACGTCGCTAGACGCTCTGGTTGCTTCTCTCCCGGACGAACTTCGTTCGTTCGACTCGTATATCCGTCCCGGTGGGTTGCACGATTACATGACCGCGCTGAGGATAGCGTCCCGGGGAGTGGTGGACTTCGGATCTGGCGTGGTTCACGCGTTGCGATCAACGAGTCATGTTGAACGCT
>NZ_LZJK01000101.1 GCF_001667945.1 Mycolicibacter sinensis | reverse complement strand
AGCGTTCAACATGACTCGTTGATCGCAACGCGTGAACCACGCCAGATCCGAAGTCCACCACTCCCCGGGACGCTATCCCCCAGCCGACGCGCGGTACCGTCATAAGGTGTCCACTACACGGCGTCGGAGACCGGCACTGATCGTGCTGGTGATCCTCGCCGCCTGCGCGTGCCTGGCGCTGGGGTGGTGGCAGTGGACCCGATTCCAGGAGGTCAACGGCACCTTCCAGAACCTCGGTTACGCGCTGCAGTGGCCGTTGTTCGCCTGGTTCTGCGTCTACGCCTACCGCAAATTCGTCCGCTACGAAGAAGCACCGCCCGAGCCACACCGAGCCGACACGGTGACCGAGATACCGGCCGGACTGCTGCCCGAGCGGCCAGCGCACCTTGACCGCCAGGTTGAAGGTGGCCAGCAGGTAGGCGAAGTACACCCAGCCGTGCACCACACCGATCCACGTCGGCGGGTTATCCACCTTGACCACGTAGCGCACCACGATCTCGTAGCACAGGGCGATCAGCCAGACACCCGTTGCCCAGGCCATGACCCGGTAGGGCAGCAGCGCGCTGCGGATCTTCTCGGCGGGAGCGGCTTGGGCGGGGGTATCGGTCATGCGGTGTTCCTGTTCTTTCGTTCGTTCTCGGTGAGCTCGGCCAGGTAGGCGTTGTATTCCCGGAGTGCGGCGTCGTCGGTGGGTGCGGCGGCGGGCGCGGGCCGCTCGGGCAGCAGTCCGGCCGGTATCTCGGTCACCGTGTCGGCTCGGTGTGGCTCGGGCGGTGCTTCTTCGTA
>NZ_LZJK01000100.1 GCF_001667945.1 Mycolicibacter sinensis | reverse complement strand
GCGCGGCTAGATCCACCACCATGGTCAACCCGCCACCTGGTGTCTCCGTCGCCGAGATGGTGCCCCCCATCGCCTCGGTGAAACCCCGTGCCACCGAGAGTCCCAGCCCCACACCGCTGGTGTTGTCGCGATCGCCGAGGCGCTGGAAGGGGTCGAACACGTGTAACTCGCCGCCGCGGGGCAGCCCGCGGCCCTCGTCGGCGACGTTGATCAAAACCCGGTCACCGACTTGACCTGCCGTCACCCGCACCACGCTGTCCGAGGCGTAGCGCAGGGCATTGTCGATCACGTTGGCCAGCACTCGTTCTAACAGGCCGGCGTCGGCCATTGCCACCGTCGGACCCACCTCCACCTTCACCTGGTCCAGGCCGTTCCGCCGGAAGATGTTGCTGCGCTTACCGATTCCGATCAAGGAGCGCTGCACGACCTCCTCCAGGTACACCTTGGTGAGCTCCGGTCGAATGACGCCCGCGGCCAGTCGTGAGGAGTCCAGCAGGTTGCCCACCAAACCGGTGAGCTGGTCGACGGATTCCTCGACGGTGGCCAGCAGTTCGGCGGTGTCATCCGGTGAGAACGCGACGTCGTCGGCGCGCAGACTCGACACGGCCGCCTTGGCCGCCGCTAGCGGGGTACGCAGGTCGTGGCTGACCGCCGACAGCAGGGAGCGGCGCAGTTCGTCGGCCCGCATGACGGCCTCGGCGCGGTTGGCCTCTGCGGTCAACTCGCGCTGCCGGATCAATCCGGCCGCCTGCTTGGCCACCGCGGACAGTACCCGGCGATCACGGGCTGCCAACTGTTTTCCGGCGAGAAGCATCCAGAACTCGTCGTCACCGACTTCGATTGCGGTGTCGGCGGACTCGACCGTCGTACACGGCTCGTTTCCGGCCGCGGCGACGACCGCCTCGCCGGCCTTCTGACCGTCTAAGGTGCGCACTCGCAGGATGCTCACCGCGCGCAGGGCGTAGGTCTCTCGGACGCGTTCCAGTAGCGTCTCCGGGTCTGCGCCCCGCAACACCGACCCGGCGAACAGGGCCAGTAGCTCCGCTTCACCCGAGGCGCGGCCGGCTTCCCTGGCGCGTTCGGCGGCGCGGTCCACCAACCCCGAGACCGCGACCGCGACCAGCAGCAGCACGATTTCGGTGATCGCCGAATCGGTTTCGGCGATGGTGAAACTGTGTCGGGGGTCGATCAGGAAGTAGTTGAGCAGCAGGCCCGAGACCACAGCCGACAGCATTGCGGGGGCGACGCCGCCGAGGAGGGCGACCACCAGCACGCCGACGAAGAACAGCGCGCTCTCTCCGCCTAGGCGCAGCACCGGATCCAGCCATGCGGTTGTGATCCAGCAGACTAGCGACGGCACGAGCACCGCCGCTAGCCATGGCAGCACACGGCGTTGCCGAGCCGAGAGCGCTCCGCCGCGAAAGCCTTGCCCGGACTCTTCATGAGTCACTATGTGGACATCGATCTTCCCGGACAGCCGCACCACCGTCGCACCGATACCCTCGTCGAGCAAACGTGCCCAGCGGGACCGCCGCGACGTCCCGATCACCAGCTGGGTGGCGTTGACGTCCCGGGCGAAATCCAACAGCGCGGTCGGCACATCGTCGCCGACGACGACGTGCAGCGAGACGCCGAGGCTGGCCGCCAACTCGCGGATCTTGCCGATCCGGGCATCGGGCAAGGGCGAGCGCCCGTCACCGCGCAGCACGTGCAGCGCCAGCAACTCGGCGCTGGACTTCGACGCGATCCGCGAGGCTCGGCGGACCAGTGTCTCGGACTCCGGGCC
>NZ_LZJK01000099.1 GCF_001667945.1 Mycolicibacter sinensis | reverse complement strand
GACTGACCGCGGCGCGGGGCGCGCCCCCGGGCCCGCCCCCCCCCGGCCGGGGGGGGGGGCCCCCCCCCCGGCCCCCCCGGCACGGGCACGGGGGGGCGCCCGGGGGGGGGGGGCCGCACCCCCCGCCCCCCCCGCGGGACCGGGCGGAGGGTGCGGCACATCGGCGATGGTGTGCCACAGCGCGGTGTACCAGGGGTCACCGCTGGGACCGATGTTCCCGGGCTCGACACCCGGCTCGCCCGGCACCTCGGCGGTCGCGGGCAGCTGGACCTGATAGGGAATCTCGCCGGGCATGACGAAGCCGAGCCGCTCCCGCGCCTGCGCCCGGTGGTTGACCCCGCCGACCTGGACGTGGTGGGCCGGCAACTGGGCCGAGAGCCGCGCGGCGTCCTGGAGATCTCTTACCGCTGCCCCAACGGCGAGCCCGCCGTGGTGAAGACAGCGCCGAAACTGCCTGACGGGACACCGTTTCCGACGCTGTACTACCTGACTCACCCGGTGTTGACCGCCGCGGCCAGCCGGCTGGAGTCCTCGGGTCTGATGGCCGACATGACCGACCGGCTGCAGCACGACCCGGCTCTGGCCGCCCGCTACCGGGCCGCCCACGAGTCCTTTCTCGCCGAACGGGATGCGATCGAGCCGCTGGGGACCACGTTTTCCGGCGGCGGGATGCCCGACCGGGTGAAGTGCCTGCATGTGCTGATCGCCCATGCGCTGGCCAAGGGCCGCGGGGTCAACCCGTTCGGCGACGAGGCGTTGGCGATCCTGGCCGCCGAGCCGGGGATGGCCGGGATTCTGGTGCCGGAGGAGTGGCTATGACGCGCGTCGCCGGAATCGATTGCGGCACCAATTCGATTCGTCTGCTGATCGCCGACGCGCGCGAGGGACGCCTGTACGACGTACACCGCGAGATGCAGGTGGTGCGGCTGGGCGAAGGCGTCGACGCGACCGGACGGTTCGCCTCGGGCGCCTTGGAGCGCACCCGGGCGGCCCTGGCGGATTACACCGAATTGCTGAGCGCCCATGATGTTTCACGGGTGCGGATGGTGGCGACCTCGGCTACCCGCGATGCGGCCAATCGTGACGAGTTCTTCGCCATGACCGCACAGGTGCTGGGTGCGGCCGTTCCCGGCGCGGTAGCCGAGGTGATCACCGGCCACCAGGAGGCGGAACTGTCCTTTCGCGGCGCGGTAGGCGAATTGGCCGCTGCCGCTGGGCCGTTCGTGGTCGTCGACCTCGGTGGTGGTTCCACCGAGGTGGTGCTGGGCGATCCCGACAACGGGGTGTCGGCCAGTTTCTCGGCGGACATCGGCTGTGTCCGGCTGACCGAACGCTGTCTGCACTCGGACCCGCCGACCCCCGCTGAGGTCGCCACGGCCCGCGGCGTCGCCCGCGAACTGCTGGGCGAAGCCCTGCGCGCGGTGCCGGTGCAGCACGCGAAGACCTGGGTGGGAGTGGCGGGCACCATGACGACGCTCTCGGCGCTGGCGCATGGCCTGACCGAATACGACGCGGGGGCAATTCACCTGTCCCGGGTGGGTTTGCGCGACCTGTGGACGGTCTGCGATCGATTGATCGGCATGAGCCGCGAACAGCGGGCCGCGCTGGGGCCCATGCACCCCGGTCGCGTCGACGTGATCGGCGGCGGGGCGATAGTCGTGCAGGAACTCGCGCAGGCCTTGGCCGAGCGCGCCGGGATCGAGGAACTGGTGGTCAGCGAACACGACATCCTGGATGGCATCGCGTTGTCGATCGCTTAGCCGCGGTCCGCGTTATCGGGTCGTAAAGGTCAGCTGCTTAAGCGTAAAGAAAGCGTCAACGGTCACGGCCACGCCTGCCGATCGGGTCTAGCTTCATCGCAGACCCGGTCGGGTTCTCGAGAACGGAGAACAGGTGGCTGTCGTGGCTTACCTACTGCTGACGGTGGTGATCTTCGCACTTCTCGGCAGGGTATTGACGTTGGTTGAGCGGCTATGAGCCCCACCAACGCAGTCGCTCTGGCGCTGGCCGTACTGGCGGTGGCGCTGCTCCTTGCCGCACTGCTGTTCCCGGAGAGGTTCTAATTGGGTACGGCCGCTGCGGGTGTCTTCTTCCTGGCGTCGTTGGTCATCGTCCTGGCGCTGGTGCACGCCCCGCTGGGCGATTACATGTATCGGGTCTACGCCCGCGAAACACACTCGCGCAGTGAGCGGTTCGTCTATCGGTTGATCGGTGTCAACCCGGACTCCGACCAGACCTGGGCTGGCTATGCGCGCAGCGTGCTGGCGTTTTCCGCTGTGTGCGTGGTGTTTCTGTTCGCTCTGCAGCTCGTGCAGGGCAAGCTTCCGCTGCACCTGGCTGACACGGCGACACCGATGACACCGGGGTTGGCGTGGAACACCGCGGTCAGTTTTGTCACCAACACCAACTGGCAGGCCTACGCCGGAGAATCGACGCAGGGTCATCTGGTGCAGATGGCCGGTCTGGCGGTACAGAACTTCGTCTCCGCCGCCGTCGGCATGGCGGTCGCCATGGCATTCGTCCGCGGTTTCGTCGGTCGGGGCACCGCGGTGCTGGGCAGTTTTTGGGTTGATCTGGTTCGCGGGATATGGCGGATCCTGCTGCCCATCTCGGTCATCGGCGCGACGGTGTTGATCGCCGGCGGGGTCGTGCAGAACTTTCACCTCAACGACCAGACCGTAACGACTCTGACCGGCGCGCCGCAGACCCTTCCAGGTGGCCCGGTGGCCGGCCAGGAAGCAATAAAGCTGTTGGGCACCAACGGTGGTGGCTTCTACAACGCCAACTCCGCGCATCCGTTCGAGAACCCGACCGGGTGGACCAACTGGGTCGAGATCTTCCTGGTGTTGGTCATCGCATTCTCCCTGCCCCGCACCTTCGGCCGCATGGTGGACAACACCAAACAGGGCCACGCCATCACCGCCGTGATGGCCGTACTCGCGCTCACCAGCGTCAGCCTGCTCTGCTGGTCGCAGCTGGCCCACCATGGCACCGTTCCCACCGCGGCCGGAGCCGCGACCGAGGGGGTCGAGCAGCGGCTGGGGGTGGCCGACTCGGCGGTCTTCGCCACGGCGACCACGCTGACCTCTACCGGCGCGGTGGACTCCACGCACGACTCCTACACCAGTCTGGGCGGCCTGATGGCGATGGTCGACATGCAGCTCGGGGAGGTCGCCCCCGGCGGGGTCGGCTCGGGCCTGTACGGCATGCTGATCCTCGCGGTCATCACCGTGTTCGTCGCCGGATTGATGGTCGGCCGCACCCCGGAACACCTGGGGAAAAAGATCGGCGCACGCGAGATCAAGCTAGCCGCAGGCTATTTCCTGGTGATGCCGCTGGTCGTGCTGTGCGGAACGGCGACCTCGATCGCGCTGCCGGGCCTGGGTGCGGCTATAGGCAACACCGGGCCGCACGGGCTGTCCGAGGTGCTCTACGCGTTCACCTCCGCGGCGAACAACAACGGTTCGGCGTTCGCGGGCCTGGCGGCCGACACCCAGTGGTATGAGATCTCGCTGGGGATCGCGATGCTGCTCGGCAGATTCGTGCCGATCATCCTGGTGCTGGCGCTGGCCGGGACGCTTGCTGCGCAGGGCCGGATTCCGGAATCCCTCGGCACGCTGCCCACCCACAAGCCCCAGTTCGTCGGATTAGTCGTCGGGGTGACCGTCATCCTGGTCGCCCTCACCTTCCTGCCGGCGCTGGCACTGGGGCCACTTGCTGAAGGACTGCACTGAGATGCACTCGGCCCCAAGCACTTCGCTGCTGACGGCGCTGCCGATGGCGGTGCGCAAACTCGATCCCCGCACCCTGTGGCGCAACCCGGTGATGCTTATCGTCGAGGTCGGCGCCGTGTGGTCCACGGTGCTGGCCACCGGCCAGCCGACCTGGTTCGGCTGGCTCACGGTGTGCTGGTTGTGGCTGACCGTCCTCGTCGCCAACCTGGCCGAGGCGGTCGCCGAAGGCCGCGGGAAGGCGCAGGCCGCCGCCCTGCGAAAATCCAAGTCGCACAGCGTGGCGCGCCGGTTGCGCGGCTGGGCACCCGACACACCGGGGACCGAAGAAGAGGTCGCCGCGCCGCTGCTGCAACGGGGCGACATCGTCGTCGTCGAAGCGGGCCAGATCATCCCCGGCGACGGCGACGTGGTGGAGGGCATCGCCTCGGTGGACGAATCGGCGATCACCGGCGAATCAGCTCCGGTGATCCGCGAATCCGGCGGCGACCGTTCGGCGGTCACCGGCGGAACGCTGGTGCTCTCGGATCGCATCGTGGTCCGGATCACCCAGCAACCCGGACAAAGCTTCGTGGACCGGATGATCGCGCTCGTCGAGGGCGCCAACCGCCAGAAGACCCCAAACGAGATCGCCCTGAACATCCTGCTGGCCGCGCTGACGCTCATCTTCGTGGTCGCCGTCGCCACGCTGCAGCCGTTGGCGATCTATGCCAAGGCCACCAACGCGGGTGTCGCGGACACCGCGGCACTCGACAGCAACGGTGTCACCGGAATCGTGCTGGTGGCTCTGCTGGTCTGCCTGATCCCCACCACGATCGGGGCGCTGTTGTCGGCCATCGGGATTGCCGGGATGGACCGGCTGGTGCAGCGCAATGTGTTGGCCATGTCGGGCCGGGCGGTAGAGGCAGCCGGCGACGTCAACACCCTGCTGTTGGACAAGACCGGCACGATCACCCTGGGCAATCGGCAAGCGTCGGAGTTCCTTCCGGTCACCGGGGTAACCGCCGCCGAGCTTGCCGACGCCGCGCAGCTGTCCAGCCTCGCCGACGAAACCCCCGAAGGCCGTTCGGTTGTCGTCTATGCCAAAGACGCCTACGGGCTGCGAGCCAGGACACCGGGGGAGCTCACGGCGACCTCATGGGTCGAGTTCAGCGCGGTGACCCGGATGTCCGGCGTTGATGTCGACGGACGCCAATTGCGCAAAGGTGCTGCCAATTCCGTCAGCGACTGGGTGCGCGGCCACGGCGGTGACATTCCTGCCGAACTCGGCCGGATCGTCGACGGCATCAGCGCGGCCGGCGGCACGCCGCTGGTGGTCGGCGAGGTGCTCACCGGCGGGCCCGCCCGGGTGCTCGGTGTCATCCACCTGCGCGACGTGGTCAAGCAGGGGATGCGCGAGCGCTTCGACGCGATGCGCCGGATGGGTATCCGGACCGTGATGATCACCGGAGACAACCCGTTGACCGCCAAGTCGATTGCCGACGAGGCGGGGGTTGACGACTTCCTCGCCGAGGCCACCCCGGAAGACAAGCTGATGCTGATCAAACGCGAGCAGCAGGGCGGTCGGCTGGTCGCGATGACCGGCGATGGCACCAACGACGCACCGGCGCTGGCGCAGGCCGATGTCGGGGTGGCGATGAATACCGGCACCAGCGCCGCCAAGGAGGCGGGCAACATGGTGGACCTGGACTCCGACCCCACCAAGCTCATCGAGATCGTGGAGATCGGCAAACAGCTGCTGATCACCCGCGGCGCGCTGACCACCTTCTCGATCGCCAACGACATCGCCAAGTACTTCGCGATCATCCCGGCGCTGTTCGTTGCGCTCTTTCCCGGCCTCGGCCTGCTCAACGTGATGCGGTTGCACAGCCCGCAATCGGCGATCCTGTCGGCGGTGATCTTCAACGCGCTGGTCATCGCCGCGCTGATTCCGTTGGCGCTGCGCGGGGTGCGCTATCTGCCCGGCAGCGCCGCCACGCTGCTCAGCCGCAACCTCGCGGTCTACGGCCTGGGCGGCATCGTGGCCCCGTTCGTCGGGATCAAGCTCATCGACCTGTTGGTTCAACTACTGCCCGGGATGGCGTGACATGGGAGTTCGGGAGCCGATTCGCCGCCATGGGGCCGCGCTGCGTGCGCTGCTGGTATTGACCGCCATGCTCGGGGCCGGCTACCCGGCGTTGGTCTGGGTGGTCGCGCAGGCGCCGGGCTTGCATGAGAGGGCCGAAGGCTCGCTGGTCACCGGCCCCGGTGGCCGGCCGGTCGCAAGTGCTCTGATCGGCCAGTCTTTCACCGACGCCGCCGGCGGGCCGCTGCCGCAGTACTTCCAGGGCAGGCCGTCGGGGGCCGGCTATGACGCCTTGGTCAGCGGCGCAAGCAATCTGGGCCCGGAGAGCATCGTCGACGCGCCGGGCCGGCCGAGCCTGCTCAGCCAGGTCTGCGCCCGCAGCGTCGCGGTGGCCGAGGCCGAAGGGCTGGACGCGGGGGCCGGGGCGCGACCGTTCTGCACAGCCAGTGGAAAGGGCGCTGTGCTGGCGGTATTCGGCCCGCGAGACCGCAGCGGCACTGTCGCTCATCCGGCGCGGGTGGTCAGCGTCAACGACGCGTGCTTCCTGGGCAGCGAGCCGTTCCTGACCAGCTATCACGGCGTCCGGGTGGACTGTGCCCGACCGGGCGAGGACTACTCGGCCGGCCAGATCGTGCCGATCCGGGGCACGGCGCCCGCACACCCACGGATTCCGGCCGACGCCGTCACCGCCAGCGCCAGCGGCCTGGACCCGGACATCTCACCGGATTACGCCGATCTTCAGGTCTACCGGGTCGCCAAGGCCCGGGGAATCGGCGCCGATCAGGTCCGCGCTGTCGTCCGCGCCCACCAGAGCGGCCGACTGCTCGGCTTCCTCGGTGAGCCCCACGTCAACGTGGTGGCGGTCAACCTGGAACTCGACCACAAGTATCCTGTCGCCGGCTGCTGCGCCGGTGGATGATGCTGTGGTGAGTGCTGTCGGCCTCCGCGGCAGACGCGGCGAGTTGCGTATCTATCTGGGTGCCGCCCCGGGCGTGGGCAAAACCTACGCCATGCTCGGGGAGGCCCATCGCCGGCTGGAACGGGGCACCGACCTGGTCGCCGCCGTCGTGGAGACCCACGGCCGGAAGAAGACAGCGGAACTGCTGGACGGAATCGAGGTCGTACCGCCGCTTTTGATCGACTACCGGGGCAAGCGTTTCCCCGAGCTCGACGTCCCCGCGGTGCTGGCTCGGCGGCCGCAGGTAGTGCTCGTCGACGAGTTGGCCCACACCAACACACCGGGCAGCGCGAACCGCAAGCGGTGGCAGGACGTCGAGCAACTGCTCGCCGCCGGGATCACGGTGATCTCGACGGTCAACGTGCAGCATCTGGAGAGCCTCAACGACGTCGTCGCCGAGATCACCGGAATACAGCAGCAAGAGACGGTGCCGGATTCGTTCGTCCGTCAGGCCGCACAGATCGAGCTGGTCGACATCGCACCCGA
Source organism: Mycolicibacter sinensis (assembly GCF_001667945.1). Classification (GTDB taxonomy): domain Bacteria; phylum Actinomycetota; class Actinomycetes; order Mycobacteriales; family Mycobacteriaceae; genus Mycobacterium; species Mycobacterium sinense_B. The sequence continues at coordinate 1,341 of NZ_LZJK01000099.1, read as the reverse complement.
AGCGTTGCGCCGCAGGCTCGCCCACGGCAACGTCTACGCGCCGGAGCAGGTCGACGCAGCGCTGTCCAACTACTTCCGCAGCGGAAACCTCACTGCGCTAAGGGAATTGGCGCTACTTTGGGTGGCCGACCAGGTAGACGCCGCCCTGGCCACCTACCGCGCCGACAAAAAGATCACCGCAACCTGGGAGGCGCGCGAACGCATCGTGGCGGCGGTGACCGGAGGCCCGGAGTCCGAGACACTGGTGCGGCGGGCCTCCCGGATCGCATCCAAGGCCGGCGGCGAACTGCTGGTGCTGCACGTGCTGCGCGACGGCGATTCCGTTGCGCCGGCGCCGCGCGTGGGCCAGATCCGCCAACTGGCGGTCAGCCTGGGCGCGTCCCTGCACACCGTGATCGGCGATGACGTGCCAGCCGCGTTGCTCGACTTCGCCCGTGACGTCAACGCCACCCAACTGGTGATCGGCAGCTCGCGGCGTTCGCGCTGGGCCCGCATCCTCGACGAGGGCGTCGGTGCGGCGGTGGTGCAGCAATCCGGCGATATCGACGTGCACATCGTCACCGACGAGGACACCAAGCCGAACTTCCGGGCGGTGTCGATCTCCCCGCGGGAGCGGCGCGCGGCGTCCTGGCTGGCCGCGATCGCCGTCCCGTGCCTGGTCTGCGCGATCGTGGTCGGCTGGCTGGATCACTACCTCAACAGCGGGCAAAGCGCCCTGTTCGTGGTCGGGGTGCTGGTGGTGGCACTGCTCGGCGGTATCGCGCCGGCCGTGCTGTCGGCATTGCTGTCGGGTGTGCTGCTCAACTATTTCCTGCTCGCGCCGCGCGGCGATTTCGCCATCGCCGAACACGACGCCGCGGTGACCGAGGTGGTGCTGCTGCTGGTGGCGGTCGCGGTGGCGGCACTGGTCGACAGCACGGCCAAACGATCCCGCGAGGCCGGCCGCGCCTCGCGGGAAGCCGAGTTGATGACACTGTTCGCCGGATCGGTGCTGCGCGGAGCGGATCTGGACAGCCTGCTGGAACGGGTGCGCGAGACCTACACGCAACGCTCGGTGAGCCTGGTACGGGTGCCGAGCGGAGCCGCGGCCCCCGAACAGCCCGAGGTCGTCGCTTCGGTCGGCGAGAACCCCTGCATGTCGGTGGCTCTCGCCGACACCGCGATCGATGTCGGCGACAACGAGTTTTGGATGTTGATGGCCGGCCGCCAGTTGGCCTCCCGGGACCGCCGGGTGCTGTCGGTGGTGGCGCGGCAGGCCGCGGGACTGGTACGCCAGGAGGAATTGGCGGTCGAAGCGGGGAGGGCCGACGCCGTGATGCGCACCGACGAACTGCGCCGCTC
>NZ_LZJK01000098.1 GCF_001667945.1 Mycolicibacter sinensis | reverse complement strand
CGCCCCGCTGAATCCCTTGCGCCCCACCAATAACGGGGGAGGCGGGATGTGGCGATTGCCCGCCTTCGAGCGACAACCCTCGTTATGTCAGGCCAATCAGCGCCCGAGAGCTTTACATAACGGTCGTTGTCGCTCGAAGGCGGGCACATCACCCTATGGTTCCGGCTGCGTTGTCCCACCGGCTGGATTCGGCGGCGGCCCGCATCGACCGGCTCCGCCGCCGTGCGATCGCCGCTACGCTGTGGGCGATTCCCCGCAGAGACAGGTCAGACGTTGGCAGAGTTGACGACACCCGCGACCACCCCGGACACCCTGGTGGAGCTGCTGGAACAGCAGTCCGCACGTCATCAGGACACGCCGGCGTTCATCTTCTGCCCGGAAGGGGATGACGAACAGGCCCGGATCAGCTACCGCGAACTCGACGAGCGGGCCCGCGCGATCGCCTCGAGCCTGCAGCGCCGCGGCGCCGCCGGTGAGCGGGTGCTGGTGCTGTGCCGCCCCGGCGTGGACAGCATCGCCGGGTTATTCGGCTGCTTCTACGCCGGCGCCGTCGCCGTTCCGGTCGACGAGCACTGGCCGATCCGGCGGGTCGAGACCGTCGTCCCCCAAGTGCAGGCCCGGTTCGCGCTGGCGACGGCCAAGACCCAGGCCAAGATGAAAGCGGCGGTGGCCGGGCTGACCGACGGTGACGTGACCTGGCTGGCGATGGACGAGGTCGAAGGCGACGGCGCGACCTGGGTGCGCCAAGACGTCGACGAAGACACCGTCGCGATGATCCAGTACACGTCGGGTTCCACCGGCGTGCCGAAAGGCTGCGTGCTCACCCACCGCAACTACGTGCACAACCTGGAGATCATCCGTCAGGCCTGGGATCCCCGCTCCGACGATCCGGTGTTCTCCAGTCCGGTCAGCGGGGTGTCGTGGCTGCCGCAGTACCACGACATGGGCTTCGTCGGCGGCATCCTGGGCACGCTCTACGGCGGCCGCACCACGGTGCTGATGTCACCAAGCGCCTTCCTGATGCGCCCGATGCGCTGGCTGCAGGCGATGTCGCGCTACCAGGCGGTGATCAGTGCCGCCCCCAACTTCGCCTACGAGGCCTGCGTCAAACGCAGCACGCCAGAGGAACGCGCGGCACTGGATCTGTCGAACTGGTCGATCGCCGTGGTCGGCGCGGAGCCGGTCCGCCCGGCCACCCTGCGGGCCTTCAGCGAGGCGTTCGCCCCCGCCGGTTTCCGGCCCGAGGCATTCCGCCCGGCCTATGGCCTGGCCGAGGCGACCCTGGGCGTCTCGGGTGTCTCGAACTCCGCGGTGCCGGTGATCCGGCACATCGACCGCGCCGCGCTCGCCGAGGACCGGGTGGTCGAGGTGGACGGCAACGACGCCGCCGCCGAGAGCGCGGTGCCGCTGGTGGGCTGTGGCAGCCGGCAAGGCGGCCAGGACGTCCTGATCGTCGATCCGGAGACCAGGCTGCGCTGCGGCCCCGATGAGGTGGGCGAGATCTGGGTGGCCGGGCCCAGCGTCGGCGTGGGCTACTGGGGACGGCCGGAGGAGACCGAGCACGCCTTCAACGCCCGGCTGGCCGGCACCGGGGAGGGCCCGTATCTGCGCAGCGGCGACCTGGGCTTCTTCCGCGGTGGCGAGCTGTATGTCACCGGCCGCTGCAAGGACCTGATGTCGATCGGCGGCTATCGCCACTACCCCAACGACATCGAGATGACCGTGCAGGACTGCCACCCGGCGCTGCTGCCCGGCCGCGGCGCGGCGTTCCAGTTGCCGACCAAGCGCAACGCCCCCGAGCACCTGGTCGTGGTGCAGGAGGTACACCACCACGATGCTGCCGGTGTCGACCCCAACGACCTGATCGAGGCGGCCCGGGAGGCGATCCGCACGCACCACGGGATCGAGGCGCAGACCGTGGTGCTGCTCAAGCCGATGCGGATACCGACGACCACCAGCGGCAAGATCCAGCGCAGCGCATGCCGCGATCAGTACCTCGCTGGCGAGCTGGTGCCGCTGGCGCAGTGGCAGGCGCCAATCCCGCAAGACGACACACCCGACGTCAAGAGTGCGCTGGTCGGCAGCCTGGTACGGCTCGCCGCGACCGGATTGGCGCAGCGGCGCAGGTCGGCAGGGGACCGGCAAGGCTGACCTTCGGCCACGGGGAGCGCCGCCGCTGCGCAGGCCCCCGCCTCGCACGGGTAGCCGGCCCCGCTGTCGCGGGGCCACGCCGAACACCTTGTCAGCTGAGGCTCGACCTGGTGCTGCCGCGGGCTCGGCAAGGTCGGTCGCGGACCTCATGTCGCCCGACGTTGGCCGTCCCTCTCCGAATCGCGATTAACAAAAGCTAAGAAATCGATTTCGGCCCGGCCGGAAGCATCGGTGTGATAGGGCTACAGATGTCCGCTGTGCCGGACGTATATCGCCTCACGTGCGATTTCTTGGCGATCCTGGGCGATTTTTCATGAGAAAAAATCGGCGTCGACAAAGTCAAAAACTCATGTAAAGTTCAGCAACGTCCATGGTCAGTTTCCGTAGGAGAACATGATGCAGCTGGCGCTTCGCCCGTACGTCACGCCCGGCGTCGTCATTGCGGGCGCCACGCTCGTCGCAGTCAATGCGGCCGTTCCGACGGCCGTGCTCAAGCCGCAGGCCGAGGTCCGCGAGGCCCTGCCCGACGTCCAGCACCGTCCGGTGGCGCTCACCGCCGGCCCGGACTTCTTCCAGCCCTATGTCGACCTGTTCAACAACACCGCCACCAACCTGGCGGCGATGGGGTCGGACAACGGCTGGGGCAACCTGATCATGCAGATCCTCACCGATCCGTCGTCGCTGTCGAAGTTGCCGGAAGTAATCGACTTCCTGACCAATCCGATGCCGCAGATCAGTGGCAGTGACCCGATCATGGTGATGCTCTCGCCGCTGCTGACCCTCGGGATGGGCCTGATCGGCCCGATGGTCGCCGTGAACAACGCCTGGCACGAGATCAACGAGCAGATCTTCAACCCGACCAACCCGATGGACCCGTTCGCGGCCATCTTCACCGCCCCGGCGGTCTTGCTCAACGCCTACCTCAACGGCACCGACACCCTGGACGTGCTCGGCATCCACATCCCCGCCTGGAACGGAATCCTGGTCCCCGGCCACAACCTGGAAATCGACCTGAGCGCCAGTGACGTCGTCGACGGCCTGAAGATCGGTGACCAGACCGTAGCCGGCCTGCTCGACCAGACCGGGATCGGCACCATGTCGGTGGCCGGCATGCTGACCGGGCTGCTGGACAGCTTGGGTCTGGGCAACCAGACGCCTGTCGACGTGCTCGACACCCTCGGGCTCGGCGACCAGCAGATCTCCAGCGTGTTGTCGACCGTGCTCGACGCCGTCGGGATCGGCAACCCCACCATCACCGACATCATGGACCAGCTGGGCATCGGTGACGTCAAGGTGGCCGACCTCGTCATCGACCTGACCCACGCGCTGGGCTTCGACAACCCGACCATCACCGGTATCGCCGGTGACCTGGGCGTGGCCGACCTCAAGCTCGCCGACCTCGGCATGCACGTGTTCAACGCGCTGGGCATCGGTGACCCGACGGTCAGCGGACTGCTCGCCCAGATCGGCGCCGACGACCTGACGCTGAACGGCTTGCTGATCACCGCCGTCGACGCGCTGGGCCTGGGCGGCCAGACCCCGGCGTCGCTGCTCGACGCCCTGGGCGGCGGCGACCTGACCAGCCACGAGGTGATCACCTCGCTGCTCAACGGCCTAGGCCTGGGCAACCAATCGATGATGGACCTGATCAGTCAGGCCGGCCTGGCCGACGCCGACATGGGCCAGCTTTTCGTCAGCATCCTCGGCGACGCCGGCAACACGTCGATGATCGACGTCCTGGACGCGGCCGGCTTCGCCAACGTCACGGTCAAGGACTTCACCGACCTCCTGGGCATCACCAATCTGTCGCTGGGCACCGTGTTCGGCAACCTCAACCAGATGGGGATCATCGGGAACCTCACGATCAACGACTTCATCGCCGCCACCGGCGGCACCCCGCTGGACAAGGGCGGCGACACCACACTGATCTCCGCGCTGGGTGGCCAGACCATCGGCTCGATCCTCGACCAGCAAGGCATGCTCAACTCGCCGCTGAGCGAGCTGCTCGGTGAGATGGGCACCCAAACACTGGCCCAGATGATCCAGGCCAACTTCTCGATGACCTTGGCCGACATGCTCGCTCAATCCGGCTTCGCCGATATGACCCTCAATGACCTGGTGCTGGCGAACATGCCCGACCAGCCGCTGTCGGAGCTGCTCGGGGTCATGGGCAACACCACCCTGGCCGACCTGATCAACCAGCTGGTCCCCTCCGGCCAGACCATCGTCGACCTGCTCAACCAGGCGGGCATCGGCGACCAGCACCTGAGTGAGCTGCTCGATCAGTTGCTCGGCAACACCACCGTGGCCGGGGCGCTCGACGACGGCGGTCTGGGCAGCATGCACCTCGACGACATCATCCGCCAAGCGCTGGGCGGCCAGAGCCTCAACGACATGCTCAACCAGTTCGGCATCGGTGGGCAGTCCCTGGGCGACCTGTTCGACCAGTTCTTCGGCGACATGACCCTGCACGACGGGCTCATCGATCTGGGCCTGGGCGATCAGACGCTCAACGAGCTGATCGACTCGTTGTTCGGTACGTCGACGGTCAGTTCGCTGCTCGGCGACTTCGGCACCCAGACCGTCAACGAGTTACTCGCGTCAATGGGTCTGGGCGATCTCACGGTGATCAACGCCCAGATCGAAGAATTCTTCGGCTCGATGGCCTACTTCCTCGACGGCCTGCCGAACCAGATCGCGGCGGTGCTCGGTGCTTAAGCGACTCGAGCGGCGTGAGCGGCCTGGCCGGCCTAGCAACTTCGGAACGTCCGTCCGGGAGGGCAACATGCAGCAAGCGCTTCGTCCATACGTCACCACCGGCCTGGCCATCGTCGGGGTGGGCCTGGTCGCGGTTCCGCCGGTGGCGTCGCAGCTGCCGCGGCTGCACAGCCTTGCGGTCGTCGAGCAGCGGGCCGTCGAGCTGACCGCGGGGGGTGACTTCTTCTCGCCGTACACCGACCTGTTCAACCACACCGCGGCCAACCTGCAGGCGCTGAACCAGAACTCCGTCGACATGTGGGGGCTGCTGGAGCACATCTTCACCAACCCGCAGCAGGCCCTGGCCGGTATCCCGGACGTCATCAACATCTTCACCAACCCGCTGCCCACCATCGACGCGCAGCTGCTGCCGTTCCCGGCGGACATCAGCGTGCAGCTGCCCACCTGGCTGAGCTCGATGCTCGCCGGAATGGGCCCGTGGATAACGCTTTTCAACGCCATGCAAGATCTGATGGGCCAGATCTTCAACTTCGAGGACCCCATGGCGGCGCTCTCCGCGCTGTTCGGTGCGCCGGCGATCCTGCTGGACGCCTTCCTCAACGGCCACGACACCTTCGACATCGGCGGCTTCAGCATCCCGCTGTTCAACGGCCTGCTCACCGCGGGTCAGCCGCTCGGCATCAACATCGACATCGGCACCATCGTCGACGCCAGCGGGATGGGCAACGAGACGCTCACCGGCCTGCTCAGCGAGATCGGCATCGGCGACACCCCGCTGGACACCCTGATCATCGACCTCCTCGACCAGGTCGGCTTCGGTCACATGACGCCGGTGGACCTGCTCAACAGTTTCGGGATCGGCACCGAGTCGCTGTCCAACCTGCTCATCGGGTTGTTCAACGAGGCCGGCATCGGCAACCCCACCATCGCTCAGCTGCTGACCGACATCGGCGGCATCAGCCCGGACGACTCGATCGCCAGCCTGCTGATCGCCCTGCTCAACTCGACCGACATCGGCAATCCCACGCTCTCCGAGTTGATCCTGCAACTCGTCGGCGGCGACGACCAGTCGGTCGGAGGGCTGATCAAGGACCTGCTCGGCGCTTCGGGCACCGAATCCCTAGCCAGCCTGGTCGACCCGAGCTGGACCGTCGGCGGCCTGCTGACCGACATGGTGGGCAACCCCCCGCTGACCGACTTCTTCGAGCAACTGGGCCTGGGCAGCATGACGCTGGGCAGCGCGCTCGGCGGCCTGTTCGGCGAGATGGGCGACGACACCCTGCTGGACCTGCTCAACAACGGGTTCCTGGGCCCGGACATCACCGGCAACACCGGCCTGCTGGCGCTGCTGAGTTCGATGTTCCCGCCCGGCACCACCTTCAACGACTTCATCGGCGACTACGGCAACCAGACCCTGGGCCAGGTGCTGTCGGCCATGCCGGTCGGGGTGAACACGTTGGGCATCGATCCGCTCACCCCGCTGACCGACATCAAGTTCACCCAGCTGATGACGATCGCCGGCATCGGCGACACACCGCTGGCCACCCTGTCACCGGAGAACGCCAGCCTGATCGAGAAGATCGGCAACCCGACGCTCAACGCGCTGTTGGGCACCAACACCGTTGGTCAGACCCTGTCCAACCTGCACCTCTACGACGCCACGGTAAGCCAGATGGTCCAGGCGGTCGGTCTGTCCAACTACCAGTTGGAGACCCTGTTCAACGGCCTGGCCAACCTGACCGGCAACGTCACGCTGGAGCAGTTCTTCACCGACATCGGCTTCAACCCGACCCTGACGGACCTCATGGACCGCATCCTCGAAGGGCTGGGGCTGAGCGACACCACGCTGCTCTCCCTGTTCGAGAGCTGGGGGATGGGCAGCATCGGCCTGGAGAACCTGATCGACAGCCTCGGCCTGGACAACCTCAACATCGCGTCGATGCTGAGCGCTCTCGGCCTGAACAACATCGACCTGGACATGTTCATCGACCGAATCGGCTTGAGCGGCATCTCGATTGCTGGTCTGCTCAGCGATCTGGGCATGAACACCAGGCACCTCGACGAGGTCATCAACGATCTCCTGGGCGGGGTCTCGATCGGCAGCATGCTGGGTGGTCTCGGTCTCGACGAGGTGCACCTGGACACCTTCATCACCGACCTGATGACCAGCGTTCTCGGCGACCCGACGCTGGGAACGCTGCTGGGCTGGCTGGGACTGGACAGCAACGATCTGGACACCATCGTCGCCAATCTCGGCCTCGGTGGCGTGACGATCAACTCGCTGCTCACCGATTTGGGCTTGGGTACCACCACGATCGAGAACCTGCTCAGCGGGCTCGGCCTGTCGGATCTGGGTCTGGTCGATATCAACGCCGACTTCTACGGTCTGATCCCCCAGTGGCTCAACGACATTCCGCAACAGATCGCCGAGGCGTTGGGCTTCTTCGGCTGACCCTGCTGCTGAATCAACCCGCTGTATGAGAACTGAAACGACAACCAGAGCTAGCACAACTGTGGGCCAGCACAGATAGGAAATCCCAAATGGCGGTACGGCGTAACACTTCGGGCAACGGTCGGCGGGGTCGGCAGCAGCGCCGGCGACTGCTGGGTGCCTCTAGTGCGTTGGGGGCGTTTTTGGCGTTTGGGGTGGCGCCGGTGGTGGTGGCGCCGGTGGCGGCTGCTGATGAGTTGGATTGGGTT
>NZ_LZJK01000097.1 GCF_001667945.1 Mycolicibacter sinensis | reverse complement strand
CTACGCCCAGTCGGTGGATTGGCGCATGCAGCCGGACTCCCCCGACGGCGCCGCGGTGTCCTGGCTGAGTCCGCAGGTACATCTCGTCGACACCGAACCGACCACCGCGCTGCAGCGGCTGGCGATGGTGGTCGACTCGGCGAACGGCGTCGGCGCCGCCTTGGACACCGACGAGTACATGTTCATGAACACCGACACCGTCGTCCATCTGCACCGGTTGCCCACCGGGCAGGACTTCGGCCTGCGGGCTCGCGCTTCGATCGGACCGGACGGCGTCGGGGTCACCACCGCAGAGCTGTTCGACCGCAGCGGATTCATCGGGACCTCAGCGCAAGCACTGCTGGTGCAGCGGCGCTGAATGCCTCAGTTCACACCACCGCGGTGAAAGCGGCGATCGCGACACCGCCCAGCACCGCGACACTGTCCTCCAGCAGTGCAATCGGCAGGTCGTGGCCATGGGACGCCGCCAGGCGGGTGCGCGCTGCGTAGCCGCCCAGGGTGCCCAGGACCGCACCGATCAGGCCCGCGCCGAGCGCCGACCAGGTGAACGCCCACGCCGTGCCGATAACGGCGCCGGCGAAGGCGCCCAAGACAAGTCGGGCGGCGAACGACGGCGCTGCGGTGCGGGCCGGCGTCTTGGGAAGCTTGTCGGTGATGAGTTCGCCGACCGCCAGCACCGTCAAGATGGTGACGGTCACCGGGTGGCTCAGCCACTGGACCCAGGTGCCGTCCAGGTTGATCCAGTGCAGCGCGGCCGCCCACGCCACGACTGCCGGCGCGGTCAGCGCACGCAGGCCGGCGACGGTACCGATCAGCAGGGCAAGGAGCAGCACGAGGAAATGCGTCACGAGAGCCTCCTAGGGTCTCCCGGACGCTAACACGTCGACAGCGCGCCTACCTGCACTGATCAAAATCGGCAGAATCGGATGTCCGAGGCCAGGATGGCCTTGGCTCCGATGGCGGCCAGTTCGTCCATGATCGCGTTGACCTCCCGACGCGGCACCAGCGCGCGGACCGCCACCCAGTCGGGGTCGGCGAGCGGGGCGATGGTCGGCGACTCCAGGCCGGGGGTGATCGCGGCAGCCCGGTCGAGCACCGCACGCGGACAGTCGTAGTCCAGCATCAGATACTGCTGGCCGAACACCACGCCCTGCACCCGGGCGGCCAATTGGTCACGGGCGGCGGCAGTCTGCGCGCTGCGACCGTTGGACTCGGCGCCCTCGATCAGCACCGCTTCGGAATCACACAGCGACGCACCGAAAGCCACCAGGCCGTGCTGACGCAGGGTGCGCCCCGAGCCCACCACATCGGCGATCGCATCGGCCACCCCGAGCTGGATCGAGATCTCCACCGCTCCGTCGAGCCGGATGACGGTGGCTTCAATTCCCTTGCCGGCCAGGTCTTTGCGAACCAGGTTGGGGTAGGCGGTGGCAATCCGCTTGCCGGCCAGGTCCGCGGCGGTCCAGTCCCGGCCCGCTGGTGCGGCGTAACGGAACTTCGACGACCCGAAGCCCAGCGCCAGCCGCTCGGCCACCGGCGCCCCGGATTCAGCGGCCAGATCCCGGCCGGTGATGCCGAAGTCGAGCTGACCCGACCCGACATAGATGGCGATGTCCTTGGGCCGCAGGAAGAAGAACTCGACCTTGTTCACCGGGTCGATGACGGTCAGGTCCTTGGCATCGGAGCGGCTGCGGTAGCCGGCCTCCGACAGCATCGCCGCCGCGGATTCACTGAGCGCCCCCTTGTTGGGGACGGCGACACGCAACATGCTCACAGCTTCCGGTAGACGTCGGACAGTGTCAGCCCGCGCGAGATCATCAGCACCTGGGTCCAATACAGCAGCTGACTGATCTCACCGGCCAACGCGTCGTCGGACTCGTGCTCGGCGGCCATCCATACCTCGCCGGCCTCCTCCAGAATCTTCTTGCCGACGGTGTGTACCCCGGCGTCCAGCGCGGCCACGGTGGCGCTGCCGGCCGGTCGGGTGGCGGCGCGCTCACCGAGCTCGGCGAACAGCTCCTCGAAGGTCTTCACGAGCAGGGATTGTTTCATGCGCCGTCAGGTGCGGTCACGTCGGTTTCCGGCGACGGCCCGCTGCGGTCCGGCCAGATCGGCGTGAATTTCGGCCAGGTCCGCCGGCTGCAGACCGGCCAGGGTGGCCACCTGCTGGCGCCGCGGCCCGGGCGGCACCGGGATCGCATTGGGCGTCACCAGCACCGCGCAGCCGGCCGCCTCGGCCGCGGCCGCGCCGGTCGGTGAGTCCTCCACGGCCAGGCACCGCAGCGGATCCAGCTCCAGCAGCGCGGCCGCCCGCAGGTAGGGATCCGGCGCCGGCTTGCCGTGGGGAACCTCGTCGCCGCAGACCACCGCCGAGAAATAGTGGCGCCCGATGGTGTTCAGCGCCCGCTCGGCCAGCGGCCGCGGGGTGTTGGTCACCAGCGCCATGGGCACGGCGGCGGCGGCCAGCGCATCGAGCAGCTCCCGGGCCCCGTCGCACCAGGGCAGGCCGGTGTCGAACAGTCCGGCGGTGTAGTCGTGCAGCCAGTTCGCCGAGTCCGCCATCGCCGCCGGGTCGAGCGGCAGGCCCAGGTCGTCGTAGACGATGCGCATGGTGTTCTCTGCGGCGCCGCCGACGGTGGCCGCCCGCACCTCCGGAGTCAGCACCCCGCCGAGCCGGTCGTAGAGCGCCTCCATCGCGACATCCCAGAGCTTCTCGGAGTCGACCAGGGTGCCGTCCATGTCCCAGAGCACCGCGCGCAGGGCTCAGTCCTCCGGGTTGTAGGCGAGGTTGGAGGACAGCCAGCGCTCACCTTCGCGCAGGGTCCAGCCCTTGCGCTTGGAGTAGTCGGCGACCTGGTCCTGGGCCATCCGGCCCACCACGAAGTACTGCGACTGCGGGTGCGAGAAGTACCAGCCGCTGACGGCGGCGCCGGGCCACATCGCCATCGACTCGGTCAGCTCGATGCCGGTCCGCTCGTGGACGTCCAGCAACTTCCACAGCGTCGCCTTCTCGGTGTGCTCCGGGCAGGCCGGGTAGCCCGGAGCGGGGCGGATGCCCTGGTACTTCTCGGCGATGAGTGCGTCGTTGTCCAAGGCCTCGTCGGGCTGGAATCCCCAGAACTCCTTGCGAACCCGCTGGTGCATCCGTTCGGCGAACGCCTCGGCCAGCCGGTCGGCAACCGACTCCAGCAGGATCGCGCTGTAGTCGTCGAGGGCCGCCTTGAACTCCGCGATCTTCTCGCCGCTGCCCAGCCCCGCGGTGACGGCGAAACCGCCGATGTAGTCGGCCAGACCGGTGTCCTTAGGCGCTATGTAGTCGCCCAGCGACCGGTTCGGGATGCCGGCGCGGTGCTCGCCCTGCTGGCGCAGGTGGTGCAACGTGGTCAGCACCTCGGTGCGGCTCTCATCGGTGTAGACCTCGATGTCCTCGCCGCCGGGGATGGCGTTGGCCGGGAAGAACCCGATCACCGCGTTGGCCCGCAGCCACTTCTCCCTGATCAGGGTGTCGAGCATCTGCTGGGCGTCGTCGTACAGCTTGCGGGCGGCCTCGCCCGACGCCGGATTGTTGAGGATGTCCGGGAAGCGGCCCTTCATCTCCCAGGCGTTGAAGAACGGCTGCCAGTCGATGAACTCGCGCAACTCGGCAAGGTCGTAGTCCTGAAAATCCCGGACGCCCAGCCCCTGGGCGGGCACCGGCGGCGTGTAGCCGTCCCACTCGATCGGCGTCCGGTTGGCGCGGGCCTTCTCCAGCGGCACCATCGGCCGCTCGTTCTTCTGAGCGTGCCGTTCCCGCAGGGCCGCATAGTCTTTCTCGGTCGCCTCCAGCAGCGCCGGCCGCTGCTTGTCGTCGAGCAGCGCGGCAGCGACGGGCACCGAACGCGAGGCATCTTTGACCCAGACCACCGGACCGCTGCGCCGCGGCGAGATCTTCACGGCCGTGTGGGCGCGCGAGGTGGTCGCGCCGCCGATCAGCAGCGGGATCTGGAGGCCTTCGCGTTCCATCTCGGCGGCGAAGTTGGACATCTCGTCCAGCGACGGGGTGATCAGGCCGGAGAGGCCGACCATGTCGGCGTCGTACTCCTTGGCCGCGGCAAGAATCTTGTCGGCGGGCACCATCACCCCGAGGTCGACGACGGTGTAGTTGTTGCACTGCAGCACGACCCCGACGATGTTCTTGCCGATGTCGTGGACGTCGCCCTTCACGGTTGCCATCACGATGGTGCCGTTGGTGTGCTCGGCGTCCCCGGGCTGCTTCTCCGCCTCGATGTAGGGCAGCAGGTAGGCCACCGCCTTCTTCATCACCCGCGCCGACTTCACCACCTGGGGCAGGAACATCTTGCCCGCGCCGAACAGGTCGCCGACGACGTTCATGCCGTCCATCAGCGGGCCCTCGATCACCTCGATCGGCCGACCGCCCGCGGCGGCGATCTCGGCCCGCAGCTCCTCGGTGTCGTCGTCGACATGGGCATCGATGCCCTTGACCAGGGCGTGGGTGATCCGTTCGCGGACCGGGAGGCTGCGCCATTCGGCCGCCGCGGGATCTTCGGACTTCTCGGAGGAGTTGAACCGTTCGGCGATCTCCAGCAGCCGCTCGGCAGCGTCCGCGCGCCGGTTCAGCACGACGTCCTCAATGCGCTCCCGCAGCTCCGGGTCGATCGAGTCATAGGGCACCAGCGCGCCGGCGTTGACGATGCCCATGTCCAGGCCGGCCTTGATGGCGTGGTACAGGAACACCGCGTGGATCGCCTCGCGCACCGGGTTGTTGCCCCGGAACGAGAACGACACGTTCGAGATACCGCCGGAGATGTGCACCCCGGGCAGGTTCTCCTTGATCCAGGCGCAGGCCTCGATGAAGTCGATCCCGTAGGTGGCGTGCTCCTCGATGCCGGTGGCCAGCGCGAAGCAGTTCGGGTCGAAGATGATGTCCTCGGCGGGGAAGCCGACCTGTTCGGTCAGGATCCGGTAGGCCCGCCCGCAGATCTCCTTGCGGCGCTCCAGGTTATCGGCCTGGCCCTGCTCGTCGAAGGCCATCACGACCACGGCGGCGCCGTACTTGCGGCACAGCCGTGCCTCGCGGATGAACTTCTCCTCGCCCTCCTTCAGGGAGATCGAGTTGACGATCGGCTTGCCCTGCACGTTCTTCAGGCCCGCCTCGATGACCTCCCACTTGGAGGAGTCGATCATCACCGGGACGCGGCTGATGTCCGGCTCGGCCGCGACCAGTTTGGTGAACCGGTCCATCGCGGCGACGCCGTCGATCATGCCTTCGTCCATGTTGATGTCGATGACCTGCGCACCGACCTCGACCTGCTGCAGCGCGACCGACAGTGCGGTGTCGTAGTCCTCGGCCTTGATCAGGTTGCGGAACCGGGCGGAGCCGGTGATGTTGGTGCGCTCACCGATGTTCACGAACAGCGAGTCGTCGGTGATGTTGAGCGGCTCCAGGCCCGAAAGCCGGGTGGCCACCTCGATGTTGGGCAGCTCGCGCGGCGGCTTGCCTTCGACGACCTTGGCGATCTCGGCGATGTGCGGCGGCGCCGTTCCGCAGCAACCCCCGACGATGTTGACCAGGCCGGCGTCGGCGAAGTCGGCGATGTAGCCGGCCTGCCGCTCCGGGGTCTCGTCGTACTCGCCGAACGCATTGGGCAGGCCGGCGTTCGGGTAGCAGGAGATGAAGGTGTCGGCGATCCGCGCCATCTCGGCGATGTAGGGGCGCATCTCCGGCGCGCCCAGGGCGCAGTTGAGGCCCACCGCGATCGGCTTGGCGTGCCGGATCGAGTTCCAGAACGCCTCGGTGACCTGACCGGACAACGTGCGCCCGGACGCATCGGTGATGGTGCCGGAGATGATGACCGGCCAGCGGCGTCCGCGGTCCTCGAACAGCGTCTCGACGGCGAACACTGCGGCCTTGGCGTTCAGCGAATCGAAGATCGTCTCGATCAGAATGATGTCGGCACCACCATCGACCAGGCCGTTGGCGGCTTCGAGGTAGGCGGCGACCAGCTGGTCGTAGGAGACGTTGCGGGCACCGGGGTCGTTGACGTCCGGGGAGATCGACGCGGTCCGCGTCGTCGGCCCGATGGTGCCCGCCACGTAGCGGGGCTTTTCCGGGGTGCTGAACTCGTCGGCTGCCTTGCGGGCCAGGGCGGCACCCGCATAGTTCAGCTCATAGCTGAAGTCCGCCATGTCGTAGTCGGAGAGCGAGATCGCGTTCGCGTTGAACGTGTTGGTCTCCAGGATGTCGGCGCCCGCCTCGAGGTATTCGTGGTGGATGCCCTCGATGATCTGCGGCTGCGTCAGGGTGAGCAGATCGTTATTGCCCTGCAGTGCGGTCGGCCACTCGGTGAACCGATCGCCGCGATAGCCCGCCTCGTCGGGACGGTCCCGCTGAATCGCGGTGCCCATCGCGCCGTCGATCACCATGATCCGCCGCCGCAGGGCAGCCGTCAGCTCGTCGGTGCAGTCGGGCCGGATGTTGGGCTCAAAGGTATTCACGCGGCTCCTTCCGTGGCGGAAGGCGTCCTTAACTCTGTCGAGCGTGGCGGCTACCGGAAGAGACCGGCGAACCGTTGCAACGCCTCTCGACGGTGGAAAGTCTACGTTGTCACCCCGCGTCGGGACGAACGCCCCTACCGGCGCGCCGACTCAGCCGGTCGGAGTAGAGCCCGTGATCTGTGCGCACGCCGTACGCTGACTTTGTGACCCGACCGGATGACGGCACCGCGCTGCCCGACCTGCACGACACCATCGTGGTGGCCGCATTCGAGGGCTGGAACGACGCCGGCGACGCCGCCAGTGATGCGGTGGCTCACCTCAACAGCATCTGGGAGGCCCGGCTGATCGTCGAGATCGACGACGAGAGCTACTACGACTACCAGGTGAACCGGCCGGTGATCCGCCAGCTCGACGGCGTCACCCGGGAACTGGTGTGGCCGTCGATGCGCATCTCGCACTGCCGGCCGCCGGGCAGCGACCGCGACATCGTGCTGATGCACGGCGTGGAACCGAACATGCGGTGGCGGTCGTTCTGCGCGCAGCTGCTGGCCGTCATCGAGCAGCTCGACGTCGACACCGTGGTGATCCTGGGGGCGTTGCTGGCCGACACCCCCCACACTCGCCCGGTGCCGGTGTCCGGGGCGGCGTACTCGGCGGAGTCGGCGGCCCGCTTCGGGTTGACCGAGACCCGCTACGAGGGCCCGACCGGGATCACCGGGGTGTTCCAGGACGCCTGCGTGGCGGCCGGGATTCCAGCGGTGACGTTCTGGGCGGCGGTGCCGCACTACGTCTCGCAGCCGCCCAATCCCAAGGCGACGGTGGCGCTGCTGCGCCGCGTGGAGGACGCCCTCGACATCGAGGTGCCGCTGGGTGACCTGCCTGCGCAGGCCGAGGACTGGGAGGCCGCGGTCACCGAGATGGCCAGCGAGGACGACGAGATCGCCGACTACGTGACTTCGCTGGAAGAACGCGGGGACGCCGAGGTCGACATGACCGAGGCGCTGAACAAGATCGACGGCGATGCGCTGGCCGCCGAGTTCGAGCGGTATCTGCGGCGCCGGCGGCGCTGACCTATTTTTCGAGCGCCTCGTTGTGGGCGCTGGTGGAGCGGCCCAGCGCGGCGACTTCGGCGTCCATCTGCGGCACGATGGTGGCGGCCCCTTTGATGAACGGGGCTTCCACCGCCCGCAACGTCAGCACCGGCTTGAGCCAGCGGAACAGCGCTACCCAGCGCGGGCAGTAGACGCGGCGGCGCCGCCCCTCGATGCCCTCGATGAAGGCGTCGACGCACTCGTCGACCGAGGTTGTCTTGTTCAGCGGCCACGGCAGCTTGGCCAGCATGGCCCCGAAGGCCCCGAGATCGGCCTTGACATCGCGAACCATGGGGGTGTCGATCCAGCCCATGTGCGCCGATCCGACCTCCACACCCTGGTAGGCGACCTCCTGGCGCAGCGCACTGGCGAAGTGCTCGACCGCGGCCTTGGCCGCATCGTAGGACGCCATCCCGGCCAGCGGGGTGAACGCCGCCAGCGAGGACACGATCAGCACGTAGCCGCGACGCTCGATGACCGCCGGCAGAGCGGCGCGCACGGTGTTGAACACCCCGACCACGTCGACGTCGATAACCCGCTTGAACGTCTCAGGATCCACATTCAGCACCGACCCGTAGCTGGCGATACCGGCGTTGGCCACCACGGTGTCGATGCGGCCGAAGCGCTCGACAGCCTGTTTGGCGGCGGCCTGCATGGCGCCCAGGTCGCGTACGTCGGCGGCAACGGCCAGCACCCGGTCACCGCCGAGTTCGTCGGCCAGCGCGGTGAGCTGCGCCTGGTCCAGGTCGGTCAGCACCAGCTTGGCGCCCTGGGCGTGCAGCTTGCGAGCCGCCGCGGCGCCGATGCCGTGCGCGCCGCCGGTGATGAAGATGACTTGGGAGTGAATCGCAACCATGCGGCCAAACTACCCTCGGCCCGGGCCGGGGCTACAGCGGCTGGAGCGATACACCCAGCAGTGCGTCGACCGCGGTGGCCACCAGAGCCGGCGCGGCGGTGTCGTGACCGCCGTACTCCAATGCGTCGGTAGCCCAACCATCCAGGGCGGCAAGCGCTTTGACGGTATCCAGGTCATCGGCGAGGTAGCGGCGCACCCGCGCGACGACGTCGCCGGCGTCGGGCCCGGCAGGCAGCGCGGTGGCGGCGCGCCAGTGGCGCAGCCGGGCTTCGGCGGCCTGCAGGGTGGCGGAGTCCCAGAACCGGTCGCTGCGGTAGTGCCCGGCCAGCAGACCCAGCCGGATCGCCGCCGGCTCGGTCCCCTGGGCGCGCAGCTTGGAGACCAGCACCAGGTTGCCGCGGCTCTTGGACATCTTGTGCCCGTCCCAGCCGATCATTCCGGTGTGCACGTAGTGCCGGGCGAATCGGCGCTCCCCGGTGAGGGATTCGGCGTGGGCGGCGGAGAATTCGTGGTGCGGGAAGATCAGGTCCGAGCCGCCGCCCTGGATGTCGAGGCCGGTGCCGATGCGGCTCAGGGCGATCGCGGCGCACTCGACGTGCCAGCCGGGCCGTCCGGCGCCGAACGGCGCGGGCCAACTGGGTTCGCCCGGCCGGGCGGCGCGCCACAGCAGGGCGTCCAGCGGATCGGTCTTGCCGTCGCGGTCCGGATCTCCGCCACGCTCGCCGAACAACTCCAGCATGCCGGCCCGGTCCAGGCCGGACTCGTAGCCGAACTGATCGGTGGCGTCGGCGCGGAAGTAGATGTCGGGGTGCTCACCGTCGACGATGTAGGCCGATCCGGCGGCCAGCATCTTTTCGACCACTTCCACAACTTCGTCTACGGCCTCGGTGGCCGCCACGTAGTGCTGCGGTGGCAGCACCCGCAGCGCGGTCATGTCCGCGCCGAACAGCTCGACCTGATCGGCTGCCAGGTGCTGCCAGTCGACCCCGTCGCGGTCGGCGCGTTCCAGCAGCGGGTCGTCGACGTCGGTGATGTTCTGCACGTAGTTCACCTGGTGGCCCGCATCCAGCCACAGCCGGTGAATCAGGTCGAACACCAGGTAGGTGGCGGCGTGGCCGAGGTGGGTGGCGTCATAGGGGGTGATGCCGCAGACGTACATGGTGGCCGTCGGGCCCGGCGACACCGGGCGGACCTGCCGGTCGGCGGTGTCATACAGGCGCAGCGCCGGGCCGCGCCCGGGCAGGGCCGGAACAGCCGGCGCGGACCACGATTGCATGCCCTCGACTGTAAGGCCCCTCCCCTACAGCACCGTCCGGCGCATCGCGTCCAGCAGTGCCGGCGCCACCTCGGGGCGGCACATCAGCAGGTCGGGCAGGTAGGGGTCGGGGCGGTTGTAGCGCAGCGGGGAGCCGTCGAGCCGAGACGCGTGCAGGCCGGCTGCCAGCACCACGCCGGCCGGGGCGGCGGAGTCCCACTCCCACTGCCCGCCGGCGTGCAGGTAGGCGTCCACGTCTCCGCGCACCACGGCCATCGCCTTAGCGCCCGCCGACCCCATCAGCACCGGCTGCAGCGGCAGCACCGCCCGGATGAGGCGCACCACCGCCGGCATCCGGGAGGCGCTGACCGCGACCCGAATGGGGTTCGGGGTCTCGGCCGGCTCGGCACCGGAGGTGACCGTGTCGGTGCGGAAGACGACGTTGCCGCGCGCGGGAAGGGACACCGCGGCGTCGGTGATGGCACCGGGCCCGGCGCCGTCGCGCTGCCATAGCGCGATGTGCACCGCCCAGTCGTCGCGTCCGGGGGTGGTGAACTCGCGGGTGCCGTCCAGCGGGTCGATGATCCAGACCCGGTCGGAGTGCAGCCGGGACAGGTCGTCGGGGGATTCCTCGCTGAGCACCGCGTCGTCGGGGCGGGCCTCGCGCAACCGGTCCAGGATCAACCGATTGGCGCGCGCATCCCCGGCATCGCCCAGGCGCCACGGATGACCGAAACCCACCTCGTCGCGGACCTGCAGCAACAGCTTTCCGGCCTCGACGGCGAGTTCGGCGGCCAGCGCCGCGTCGGTCAGCGTCACGTTGGCAGTATCCCCCGAGCCGGTCAGAACGCCGGCCACGGTATCGGGCGGTGGGTGTTCGGGGCGGGCATCACCGGATGCTCGAGCAGGTCGGCTACGCGCCATCGCAGGGCGCCCAGCTCGGCGGGGGTCAGGTGCGGTTCCAGGCACGCCGCCAGCGGGCCGTCCAACGCCGCTGCCAGCCCGGAGACAGCGTGCAGCGTCTCGTCGTCGACCGGTTTGCCCGCCCACCCCCACAGCACGGTGCGCAGCTTGTCCTGGGTGTGCAGGCACACCCCGTGGTCCACCCCGTAGACCGCGCCGTCGGTGCCGCACAGAATGTGCCCGCCCTTGCGGTCGGCGTTGTTGATCACCACGTCGAAGACCGCGATGCGTCGCAGCCTGATGTCATCGGCGTGCACCAGGACGACCGGGTCGCCGGCATAGTCGTAGGCCCGCAGCACCGCCAGGTAGCCGGCCGGGATCTTGCCGACCGGCACCAGGTCCACCAGATCCGGCCCCGGGGGCACGTCGTCGCCGTCGCCGGGCTGCTCCACCCACCGCTGCACCATTCCGGGGCCCGCCGGGCCATCCCGAATAATGGTGTCGGGCACCAGGTTCCAGCCCAGCTCGACCGAGATCAGGTGCGCGGCCAGTTCACGGCCGGCCAGGGTGCCGTCGGGGAAGTCCCAGAGCGGCTGCTCACCGGCGACCGGCTTGTACACGCAGTGGATGCGGTGCTGCCCGAGGGTGGCCTCGCACAGGAAGGTGGCGTTGCTCGCCGAGCGGATGCGGCCCAGGACCTCCAGCTCCCCGGAGCGCAACGCCTCGGCATCGTCAGAGGTCGGCGTCATCGGGCTCATCGTCGGGCCCGAAGGCGCCCCGCCGATAGCCGTTGGTGCGCACACAGATGTGACCGGCCGGGTCCAGCGGCTCGTCACACAGCGGGCAGGGCGGGCGGCCCGCCGAGATGACCCGGTTGGACCGGGTGGCGAATTGCCGCGCCGACTCCGGCGTCAGGAACACCCGCACCGCGTCCGGGCCCTCCTCGGTGTCGTCGAGCACCACCGACGCATCGAACTCGGTGTCGCTGACGGCGAGCAATTCGACCACCACCGTCTGCGCCTCGGAGTCCCAGCCCAGGCCCATGGTTCCGACCCGGAACTCGGCGTCTACCGGCGTCACCAGCGGGTTGAGGTCGTCGATCTCGGTGGGTTCCGGCGGTACCGGCGTACCGAATCGGCGGTTGACCTCCAGCAACAGCGCACCGATCCGCTCGGCGAGCACCGCGACCTGTTGCTTTTCCAGCACCACCGAGACGACCCGCTCGTCGTGCACCGCCTGCAGGTAGAAGGTGCGATTTCCGGGCTGGCCGACGGTCCCGGCCACGAAGCGGTCGGGGGTGCGGAAGACGTGGATTGCTCGGGACATGGCATCTCCAAAATACCGGCAGTTGGCAACCACGCCGGTAGCTGCGTCGGCTAGGTGGTGGACCCGCCGACCACGGCATCGCTCGACGAGCTGCCTGCCGGCGGGGAAATTTTGACCGACGCCGCCAGCGAGGCCCCGGTGTGGTTGAGGTGGATGACGAACGGGCGCAACGGCGTGTAACGAATCACGCTCGCCGAGGCCGGGTCGGCGGTGATGCGCTGAAAACCGTCGAGGTGGACACCGAGGGCATCGGCGAGGACGGCCTTGATGACATCACCGTGCGTGCACGCCAGCCATAGCACGTCGCCGCCGTGCTGCTCGGCCAGCCGCCGGTCGTGGTCGCGGACCGCGGCGACCGCCCGGGCCTGCACCTGCGCCAGTCCTTCGCCGTCGGGGAACACCGCTGCGCTGGGCTGCGCCTGCACCACCCGCCACAACGGTTCACCGGTCAGCTCGGTCATCTTGCGCCCGGTCCAGGCCCCGTAGTCGACTTCGGCGAGCCGGTCGTCGACCACCGGTTCCAGCATGAGCGCGGCGGCCAGCGGTTCGAGGGTGCTGCGGCAGCGCAGCAGCGGCGAGCGCACCAGCGCTTTGATCGGCAGACCGGCCAGCCGGTCGACAAGCTGCGCGGCCTGCTCGCGGCCGGTGTCGTCGAGCTCGACGCCGTCGGCACGCCCGGCCAGCACGCCGGCGGTGTTGGCGGTGGACCGGCCGTGCCGCAGCAGGATGACCGTCATGGCTGGGCCGCCAGCACGCCGGTGGCCAGCAGGATCAGGATCGTCGTCCCGGCCAGGACCCGGTACCCGACGAACCAGTACATGCTGTGGGCGACCAGGAACCGCAGGAACCAGGCCACCGCCGCCCAGCCCACCACGAAGGCGATGACGGTAGCTACCAACAGTTGCGGCCCGCTGGCGCTCATCCCGGCACCGGCGGGGTGGAACGCGTCGGGCAGGGAGAACAACCCGGAGGCGAACACCGCTGGGATGGCCAGCAGGAACCCGAACCGGGCGGCCAGCTCGCGGTCCAGGCCGGCGAACAGGCCGGCGCTGATGGTCGCACCGGAGCGCGACACTCCGGGGACCAGCGCCAGCGTTTGCGCTGAACCCACCAGCACGGCGTCACGCCAGGTCAACTGCTTGGCATGGCGGGTCTGGCGGCCGAGGTGTTCGGCGGCGGCGATCACCGCCGAGAACACCACCAGCGCGGTGGCCACCACCCACAGGTTGCGGACCCCGGAACGGATCTGGTCGGTGAACACCAGGCCCAGCACGCAGATCGGGATGGTGCCGATGATGACGTACCAGCCCATCCGGTAGTCGGTTTCGCGGTCGGCGGCCAGCGGGGTCTTGGCCAGGGCCGACGCCACCCCGGACAGCCAGGCGGTGGCGATCCGCGCAATGTCCTTGGCGAAATAGACCAGCACGGCCACCTCGGTACCGAGTTGGGTCACCGCGGTGAACGAGGCTCCGGCATCACCGGCGAAGAACAACCGGGAGACCAGCGCCAGGTGCCCCGAGGACGAGACCGGCAGGAATTCGGTGAGCCCCTGGACGATCGCCAGGACGACGACCTGTGGCCATGACATCGCAGCACCCTGGAGTTCCGACACGACCTCAGACACGTCAAAGACCGTACCGTGCGGGTGTCGCGCCGGGAGGGTGCCGCGGGGCGAACGGATTGACCTGGGGCCCGCCCCCCGGCGGCTGAACTGCACGCGCTGCTGGTCCGTATCACCGGTGAGACGCTTGTTAGGAGTCGCCGATGAGCCCGCTGGCGCAGCATCGCCCCGACACCGTCGTCATCGGGGCCGGACCGGCCGGTCTCGCTGTCGCACGTCAGCTCGAGCACCGGCACGGCGTCAAGGCGCTCGTCGTCGAAAAAGCTGCAGCGCCGGCGATTTCGTGGCGCACACGCTATGACAACTTCCGCCTCAACACCACCGGATTCCTGTCGCATCTGCCCGGACAACGGATTCCGATGACGGCCGGTCGGTGGCCGACCCGGGAGGACATGGTCCGCTACTTCGACTGTTATGTGCGACAACAGCACATCACGCTGCAGCTCGGATGCGAGGTCACCCGCATCGACCGCACCGAAGGTGGCTGGCGAGTCGCCACGTCGTCGGGACACATCCGGGCACCGGCAATCGTCCTCGCCACCGGCAACTACCGCACACCGGCCATCCCGGCCTGGCCCGGCCTCAGCCGATTCAACGGCGAACTGGTTCACTCCGGCGCCTTCTGCAACGCGTGGCCGTTTCGTGGCCGCGATGTCCTGGTCGTCGGCGCCGGCAATTCGGCCGCCGACATCGCCGTCCAGCTCGCGAACGACGGTGCGCGCCAGGTCTGGCTGGCGGTGCGCACCCCGCCGCACCTGGTGCGCCGGTCTTTGGGGCCGTTTCCCGCAGACCTCTTCCTCGAGCTGTTCGCCCGGGTACCCGCGAGCAAGGTCGATCCTGTGATCGAGCGCGTCAACCGGCTGTTGTGGGGTGACCTGTCGGTCTATGGCTTCGGCCGGCCGCCGTTGGGCCTCAAGGCGACGGTCGAACAACGCGGTCGCATTCCTACCCTGGCCGATGAGCTCGTCGCCGCGGTGCGGGCCGGACGGATCGACGTCGTCGCCGCTGTCGAGGCGGTCGAATCCGACCGGGTGCTCCTGGCCGACGGCACCGCGGTGGCGGCGGAGGTGATCGTGGCCGCCACCGGGTTCAGCGTCGATCTAGACGGCGTGGTGGGGCATCTGGGAGTCCTCGACGAACACGGCAATCCGCGTGGCGGCTTCGCCTCCCACGTCGGCGACGGATTGTTCGCGATCGGCTACGGCATTCCGCCCAGCGGCCCGCTTCGCGCGATCCGCCGCAGCGCCACGCCTCTGGCCGGTCAGATCGCGGCCTATCTGAACGACCACGAGGATGTCGATGAGCTTGTTCACCGCTGAAAAGACCTTCCCCCGCGGCGCAGCCGGATACGAAGCGGCCCGTCGGGAAACAGTATGGAACGGCCTGGTGCCACAACGGTTTCCCGATGTGATTGTGCAGGCGCACAACGCCGACGACGTGGTCGCGGCGATCCACTACGCGCGCGCCAACGGCCATCGGGTCGGCATCTGTTCGGGCGGGCGCAGCTGGTCGGCCAGCCACCTGCGCGACGGCGGCATGCTGCTCGACGTCAGCCGCCTCGATCACTGCACCGTCGACACCGATCGGATGACCGCACGCGTCGGCCCGGGCAAGGCCGCCAGCGCCTTCGCGATCGACCTGGACTCCCACGGGCTGTTCTTCCCCGCAGGCCATTGCGACGGCATCCGCCTCGGCGGCTATCTCCTCCAAGGCGGATACGGCTGGAACGGCCCGGCGGTCGGACCGGCGTGCGAGAGCGTGCTTGGACTGGAGGTGGTCACCGCCGACGGCGAACACCGCTACTGCGACGCCGAGAACGACCCGGATCTGTATTGGGCCGCGCGGGGTTCGGGACCGGGATTCTTCGGGGTGGTCACCTCGTTCACATTGCTGTTGCGCCCGCGACCGCCGGTCTGGGGCACCTGCTTGTACGTGTACCCGATCGACGTCGCCGACGAGGTTTTCACCTGGGGACGCGCGATCAGTCCCGAGGTCGACGACCGCGTCGAACTGCAGATAGCCACCTGCCGCAGCTTTCCGGGGGCGGGACTCGACCACCCCGCCATCGCTGTCGCCGCGCCGGTCTTCGCCGATTCCGACGAGGAGGCGACGAAAGCCCTTGCCGTCCTAGGCACCTGCCCGGTTGCCGACCGGGCGATCATCAGCCTTCCCTATGCGCCGACAACCTTGGCCAACTGGTATGCCGCGGTGATGACCAACTACCCGCCGGGCCACCGCTACATCGCGGACGGCATGTTCACATCGGCGTCCGCCGAGGAACTCCTACCCGGCATCCGCAAGATCATCGAGACGATGCCACCGCACCCCTCCCAGTTCCTGTTCACAGGCTGGAAGACGTCGGAGGACCGCGCCGACATGGTGTACGGCCTGGAGGACGAGATCTACCTGGCGCTCTACACCGCCTGGAAGGATCCGGCCGACGACGAGCGGTACGGCGACTGGGCTCAGTCCAACATGGCCGCGATGTCGCACCTGGCCACCGGTATCGCCCTGGCCGACGAGAACCTCGGCCGGCGGCCGGCGAGATTCATCACCGACCCGAATCTGGCGCGGCTGGAAAAGGTGCGCGCGGCCTACGACCCGGAGGCGCGATTCCACAGCTGGATGGGCCACGGCTGAACCGGACGGGCGCCGCACTGCACGTGGTTTCCGCCCACGACGACGGAGTGTTGCTGCAGCGTTCACCATGAATTCCGCGCGAACGTGAACTGACGCCACGTGGGAGTCGTGTTACTGGCATCTTCACGAGTTAGGTAAGCAGATGGCCAGGCAGCACCGGGTGGTCGACCGCATTGTCGAACAACTCGCCGGCACCGGAGTCGACTACATCTTCGGTGTCGACGGTGCCAACATCGAAGACCTTTACGATGCAGCACATTTCCAGTCGGGTATCACCGCGATTCTGGCCAAGCACGAGTTCTCCGCGGCCACCATGGCCGACGGATACAGCCGCAGCGGTGCCGGACTGGGCGTGGTGGCGGCTACGTCGGGCGGCGGCGCACTGAACCTCGTTGCAGGTTTGGGGGAATCACTGGCCAGCCGGGTGCCGGTGTTGGCGTTGGTGGGACAAGCGGCGACCAGCATGGACGGCCGGGGCAGCTTTCAAGACACCAGTGGCCGCAACGGTGCGTTGAATGCCGAAGCGCTGTTCGCTGCGGTGTCGGTCTTCTGCCGGCGGGTATTGGCGCCGGCCGACATCGTTTCGGCATTACCGGACGCCATCGCGGCGGCACGTGCAGGTGGCCCAGCAGTACTGTTGTTGCCCAAGGACGTTCAGCAAGGACTCGTTCGGGTCGACGGTTACATCCGGCATCTCGGCCGCGAGATCGATCCGGCCGGTCCCCTGCTCGGCGACCCGCATCCGATCCTGCAGGCATTGCGCCGGGCCACCGGCCCGGTCACGATCATCGCCGGCGAACAGGTCGCACGCGATGACGCCCGCGAGGAACTCGAGGCGCTGCGTTTCCTGCTGCGCGCTCGCATAGCATGCGTCCCCGATGCCAAAGATGTAGCCGGAACACCAGGTTTCGGCTCATCGTCAGCGCTCGGTGTGACCGGTGTCATCGGCCATCCGGGTGTGGGCGAGGCGGTGGCGGCCAGCTCCCTGTGCCTCGTGGTCGGCACCCGACTCGGCGTGATGGCCCGTGCCGGGCTCGAGGATGCGCTCGCGATGGCGCCCACGATCTCGATCGGCTCTGCGCCGCCCTACCTACCATGCACGCACGTGCACACCGACAACCTGCGGGTGTCACTTTCCACTCTGACGCGCGCGCTGTCCGGAAAGGGGCGCCCCAGGGGTCTGCGTGTGCCCGACATGGTGTCAAGCACCGAGCTGCGGCCGCCGGCCTTCACCGGCCCGGGCGTACGCTATCGCGACGCCATGATCGCGCTCGACCGGGCGTTGCCCGCCGGCGTGGATATCGTCGTCGACGCCGGCAATACCGGCGCGGCCGCGGTTCATCACCTCCGGGTCAGGCGTGGCGGCCGGTTCGCCGTCGCACTCGGCATGGGCGGCATGGGTTACAGCTTCGGCGCGGGCATCGGCATGGCGTTCGGCCGGGTCCGGAGCGCCCGCGCGAAGCGCACCGTGGTGATCGCCGGCGACGGCGCGTTCTTCATGCACGGCATGGAGATCCACACCGCGGTGCACTATCGGCTGCCGATCACGTTCGTCTTGTTCAACAACAACGCCCACGCCATGTGCGTGACCCGCGAACAGCTCTTCTACGACGACCTGTACAGCTACAACCGGTTCGCCCCGAGTTTTCTCGGCGCCGGGTGCGCGGCCATGTTCCCCGGGCTGTCGTCGGTCGACGTCACCGACCCCGAGGAACTGCCCGCGGCGCTGGCACGGGCGATGGCGGTCGAGGGCCCGTCGGTGGTCAGCGTCGTGTGCGCAGCCGACGAAATACCTCCGTTCGCACCGTTTCTCACACAACGGCCCACCAAACACGGGCTCGATGACGAGATTTCAACACCGAAGGAGAACCCCACCGATGTCCCTGCCCGCGCTTGACGATATCCACATTCACAGCGGCACCGCCGAACCCATCGAGGGTTTGGTGCGCATCGAGACCGCACCTCTGGAAGAGACCGCTGCGTTCTTCCTGACGAAGCTGCGGTCGGTGTACCCGCACGACGACGTTTTCGGCCAGTACTGCACGGTCAACGACTACATCGACTGCCCGCCCGACGAGCTGTTCGACTACCTGTCCGACACCCGCAGCCTCGAGGAGTGGACCTACACCCTGCGCGACTTCACGCCGACAGATGAGCCCGAACTGTGGCTCGCCTATGACCGGTTGCTTCCGCAGACCAAGATTTACACCCGCACTCATGCCAACGCCGAGGCGCGCACCGTCGACTACCATTGCGCCTGGGATCAGGGCAAGCATCTGTGGATGATCTACCTGATGCGGGTCCTCGACGCGCAGCTGGTGCTGGACCGGCCCGGTTCTGTTGTGCTGTGGACCAATTGCCGCCACCCGTTTTATGACCACAACCCCTACCCGGAGGCGGCGCCGCCGGAGCGCACGGGCTGGGTCGGCGACTTCTGGGACATGTTCGGCGCCGGTCACGGGGTGGAGCTGAACAACCTCAAGACGATCGCCGAATACCGGCACCGCAACGGTCTGCCGATCACACCGAGCTGGATGAGATGAGACGGCCATGAACCAACCCGTGGTCAGCCTGACCGATGTTGCCTGCTACCTGCCGGGAAAACCTATCGGCGCT
The DNA here is from genome assembly GCF_001667945.1 of Mycolicibacter sinensis. GTDB lineage: Bacteria > Actinomycetota > Actinomycetes > Mycobacteriales > Mycobacteriaceae > Mycobacterium > Mycobacterium sinense_B. The sequence goes on along the minus strand of NZ_LZJK01000097.1, from coordinate 21,142 downwards.
GACTATTACGCGCAGTTCGCCGAATCGGATGACTTGGCGGACAACCTGATGTTCCGCGCGCCCAAGTTCCGTCATCACGTCGCGCCCGGCGAGACCGCCATTGACATGGTCGAGCAAGCTGCTGCCGGGCTGGTGCAGCGGCACGGCCACGACGTCATCTCCAACGTCGATGTGCTGATCACCCACACCCAACTGCCGGACATGCCGTTCTACGGTTCGGGCGGCGGCATTGCCCACCGCCTTGGCATGCGACCGAGCTGGGTGCTCGACTTGCACAACGGCGGGTGCGCGGCATTCGTGTTGGCGCTCAAAGTGGCCCGTCAGCTGCTGGCCGCGGGCGAAGGGCGTACCGCGTTGATCGCCATCGCGCAGAACGCGGCGGGGCAGGTCTTCGACCAGCCCGGGGTGCGGCGCAAGGCGCAGGCATCGGTGCCAGGCGACGGCGCCGCGGTGGGATTGGTGACACTGTCCGACGAATCGCCAATCCTGGCTGTGGAATGCCGCACCTACGGCGAATACGCCAATGACATGACCTACACCACGGAACCGCCCCGCAAATGGTGGCAGCCCGGGCCCGGCGAGGGGTGTATCGGTTTCACAGAAACCAAGATCACCAAGGTGCTGGCCCGCGGCAACCGTGAGGTTCCCGAGGTGGCGCTGGCGGTGTGTGATCGAATCGGCATGTCGCCCAGGGACGTCGGGCTGCTTGTGACGAACCAGCCGAACCGGGTGTTCCTGCGCAACTGGCGCGAAGCGCTCGAAGTCCCCGATTCAGCGCATCGCGATACCTTCGATGAGTGCGGCAACCTGTTCGGTGCCGGAATCCCGATCAACCTGGATCGTGCGATATCCGACGGCCAGACCAAGGCCGGCGACATCGTGCTGATGGCGGCCTTCGCGCACGCCGGTGACTTCGCCGGCGCGGCGGCCCTCCGCTGGGGCGGACGCGGCTGATGCCGTCGCTGGCGCAGGCGAGCCGCGCCGCCGTGGACGCTCTCGGGGCGCTGCCGAACGCGATTGACCCGTTCGCGTTGTCGCTCAACGAGAACCCGTTTCCGCCGTTGCCGGCGGTGCGCGCCGCCTTGATCCACGCGGTGGACGCGGCCAACCGCTATCCGGAGTTCCTGCCCGAATCGATGCGCACGATGATCGCGCGACACATCGGGGTTGGCGCCGAACAGGTCGTCCTTGGGGCGGGCGCGACGGGGGTGGTGATGCAGGTCCTGCAGGCGGTGACCGAGCCCGGTGACCGGATCGTGCTGGCCTCACCGACCTTCGACGGCTACCCGATCTTCGCCCGGATTGCCCGCCTGGCCCCGGTCAGCGTCCCGCTCGACGAGCGTGGCCACCACGACTTCGCGGCGATGGCGCAGGCCGCGGCGGGCGCACGGGTGGTCGTCGTGTGCCGGCCGCACAATCCGACCGGAACGCTGGAGTCCATCGCCGACGTCGAGCGGTTCATGACTCGGATCCCGGCCGACACCATAGTGCTGCTCGACGAGGCCTACATCGAGTTCGTCGCACCCGACTACCGCATCGACTGCCCTGATCTGGTGCGGCACTTTCCGAATGTCGTGGTGCTGCGGACATTCTCGAAGGCCTACGGGCTCGCCGGGCTGCGTATCGGATATGGCTTCGGGTCGCCGCAGCTGACCGAGACCCTGTGGTCCATGCAGTTGCCGTTCGGAATGGACATCACCAGCGCGGTCGCGGTGGCGGCTTCGTACAACGCCGAAGAACAGCTGCAGCAACGTATTTCCCGAATCGTCAGCGAACGCGATTACCTGCGCCGGCGCCTGTCGACGATGGGTGTCTACAGCACCGACTCCCACGCGAATTTCGTGTACCTGCCGCCGGCGAGCCGGCCGTGGCGGGAGGTCTTCACCGGGCTCCTGGTCCGCCACTACGCCGACGGCGGCGTGCGGATCACCGTCGGCGGCCGCGTGGCCACCCAGGCGGTGCTGCACGCGGTGAACGACTCGTCGGCTTGTTGCGTGTCAGGAATAGGAGGTGTGAGATGAATCCAGTATTGATGGCCCTGCTGTCGATAGCCATGCCGATAGCCGGCGCCGGCCTGGTGAATCTACAAGCACGACTTGAGCGTTGGGCCTATGAGCAGCACGCCGAGGACTAGGGCCCGGCATCTGACGCTGGTAGCGGCCGCGTCTTCACGTCTTCGAGTCCTGGTGGTCGGAGCCGGTGTAGGCGGGATCTCAATCGCCCGCGGACTATTGCGCGACGGCCATGATGTCACCGTCTTCGAGCAGCGGCCGGATATCACCGCAGGAGGCGGCGCCGTGACCATCTGGTCCAACGGCGCGGCAGTTCTGGGTCAGTTGGGCGTCGACATGTACGGGGCTGGACAACTGCTGTCCAGCGTGCGGGTCATGACGGCCACGGGCCGCCGGGTCGCCACCATCGACCTGACCGCGGTGGTGGACCGGCTGGGCGCACCGGTGCGGATGGTCCCACGCACAGTCCTGCTGCAACGACTGCTGGACGGCTTTCCGGCCGACCGCATCCGGTGCAGCACCCGAGTTGTCGGCGCGGTCGCCACGCCCGACGGAGTGCGGGTCGAATTCGCAGACGGCAGCTTCGCCGAAGGTGATCTACTGATCGGGGCCGATGGTCTGCACTCGATCGTTCGCGAGATCGTCGGCGCGCCACGGGCGAAGCCGACCGGCTGGTGCAGCTGGCAGGGACTGGTCACCATGGCGGGCCTGGCCGACCAGCACACCGCGCTGATGATGATCGGCGAGCGCGGAAACCTTGGCTTGTGGCCGGCCGGAGGCTCGGATCTGCAGTGGTGGTTCGATTTGCCCTGGTCGTCGGAGTTCGTCAGGCCGATACGCCCGCTCGAGATGATCCGGTCCGAATTCACCGGGTGGTCCGAGGCGGTCGACCGGGTCCTGGCGACGTTGAGCGACGCGGATCTGGCCCGCTCGCCTTTCCCACATTTTCGGCATCCGATCCCCCGCCCGGGCCGGGGCGCGCTCACGTTGCTCGGCGACGCCGCACATACGATGCCGCCCACCCTTGCGCAGGGGACCAATCAGGCGCTACTCGACACGATGGTGTTGCGCAAGGCGATCTCGGATCTCCGGAACGCAAGCAACGGCGTCGACCGTGACCTGGCGAGCGCGCTGCGCTGGTACGAAAACACCCGGCGGCACAAGGTCCAGGCGGTGTCGTGGGTGACCACGCAGCAGGTGTCGCGCAGTGAGTCCATGCTGAAGCCGGCGGGGTTGATCTCGGACCGGTTGCAGACCCGGGCGCTGACGATGTTCCTGCGCGCGGTGAGCCACCACCGGATGTCCGCGCAGATCAGCTCCGAGCTCGCCATCTCGGCGAGCGCCGCCGCCTTGCCGGCGATGCGACGATGACCGTCAAAGTGCCACCGGCCACGCTGGCCCGCGTCGTCGAGCGGATGCGCCACCACCTCTACCGCTTCCATCAACGGCTGATGCCGGCGCCGGCCGCCGTGTTGGAGATGATCATGGCCGCCTGGACGTCGCAGGCGATCACCGCGGTCGCCGAACTCGGTGTCGCCGATGCGCTGGCCGACAGACCGCTGGCGATCGACGAATTGGCGGACCGGGTCGGCGCCGATGCCGATGCGCTGGGCCGGCTGCTGCGGGCGTTGGTCGGCCGGGGCGTCTTCGGTCGTCGCCGCGACGGCCGCTTCCAGCTCAACCACCTGGCCGACACGCTGCGTTCGGACGCGCCGGTGTCGATGGCTGCCGCGGCCCGCTTCTACGGTTCGCGGGAGCAGCGTGAACGCTGGACCCTGCTGGTGGATTCGGTACGAACCGGGCATACCGTGGTCCCGGGGTTGCGCGGCGTCGCGAGCTTCGACTACTTCGCCGATCAGCCCGAGCTCGCCGACCTCTTCAACCAGACGATGACGAGCATCTCGCAATTGACGACGGCGCCGGTGGTGGCCGGCTACGACTTCAGCGCCTATCCCACGATCGTCGACGTCGGTGGCGGGCACGGCCCACTGCTTGCTGCGATCCTGGCGGCAGCGCCGGCGTCGCAGGGCGTCCTGTATGACCTGCCGCGAGTGGTCGCGGGCGCCCCGAATCTGTTGCGCGAGCGCCGCGTCGCCGACCGGGTGCGGATCGCGGAGGGATCGTTTTTCGACAGCGTCCCGGACGGTGGTGACGCCTATGTCCTCAAGAACATCCTGCACGACTGGACCGACGAGAAGGCGGTGCAGATCCTGCGTAACGTTCGGGCGGCGGCCGGCCCCTCGGCCACGGTGTTGGTGATCGAATTGGTCATTCCCCAGCACGACCGCGACTTCCCGGGAAAATGGGCGGACCTGGAGATGCTGCTGAACCTGGGTTCGCGCGAACGCACCGCGGCCGAATACCGCGGCCTGCTCGGCCAAGCCGGATTTCAGATGATGCGTGTGGTGCAGACCGCCTCACCGCTGAGTGTGGTGGAGGCCCGTGCCGCGGGCCCGAATCCACCAACGGTTCGCCTTCAGCAGGGACAGCAGCCGGCCGACCACCCGCCCGGGACGTCACCGCGCCCCCGTCGCCGGGCGGCTAGCTCTGCTAGCGAGTGAGCTCGGCCACCAGGTCACGGACGGCGGCGGTCAGGCTGCGCTCGTCGACGAGGTCAATGTCGAACAGGCTCCGGCTCGCCGTGGCGACCACGTCCTCCTCGTGCGGCACCGGGCACTCCAGCTGGGGCCGGTAGATGTCGACCACCAGCTGCTGCTGCTCGACGCGGAAGGAGAAGCTGCGGCCGTCACCGACCTCGCCGAACCCGCTCGCGAACGCGCCGGTCCAGATCTCCTCGAGGAAAAATTCCGAACATGCCAGTTGCCAGTCTTCGGCCACAGTCATGGCCGCGACATTACACCTAAGCGAACTTATTGTTACCGGGACATGCCGATTCGGTGTCGGCGGCGTCCTTAGAATCGGGGTTCGCCCCGTATTCACCGATCGCGAAGAGCCGGAAGAGCCGCCTGTGCCCAAGCACCCCGCCCTGCTGTTATCGCTGCTGCTGCTCACGGCATGCTCGTCCAACCCCGTCACCGCGCCGCCGCCGACGATCCCGGCGGCTCAGCCCGCCGTCTCCCCCGCGGTATCGGCGCGCCCGGCCGGCGTGGTGCAGCCGTTGAGCGGCCGGGGCAGCGGCGCGGTGTTCGACGCCGCCACCGGGCTGCTGGTGGTGCTGTGTCCCGGCGCCGACGCGCAGGCCCCCGCCACCGTCGAACTGGTCGGCGCGCCCGGGAAGGCTCCCACCGCCCTGACGCTGCCGGGCCCGGCGACCGCGGTGACCGGTGACGGCACCGGCGTGGCCTACCTGGCCGGCCGCGGCGGCTACTTCACCGTCGACCTGGCCACCCGGCGCATCGACCGAATCACCGTCGACGATGCCGCCGAGGCCGACTTCACCGCGATCGCACGGCGCAGCGACGGCACCATGGTGTTGGGCACCGCCGACGGCGCCGTCCACACTCTCGCCGCCGACGGCACCCGGACAGCCGAACGCGCGAAGATCTTCGCCCGCGTCGACGGGCTCGTCGCGCAGGGCAACACCTCCGTCGTGCTGGACCGCGGCCAGACATCGGTGACCACCATCGGTCCCGACGGCAAGCCGCAGTACGCGCTACGCGCCGGGCAAGGCGCGACGACGCTGGCGGCCGCGCCGCACGGGCCGGTGCTCGCCGCGGACACCCGCGGCGGCCAATTGCTGGTCTACGGCACCGACCCGCTGATACTGCGGCAGGCCTACCCGGTGCCGCAGGCCCCCTACGGGGTGGCCGGCTCCGGGGGGTTCGCGTGGGTGTCGCAGACCGCGACGAACACCGTGGTCGGTTACGATCTGACCACCGGAATCCCCGTGGAGAAGGTTCGATACCCGACCGTGCAGCAACCCGACACCCTGGCCTTCGACGATGCGTCGGACACCTTGTACGTGGTGTCGGGCGCCGGAGCCGGGGTCCAGGTCATCGAGCACGCGGCGAGGCAACGTTGACGGGCGTGCGGCGGGGCCGGTTGCCGGCGGGCTGGGACGCCGACTTGTCCGACGAATACGAGTGGATCCCGCTGCGGCTGCCGCCGGAGGTCACCCGGATCGGGGCGTCGACCCGGTTGTCGATCGAGGCTGAATACCGCGGCTGGGAGCTGACCCGGGTGCGCTTGTACACCGACGGAAGCAGGCGGGTGTTGTTGCGCCGCAGGAAATCCCAATTGAACGCTGTCGGCGCAGTCGATCAGCCGGGGTTGTAGGCCGATGGGTCTCTACGGCGCGCTGCGCCGGGTGTTCTTCATGGTGCCGGCCGAACGCATTCATACCGTGGTGTTCGCGGGGCTTCGCGGCGCCACCGCACCGCCGCCGGTACGCCGGGTGCTGGCGCGCCGGCTGGCGCCGCATGACCCGGTGCTGGCCAGCACCGTGTTCGGGGTGCACTTCCCCGGCCCGCTCGGACTGGCTGCCGGCTTCGACAAGGACGGTGTCGGGCTGAAGACCTGGGGCGCGTTGGGTTTCGGGTACGCCGAGGTGGGCACCGTGACCGCCGCCCCGCAGCCGGGCAACCCTGCGCCGCGGCTGTTCCGGCTCCCCGAAGACCGCGCGCTGCTGAACCGGATGGGGTTCAACAACCACGGCGCCGGGGCGCTGGCCGCCCGGCTGGCCCGCGATCACGCCGACGTGCCGATCGGGGTCAACATCGGCAAGACCAAGACCACCCCGGCCGAGGAGGCGGTCGCCGACTACCGCGCCAGCGCCCGCCTGCTCGCGCCGCTGGCCGCCTATCTGGTGGTCAACGTCAGCTCACCCAACACCCCGGGGCTGCGTGATCTGCAGGCCGTCGAAGCGCTGCTGCCCATCCTGGCCGCGGTGCGCGCCGAGAGCACCTGCCCGGTGCTGGTGAAGATCGCGCCGGATCTGGCCGACGACGACCTGGACGCCGTCGCGGACCTCTGCGTGGAGCTGGGCCTGGCCGGCATCGTGGCCACCAACACCACCGTGTCCCGCGGCGGGCTGGCCACCCCGGGGGTGGCCGAGCTCGGGCCGGGCGGCATCTCCGGTCCGCCGGTGGCCCGTCGGTCCGTTGAGGTACTGCGCCGGTTGTACGCCCGGGTCGGTGACCGGCTGGTGCTGATCAGCGTGGGCGGCATCGAGACCGCCGACGACGCCTGGGAGCGCATCACCGCCGGCGCCTCGCTGCTGCAGGGCTACACCGGGTTCATCTACGGCGGGGGCCTGTGGGCCCGCGACATCCACGACGGCCTGGCCCGGCGGTTGCACGAGGGCGGGTTCGCGTCACTCTCCGAAGCCGTCGGAAGCGCCGCCCGCTAGCACCCGAGGCGGAATCCCACGACGCCCCTCCGGCGTGTCGCGTCGTGAGATTCCAAGTCGCGGGGATCGGCTACTGCTGCTCGTAGGTGCCGACGATCACCGCACGCGCGATGGCCTGCATGAACAGGTTGAACCCCAGATAGGCCGGGCTGGCGTCCTCGGCCAGGTCCAGCTTCTCGACCTTCACCGCGTGCACCGCGATGTAGTAGCGGTGCGGGCCGTGCCCGGCCGGCGGCGCGGCACCCACGTAGCGGCGCAACCCGGCGTCGTTGACCAGGGTCAGCGCATCACCGGGCAGCAGGCTGCCGTCGCCGACGCCCTCGGGCAGCTCGGTGCAGGTGGCCGGCAGATTGGCCACCGCCCAGTGCCAGAACCCGGATGCGGTGGGCGCATCGGGGTCGTAGACGGTGACCGCGAAGCTGCGGGTCTCCTCCGGGAAGCCCGACCAGCTCAGCTGCGGGCTGGCGTCCTCTCCCCCGGCGCCCATGATGCCGCTGACCTGCGCGGTGGCCAGCGGTTGACCGTCGGTGACCGACGAGGAGGTCAGCGTGAACGTCGGCAGCTTGGGCAGGGCGGCGTAGGGATCGGGGGCGGCACTCATGGGTGTGGTCCTCTCGTCGGGGTGTTAACAGTGTGTCAGGAAGTGTTCGAGTACCCGGGTACCGAACGTCAGGGCGTCGACCGGAACCCGTTCGTCGACCCCGTGGAACAGCGCGGAGAAGTCCAGATCCGGCGGCAGGCGTAGCGGAGCGAACCCGAAGCATCGAATACCCAACTGCGCGAAGGCTTTTGCGTCCGTTCCCCCGGACAGCATGTAGGGCACGGTGCGTGCGTCGGGATCGCAGGCCAGCAGCGCGGCGTTCATCGCCTCCACCAGGTCACCGTCGAAGGTGGTCTCGACCGGCGGCAGGTTGGTGACCCATTCCCGGGTCACGTCCGGGCCGATCAGTGTGTCGACCTCGGCTTCGAAGGCCGCCTGGCGCCCCGGCAGCACCCGGCAGTCCAGCACCGCCTCCGCCGTCGCCGGGATGACGTTGGCCTTGTAGCCGGCCTGCAGCATGGTCGGGGTGGCGGTGTCACGCAGGGTGGCGTTGACGATCCGGGCGATCGGTCCGAGCTTTTCGATCATGCCTTCCAGGTCCGGCGAGTCGACGTCGATGGCGTGTCCGGTCTCCTCGCTGACCGCGGCCAGGAACTGCGTCACCGCGTCGGTGAGCACCAGCGGGAACCGGTGCCGGCCCAGTCGTGCCACCGCCTCGGCCACGGTGGTGACGGCGTTGTCGTCGTTGACCATCGAGCCGTGCCCGGCGCGGCCGGTGGCCCGCAGCCGCATCCAGCACAGCCCCTTCTCCGCGGTCTCGATCAGATACAGCCGGCGCTCGCCACCGTCGCGGCGCGGGACGGTCAGCGAGAAACCACCGACCTCACCGATCGCTTCGGTGACGCCGGAGAACAGGTCCGGCCGGTTCTGCACCAGCCAGTGCGCCCCGTACTTGCCGCCGGCCTCCTCGTCGGCCAGGAACGCGAACACCAGATCGCGCGGAGGCACGATTCCCGCGCGGGCCAACTTCCTGGCCACCGCGATCATCATGCCGACCATGTCCTTCATGTCGACCGCGCCGCGGCCCCACACGTAGCCATCGGTGACCGCCCCGGAGAACGGGTGCACGCTCCACTCGCTGGCCTCGGCGGGCACCACGTCGAGGTGGCCGTGGATCAGCAGGGCCCCGCGGGCCGGGTCGCTGCCTGGAAGGCGGGCGAAGACGTTGCCGCGGCCCGGTGCGCCGGACTCGACGTACTCGGTCTGATAGCCAGCCTCCTGCAGCTGGGCGGCCACCCAGCGGGCGCACTCGGCTTCGCCCTTGGTGGTGGCCGGCTCACCGGTGTTGGAGGTGTCGAACCGGATGAGCGTGCTGACGAGATCAACGACTTCGTCGGCAGGATCGGGGCAAACCGTCACAGTTACCTTTCCTACCACTTCGTCGCGGCCCGCCTTGGGATGGCGCCACGTGGGCTGGGTTGGGTCTGGCGAGCGGCATCCGTTAGCCTTAGCTGCCCGGGCTGAACCGGGTTGGTCCGAGTGGCGGAATGGCAGACGCGCTAGCTTGAGGTGCTAGTGCCCTATTAATGGGCGTGGGGGTTCAAGTCCCCCCTCGGACACATCCGGCGACACGACTTAGGTCGGCCGTCGCCTTGACCTGACGCAGGTAGGGATCGTAATCAAGACGCAGGCCCAGGCTCGCGTACACCTGAGCACGTTCGGCCCCGGTTGCTTCACCGAGCACCGCTGCCAGCCCGCCCAACTCCTGCACCAACTCGCTGATCTGTGTAGCCGACATGGCGCGGGGTCGCTCGGCTCGTTCCAGGCGGGCCTTCAGTTCGTCGCGCTCGGCGGTACGACGACGCAATGCATCGGCGAGGTCCTCGACGGCCACACCGGACTCCACTGCGGCAATCAAAGCGGCAACCTTGCTGTTCGCTTCGCTGAGCTGCCGCAGCAAGGCGGCATAGCCAGCGCCGGCCGCCGGGTCTAACTCCTGACCGCGCGCCAGGTCCTCCGGATCGGCCAGGCTGGCGATCCATTCGTCGAGTCGAGGGGTCACCGCGTCCTCACGTAGGTAGACCGTGCGCGGGTGATCAGTCAGTTCCACAGGTACAGAACGCGATTTACCTAGCTCACACCGGTAGAGGATGCGGGTTGCTCGTTTGCCGCCGCGGGCGGCGCCCTGCATCCGCCGTCCACACACGGCGCAGTACAGCATCCCGCGAAGGACGTAGGGCACCGTTGATTCTCTGCTGCACACCAGACCGGGACCACGGCGCGCCCGGGTCCGAAGACGAACAGCCTGTGCCAGTTCCTCGGTAATCAGCGCTTCGTGCGTGCGGCGGTCCGGTACGACCCAGTTCGCCTGATCGCGCCGCCGCATACGCGTCTCATACCCGGCAGCGACATCGTCGGGGTTGACCAGAACCTCGTATTTCTCCTGCTTGCCCCACACGCGCACACCGAGGTATGTCGGATTGTCGAGGATGGCGCGGATGGCCGAATGCGACCACCCTCGCGGGTCACGGTGACGATTGCGTGCCGGGTCATATTGGCTCGGTGACGACACACCATCGTCGGTGAGTCGTTGCGCGATGTAGCGCAGGCCCGCTCCGTCGGCGTACATGCGGTAGATCCGCTCAACAACCGGCGCCGTCGCGGGGTCCGGTTCAAGACGGTGAAGCCGCTGTCCAAGACTTGCCTTGGCAGGGTTCGGATGCGGGCCGGCATCGGCGAGCCGGTAACCGTACGGCGGTCGACCACCGAGATATCTGGTCGTGTCCTGCGCCAGTGCCGACATCGCGGCACGCACGCGCATCTGGATTCGAGCGCGCTCGCCCTTACTCATGCCACCGAAAAGCGTCATCACCAGGTCGTGCGCCTCTGAGCCGGGATCGACCGCGCCACCTACCTCGGGCACCCACAGGCCAACTCCGTAGTGCGTGAGCACGGGGAAGGTGAGGGCGAACTGCGGGCCGTAGAACGCACGGGCGGGCTCCCCGATCACGACGGCATCGAAGATACGGTCACGAGCGGCAACATCGACCAGCAGCCGTGATGCCTCTGGCCTGCGCTTCCACGGCAGCGAGCGACTCTGTCCCACATCGAAGTAATCAGTGACAAGGACCCCGCCGTGCGGCGTGATCAGGTCCATGGCACGCCGCTTCTGCCAGCTGCGGCTCACCTCCGGGTCTTGAGCGTCTTCCGTGCTCACTCGGCCGTAGAAGGCGAATCTCAGGCTCACGCTGCTCCCCTGTCTGATCCGAGCATCCGGTCCCGCACGGCCATTATGACGCGTACCAGCGCGCGGTTGGCCTCATGCGGGAGGCGGTAGCTCTCTGGTACGACAATTTCAACACCTCCCTCTGACATCGTCGGCGCATCGACGCGATCGTTGCACCGGGAGCGAGGATGTGCTGTTTGGGAACCGTCAGCCATCGTGTCCCCCTGGCGGATCTCCGTGTTGCTCGCGGGCTTGGCGACGGGCTTCCACCAGTCCGATGCGCCGGGTATGGATACGTTGGAGGGCCGCCGAGTAGACGAGGGTGCGCTCCCCCGCACTGGTATGTCCGACGTGGTCGAACTTCCAGAGCACGTCGTCAGCATCCAGGTTGGCCGACGCCCCCGTTATTTGGAAGTCACGCTCGATTGACCACGTATCACCTTGATGTTCAATAGGTTTGGCATATTTACTGCGTGTCCAGGTCGCACGCGCGGAGCGCAGGGCGCCCATGGTGGTCGAGTAGTGCCGCGATTTGGTGGTGATGTGCCCGCGGTATCCCAGCGTGTGCAGCCATCGCCCAATTCCGGCCATCGACTCAACACGTTCGGCGAGTTCGGCGATAGTGGTCAAGATCGCCCGGACGTGTTCGGTGACGTCGAGCCCGGCGATCGCTTCCGTCGAGAGTCGCCGGGCGGTGATACCGAAGTCCTGCAGGGATTTGGTCACGTATTTGGCGAGGTATGCCGCAACCCGGCGCGGCGACAAGCGAGCTGTCAGCCCGGTATCGACCGGTTCTGCCATTGCTTCACCGCTGAGTGGCTGGGCGTCGATCTGGGTGCCGAACCGCAGCTCGCGTACGTCGCCATCGAGAGCGAGAACGTCAACACGGACCTGGCGCGCAGCACCCTGAATCAGGGCGGCCAGCTCGCCGGCCGTGATCGGCGACGCCCAGCCGCTGCTCCCGGTATCCGAACGGGACTCCCCACCGCCACAGGTGGCGGCGGGGCCGTAATGATTCTGGTCACTCTGGGTGGTGGGTGCTGACGGTGGGTCGAGGCGGATCAGGGCGTGGATGTGCGGGACGGCGCGGGCTTGCAGTTCGACGACCTTGACGAAACTCACCCGTACCGAGCCCCGGTCCATCCCACGTGCTCGCAACTGTGCTGCTACAGCGCGCCGCAATGCGATGGTGAAACGGCGCCACAGCTCGGGCAGATGCCAGGTAAACAGAACATGCCCGAAGTAGTCGTAGCACTGGCCGCACAACGGCTGTCCCACTATCGGATCGCCCACGGAATGGGTTACGTTGCACTGCAGTGGATTCCGATGAATACAACGACTTCCTGGACTCGTCGATGTGGGGTGGCAACGCGCGCCGGTGGCGTTGTGCACCGTGCCGTAGCTGGGTGCGGTCAAGGTGGCGAACACCTGTGGGCGAGCAGCGACCTCGGCGGGCATGTTGTGGTGACCGCCGGCCGCACCGGCGTGCACCAGCTGCCAGGTGTCACGGGCGTACAGATCCGAGCATGACGGGCAAACGGTGGCTCGGCGGTTGTTGCAGCGCGTCCACACCACCTGCCGACGCCCAATAGAGCCTGCGCCGACCAGCTGGATCGGGCGAGCACAGAATCCCACCGATTCCACCCGCCGCCACCACGTTTCGAACCCCGGTGAGGATGCGCGCCGAACCATCTGGGTGATCACCGGTTCGGGGTCGGTGGTGGTGGGCAGGCCCGGCAACGTGATCACCGGGCCGCCCACCACGTCGGCGGGAGCACTCACTGCGGTTCCCGGCCCTGCGAATGCTCACCGCCCGTGCGCGGTGCCCGAAAGGTGCGGGCCAAGCTGGCGATGTCGCGGTCAGTGACGTGAAACGCACGCACCCGTACCGGCTCAGCGGTGCCGTCGATCATCACGTAGCCGACTCCTGGGGTGGAATCAGCGATCAGATCGCATTCGGCACCAGCATCACGAGCACCCTGGCCGAGCACCATCGTGGTCTGGGTGGCCTCAGTCATGCGCAACCCGATCCGCACCGTGAACAACTGCCGCACCGGCAGGGTGTCTTTGGCCGGGTCCTGCACCGCCGCCACCACCGAAATCCCGACTGCACGGCCCTGCGACAACAAGAGCCCCAGCAGGTGCTCGATCTCGGTGCGCAGTTTGCGGTCGGTGACATAGGCGGTCAGCGCGGCGATTTCGTCAACGATCAACACGATCAGCGGGTCAGACGGTGTGGGAGTGTGTAGACGGGTATGGCCACGTAGCCGGTTGGCGCGGATGTGCATCAGCTCCACCAGCTCACCGAGCAGCTGCGCGGTGGGTTGGCCGGTGTCGGGGCAGAACCGGGTAAACAGCGGCGCGCCAGCACCGAGTTCCATGCCGCCTTTGGGATCGATCACCCACAGCCGCACCCGCCCGGTTTTCACCTGGGGTGCTAGTCCGGCGATCAGCGACCACAGCACCGAACCCTTGCCCGCTCCAGTGGCGCCGGCGACCAGCAGGTGCTGCCCCAGCACGGGCAGGTGCCACCAGGTGCGCGATTCGGTGATCCCGACTCGCACCGCGGCCAGATCGACCCGGGCCTCAAGTATCGGTATGGGCAGCGCGATCGGTTGGCCGAGCACATCACCGCGACCAATGATGATCCGCACCTGCCCCGGCGCGCTGGCGCGGATTGTCAATCGCTCGGCCCGCCACGCCGCCGCCAAGCCCGGGGCGCGCTTTTGCCAGTCGCTGATCGACTGGCCGGTCACGACCTGCACGGTCAGGGTGTCAGCGTGATGGCCGATGCGCGCCGAGTTCACGACCGGCACCAGGGTGCGTGGCCCGAGTGTGGCGGTCAACCCGTGGAGAGCACAGACTGATTCCCAACTGCGGTGATAACGCCACCACGCCAGGAAGCGCTGCCGCAGCGGGGCGCTCACCCACCGAGTGAATGATGCCGGTTCCAGCACAGCCCAGCCGATATATGCCGCGACCGCCGCTAGAGCAATCCCTAACCCGGCGCGAGCGCCGTGGCCGACACCGACCCAGATCGCCGCGACGGCGGGGATGCTCAGGGCGGGGAACAGGATCGCCCACCACAGTAACTGTCCGGTGGCTTTGACTCCGGCCCAGATCAGCTCGCTTATCCAGTCATCGTCTGATTGATTAGTGTTGTGGTTCTTACGGTTTGGGGTGTTCGACATGAGCGTCCTGCTTTCACGCACTGTGGATGGATACTCGGCGGGAAAGCGGCCCGGGAGCCACACGTACGCGTTGTCGTCGAGGCTGCCGGGCCACAGTCCACTTAGCGGGCCTGCTGGCTGGTCTTGACGCCCGCGCCGGGCTCGGTAGCAGTGATCGATTCGGCGCGGTACGCGATGCCGGAGCGACCCTCCTGCGACCACGGCAACGCCACCAGACCCGTCACCGCGACCGGCTGTCCGACCGTGAGCTTCGGCTCCCCGACCACGGTGACGGCGAGCACCTCGCCGCCGGTGGCGTCCAGGGCGATCAACTGCACCTGCCACAACGCTTGACCAGTTGCCTTATCGATGCGTGGCGTCCCGGTGTCGAAATTGGTGCGCTGCTCCGGAATCCGGGTGCACAGGAACGTCACCTCGGTCGTATCGATTTTCAGTTTCATCGGTGTGCTGTCCTTCCTCGTTATTGTCACGCGGGTGTGTTTTTCCGCGACTCAAGGACAGCGCGACCGCCGTTGCCGCCGGAAGTGACAGGCAGTGAGAGCACTGATGACCGCAAACGCGCAAAGCCAGCTGACCTGCGCCGATGTATGCGGCATGATCGAAGCCATGGCCGCAGCCGACCCGATCCGGGAGCGCAACGCACAGCGGTTGCGCGCTGCGATGAAGCGGTACGGTTACAGCCTTCGCGAACTGGCGATCGAGACCGAGAATGTTCGTCGGCTGCGTGGGGACGACGACATCCCTTCGCACGACAACCTCAAGCGCCAGATTTCCCACTTTTTAGCCACCGGCAAGATCGGTGCGATCTGGCGTCAGGACCTCGCCGCGGTATTTGGTGCCGAACCCGGTGAGTTCTTCAGCGTGCCGATCGAGACCGAATTGCCGCATCCGTTATTGCTGCGACTTCCCGTCGACGGCGGTGTCCTCGACACCATCCAGACTCAGCAGCAAGCTCATATCCGCGCTGAGCACACCTTCGGCCCGCAGCATGCCCGCCCGCTGGTGGAATCCGATCTGGTGACGATCGAATCCCTCATCGCCCATGCGCCTTCGCAACTCAAAGCGCAAATGCGGCGTGCTGCGGGGACCATTGCCGAGGTCGCCGGGTGGATCGCCCAGGATGTCGGCGATCACGACGCCGCAGAAAAACTGACCAACACCGCCGCCTTGCACCTACGAACGGCCGGCCCAGAACTCAACGCGATGATCCTGATGCGCCAATCCAACATTCTCGCCCGCAGCGATCCCAACCTCGCCGCTGCCCTGTCCGCTGATGCCGCCGAACTGATTGACGGGCGCAATGTGGGTCGTCTGGCCGCCAGCATCGCCCGCCAACAAGCACTCGCGGAGCTGGCCAATGGCAATGAACGAGGATTCCACCGCCACGCCGCCGCAGCCCTCGAACTTGGTGATCTTGAACCCCACCCAAACGATAATGCGATCTACGCGCACGGCGCCTACGTCGCCAGCGAGATCGCTGCCGGCTACCTGCGCATCGGCCACCTAGACAAGGCCGTCACCCTACTTGTCCGACACCATCACGTCTGGACATCGCACCAGCACCGCGATCAGACCGTGGCCGACATGCGGCTCCTGCACGCCTACATCGCGACCGGCGAATACCAGCAAGCACTGACACTGACCGACACAGCAATCCCGGGCTACCTATCTGCACCCTCACAGCGCGCTCGATTGCACCTCGCCAGGGCAGGCAGAATCGTCCGGGATCGCCGACGATCCAACAAGAACCCGATCCTGCAACAACTCGCCGGCCGCATCAAAAACGCCACCCAAGGAGTCACCCCATGAGCCGCCGAGTCATTCCCGACACCACCAGCACAGACCCCTCCACTGCCCGCGCTATCGCGGTGCTTCCGGTCGGTTCATTCGAGCAACACGGCCCCTACCTCCCGCTGGGCACCGACACGCTGATCGCCAGTGCCATCGCATCATCAATCACAATTCACCACAGCGCATTCCAGCTACCACCGGTCACATTCGGCTGCTCCCACGAACACGCCGCCTACCCCGGCACTGTGAGCATCAGCGCCACCACCCTCGTCGCGATCGTCACTGACATCGTCGAATCGCTGGCCCAGCAAAACACCGCCGGCTTGATCGTCGTCAACGGCCACGGCGGCAACGCTGTGCTCACCAACATCGTCCAGCAAGCCAACCATCCCAAAACCCCCATCAAGATCGGCCTCTACCCCAGCCGCGAAGACTGGACCGAAGCGCGCGCCGCCGCCGGAATCCGCACCAGCAACCACGACGACATGCATGCCGGCGAACTCGAAACCTCCATCCTGCTCGCCGCCTACCCCGACTATCTACGCGACGGCTGGCAGACCAGCGACCACACCGCCAACGACCGCCGCTACCTCACCACCCTCGGCATCCACGCCTACACACCCACCGGCGTCGTCGGCTACCCATCACAAGCCACCGAAACCAAAGGCAACCAAGCCCTCGACCACCTCGGCCGCAACGCAGCCACGCTGATCGGACTCCTCACCCGTCAATAAGCCAAGCAGCCGGGCGGGGCGGCTACCGTCCGCTGGCGCTCCCGTCCGCCGCCCCGCACCACCCGGCTCCTGGACCGGTGACGCCCTCCGACAACCACCGCGGACCAACCTGTGAGAACTTTCTTTACTGGTATCGAGACGGGTTTCTCGCAGATCGGAAAGGGCAGGACTTGATGTCGGACACGTCACGCTCACCACATCACAACAGGGCCGACTGGTCATGGCTCTACCACGTAGGCGTGCACCAGGGATCCATTGACTTCCGACCCGAGCTTGACGAACTCGGCATCGACGAAGTCCGTAGAATCTGCGATCGCATGTGGATCTACAGCCGCGCCGACTTCGAACCTGACGTCTCCATCAAACGCGCTACCAGCCAGTGGCGCGAAACATGCGCGCTAGCAGGTTCCATCGCCGAATCGCTCATGCTCAGCGCAGCAACCTATGTCGAAGCAGTCTGGCATAGCAGAGCGATCGCCGCCGGAACTGAACCAGACGGCATGGCCATCGCCCAGAGATACCTGGCGGACCACGCAGTAGAAAGTGCGGTCAGCGTCGGGCATCGCCTCATCAACTTCGTGGTCCGGGTCGCCCGAACCGTCCCCACAACCCGCGACCAGTTAGGTGAGATCGACCGCTTCAAGAGCCTCGGACCAAGCTATGCACCCTTCGAAACCAACGACCACGACGCATGGCTACCGCTGTCAGAGAAGATGATCAACGCACTCGGCAACGCGATTCCCTCCCGTCACCAGGCCTCTCTAGACGCGCTCGATGACCTACTCCACTCACCGCCATGGAAGTCCGCCTTCACGATCCGCGCCGAGAACTTTCACCGCTGGCGCAAAGAACACGAATCAGTCATCGGCGTTGACCAGAACTCCGGACCCGGCCGCGACGTATACAACGACGATGGATCGCACATCGGATCAGCAATCACCGCCCATTCGACTCCGCATACCATCAGCGACGGCTTGACCGAGCGCACCACCGAGGTCGCTGGCGATGCAGTGCGGACGATCGGGAACGCCGTCGAAGCGGTCCTCAACGACACACTCAACGCTCTACCCCACATCACACCCACCAGCTACACATTCGAAATCGCTCACGACGGCAAATCTCGCAACATCTGGCCTATAGGGCGGCCCGGCACTTCAGAGTGACCAATCTCGACATAGGGTTCACACCGTGACGCGTCAAACCCAGTGTTCCAGAGGTTGATCATGCACGATTTATGGCCGCTGTTAACCAGTGAGCCCCTCGACGGAGACACCGTGATTCTTCGTCAACTGCGGCCAGCTGGCTGCGCAGTGACCGTCGATCGCAACGATTTCGCGTCCGCCACCGGCGCGGTCATCGAGTTATGCAACTCTTGGGCTGGCAGCGCTATGCCACTCATCCCCGTGACACCCCGGGCGCCCATCGACACCAGGTGGCAGCGAACGCTGCTACAGAGCAGCATCGACGGGATCGTTAGGACGGACCTAGTCGATCAAGAGGAACGAGACAAGTACAGCGACATTGATGGTGGACACTACCAACAGCTACTGCTGCGCATCCTGGTCGATCTCGATGGTCCCAAACCCACGGTGCAGACATGCCGCGGCGTACCCACCGATCATCCGTGGTACCTCGCCTACTTAGCCCTTTTCGGCGACCTACCCGCCGGCCCGGACGCAATGAACAAGTGGAACGACCTGCCGGAGAATCTGACCTACCGGGACGTCGCGAACATCCGGGGCGTTGAAACCGAAATCGGCACCCAAGGACTTGTTGCCCTCAGCCGCAGCGGTGCCGTCTCAGCGGTCGACCTGACGCGGTCCAGACTCAGGATCGGAGTACCCGCCGCCACCAATCGCGGACTGTTCCCAGAGTCGTCGCGGTTCGCCTGGGACGACGACCGAACCTCGCGCCGCTACGGCGCCAACATCATCGTCGTCTACCGGCCAGGCAGTGTCGAGGATCTCGCGCTCATTTGGAACTTGCGAGCCCGATTCGCACATCCCAACGGCCTGCCGCTGGCCGTCCCGCTGACCGACAACATCGACCAGGATCTAGCCAAGCTGAGCTTCTCAGGAGTCGATCATTATTTCGGCGGCAGCCACGATGTTGCCCTGACATCGTTGTCCCTCACCCCCGCTGATCTCGAGCCAATCGCGAGGCCCCATCGGATCGATGTCGTCGACCCCTGGGCACTCCTCGGACCAATCGGCGGATATTGCATAGCATCAACGGAAACCGCGCATTTCACCGCCGGCTCGGCGACGATCCCATGTTTCACTGCGACCGACACAGACGCGCTGGGATCGTCGATTCTTGGCCACCACAAGGGCACCTGGATGAAACTGAAAACAACGGTCGCTGACAATCCGCTGCCCCCGAGTCGCACAATGCGTCGGCCGTACTACTACGGCGAACGCAGATATCTCGACGGCTCAATCACCAAGGGCGGAGCGCTCAACGAAACAACAACCATCCACCAGCCGGCCGGCATGGAAGTACTCACAGCACTTGCCGTCGACGCCGAACTCACAGCTACCGAGAGCGTTCCAGGGAGAGCAGCCGAACAAGTCATCCGAGCCGCCACCAATAAACTGTCAATGCTCGCCGCTCCCGGAGTCATCGACGCGATTACCGAACTGACCCGCGGCCGTCACGTCAGCTTGGTCAAACGACGCCTCAACCAATTTCTGGACCAGACCGATCTTGACGACTCCACCGATCGCTACCAGATGCTGCTTGACCGACTAGATAAAGGAGTCGGCGCCGCAGACGCCGAAGAGGCCGGCTACCTAACTTTCAACCAACTCAAAGTGCTGCTGGGCACATCACGCACCGGCACCCAGCGATGGCTCCACTGGGCCACCACCAGCGGACTAGTTCTTCGAGGCGTGGAAGCCAAATGCGACCGCTGCGCCCATAAACAATGGCGACCACTCATCGAAATCGTCCCCACACTGATCTGCCATGGCTGCGCCAAGCCCATCGACAACCCACACGGCTTCAACCACATCGAGTATCGATACCGCGCCAGCGAATCACTCCTCCGCGCGATGAGCCACGACGTCCTACCGTGCATCCTGTCAATCCGCTACATCGCATCGGCGATGGGAGGCCGACGCGGTATGGTCTTCGGCGCATACCCGGGTATCGAATTCCGCCAACAAGGACTGACTGAAGTCAACGCCGAGGTTGACGTCCTCGTCGTCCTACGCACCGGGGGCCTCATCCTTGGTGAATGCAAAACCAATGCACGCGGCCTGACCAGCGGGGAACTCGACAAACTATGGAAGGCGGCAGACCAAGTCGGTGCTCGGGCAACCTTTGCCGCAACCCTGGATCAAGCGAGCGACTGCGGACCGCTTTGGCGCGCAACGACCGCACCCAACGGACGGCCACACTTCGCACTGACCGCTGAACACCTCTACGACCTCCACCTGATGGGGCCAACCGACAACGAAGACCTATTCGACTGGCGCAATAGTTATCCCACACCGCCGGGAACACACGAACCACCGCAACGAGCGCAACTCGACAAGACATTCAGCGACTACCTCGAAGGAACTGCCACCGATTACCACCAGATCCACCGTGCACCATGGATGAACCCCGACTTCACCGACCCCACACGCATACCCGAAACAACTGATCTATCACAACCCACGGCGACGACCGTCGACACGTCGGAGTGATTTGACCACTACGACGCCAGGGTTAATCTGGTCGGCGTGTTTCGGCGCCGAAAGAACGGACGTTGATTGACGGCTGATGCTGGGGCAGCTAGGCAACGCCGCGAGCACTACAAGAGATCCGCCCGCGGTGAGCACCACCATTGGTGCCCCCGGCTCCAGCTGCTGTGGGGTCGCGCGTCATCCGACCCGACCAATTCCAGGTACGAAGCGGCCTACAGTGCGGAGGTAGCCAAGGTAGGTGTCGCCATGGGTGCGCAATAGGTACGGCTCTTCGACGACACGGACTTGTAGTTCGATCGTTGCCAGCAGGACCCAGAATGCGATGAGCGCCAGTGGGTTGGGCGCCATGAGAGTGATGCCGGCGGCGAAGATCAGCATGGCGGCGAAGATGGGGTTACGTACATATGCGAATGCGCCGCGGCGCACCAAGGTGGTGCTTTCGCTGGAATCAACGCCAATGCGCCAGGATGCGCCCATGTCGCGCTGTCCGTAGAGGGTGGCGACAATGCCGGCAACGGCGAGGACGGCGCCCGTCCCGCTGATCCACGGCGTGTCCAGTGCCTGGATCGGGGACAGCGCGCCAGTGACTTGCACCAGGGGCCCGGCGATGCCGGTGATCATGGCGACGACGAATCCGACACCCGCCA